>JAJEIQ010000005.1 GCA_022827905.1 Pseudomonadales bacterium | reverse complement strand
CTTTGCTACAGATCCTGTCCGTCACCCTGTTCGAGAAAATGCCGTTAAATCAATGCCTTCTCGAACCCGACCACACTTCCGGGCAGGACATGGACCCTAACCAATTGAATTTATTCGAGTATTAACCGGACACTAGTGTTCTGTCCTATCAGGACAGGGCAAAGGCCCTGATGGGTGGCCAGCCGTTCTTTTCCGGGCGCGAAGCGGAGGTCGGCGTTTTTCGGCAGGTTCTCAACGCCTTGTCAGAAGGGGTGCAGGAGGATGCCACCATCGCCGTTGAAGCTCCGCCGGGGGCTGGCAAGACCGCCTTGCGCAGCCAGTTCATCGAGGAAATGAAGCGGCTGCCCCCTATGGAAAACGGGCGGCGGTGGTTGCCGGTTTCGTTGGACGGGGGCTTGGCCCTGTCTCCTCCGGAGATCATGGCATCCATGGATGGCGCGATTGCCTTGCAGCTTTCCGACGACTTGGTGAAGGCCGGAGATCCCGCCTCTCAAGACGAGTCGGCCAAGGGGTTGGCTGCCTTCCTGGGCGTGGCGTCCCTGCGCAATGCGTTGTCCGTTGCAAAGGATATTCAGGCGCGAGGCTTTTCCGCGATGGGATTTTCCTTGGCGGCGAAGACGGAACCTCGGCCCGAGACGATTCAGCACGCCTATCGCCTGCGCGGCCAGCAATGGTCGAACTGGCAGGTCGTGCTGATGATCGACGAAGCCCAGAAAATATCCAAGGCCGTGCCGGGGGCCGCCCCCTCGACGCTTTCCTCCATACATCAAGGGCTTGCTGCTGGCGCTCCGATGTCATTTTGTGCCTTCGGCCAGCCGGGCACCTTTGCTGCCTTGGATGAAGTCGGGGTGTCCCGAAGGTCCGGGGGGTACTCCATGCGCCTGCCAGCCTTGGGGGAGAGGGAGGCGGAAATGGTCGTGAACCGCTGCTTTGCGCAATACCGGGTGGAAGGCGGCGACGCTTGGAAGCGGGCGTTGCTGGAGCGGGCGGAAGGCTGGCCGCAGCATCTGAACACTTACCTGCACGCGGCCTGCACGGTGTTGGAGAAGTCCGCCTTTGCGGAAGACCACATGGGTGATGCCAGCAATTCATCGCTGGCCGCGGCCATTGCCCTAGGCGACGAAGCGAGGGTGAAGCGATGCCAGGAGCGGATTGACCGCCTCAACAAAAGCGGCAGGCGGTTTGAGCGCCATGCGCGGGCGCTTGCGCCGGTGTTCGAGGCGGCTCAAGGCCGCCCGTTGAAGGATGATGTCGAGGATTTTTTGAGTGACGGCCTTGGCTTGGGGGCGGATAGAGCGGACGCCTTTCTATCCGCGGCGGAAGCCTGTGGTTTCCTTGGGCCGGACGCAGAGGAGCCCTTGCGCTACGCGATGCCGATTCCCTCCCTCGCTGGCCATTTGCTGGGCAGGGCTCTGCCCTCGGTGACCGGTCCTGAACCGCCCATTGAGGAGGAAGGCGACGGGTAGGGTTCGCCGGGTGGCCCTTGAGAGAACTTCGCAAGGCGGTCTCTCCGGACAATCAGGCATTCAGCGGCGCTGTTTTGGGAGGGACTCCTGCCCGCCGACCGGCCGCATCCGCGCCGCGCTCGGTTGCGGTTGGTCTTCCTGGCTGTCGTCGTAGGCCTCGGGCGTGCCGGTGACGGTGCAGGTTCCGAGGGTTTCACGCACCACCTCCCCCCGCTGCGCCCCTAGCTGCGTCGAACCAAAGTTGCCCGGCAGCCGATAGCTTTGCGCCTGAGTGTCATCGACCTGGTAACCGAGATCCGCCATGGCCTGGATGGTGATGGCGCTCATTGGATTGGCGCCCGCATCCATCCTGGGAGACATGAGTTCGTGATCGAGCACATCCTCCCGCCAATGGCCGTCCCGGCTGCCGACACCGCCATGACGCTCCAGCGGAACCTTGGCACTCGCATAGCCGGAACCGCCGGCGGCATCGAAGGCGGCCCTGGCCAGCGGGCCGGCGAAGTGGGTGTCGGGCGAGCCGACGGTTTCCGCGTCGATGAGCAGGGATGGCTGGCGCATCAGGCTGTTCCGGTAAAAGAAGTAGCGGCTGAAGCCGAGGGTATGCGCGATTTCGTGCAGAACGAGGGAGCGCACCTGGGCATCGCTCATCCTCGCCAAGTCGGCCTCATCCAAACTGATCGAACCGGTGATCGGCATGCCGGAGCGCGGACGGAAATGGCAGGCGCTGGCGGTGCCGAGCGTTCCAGAGGGTCCGTCGATGGACTCGATCTTCAAGAACAGGCGCACGTCGTCAACGACATCGTTCACCGCCGGGGCGCCACCTATGCAGTAGCCCGCAGAAACAGGATTGTTCGAGAAGTCGACGTTCTGGAGACTCATGGTGATGACGTTCTCCCAAGTCTGCACCGCGGCCTCCACCTGAGTTCGGACACGCGCTGTGGGCGAACCAAGGAACACCAGATCGATGTCGAACGATGCGGTGCCCGGGGCGGTCGCTTCAGCCACGGTGGACCAGTGCCCGTATCGAGTGTCCGAACACGAGGTGCCGATGTAACGATAGGCCGCTTCGTAGTCCACGCCCGGCTCGAAAAAGTCACTGGGCGAGAGGTCAAGCTCGACATTCTCGGTCTCGGCCGTGGTTTCCGTGTTGGTCACCGTGTCGCAGAAGCTGCGCCATCCATCGCGTGGGGAACTCTGCCGCACCCGAGCCTGGTAGGCGCGTGATTCCCCCGCTGCGAACTGCTCGGAGAACGAGACCGCCAGCGTGTCGCCCGCCGCATTGAACGACGCCGTCGGCGTGGGAGTGGTGGGGGCATGGACCGCCAAGCTGAAAGAGGCCCCCATGGAACCCCCGGACGGGTCGTGCGCCGTCGCGGTAATGATCGCCGTGCCCGCCGCTTGGGGATGGACGATGAGCGACGCTCCCTCCAGCGCCACCGTAGCGACCGTTTCGTTGCTCGACGACGGCTCCACCCACAGGCGTTCGTCGTCGGAATCGGCGAATGCGCCCGCGGGCTGGGCCCACACCAGCGGCGCGCCGCCCGCGGTGGCCTGCTGGGCGCCGGGTACCCTGCTGGCGATGATCCTCGGTTGCGAGTTGGGGTAGCTCCCAAGCCCCAGGGTGTAGGGGCCGGTCGCGCGGGCGCCGCCGTCCCGGGGTTGGTAACCCCTCACGCGAACAAAGTAATCGCCTGCCTGCAGAGTGCGAAGCATCCTGAAGTTTCGTCCCGCGCCGGCATCGTCGTTCCACGCGAACGTGACGCCGTTTCCATCCTGCAGTTGCGCATAGGTGTCGGTGGATCCAGTTGTCCAGATCGAAAGTTCGGTCTGAGAGGCGAGCGTGAATCGAAAATAGTCCACGTCTGCGGCAGTGAGCCTGCCGGACTCCGTGCCTGGAACGCTTACAGTCGTGGCGTGCTCACGCAAATTGCCGTGGTCGCCGGCCGCCGCACGCACGAGCGCGGATCGGCTCGCCGATGCCGAGTCGCTGGTACCGCTCGGGGCGTTGACGCCGGTGCCGCGAACCGTCACGGTCAGTTCCACCGTTTGGGTGGCGTTGGCGCTCACCGTCGGCCGCGTCCAGGTCGGGGTGGCGGACGCCGGGTCGTCGAGCCTGCCGCCGCTCACACTCCAGGCGTACTCCGGTGCCCCGTCGTACAGGCCGCCCGTCAGGGTTGCGCTCAAGCCCACGGTGGCGCCCCCTGTCCCCGCTGGAACCACATCGATGGACACCAGCGGCGCGCCGGCGCCCTCGTCGTCATTGGCGGTGCCCATCACCGACAGGCCGTAACTTCCGATATCTCCCCCGTGGCCGGTCACTTCCAAATAATAGACGCCAACGGCCAGCGATGTCGTGGAAATGCGGAAGTTAGTCCCGGAACCTCTGTCATCGTCAAAGTACAGAAGCCGCCCATCGCTCTCCAGGAGCCTTCCGTAGGTGTCCGTGTTCCCCGTGGTCTGAAGCACCAGCGTTCCGGCAAGCCTGACGTCGATGCGGAAGACATCCTTGTCGCTCACGGTGTCAAGCGAGCCTGTGACAATGGCCGGAATCGTGACCTGGGTTGCCCTTGCAGTGCTGTCACCGTGATCGGTGTCCGTATCGTGGACGGTGGCTGTTCGGCTCGCCTTTGCCGTGGCGCTGGTGCCGTCCCGAGCCCTCGTGCCCGTGCCGCGGGCGGTGAGCGTGAGGCGCACGGTGCTGGTGGTGTTCACGCTCACAGCCGGACGTGTCCACTTCGGTGTCGCCGCGCTCGCATCATTGAGCGTGCCCCGGTCCACCGTCCAGGCATACTCCAGTTCATCGTACGCGCCACCGCGGGGCGTTGCGCCGAGTCGTACCGCGGTGTTCTCGGTGCCGATCGGAATCTCGTCGATCGTCACCACCGGTACTGCCGCGTCGGGCAAGGGATCGCTGGTATTGCGCACCTCAACAGAGCGGCTCGCCCTCTTCGTGTCGCTGGTACCGCTTTTGGCGTGAATGCCGGCGCCGCGGGCCGTGACCGCGAGGTTAACGGCATATCGTGTGTTCAGGGCGGTGACCTGCGGCAGCGTCCAGTTTGGGGTGGCGGAAGTTGAATCGCTCAGCGCGCCGGCGGTCACCTGCCAGTCGTACTCCAGCGATCCGTCGTACGTGCCGCCGGTCAGCCTGGCGGCCAGTTGCACGGTGGTGCCCTCGTCGGCCGCCGATACAACGGAGATGGACACCGCCGGGGCGTCCGCGGGCGTTGTCGCTGCCGGCGCCACCCGGAGTATCTTGTCCCCGGAGCCATTCGATGTGGTCACGTAGAGCGTCCCATCCGAGCCCAGCATCGGCGTGCGCAGCCGTCCATGGGTGTTTTGCAGTTGTGCGAGATTCACCTCGCTAACCAGGTTGCCGGCGGCGTCAAACTCGAACAGGCGCAGCGACCGGTCCTTCAGCGAGGCCACCGCGAGCCGCCCCTCCCAACCGAGCCAGTCGTCCCCTTCCAGGAAAATGCCGCCGCTAACGGCCAGCGTCGTGCTTCCCGATGACCACTTGGCCGCAACGGCGTTAGGGTGCCTCTGGAGGAACGTCATGGGGACGCCCTCGAAGTAGGGGTTGTTCGGATCGCCCGCATGCACCGGATCCCAGCCGTAGTTGCCGCCCGCGGCCAGCAGGTTGATCTCATCGTCCTCGGTCGGGCCGTGCTCCACCAGCCACATCTGCCGCGTGCCGGGGCGCAGCGCCAGACCCTGGGGGTTGCGGTGGCCGTAGGTATAGATACGCGGCGCCGACGCGAGCGGATTCCCGGTCGCTCCGGCGCCCGTCGAGGCGTTCACCCGCAGCACCTTGCCGCCCAGCGAGTTCAGGTCCTGCGGCACCGTGCCGGTGGCCGCATCGCCGGTGGCGATCCAGAGATGGCCGTCCGGCCCGAAGCGCAGACGG
>JAJEIQ010000043.1 GCA_022827905.1 Pseudomonadales bacterium | reverse complement strand
CCGGCACATGGACGGCAGCCTCTCGGTGTGGCACGGGCCGCGGCTGCTGCGGCGCTACGAAGCGGACGGCACGCCGCGCCCGAAGCCCTTGGCGGAGGCCGCCTAGGTGGGCCGAGCCGCCGGGCCTTTCCGCCGCCCCCCTGCGGTCGCTCCGCTCCCTCCGGAGGGCGGCGGAAAGGCCCGGAACCCGGATCGGGGAACCGGACAGTTTATTTGTTCTAAAACCGGACATATCTATTTGTTGACGACAGCCAATCAACCCAATCCTTGGCCCGAAGAGCCTTAGCCGGTACTATACCCGACTGAAATGGTCGGGAATTGACATGATCGATATCTCTGAAAAGGCGCAGGCGTATTTGCGGGATCTGCTGGCCAAGCAAGATGACGACGACGTGGGCATCCGCGTGTTTGTCGCCCAGCCCGGCACCCCCCATGCGGAGACCTGCATTGCCTACTGCCGTCCCGGTGAGGCCCAGGACGACGACATGCCTTACGAGTATGACGGCTTTCGGGCTTGGATCGAGGCGCGCAGCGAAAGCTACCTGGTCGATGCCGTGGTGGACTTCCAGGAGGACCGCATGGGCGGCCAGCTCACCATCAAGGCGCCCAACGCGCGGGTGCCCAGCGTCGATGAGGACTCGCCGCTGGAGGACCGCATCAACTACGTCCTTTACAACGAGATCAATCCGGGGCTGGCGGCCCACGGCGGCATGGTCACCCTCGTGGAGTTGCTGGAGGACAACACCGCCGTGCTGCAGTTCGGCGGCGGCTGCCAAGGCTGCGCAGCGGTGGACATCACCCTCAAGCAGAGTGTCGAGAGCACCCTGCTGGCGCAGATTCCCGACCTTTCCGCCATTCGCGACGTCACCGACCACAGCGTCACTGAGAACGCCTATTACCGATAGGGCATGCGCGTTAGGCGACCCGGCGGGCGAGGGTCGGCCTTAGCACATCGGCGGCTTCGCGCAGCAGCGCCTCGGTGGTTGCCCAATCGATGCAGCCATCCGTGACCGAGACGCCGTAGCGCAGTTCATCCAAGTTGTCGGGAATGCTCTGGCTGCCGCTATGGATGTGGCTCTCCAGCATGATGCCGACGATGGAATCGTTGCCCTCCCCAATCTGGCCGAGCACCTCCCGGGCGACCGTCGGCTGGGCGGACGGGTCCTTGTTGGAGTTGGCGTGGCTGCAATCCACCATGATGGTCGGCGTCAACCCGGCGCCGCGCATCGCCGCTTCGCAGGCGCGGATGCTGGCGCGGTCGTAGTTGGTGCCGTTGGCGCCGCCGCGCAGCACCATATGGGCGTTGGGGTTGCCCCGCGTCTCAATGACCGCCACTTGACCGGCTGGATTGATGCCGAGGAAGCGGTGCGGCTTGGCCACCGAGCGCATGGCGTTGATAGCGGCGTCCAAGGAGCCGTCGGTGCCGTTCTTGAAGCCCACCGCCGAGCTCAGTCCCGACGCCATTTCCCGATGGGTTTGGGATTCCGATGTTCGGGCGCCGATGGCCGACCAGCTAATCAGGTCCTGCAGGTACTGCGGGGTGATCGGGTCCAAGGCTTCAGTGCTGAGCGGCAGGCCGAGCTCCGCGAGGTCGAGCAGCAAGCGGCGGGCGATTTGCAGGCCGTCGGACACCCGAAAGGAATCGTCCAGGTAGGGGTCGTTGATCAGCCCCTTCCAGCCGACGGTGGTGCGCGGCTTCTCGAAGTAGGCGCGCATCACCAGCAGCAGCGCGTCCTCAACCTCGTGGCCGAGCGCCGCCAAGCGCTCGCCGTAATCCTTGGCGGCGCTCGTGTCGTGGATCGAGCAGGGGCCGACCACCACCAGCAGCCGGGGATCCTGCCGGTCGAGCACCGCGTTGACCGCCCGCCGCGCGCGTTGCACGCTGCCCTGCGCCGCCTTCGATGCGGGCAACTGACGTTTGAGTTGTTCAGGCGTCGTCAGCACTTGCAGCCGTTCCACGTTGATGTTCTCCAACTCGGACATGGTTCAAGCCTCCATTCCTCTTGGGCCATTGCCCGCCGCGTGAACCGCAGGCAAAAAAAACCCCGCTCATCTTCTGGCGGGGCCTTCCGGTGGAAGGCGCCCGGTTTGGCCACCTTCCATTCATGCAATTGACAAAAGGGGGCTAGGTCACCGCGCAGCGACCAAAGTAGCGAACCCAAAAATATTGCTTGTCATTCAGCATGGCGGCGCATGGTACAGGGTTTTGCGAGGATGGCAACAACTACTCGCAGGCCAACTTGCTAAATGTTGATGAGCCTCGGGATGGCGGTCAGATAGAGCGCCGTTCGGATTGGCTTGTCGAACAGGCCTTCCCCCAAGGCGCGGTAGCGGGCGAGCTGTGGGCGGTAGCGGGCGGTGAGTTCGCGGATGGACGCATCACTTCCGTCGGTTTGGCTGGTCTTGTAGTCGATGATCCAGCGAACGCCGTCCTCCTCGAAGGTGCGGTCAAAGTAGGCGGTCGCCAAGGTGCCTTCCAGGAAGCCGGTCACGCCGTACTCAGAGGCTGCGTCGGGCCTGGGGCTGAGCAGCCAGCGCCCGGCTTCGTCGCTCAGAACGGCGCGGAACTGCCGGGCCGCTTCATCCAGGCAGGCATCGAGATCCCTTTCCGGCAAGCCTGCGGTTCGGAGTCGTCGCTCCCACTTAGGGCGTTGCTCGGCGGTCCAGGCATCGGCGTTTGCGGGCAGGGGGCGTTGATCGAGGCGGCGCAACCCATCGTGGATCAGGTTGCCTAGAATCACTTCACGGCGGCTGCCGATGGGATCGGGGGATTGGTCCCCTCGCTGGGCCAGGGTTCGGGGCAGGCGCAGTGGCGGCGGTTGCGGCGGCTGCCAACTGAAGTCCTCCGGCAACCGACGCAGGCGCTTGGGTGAATCCGGCACTTCGCCGACGGCGCTCCCGGAAGCGGCTTCCCGGGCCGCGTCGTCCAAGGCCGGCCACAGCAGTGCCAGCAGGGAGTTCCCTCTCGGCGCCTTTTCGCCGGTCACACCGGTGAGCAGCAGGCTGCGCTTGGCGCGGGTGCAGGCGACGTACAGCAGCCGCAGCCGTTCATTGCGGTCACGGACCTTGTCCTCTTCGCCGAGCCATCGGTAGAGGTCGCCGCCGTCTTTAGCTGCCATCAGGATGCCGTCGTCGGCCATCCGCCAGCGCAGCAGCGGGGCATCCCCGGAGCGGGTGCCGCGGTCTAGGCAGGGCAGCAGGACGTGGTCGAACTCCAATCCCTTGGCCTTGTGCACGGTGAGTATCTGCAACTGGGCCGGGGCATGGTCGGTGGCGAACAGCCGCTCGGCACGGCGGCGCAGCTCCTCAGTATTCCAGCCATCCGGTCCGAGCTGATCGACTAGTTCAAGGAATCGCTCGGCGTGGTCGATCGCTGCGCCGCCATAGGCCGCCGCGCCGCCGCATTCCAACCAGATGGCCTCAAGGCTGGAGCGCGGTGGGCGTTCGTGGCGTAATGGCAGCCAGCGGGCGAGTGCTTCCGTTAGACGGTGCAGCCGCCGTGCCCCGGAGGAACTCAATTTCGCCGCCAATGCCCGAAGCGCGGTCAGATTGAAGACTTCGAGGGCGGCGGCACGTTCCAGATCCGGCAGATCGAGCCCAGCCCAAGGCGCGCGCAGGACGCTCAGCCAAGCCAATTTGTCGGTGGGATTGTCCAAAGCGCTCGCCAACGACAGCAGGTCGGTCACGACCGGCGTCTCGCTAAGGGCATCAATGTCGGTGGCCTGCCAGTTGATGTTTGCGTGGCGCAATGCGGCCAGGATTTCCGGCAGATGGTTGCGGCTGCGCACCAGCAGCGCGATGGAGCTGTCCGGGTCGGTGTCCGCGAGCGTCTCAATGCGGGCGACAAGGGCTCCAATTTCGTTGGCGTGTTCCTCGAACAGCCGCACTTCGGCGCTGCCCTCGCCTTGGGCTTCAGCGGTGGATGCGCCGTAAGGCACCTGGCCGGCCAAGCGGTCGGTCTGTCGGCCCATGAGGTCGGCGAAGGTGTGGTTGAACCAATCCACCAAGCCTAGCGCGGAGCGGAAGTTGGCGGTCAGCCGCAGCGGCTTGAGCGACACCGAATTGACGCCCTCGGCTTCGGCCCGGTAGAACAGCCCCACATCGGCGTCGCGGAACCGGTAGATCGACTGCATGGGGTCACCCACTGCGAACAGGCTCGTGTCCCCCGCGCCGCTCCAGCCTTCCACCAATAGGCCAAGCAGATCGAATTGGGCGATGGAGGTGTCTTGAAACTCGTCGATCAGGATGTGCCGGATGCGGTAGTCGAGGGCCATGGCCAGCTCGGTCGGGGCTTGATCCTCCCAACGAAGCGCCCGGCGGGCGGCCAGATTCAGTTCGGTGAAGTCGGCGCAGCGTTCCGAGCGCATGGTGTTTGAGAGGTCCTGGACCGCCAGCACGAGCACCGTGCAGACCGAGAGCAGTTCATCGATTTGCTCGTCGGAGATTTCCGTGTCCGGCAGCATGGAAAGCGCTCGAAACTGGGCTTCGAGCGAGAGCTGCCGCAGCCCGTCGATGGCGCGGAGCGCCCGTTGCTTCTCATCTTTGCATTGGGCCGGGAAGCCGTCGTTCTTGGTTAGGCTCTGGCGGAATTGCCCCGACTTGGTCAAGCACAGGGCGCTGGCAGCGGGCCAGAAGGACGTTGGCACTGGGTCGCGATGGTCGGCAGCGAAGTCGATCATCCACGCCAGTTCATCCTGCAGGGCGGCTGGCACCGCTTGTTCGACGCCGCTGATCACCGAGCCCACCAACTCGCCCACGCTGCGCTCCAGCGCGGCCTGGGCAGCCTCGCGGTTGGCCGCCACCGCCGTCACGGCGTCGAGCCACTGGTCCCGGCGGCCGAGCATTTCGACCAGAAGGCGGCGGGCGGTGCCGGCGTCGTTGCCGTTTAGCGCCAGAAAACGCCCGATTTCAGGGCTCAAGGGATCGTCTTCGAACAGCCGGTTGAGCACTTGGTGGGCGGCCGTTTCGTACAGGGGAGCGCCGTCCTCGACCAACCGGGTGCGCCGGTCGAATCCCGATGCCAAGGGCAGCCGCCCGGTCAGCGACATGGCGAAGCTGTCGATGGTCTGGATCTGCAAGCGGGACGGATTGGCGGCCAGGCGCCAGCCAAGCGCCTCGTCCCGAGCCCGGATGGCGCTGGCTGTGGCGTCCTGTTCGTCGTCGAGCAGCGAAAGCACCCGCTCGCGCATTTCGGCGGCAGCCTTGCGGGTGAAGGTGATGGCCAGAATCTGCTCCGGCACCTCCACTTGGGCCAGCAGCGCCGCAAACCGGCTGACCAGCAGCGTGGTCTTGCCGGAGCCGGCCGGAGCCTGAACGATGCAGGAGTCCCGGGGGAGCAGAGCGGCGGCGCGGTCATTCGCGTCCGCAGGTTGGCTCGAAGGCATCAGCGCGCGGCCTCGAAGGCGTTGATGCGGCACAGGCTCGGCAGGTGACAGTAGCGGCAGACCTGGGGATCATGGGGCATCACCGCGGCTTCGCCGGTGCGGAATTCATCGATCAACGCCTCGATTTGCGCCCGCCAGCGTGCACGCAGGCGTTCCCAGCCACCCTCCGGCGACTTGCCCGGCCGCAGGCCGTCGTCGCTCCAGCCGTCCAGCCGCACCGCCTCATCGCCGACCTTGGCGAACAGCACGGCTTGGATGTCCGCGTCGGTCAGTGCGTACATCGGCAGTTGCGGCTCGGTGAGGCGGTCTCCCACCAAGCGGTTTATGGACAGGGCGCCGGTTTTGTAGTCGATGACGATCTTCGCCCCGCTGTCGCGGTCTTGGTCGATTCGGTCGATGCGCAGGCTGAATTGGGCGCCGGGAAGCCGCAGTTCGGCTTCCTGCTCAAGGCCGACCACGGTGAACTCGGGGCGCTTGGCTTCGTGTTTGATCCACGCGTTCATAATCGCTGCGATGCGGTTTTTCTCGTGCGCACGGAACAAGGCGGGCGTGTCTTTTAGGTGCTGCTCAAGGGTGGCCTCGACCGCGTCGTCGATGTCGTTGGTGGAAAACGGGCGCTCGTGGTTTTGGTACAGGGCGAAGAAGGCATCATGAACGACGATGCCGCGGGTCATGGCATCGGCGAAGGGCTCGGGCCACTCGTCAGCGGCGATCTCAAGGCGATGAATGGCCCAGGCGCGGAAAGGGCATTGCGCTTGGTCCCGAATCACGGCGGTGCCCTTGCGAATCTCCGCCTCGAACGGCGTGGCGCGGTCCGGGGCGGTGGCTTCCAATTCGAACGGCGGCGGGCTGGTGAGCCAGGGATGGCGGCGTCGGCGATGTCCGGCGATGGCCTCGCTGACCGGAATCTCCCTGAGCGGCTTGACTAGGGCGCTGCAGCCATCGGGTCCGTCGTTGTCTTCCTGTGGCCAACTTGCGATGAACGACCGGCAGGCGTTGCGCCAGTGCCGCAGCCGTTGCCGGGCGAACTCGCCTTCGCTTTGATGGTCGATGCGGGGAACGCCGCACCGCTGTTGCAACGCCATGGGGATGAGCGGATTCGGCGACGGATTGGCGGGCCAGCTTGAATCCGAGAGTCCCGCCACCCAGAGATGGCTGAACTGCAGGCCCGTTGTCTCCAAGTAGCCCAGCACTTGGATCGGTGCCTGACGCCGCTCGGGCGCGAAATCCTGGGCGCCCAGCAAGTCCCGCAAGGTTTGCAGCGCTTCCGCAGCGTCGATCTGCGGACGCTGCGCCAGTTGACTGTAGCGGTCGAGGCACTCTCGAACGCTCTGCAAGGCCTGATATTGAACGCTGCCCGCGTTGGCGCCCCAATTGGCTTGCCTCAAGATGCGGTCGAATGTCACCACCCAGGCGCCGAAGGGCTGTTGATTGCCAGCCCACCCGGGCTCCAGCGGGTTGTCGGAACCGGGGGGCAAGTCGGACAATTCGAGAAAGGGCGAGGTCGAGAGCGGCCCCGGCGTGTTGTCTGCCGGTTCCATCAGGTGTGTCAGCAGCGCGTCGGCGGAGCGCCACACCGGTTGCTGCGCCAATGGGAGGCCGCCGGAGATGTCGAAGGCCCCGCGTGCGTCGGCGAACTCCACCCCAAAGGCGTGGTCGATGGCGTGATAGGCGTCGGTCAGGTACGGAAAGACCACCCCAATGCGGGCGTTCTCATCCGCCGTCAGCGTCTGGCGCGCCCATTGGGCGGCGGCGCTGATCTCGTCGGCACGGCCTTCAAGCCCGACGCGAACCTCGGAAACGGCGGCGGATTCTGCCGGGGCGTGATGGCGGATCCGGCCTCCTGCCCGTTCAACCCGGCGGAGGAAGTCGGCCATTTGCGGTTCGATGCGCTCAAAGCCCAGCAAGTGCAGGCTTTCCTGCCCAACGGTCGCCAAGTCAGCCAATTGTGCCTCGGTAACCCAGTTGTTGGCATCGAGTTGAGCCCGAAAGCGGGCTGCCCAGCGTTGGAACAAGCGGCCGTTGGCGGTCTCTGCGAAGGCGGGCGCTTCCATGTCGATTCGCCACAACAGCGCCAGTGCCCAGGCTTCTGCCGCCAATTCCGCTAGATGAAGGCTGTTCGCTTGCCCCACATCCCGCCACAGCAGCAGTTCCGCCTCGGCGGAAAGTAACTCGACCCCCGTCTCGGCGGCATCGAAGCAACCGCGCAAATAGCGGCGCAGGCTCTGGGTGCGCGGCTTTGGCCAAGCCGAGCATCCCCGGTCGATTTGCTGTTGATTGCAAGCTGCGGCGGCTTCCCGCGCCAGCCGCTCGTTGGGCGTGATGATCGGCTCGCGCAACGCGGCGTCGGCCAGTTCCGGCGGCAAGTGCGTGAAGTGAATGGGCATTTGCCCATTCTACAAGCGCCTAAGGTTATTCGGCGCGGATCGGAAAATTCGACTAAAATACCGCCGCTGCGAATCGGGGGCATCGTCACCCGGTTTGCGGATTGAACCAGGGAGGCCGAACGATGTGGTATTTGATTGAGGACTTCATCAACCAGAGTTGGTTCATGAAGGCCATCATTGGCTGGGGTTGGCTGTGCGTTCTCATCATGGTGGCCAGCCTGATCGACAATCTGCGGATCATCGCCGGCAGTTGAGGAGTCGCCATGTGGTTGTCAGCGCTATCGGTTGAGCAGCGCGAAGCCCTCTTGGGGCTGGCCCACAACGTGGTGGTCTCCGACGGGCTGCTCGATCCCAACGAGGAGGGCATGCTCGACGAGTTCAAGCGCGAGATGGAACTCAATCCCGCGCTTGAGGCCGAGTACTTGGCGCTCGACGGCATCGAGACCACCTTCAACACCCCCAAGTCGCGCATCATCGCCTTGCTGAACTTGATTCGGCTGAGCTACGCCGACGGTGCCTTCGAAGTGGAGGAGGAGTGCCTGCTCAAGGAAGTCAGCCGGGCATTTGGCGTTGAAGACGAGCAGTTCAGGCTGTTGGACAACTGGGTGCGGCGGCTGTTGAGCTTGGAGGAGGAAGCCCGCGGCTTCATGGTGCCGGGCTAACCCAGCAGCGTCCGCTTGGCTTCGTTGAGTTGCTGGGCGATGAACGTCGAGCCGCCCTTGTCGGGGTGGTTCTTGGCCATCAGCCGCCGGTGGGCCTCGATGATCTCCTGCTTGGTGGCGTTGGCGCCAAGGCCCAGAACGCTCAGGGCTTCCTGTCGAGTCATGGCGCCGGCGGCAGGCCGTGCCGAACCTCCCGCGCCCCGCCGCTGTTGCCGGAAGGCCGTGAACAGGCGCCCGAAGATCGGAAAGAAGCGCACCAGCAAGCCGAGGCTGCGGCGCAGGAAGGGCAGCAGCGCGGCGGCTGCCGCGGCCAGCCAATGCAGGCGTCCGGTGGCGGCGAGCACCGCCAGCGCCGCCACCAAGGCCAGCGTGGCCAAGGTGATGATGAGGGTGCTCTTTTTGACGGGGGCCGAGAGCCAAAGCAGCCGGAACAGCACCACCAAGGCGGTCGCGGCGATCAGACCGAGCATCAAGGGGATCATGCGGCTAAACGGGGGCTGTCTTTAGGGTACTAGGGTATCATGGCGGCCAAGCGATCAGTTGCAGGGCTGCGTAGCCGTCCATGGACAGCGCCGAACTCACCAAGTGGCTGGAGGAATTGCGCATTGAGCATCGCGACCTCGATGAAGTCATTCATCACCTCATCTCCACCGAGCATCACGACACCATGCGGGTGCAGCGGTTGAAGAAGCGCAAGCTAAAGCTCAAGGACACGATCGCCAAGTTGGAAAGCCAACTCATCCCCGACCTCGACGCATGACGCCCGATCTCCTGACCGTCGCCATCTCCTCCCGGGCGCTGTTCGATCTCCGCGACAGCAATGCCGTCTATGAAGCGGAGGGGCTGGAGGCCTACCGGCGCTTTCAGATCGACAACGAAGACAAGCCCCTTGATCCCGGAGAGGGGTTCTACTTCGTAAAAAAATTGCTCAATATCAATAAGCTAAAGAAAGAAAAGAGAGTTGAAATCATATTGCTGTCGCGCAACTCGGCGGATACGGGGCTGCGCATCTTCAATTCCATCAAGCACCATGGGCTCGATGTCACCAAGGCGGCGTTCTGCAGCGGTGACACGCCATATCGCTACGTGCGGGCATTCGGTTGCGACCTGTTTCTCAGCACCCACGGCGCGGATGTTCGCCAAGCCTTGGAGCAGGGCGTGGCGGCGGCCAACTTGCTGCTTGGCAGCAGCGGCCGCGAGCGGTCTAGCACGGACCAACTGCGCTTGGCCTTCGACGGCGACGCGGTGCTCTTTTCCGATGAGGCCGAACAAATCTACCAAGCGGAGGGGCTCGAAGCGTTCAGCGCGGCGGAGGCGGCTGAGGCCGGCACGCCGCTGCCGGGCGGGCCGTTCAAGTCGTTTCTCAAGGCGCTGCACGACCTGCAGCAGGAGTTTGACGAGGATTGCCCCATCCGCACCGCGCTGGTCACCGCCCGCGAGGCGCCGGCCCATGAACGGGTCATTCGCACGCTGCGCGCGTGGAACATCCGATTGGATGAATCCCTGTTTCTCGGCGGCATGACCAAAGCGGAGTTTCTCAAGGCGTTTGCCGCGGACGTGTTCTTTGATGACCAAACCCAGCATTGCGAAGCCGCCGCCCCGCACATCCCCGCCGGCCATGTGCCGAGTGGGGTCACCAACCCGCCGTAAGACCCGGCTGTTATAACAAGCATCGACGTTAAGTGTTTTCCAATATGGAAATGAGCCTGAAGGAAGGGGGTTGCGGGGAAGTCCTGCCGGGCCGGTCTCCGGGGGTTGGTTTGAGCGCTGATGATGGTCCCTCCGGGCGCTCCGCGCAAGCGGAGGGCGGCCCTTGGAGG
>JAJEIQ010000009.1 GCA_022827905.1 Pseudomonadales bacterium | reverse complement strand
TCAACGGCTACCTGGCGGAGCACAACCTCAACCCCAAGCGCTACGTCTGGCGCAAGTCCGGCGAGAGGATCCTCGCCAGCATCCGGCGCGCCAGGGAGGCGCTTGAGGAATGTAATGACAATTTAGCGACAGCACACTAGCACCCGCAGCAAGCCCAACTTGTAGGTTGACGACTTGTTGTCGTTGATGATGACGTGCCGCAGCAAGGGCAAGCTGCCGGTGCCATCATCCGGCATTTCGAACACTAGCGTTTCCCAACGCACGTGGCTGCGCGCGAGGTCGTCGTCTTCGGAGCGGCCCTTGAACGCGACGGCCCGTTGATTGGCGTAGCCGATCAGTTCGTCAGCGGATACGGGATGGAAGCCCCGAGCTTGGTTTTCCTCTTGGTCTTGACCCTGGCGCAGCGTGACCACAAGAAGGCCCGACGGATTGAGCAACTCAGAGAGGATTCGAAACGCCCGTTCCCTCTCCTGTGGCGCAACATGCATCCAAACCGCGCTCAGCAAAATCAGGTCGAATCTTCGCCCAAGGGCTCGTAAGGACTTCAGGCCGGGCAACGCATCATCCAGCCAAGTGACCCTCGGATGAGACTCGGCGGCAGCTTTGTCGCGCATGGCGCTCGGTTCGACGGCAACCACTTCCCAACCCTGTTCCGCCAGCCAGTTGGCATCCCGCCCGGACCCGGCGCCTATGTCGCAGGCGAAACCGGGTTCCTCTCGAAGGTGCTTAGGAGCCCAGGCGCGGTGGACCTCGTCGGCGTTCAACGCATCGTACTTCGCAATCAGGTCTTCAGCGTTCTGGTCGTAGTAGCCGGTGCTTCTCATGCCTGGCGCCTCAAGCCAACCCCAACTCCCGATTCGCCCGCCGCAGGAAGAGTAGGCCGATGGCGGCGTTGAAGAAGATGAAGAAGTTGTGCATCACCAGGCCGAAGGCGGATAGCTGGGCTTCGTTGTCGGGGAACAGCACCACCCAGATGGTGATGGCGGCGGCGCGCATCGGGGTCGGGATGGCGGCGGCGAAGAAGATCACCGGCAGCACCCCCAGCATGTCGAGGAACGAGGCCTCCACGCCGAACAGGCGCAGGGCCAGCGTATAGACCACCACCGCGCCGAGCAGGGCCGGGGAGCGGATGGCGGCGACGATGAGGTAGCGCAGCGGCGAGGCCTCGCGGAAGGCCTTGAGGATGGCCCGTTCGCGCAGCGTTTTCCCTAAGGGTATGAGGCCGCGGAAGAAGGCCACCCAGAGCAGGAAGAGGATCAGCACGCCCACCCCGATCCAAGGCACGAGCGCGAACTGGGAGGGCAGGGTGTCGGCAGCCATCAGGTAGCCGACGTTGGCCCAGAAGGTGAGGTAGAGCAGCTCGCAGAACATGATGAAGAGCATCGACGAGCCCACCTCCCAGCCGGGCACGCCGTCGCGGCGGTTCAGGTAGAGCGCCATGGCGCCCTTGCCCACCTGCTCGTTGACGATGGAGATGATGTAGGCGCTGGCGCGGATGGGCAGGATGCCGGTCCAGGGCACCCGGGCGTTGAACCAGGAGACCACCCGCCACACCACGGTGGAGTCGATGAGGAAGAAGAAGGCGGAGTAGGGGATCATCAGCGCCAGCCAGTATCCCCAGGAGACGCTGGCGAAGACCTCAAGCAGGTAGCTCGCCGCGGTCAGGCCTTGGCGGGCCGCCGCGCCATCAACGCGGGTGTACAGCCAGGCGAAGCAGGCCAGCGTGATCAGCCAAGGCAGCGCCCGCTGCCAGAGAGGGGGCGCGGGCCGGTCGCTGGGGGCGGTGTCTGTCATGGGGCGGATTCCTCGTTGAAGGCGGTGCGCAGGGCGGCGTCGAGCGGGGTGAGTTCGATGCCAAGCGCTTGAAGTGCCGGCTGATTGTCGATCGCGTCGTCCTGCTCAAGGACGCCAAGCATGTCGAGCGTAAGCGGGGGGGCGGCCAGGAATGTCTGTGCGAACCAAGCGAACGCCTGCGCTGCGATCAGCGGCGTGCTGGCGAAGGCGACCTCCCGGCCCAGGATGCGGGCGGTGCGCTCGACGAGGGCGCGGTGGCTCAGCGACTCCGGGCCGCCGAGTTCGATCAGGGTGTCGGCGGGGACGCTGGGTTGGGTGGCGGCGAGCAGGGCTGCCACCACGTCGGTTGCGGCGATGGGTTGTTCCAGCGCGGTGCCGCCGCCCACCAGCCGGGCACGGCCGGAGGTTGCCTGATGCCGCAGCGCCTCGGCGGCGGCGTCGCCGGGGCCGAGCACCATGGGAACGCGCAGGATCACCGCCGGCACCGGCGACGTCAGCAGAATCTCATCGGTGCGTCCGCGCGATGCAAGACAGCCGTTGCGGGAGGCGGAGTCGGCACCGTGGATGCTGGTGTGGACGATGCGCGCCACCCCGGCCGCCGCGCAGGCGGCGGACAGCGCTTCGGCGGGCTGTTCGTGGGCGTTCTCGTAGCGATTGGCCCGGGTTTGCTTCAGGATGCCCACGAGGTGGATGGCGGCGTCGCATCCCTGGGCAGCATCCTCAAGGCCAGCGCGGTCCCGGTAGTCGATGATGCGAACCTCGCGCCGCTCCGGCGACGGCAGATCGTCGAGGCTCCTGGCCGCCCGCTCGGAACGGACCACCGCGCGCACCGGAGCCGCGCTCGGGTCCTTGGCCAAGGTGCGAATCAGCAGGCGCCCAATGTGGCCGTTGGCGCCGGTGATGAGTAGGCGGCCGGTCATTGGGCCGGCTTCCAGCGCTCGGCGGCTATTCGAGGCCCCGGCGCTTAAGCTCGGCCGGCATGCGTACCGAATCGGCTTCCAGCAGGGGGCCGCGCTCCTCGTCCGTGAGCATCCCGGCGGTGTCCTTGGCCATCTTGTCGCTGTCCAAGGTGATCCATTTCTCCGGCACGATTTCGATGATCACGCGCAACGGCGAGTCCAAGCGCCTTTCGAAGTCCTTGGCCTGCTCCTCATCTTCGTCGCTCAGGATGCCGCCGAGACGCCCGTAGGGGCCGCGGGCCAGCGCCGGGTAGAACCAGCTTTTGGTTTCCTCGTCGTCGTGAATGATGGCCCGCCCCTTGATGGTGATGGCGCCGTTCGGGCCATCTGGGGCGGCGATGCCGCTGACCACCACGGAGCAGCGCGGGTCGCGGCGGATGGCGGAAACCCGGTGGCGGTGGACGCCGCAGGTGATCCAGGCGCGGCCCTCATGCCAAACGAAGGCATGCACCACGCCGACCGCCCAGCCGTCCTTGGTGGTCCAGTTGAAGACGCACTCCCCGGCCTTGCTGAGCAGATCCTCGCGCTGCGCCTCGGTGAATGGATAGATGGATACCTGTTCGTGGTCTTGGCTTGACACGGCCCCTCCCGTCGTTTGGTTCGTTGTTGAAGCGGCTAATCTAACACGCTTGGGGTTGCTGTAGGTCGCCAATGGCGCGGTGAGGGTGCAAAATCCTGATCCAATGGACACTCCCTTGAGAACCTTCCGGGACGCGCTGCGCACCAAGGACTTCGCGTTGGTTGGCCAGTTGCGGCTGCACCAGGACGACAGCCGCGATGACCTCATTCGCCAGGCGGAGTGCCTGTCCCCGGCGGTGGACGCGGTGGCGGTGACCGACAACCCATACGGCTTGGTGCATATGTCCGGCTTGGCGGCGGCGTCGATTCTGCTGCAGCGTGGCATCGACCCCGTGCTGCAGCTTTCGGCCCGCGACCGCAATCGGATTGCGCTGAAGAGCGAGCTGCTCGGTGCTGCGGCCTTGGGCGTGACCAGTTTGGTGCTGCAGCGGGGCAACAAGCTGCCCAAAGACGGGCAACCGCAGGTGAAGGAGGTTTTCGACACCGGCGCCAAGAAATTTCTTGCCGCCGCCAAGCAACTCAGCAGCTTCCAAGTGGCCCAGGGCTTGCCGGAACTGTTCCTCGGCACCATGGCAACGGTGTTTGATCCCGATGAGGGCTGGCAACCAAGTGAAGTAAAGGCGAAGGTTGAGGCGGGTGCGCAGTTCGTCCAAACCCAGGCCTGCCTGAACGTGGCCCTACTGCGCCGCTACTTGAAGTTCTTGGTGGCGGCCCAGGTTTCCCGGCGCTGCCATGTCCTGGTGTCCGTTCCGGTGCTCACCTCGGTCGAATCGGCGCGCTGGCTGGCGGCGCACCACCGGGGCGCGGTCATTCCGGATGGTCTTGTGGGGCAATTCAAGCGCGCCAAGGATACGGAATCCTTCGGCATCGCCCTCTGTGCGGAGACCCTTCGGGCCATCCGCGAGATTCCTGGCATTGGCGGCGCCAACCTCTCGACCACCGGCAACCCGGAGGCGATCGTCGCCGCCGTTGATCAAGCTGCCTTGGACTAAGGCTAGTTGCCGTACATGTAGCGGAACTTGATGCCGAAGGTGCGCGGCTGGTTCACCGACAGGCGCTGCTGGGCAAAGCGGTTGTTGAAGAACAGTTGGGCCTTCTCGTCCGTGAGGTTGTCCACGAACAGCGTTGCGGCCCAGCGCTCCGCCTCCAAGCCGAACTGCAGGTCGATGATCTGCCAAGGATCCTGCTTCACCACGGGGGAGAGGAAGGGACTCGACTCGATGCCCGCCAGCGAGTTGACCGACTCGCCGGTGTGGGTGAAGCGGCCCATGATGTAGGGTTCCGCGCCCATCCACATCGTCGGGAACGAGTAGGTGACGTTCACGTGGGCTTTCAGGTCCGGCACGATCGGCAGGGTGGTGCCGGTGGGCACCGATACGGCCCCGTCGGTGCCTTCAAAGAGGATGTCGGACTTGGACAGCGAGCCGTCGTTGTAGCCGATGGTGGCCTCGATGCTCCAGTTGTCGTCGGGCAGCCAACTGAACCAGGCTTCCACGCCGTTGATCTCCGCCTGCGGGAAGTTGACGATGCCAAGCGTGAATATGTTGGGCTGGGGGTCCTCGGCCTGCACTTGGATGTCGTCCCAGATCATGTGGTAGGCGGCGATGTTCAGGCGCAGCCGATTGTCCAGCCAATCGGATTTGACGCCCACTTCCCAGTTGGTGACCGTATCCGAGTCGTAGGTGTTCAGGGTGCCGGCCGGGGCCTCGAACAGGTCGGTCGCCGGGCCGAACACCGATTGCGGACGGGCGGAGTTGGCTCCGCCCCGCCGGAAGCCCTCGGAATAGGTGACGTAAACCAGCTTGTCCTCCCAAGTGTAGGTGAGGTTGACCTTGGGCACGAAGCCGTCCTCGTCGGAAACGCCCAAGTCCCCGGGCGCGTAGCAGTAGTCCACCTCGCAGTTGGGTGGCCCGCCATTGAGGCCCACCAAGGCACCGTTTCTCACGATGTAGTCGTTCTCGATGCTGTAATAGCGCCCGCCGGCGGTGATGGAGAAGTTCTCGGTGAAGTTGACGCTGACCTCGCCGAACACCGCCCACTGATCCAAGTCGCTGTCGTAGGTGCCGGAGAACCAGTTGTTCGACTCGGCCTTCGGGTCAATGCCATTGAAGTAGTAGCCCGCGTAGTTGATGTAGGCGAAGCCGGGGGTGCCGGTGAAGTTGTAGACGTTGGAGACGAACAGCTCCTCCACTTCGCGGCGGTTGTAGAAGCCGCCGACGATGGCCGACCAGCGGCCTTCGGCGGGCGTGGCGTAGCGCGCTTCGACGCTCCAGTTGGTGGTCTCCCGGCCGTCGAAGTCGTTGGCCACCGGGTCGCCGCCGAAGTCGTAGATGCCGCCGGTGTCGTAGTAGGGGTCGCCGGTGTTGAAGGAGCGGAAGTAGTCGCCCCGCTGTTGGTACACCTGCAGGTAGGCGGTGGCGTCGGCGAAGTAGGCGCTGTCGCGGTCGAAGTAGGCGGTGGTGAGCACCACGTTGCCGAAGCTCAGGTCGCCTTCGAGGGTCAGGGCAACTTGATACCACTCGTCCTCCCAGTCGTCGCGCGTGTAGCGGGCCTGCTCGCGCTTGCCGAATTCGGGGAACACGGACGTGTCCTCGAAGAGCTGTTGGTTCAGGGTGGCGTCGCCGAAGCCGTCGAGTTCATACTTCTGGTAGATGCCCACCAGATCAACGGTCCATTCCTCGCTGGCATCGACCCGCAGCGCCGCCCGTCCGCCGGTCCAGAGCGAGGAGTTCACGTTGTTCTCCACCCGGTGCGAGTTGTCTGCCGTGAGGCCCGGGGTGGGCGCCAGCACATTGTCCACCCAGCCCGCTTCGTCGGCTTGGAACCCGACCAGGCGCAAGGCCACCTTGTTGGGCACGAGCGGCACGTTGACCATGGCGCTCACGTCGTAGCCGCTGCCGCCGTCGGCGATCGTGGAGGCGGTCAGATCCACCCAGCCGCTGTATTGGTTGGGGTCGGGCTTGTTGGTGATGATGCGCAGGGTGCCGCATTGGGCGGCGTCGCCGAACAGGGTGCCTTGGGGGCCGGACAGGGCTTCGACCCGGGCCACGTCAACCAGGCGCGGATCCGGGTTGTAGCCGGCCGCAGTGATTGGCTGCTCGTCGAGATAGACCGAGGTGGTGGCGGAGTCGCTGAAGGAGAGGCCTTGGGCGGCACAGCCGCGCATGATGACCGAATTGGCTCCGGGCTGGCGCTCGCTGAGCGCGAGGCCGGGAATCTGCCCGGCGTAGTCGTTGAAGGTCTTGAATCGCTGCAGGGTGATTTCGGAATCGGAGAAGGCCGTTATGGCGATGGCGGTGTCCTGCTGGCTCACCTCGCGCTTGGTGGCGGTGACCACGATTTCCTCTAGGGTGGCCTCCTGGGCCTGGGCGGCAGGCAGGCTCGCCACCGCCGTGGAGACGGCAACCCCCAACGATCGCTTGCGGTTGCCCGCCGAGTTTTCGCCGTTCTGCGCCATGCTGCTCTCCCCGCGCGCTTGGACCGGATGCCAAGCGGTTATAACACTGGTACTTTGGGCGTTCAACAGAAGTGGGCCCACGGGGTCGATCCATTGACCACACTGATCGCCACATCCGTCGTGCGCGGCAGCCGCCAGGGCGAAAGCCACGGCGGGGTGTACTTGGTGGACCTAGCCAATCAGCGGGTTCGCCAGCCGATCGACTGGGATGCCATGGACATTGACTGGCAAGGCCGGGGCTGGGACCGGGGCCTGCGCGGCATTGCGTTCGACCTTGAAGACTCCCCCGGCCGGGTGTTCATCGCCGCCAGCGACGAACTGTTCGTGTACAACGCGCGATTCGAGCGGATCGCATCCTACCGCTGCCCGTACTTGAAGCACTGCCATGAGATCAGCCGCCACCAGCGGCGCCTCTACCTCACCTCGACCGGCTTTGATGCCATCCTGGGGTTCGACCTCGACGCCAACCGCTTCAGTTGGGGCCTGCACGTCACCCGGGATCGTAAAGGCCTGCGGGCGGTGCCCTTCCAGCCAGAGAGCCGCAAGGGTCCGCCGCCTGGCAATCGGCTGCATCTGAACAACGTCTGCTGCCGCAGCGAGGCGATGTACATCAGTGGCCTGAACACCGGCGGGCTGCACGCCTACACCGGGCGCTACATCAAGGCGGTGGCGACCCTGCCCCAAGGCGTCCACAACGCCCAGCCCCATCGTGACGGCGTGCTGTTCAACGACACGGAGAAAAATCTGGTGCGCTTTGTCCCCCCAGAGGGGCCGCAGAGGGCTTTCCGAGTGCCCACCTACAACCCGGCAAAGCTCACCCACACCGAGTTGGGGGACGCCCGCGTTGCCCGGCAAGCTTTTGCCCGGGGGTTGTGCGCCGTCAACGACAGCCTGATCGCCGCCGGCTCATCGCCATCCACGATCACCCTGCACGACCTCGACGCGATGCAAACCACACTGACGATCAACCTGTCGATGGACATCCGCAACGCCATCCATGGCCTTGAGGTGTGGCCGTTCGAGGAGCCCTCAGCCGGGGAGCGCGAGGGGGCACCCCTCGCATAGAAATAACCCCCTTTGTCTCAAGAAAGGGTGCTAACCTGTGAGCCATGGCCCTCGCGATTCCCAAGACCTTCATCAACGAGCTCCAGGATCGGGTCGATATCGCGGCGGTGGTGGGCAGCCGGGTGGCGCTCAAGAAGGGTGGCAAGGACTTGCAGGGGCTGTGCCCCTTTCACGACGAAAAGACGCCCTCGTTCACCGTCAGCCCCTCCAAGAACATGTACTACTGCTTCGGCTGCGGGGCGGGCGGTGACGCCATCAAGTTCCTCGAGGAGTTCGAAGGGCTGTCGTTCACCGAGGCGGTGGAGTCCTTGGCGGCGTCCGTCGGCATGGAGGTGCCGCGGGCGCAGTCGAAGTCCCCGGGTCGCGACCTCACTCCCCTGTTCGAGGCGATGCAATCGGCGGAAGGCTATTACAAGGCGCAGCTCAAGGGCTCGCCGCAAGCCATCGACTATCTCAAAGGGCGCGGCTTGACTGGCGAGATCGCCGCTGAATTCAAGATTGGCTTTGCCCCGGACGCTTGGAGCGGCCTGCACGAGGCGCTCGGCGGAGGCGCCCGCCCCGTGCCTTCCAAGGTGTTGCTCGAAGCCGGGCTGATTGGCAGGAACGAAGGTGGCCGGGAGTACGACCGCTTTCGCGGACGGATCATGTTCCCGGTGCGGGATGGCCGGGGCCGGATCATCGCCTTCGGTGGCCGCCTGCTCGGCGATGGCCAGGGTCCCAAGTATCTAAACTCGCCGGAAACGCCCATTTTTCATAAGAGCCAGGAGCTCTACGGGCTCTTTGAAGCCCGCAAATCCTCGCGCCGGCTCGAATCGCTGATCGTGGTGGAGGGCTACCTGGACGTCATCGCCCTTGCCCAAGCGGGCATTCGCAACACCGTCGCCACTTTGGGCACGGCCACCGGGGAGGAGCACTACCGCAAGCTGTACCGCTACGTTGACGAGGTGATTTGCTGCTTCGACGGCGACGCCGCGGGACGCCGCGCCGCTTGGAAGGCGCTGGAGAGCGCGCTCGGCCACTTGGGTGGCGGACGGCGGCTGAGGTTCATGTTCCTGCCCGATGGCGAAGACCCGGACTCCTTGGTGCGCGGGCAGGGCGCTGACGACTTCCGCCGCCGCATCGGCACCGCGACGCCCGCCATCGAGTATCTTTTCGCTGAATTGACCCAGGGGCTTGACCTGACTGCTCTGGATGACCGCGCCCGGCTAGCGGACCTGGCCGCGCCCTACGTGCAGCGGGTACCGTCCGGCAGCCCGCTGCAGCAGATGATGCGCGGCCGGCTGCAGGAGCTCACCGGTGTTGGCGGGGCGGATGCGCGGCCCGATCAGGTGCTGCCGCGGCGCTCGGCTCCGCAGCGGCGCAGGGGGCAGCGCCGCGACGGACTGCCCCAGCAGCTTCTGTCGCTGCTGTTGAAGTCGCCCGGCCTTGCCAGCGAACTCGACCCCGCCGACATTGACCTGCTGGCCGATGGGCAAGTGAGCCCGTTGTTCGCCGAAGTGATCCGCTATGCGGCCGCTCACGCCGACGCGGACGCGGGCCAACTCCTCGGCCGCTGGTCAGGACAGGAGGGCCATGGCGAACTGCTGCGGCTTCACCAGCGTCCGTCAATGCTGGATGCCGACGGTTTGGCCATTGAATTCCGGGAGGGACTGGAGCGGCTGCGGGAATTGGCTGGTCGCCGGCAACGCTCCGAGCTGTTGGAGCGGATGCGCGGCGACCCAGTGGACGAGAAGGAGCGGCTTGCGGAGTACATGGCCCTGCGTCAAGGCGCGGAGGCGCGTGGCGGCGCTGGAGCACAAGGATAGGTCAGCCGTCGGCTAGCCGACGGCTCAGCTCCGCGACCTGCAGTTCGCCCTCTCGGGTTTGCCCGCCGATTTCCAGGAACCGGCGCATCGCGCTCTGTGCGCTGTCGGTGCGCAGCAGCCGTTGGAACAGGTAGGCTTCATCGAGCAGGCCCTCGGCCAACGGCTGCTCCGCGCCGTTGACCGCCTCCTTGGCGAGGCGCACGGCTTCGATCGGAAAGGAGGCGATTCGCTGCGCGAGCTCATCAACGAAGGGGCCAATGGCGTCGGCGGCGAAGATGCGGTTGAGATAGCCCCAGCGCTCGGCCGTTTCCGCGTCGAGGTCGCCACCGCCGAGAATGATCTCCAAGGCCCGTCCGCGGCCCACTAGGCGAGGCAGGCGCTGGGTGCCGGTGCCGCCCGGCAGGATGCCGATGGGCACTTCCATCTGGTTGATGACGGTTTTGCCGCGCACGCCGTAGCGCAGGTCGCAACTGGCCGCCAACTCGCTGCCGCCACCGCCCACCCGGCCTTCGATTTGCGCGATGACCACCTTGTCCATGGTCCGAAACCGCTCGCACATCTGGTGAAAGGGATTTAGTTCCGAATCCCGCTCCGCCGTGCCCTCGACCGGGAAGCCGAGAATGGCCTCGACGTCGAAGTGGGCGATGAAGAAGTCGGGGTCAGCGCTCTTGAGCACCACAACGGACAGGGCGGGGTCCGCCTTCAGTTCCGAGGACAGCTTCAGCAGCTCAATGTAAAGGGCTTGGTTCATCAGGTTGATGGGCGGATTGTCGATGGTGACGGTGGCGATTCGCCCCGAAATCTCAACGGCCAGCCGATCGTATGCGTAGGCCATGGCAATTCTCCTGTTGTTGCGGCGGTTTGCTGCTACTGTAGCGGGTATGGGAACGTTTCGCTTAGGTTGGCACCGGATGGTCCTGGGCGCATTGGCCACCGCATGGGCGGGACCGGCTGCCCTTGCCGCGGCTGGCGAGGATTGCGCCGCCATCGACGACGCTGGGACGCGGCTGGCCTGCATCGACCGGTTGGCCGGCGCCTCGCCGCCCCCATCCGGGGAATCGGCGGGGACGGTGGAGTCGACGATCATTCTGCTCGACCGCCGCCCCGGTGGCCACCTCGTGTTTCGGCTGGCCAATGGCCAAGTCTGGGAGCAGCGGGATGCGCGCTTCATGGCCGTGCAGGCCGGTGAGCAGGTGGTCATCGCACCGGCCCGGCTCGGCGGCGGCCACATACTCGCCACCGAGCGCAGCGCCACCGCCCGAGTGCGTCGATTGGAATAGCCTTCAAGCCGCTGCCGTAGTATTCTTAGGGGTTGCAGCTTCACAGCGAACGCAGGGATGGGGGACATTGCCTTTAACCGTGAAGCCGCTAGGAGCAAACAATGACAAAAGGGATCTCGGTGCAAGACCCCTACCTCAACGCTCTGCGTAGGGAGCGCGTTCCGGTGTCGGTCTACTTGGTCAACGGGATAAAGCTGCAGGGCAAGATTGAGTCGTTCGACCAATTTGTTGTTCTGCTGCGCAATTCCGTCAGCCAGATGGTCTATAAGCACGCCATATCCACCGTCGTGCCCTCCCGCAACATCCATTTGCCCGTCAGCGAGGACCCCGGTACCCAGGATCGGGACTAACGTCGCGGCACGTGGATAAGAGCCTTCAGCTTGGGGAGCGCGAGGGGCCCGCCCCTCGCATGAGTGAGCTTCAGCTTGGGGAGCGCGAGGGGGCGGCCCCGCGCCGGAGTGAGCTTCAGCTAGGGGGGCGGGCGGGGGCGGGCCCGCGGGGCGAAAGCCAGATAAAAACGAG
>JAJEIQ010000054.1 GCA_022827905.1 Pseudomonadales bacterium | reverse complement strand
ACGGCCAGGCGGGATGCACGGCCTCCAAGGCCGCCCATGCGGGGCTGCTTTGCAAGGAAGTGGTCGAGCCGGACCATGAGCGGCTCAAGGTCACCACCACGCACAGCTACGACGCGTTCGGCAACCGGGTGCGCTCCAAGGTGGAATACTTCGACGACGTGCCCGTGCCGGGACAGGCCGCGCCGACGGGCAGCGGCCGCATCAAGACGCGTTGCGACAACGACACCGCGGCCTACGGCGCACGGGGCCGGTTCGCGCGAACCGCCTTCGACTGCCTGGGCCGCAAGCTCAGCGAGGTTGTCCAGCGCGACCGGCACGGCTCGCCCACGGAGGTGAGGCGGTTCCTGGACACGGCGGGATCGAGGTTCGCCACCGACCGCGCCTGGCACACCCCCGGCGGCGCGGAGTTCCTGGGCGCCTCCGCCACCGGCGCATACGCGCTCACCACCCGCGCCAGAGGCGTTCCGGCGGGGAAGCCCGAGGACGATCCCGCCTCCTGCCCGGCCGGCACCGCCTACCACGAGCGGGCGCGGCACGGCGGCGGGGGCGAGTCCGTCGCCTGCCTCGACGCGCTGGCCCGCGAGGTCCGAACGGCCACCCGGGGCTTCGACGGCGCATGGATACATGTGGACACGGAGTACGACGGGGTCGGGCGCGTCAGGCACGTGTCCGAGCCCCACTACGGGGACGAGGGCCAGTGCTCCACGAGCCAGGGCGACTCCAAGTGCTGGACCGTGACGGACCACGACATCCTCGGCCGCATCGTGAGCGTCACCGGCCCGGACGGCAGCGTGACGTCGTTCGCCCACAAGGGCTTCGGGACGGCCACCACCAACGCCCTGGGCCAGAAGGCCAAGGAGGAGCGCAACGCCCTCGGCGAGACCGCGGCGACCGAGGACCACCTCGGCGGCAGGGTGGAGTTCGCCCGCGACGCCCAGGGCAACGTCACCAAGACGACCCGCCGCAAGCCGTCCTCGGACGCCTCGCCCGCTCCCGCGAGCGTGGCGACGTCAGCCACCTTCGACCTGCTCGGCCGCATGACCGCCCAGGACGACCCGGACCTCGGCCGCACGCAGTACCGCCACAACTCCCTCGGCGAGCTGCGCTGCCGCCGGGACGCGGCCGGCAACCTGACCGTGACGGCCTACGACGGCCTCGGCCGCATGGCCTCCCGCAGGGACCACCGGGCGCTGGCGGGCGTCACGTGCAAGGCCCTGTCCGCGACGCCCGGCGCCCTTGAGGGCAACGCCTCGTGGACCTACGACGCCGGCACCGGATTGGGCCAAGTCACCGAGGTTCGCGACGACAGGTCCGGCCACAAGCGGACCCAGGCGCACGACGCGCTGGGCCGACCGTCCACGGCGGTCACGGTGCCCGGGACCGGCGCGGACCCGCACCACGAGAAGGCCACCTACGACGCCCACGGCCGCCCCTTCCAGTTCTTCGACGCCAGCCGCACGGAGGCGAAGTTCGACCACAACGGCGTCCGTTACGCCCACAACGCCCACGGGCGCCTCGAGCGGCTCCAGGACGCGGTGGGAACCTGGGACGGCCAGGGGAGGTTCACCCCCAACGCCGTGTACCGCACCGTCACGGCCATGGACGCCCGCGGCAACGTCACCGCCGAGACCCTCGGCAACGGCGTCAAGCGGACCCGCGCCTTCGACGGGCGCACCGGGCGGCTCCTCGGCATCAAGGTCGGCAAGTCCTCCGCCAACGGCCTGCAGGACCTCGCCTACCAGTGGGACGCGCTCGGCAACCTGAAGAGCCGCGCCCGCACCGTCGGCGCCTCGACCCTGACGGAGGCCTTCGGCTACGACGGCCTCAACCGCCTCAGGACCCACCAGGCCGGCTCCGGCGCGGTCCAGTCAACCGCCTACGACGGCTACGGCAACGTCCGCTCCCGGACCGGCGTCGGCGCCTACGCCTACGGCGCCGACTCCGGCGGCACGGGACGCCCACACGCCGTCGCCTCGGTGACCAGGGCGGACAACACGCGGGTCACCCACGCCTACGACGCCAACGGCAGCCTCACGTCCTCCAGCGACGGGCGGACCGTCAGCTACGCCGCCTTCGGCAAGGCCGCCTCCATCGCCAAGGGGGACTTCAAGTCCGAGTTCGCCCACGGCCCCAACCGTGCAAGGTTCAAGCGAGTCGACACCGACGGCAACGGCGACGTGACCACGACCCTGTACATCGGCAACGTGGAGCGCATCGCCCTCCCGGACGGCGCCGTCGAGACCAAGCGCCGCATCGGCGGCGTGGCCATCCTCACGGCCGGCCCGGCGCGGGGAGGCTGCCCGGCCAACGCCGTCAACTACGTCCTGCGCGACCACCTCGGCAGCGTGGACGAACTGCTGGACGCCCAGGGCGGCAGGGACCGCTCCACGGCCTTCGCCGCCTGGGGCGAGCGGGCCGACCCCGCCGACTGGACGCCGCTGGCGGACGCCGACGCCACGGCCTACGACGCCTGCGCCACCACCCGCGGCTTCACCGGCCACGAGATGCTGGACGCGGTCGGCGCCGTCCACATGAACGGCCGCATCTACGACCCGGCGCTGGGCCGGTTCCTGCGGGCCGACCCGTTCGTGCAGTTCCCGGCCAACCTGCAAAGCCACAACCGCTACAGCTACGCCCTCAACAACCCGTTGGCGCACACGGACCCTTCAGGGCACTTCATATTCTCCCTGGCGGCAACGGCCTACCTCGCCGGGGCGAAGGCCGGAATCACGACCATCGTGGCGACGGTGGCGGCCGCCGGGTTCGGCGACGCCCTGCTCCAGGGCGCGAGCTTCGGCCAGGCCCTGCGGGCCGGGTTCCTGTCCGGCGTCTCCGCCGCCGCCTTCTCCGGCATCGGCAGCGGCCTGGAGGCCCATTTCAGCGGCGGATTCGCTGCCGGGCTGTCGCCGTGGGGCTTCGGCCTTAAGGTCTTGGCGCACGGCACGGTCGGCGGCATCACCGGCACGCTCGGCGGCGGCCGGTTCGGCCACGGATTCGCGTCGGCGGGCTTCACGGCGCTCGGCACCAGCTTCAACAACTCCCGGCACGTCGGGGGATCCGGGTTCAGCCCGCTGCGGGTCGCCATGGGCGCCGCCATCGGCGGCACCGCCTCCCGCATCACCGGCGGCAAGTTCGCCAACGGCGCCGTCACCGGGGCGTTCAGCCAAGCGTTCAATCAGGAGCAGGCCGAGGAGCGGGCGGCTGGGCACACCCAAGGCCCCGATACAGCGTCAATGCCAGGCGTCACTCGCACGGATACGGGAAACGGGATACTGTACGAGCGGGAGGATGGAGCCAGCGTACTGGTCCAGAACGACGAGGTCGGAGGCGAAATCCCCGACGTGAACGATAGGCAGGTGATGGACGCGCTGGCAGTCAGCGCTCAGGAAGGGGAGCGGCTGCAAATCATCAGTGGGTATCGAGGGCCGGGCCATCCCATTTATCGGGAGAATTCGCCGCATCACATTGATGATGCAATGGACGTAAAGATGCAAGGGCGCACTTCTGAGGAATTGGCGAGGGCGCTTCACAGAAGCGGACGTTTCAATCGTGTCTCATGGTACACAGATGGCAGAACCTCCGCACATGCTGACTACCGCCTGACTAAATGGCAAGGCCTTTACAGGAATTGGGAATTCGTGGAGCCAAAATGACAACCAAGATGATGATCATTCAAGTTCTGGGGTGCTACCTTTGCTGCGCCGCCGGGGCCGCCAAGGGACAGGGGTTGCCTTGGCACCTTATGGGCAGTTGTCTCTCAGATATTGAGTCGGAGTTTCTGGAAACTGTCTATGACGGAGCTTTCGATGACGAGTACTTCAATGGCAAGGAAGATGAGCGACTGTTGGTGATCAACGAAGACAGGCGTTACGTTACCCTGCACATGGTCGACCGTCTGGTGACGGAAGTGTATGTGTCGGACAGTTTGTACACTACCGAGAGGGGTGTACGCATCGGGGATGAGCTGTCCAAAGTCCGCAGCGCCTACCCGGAAGCCTTTGATCCAGCTTCTTGGCGTGGGCGGTATTGGGGGACATTCCAAGTGATTGAGAACTCCGGGCGAATATCGTTTTGGTTCCGCAACGATGAAATCGAAAGAAGGCGGGGAGAAGGGGAGACTGTTCGCTTCGACGATGCAGCGGTTGAGCGGTCGAGACTGTGGATGATGCATATGACAGACAAGTAGCTGAGCAAGCTTCGGTGCGCCTTGCTTCCCAGGAACTTGTGTGGGTTGGCAATGGTTGTGTCGTAGGAGAACGGGCAGAAGCACCTAAAGAACGTGCATTCGGCCAACCGCAGCAGAGCGTGACAGCTGCGCAGCATGGCATTTGGTAACTGAGGAGTGAGGAGACTAGGGTGAAGCGTCTGATCATCAGCTTGATACTTGGTTGGCACCTTTCCTGTGCCGTAGCCGTAGGCGAGGCACAGAGCTTGCCATGGCACATCTTGGGAAGCAACTTTTCTGACTCTAAATCGCAGTTCCTAAAGATCGTCTACGACAGAGACTATCGCGACGATTACGACAACGGAAAAATCGATCAGCGCTTGCTGGTGATTGACACAGGCAGGCGATACTTCACGATACACATCTCTGATGATGTCATAGCGGAAGTTTACATATCGGATGAACTCTACGTCACTGAAAGAGGCATACGCATTGGAGACACCTTGTCCGAAGTCCGCTCAGCCTATCCCGAAGCGTTCCGTCAAGTGTCGGGGTTGGACCTTTACATGGGGAAGTTCCAAGTTTCCGAGAGCGCAGGACAAGTTACCTTTTGGTTTGTCAACGACGACATCAAAAGGAGGTGGCGTCAAGGAGAGTTGGTTCGCTGGGAGGACGAGTCGATCGGCCGGACGAAGTTGCGGATGATGCGCATAGTGCCAAAGTAGCCAGGCAAGCCATGGATGCCGTATGACAACCGTGTCTCCCCAATCATGGGGCCCTCACCACATCCAACCGCTCTCGAACGCCGAGGGGGTTTATGAGCCTCGGGGAGAACAAGGGCCGACCTGCCTGTCGTTCCTGAACAGCCTGGGACCGGCCACCGCGTTCGCCCACAAGGGCTTCGGGACGACCACCGCCAACGCCCTGGGCCAGAAGGCCAAGGAGGAGAGGAACGCCCTCGGCGAGACCGCGGCCACCGAGGACCACCTCGGCGGCAGGGTCGAGTTCGAGCGCGACGCCCAGGGCAACGTCACCGGGACGACCCGCCGCAGGCCGTCCTCGGACGCCTCGCCCGCTCCCGCGAGCGTGGCAACGTCGGCCACCTTCGACCTGCTCGGCCGCATGACCGTGCGGAACGACCCGGACCTCGGCCGCACGCAGTACCGCCACAACTCCCTCGGCGAGCTGCGCTGCCGGCAGGACGTGGTCGGCAACCTCACGGTCAATGCCTACGACGGCCTCGGCCGCATGGCCTCCCGCAGGGACCACAAGGCGCAAGCCGGTGCCGCCTGCAAAACCCTGTCGGCCCAGCCCGGCGCCCTTGAGGGCAACGCCTCGTGGACCTACGACGTCGGCACCGGACTGGGCCAGCCGTCCGTCGAGGCGGACTCCGCCAGCGGCTACAAGCGGACCCTGATTTACGACGCGCTGGGCCGTCCCTCCACCACGGAGACCGTGCCGGGGACCGGCGCGGACACCCACCACGGGAAGGCCACCTACGACGCCTACGGCCGCCCCTTCCAGGCGTTTGACGCCAGCCGCACGGAGGCGAAGTTCGACCACAACGGCGTCCGTTACGCCCACAACGCCCACGGGCGCCTCGAGCGGCTCCAGGACGCGGCCGGGACCTGGGACGGCCAGGGGAGGTTCACCCCCAACGCCGTGTACCGCACCGTCATGGCCATGGACGCCCGCGGCAACGTGACCGCCGAGACGCTCGGCAACGGCGTCAAGCGGACCCGCGCGTTCGACGGGCGCACCGGACGGCTCCTCGGCATCAAGGCCGACGGGAACGCGGGCCTGCAGGACCTGTCCTATGCATGGGACGCGCTCGGCAACCTGAAGAGCCGCGCCCGCACCGTCGGGGCATCGACCCTGACGGAGGCCTTCGGCTACGACGGCCTGAACCGTCTCACCACCCGCCAGGCCGGCTCAGGCGCGGTCCAGTCAACCGCCTACGACGGCTACGGCAACATCCGCTCCAAGACCGGCGTCGGCACCTACGCCTACGGCGCCGACTCCGGCGGCACGGGACGCCCCCACGCCGTCGCCTCGGTGACGCCGGAGGGCGACAACCCCACCCGGGTGGACTACGCCTACGACGCCAACGGCAGCAACGTCTCCTCCAGCGACGGCCGGACCGTCAGCTACGCCGCGTTCGGCAAGGCCACCTCCATCGCCAAGGGCGGACCCAAGTCCGAGTTCGCCCACGGCCCGAACCGATCAAGGTTCAAGCGCGTGGACACCGACGGCGGGGGCAAAGTGACCACGACCCTTTACATCGGCAACGTGGAACGCATCGCCCTCCCCGACGGCACCGTCGAGACCAAGCGCCGCATCGGCGGCGTGGCCATCCTCACCACCGGCCCGGCGCGGGGAGGCTGCCCGGCCAACGCCGTCAACTACGTCCTGCGCGACCACCTGGGCAGCGTGGACGAACTGCTGGACGCCCAGGGCCGCAGGGTCCGCTCCACGGCCTTCGCCGCCTGGGGCGAGCGGGCCGACCCCGCCGACTGGACGCCGCTGGCGGACGCCGACGCCACGGCCTACGACGCCTGCGCCACCACCCGCGGCTTCACCGGCCACGAGATGCTCGACGCCGTCGGCGCCGTCCACATGAACGGAAGGATATACGACCCCGCGCTGGGCCGGTTCCTGCGGGCCGACCCGTTCGTGCAGTTCCCGGCCAACCTCCAGAGCCACAACCGCTACAGCTACGCGCTCAACAACCCCTTGGCGCACACGGACCCGTCCGGCCACTTCCTCAAGGGGCTGATCCGGCCCTTGGCCAGCATCGCCATCTCCGTTTGGCTGCCGGGCGCGGGCCTCTGGACGGGCACCGGCCTGTTTGCCGCCAACGGCATCGGCGCGGTCGCCGTCTCCGGCTTCATCGCCGGGGCGGTGGGCAGCGGCAGCCTCAAGGGCGCGGCGGTCGGCGCGTTCAGCGCGGCCGCCTTCCACGGGGTCGGCGACATCGGCTTCAAGGAGGGCTTCACGGGCTCCTCGCTCAAGGCGCTTTCCCACGGCGCCGTGGGCGGCATCACCAGCGTGATCGGCGGCGGCCGGTTCGGCCACGGGTTCGTCTCGGCGGGGGCGGCACAGGCGCTCAGCGGGCCCATCGGCCGGATCGGGGGCCGCTTCCGGCGGACGGCCGCGGCAGCCGCCGTCGGCGGCACCCTCTCCGCCGCCACCGGCGGCAAGTTCGCCAACGGGGCCATAACCGGGGCGTTCTCCAGGGCGTTCAACGACGAACTGCATTCGAGGGCGCTGAGTGCCGAGGGGGAGAAACTGCTCAGGAGCGCCGAGGGGCTGCGCCTGAAGCCCTACTCGGACAGGACGGGCGAGGAGATCACCGCTTGGGAGAAGGGCGCAACCATCGGATACGGTCACCTGATAGAAGAAGGCGACTGGGCAGAGTACAAGGACGGCATCACGGCAGAAAAGGCTGAGGCGCTATTCAAGTCAGATATCGCTGCCTTCGTCGAAAGAGTAGCTAAGGTGCTGCCCGCCAAGATGTCTCAGCAGCAGTTTGACGCTGCGGTGATGTTGTCATACAACATTGGGGCAGGGGCATTCGCGAGGTCGTCGGCTGCGGCTCTTATCAAAGACCCGGAAGCCGCTACACCATACCCGAGTCTGGAACGGGCTTGGAAGGCTTGGAACCGGGTGGGCGACTCGGTCAGCCGAGGGCTGGAAAACAGGAGGAACGCGGAATGGAACGTGTATTCCAAGGGAGTGTACGAGCCATGGTAAGGGTGGGAGCGAGCGGCAGGTGTCGTGTTCTTGCGGGTGTCCTAGCCTTGCTGCTCGCAGTCGGCTGCATCGCCAACCCAATCGGGGTATCCAGTGCGGATTGCGAAAAGAAGGCAGTGGAAGAAGTGTACGGAAGATACATGTATGACGAGTTGAAATTGAGGCCGACAGCACCCTCGAAACTATCCGTGAAGGAAGTGTACGGGGACTACAAGCACGTTGAAGCACCCCCGTCCAGTTGGTCGGGCCTATCTGAGACAGAGGCCCGATCCTTCACCGGCCTAGAAGTATCGATCGAACCTGCTAGTTTCACGAGGGGAGACAGCGTGGTTGCCAATCCGCACTATGAAACACGGTGTTACCCACACGTTGTCGAGCACTTTCCTTTCCAAACTTGGAGCGACGACAATGTTTTCGGTTGGGAACGAGAGGTAATTCATGTGCTTACGGTGTCTCGGCTAGAGAGTACTGGCAGGGAATTGCAGGTCGCGGAGTTCGAGATCGTGGGCGACGATCTTTGGATCCGGGATCGTGCTTGGCTATTTGTCGTTAGGCGACAGGAATAGCCACTCATGGCCGCAGGGCTTGTTCCCAGCCTAGCACACCGGGAAGTCGTGCTGCTGGATGCCATACGCAGCGTCGAGACAGAAATGCCCCGGGATGGGCGAACGCTTGCGCCACGGCAGTTGCGCTGGCTTGGCCCGATGGTTTGATCAGAAGGAGAAACGCGCGATGGAACACTTACGCGAAGGGAATAAGTCGATCACGGCAAATGCGGCAGCCAAGGGTGTTTGTCATGCAATTTCTAGCGCTGCCATCGCCCTACTGTTGGGAACGAATTGCTTCGCCGAACCCATTGAGGATTCCATTACCAACTGTGAAAAGAAGGCACTGGAAGAAGTTTACGGGACCTATGTGTATGACGAGCCGCGCATGCCGCCATCTGAGCTGTGGGGAGTGTCTGTAGAAGAAACGTATCGCAACTACGAGCGCACAAATGCACCCCAATCCCACCTGCTGACTGGTTCCTATGCAGGTATTGAGGTATCTATTGATCCCGCTCGTTTCCGCGGGGCAGATGGTGTAGTTGTCAACCCAGTCTATGTAGTATCGTGCTACCGAACATTTGTTGAGGGCCACATTCCTAGCTATCGGTGGAGCAACGAGGGTGGATATGGGGTGGATAGAGAGGTTATCGATGTGCTCCGGGTGTATCCACCAGAGGACATACATCGGCAGTGGCCTTTGAAGGTGTTCGAGATCGTGGGTGAGGATCTTTGGTATGGGGGAATCACTCGGCTTTACATAGCCAGACGAAAGGACTAGCCGTAGATCGTTAGGTGCGATTGGATCCCGTCCTTACCGCCGGACCGAGGCGGCAGACATCCTAGGCCACCTCCCGGCACATGAAGGCGACGCCTCGTGGACCTACGACGCCGGCACCGGATTGGGCCAAGTCACCGAGGTTCGCGACGACAGGTCCGGCTACAAGCGGACCCAGTCGCACGAGGCGCTGGGCTACCCCTCCACGGCGGAAACCGTGCCGGGGACCGGCACGGACACGCACCACGAGAAGGCCACCTACGACCAGTTCGACCGCCCGTTCCAGTTCTTTGACGCCAGCCGCACCGAGGCCAGGTTCGACTTCAACGGCGTCCGTTACGCCTACAACGCCCACGGGCACATGGAGCGGCTCCAGGATGCGGCCGGGACCTGGGACGGCCAAGGGAAGTTCACCCCCAACGCCACCTACCGCACCGTCACCGCCATGGACGCCCGCGGCAACGTGACCGCCGAGACGCTCGGCAACGGCGTCAAGCGGACCCGCGCGTTCGACGGGCGCACCGGGCGGCTGCTGGGCATCGAGGCGGGCAAGTCCTCCGCCAACGGCCTGCAGGACCTCGCCTACCGGTGGGACGCCCTGGGCAACCTGAAGAGCCGCACCAGCGGCGAGGGCGCGTCGGCCCTGGCCGGGGCGTTCGGCTACGACAAGCTGAACCGGCTGGAGTCGCACAGGGTCGGGTCCGGGCCGGCCATGTCGGTGGCCTACGACGGCTACGGCAACATCCGCTCCCGGACCGGCGTCGGAACCTACGCCTACGGCGCCGACTCCGGCGGCACGGGACGCCCCCACGCCGTCGCCTCGGTGACGCCGGAGGGCGACAACCCCGCCAGGGTGGACTACGCCTACGACGCCAACGGCAGCAACGTCTCGTCCAGCGACGGGCGGACCATCGCCTACGCCGCGTTCGGCAAGGCCACCTCCATCGCCAAGGGCAGCCGCACGTCGGCGTTCGCCCACGGCCCCGACCGCGCCCGGTTCAAGCGCGTGGACACCGACGGCGGCGGCAATCCGACCACCACCCTGTACTTGGGCGGCGTCGAGAAGATCACCTATCCCGACGGGACCGTGACGGTGCGCCGCCGCATCGGCGGGACGGCCATCGAGGTCGAGGGCCCCGCGGTCGGCAGCTGCGAGGCCGACGCCGTGCGCTACGTGCTGCGCGACCACCTCGGCAGCGTGGACGGGCTGGCCAACGCCCAAGGCGCCCTGGTCCAGCCCATGAGCTTCGCCGCCTGGGGCGCCCGCCGGGACCCCGGCGACTGGACCGGCCTCGCCGGGGCGGCGGCCGCCGCCTTCGACGGCTGCGCCACCACCCGCGGCTTCACCGGCCACGAGATGCTCGATGCCGTCGGCGCCGTCCACATGAACGGCAGGATATACGACCCCGCGCTGGGCCGCTTCCTGCGGGCCGACCCGTTCGTGCAGTTCCCCGCCAACCTCCAGAGCCACAACCGCTACAGCTACGCCCTCAACAACCCCTTGGCGCACACGGACCCGTCCGGCCACTTCCTCAAGGGGCTGATCCGGCCCTTGGCCAGCATCGCCATCTCCGTCTGGCTGCCGGGTGCGGGCCTGTGGACGGGAACGGGCCTGTTCGCCGCCAACGGCGTCGGCGGCAAGTTCGCCAACAGAGCCCTAACCGGGGCGGCGTTCAGCCAAGCGTTCAACCAGGAGCAGGCCGAGGAGAGGGCGGCTGGGCACGCCCAAGGCCCCGACACAGCGTCAATGCCGGACGTCACTGTTTGTTCTCAACACACACAACACGACTACACCCACAGCCTTGATCAAATGGCATGAAGAAAGGTAAAACGGCTCCCATGGATGCAACCATTGACCGCGCCGGGCGTCTCGTCGTGCCCAAGCCAGTCCGCGAGGCGGCACAACTGCACCCTGGGACTCGGGTGCGATTTCGTGTGCTTGACAGCTGCGTGGAGATCGAACCGGTTCCGGCGGAGGTCACGTTCAGGCGTTCCGGCACCTCGCTGATCGCCGTTACGGAAACGGAAGGCGAAGCCCTGACCACCGCAGACGTGGAGCGGACCTTGGCCCAAACGCGTTCTGAAAGCGCAGCGAGCCGACTTCCGGAGTGACCCCCTATCTTTGCGATACGAACAGCTTGATCGCGTCGGCCTGCGGCTGGCACGAACATCACGCCCGGACGCACACGGAGTTCCAGCGGCGCGGTGTGCGAGGCGGGCAGATGTATGACGCCCTGATCGCCGCTGCGGCGTTCAAGGCAGGGGCATCCGCCATCCTCACTTGGAATCGCCGCAACTTCGAGCCCTTCGCTGGCGACATCCAAATCGAGTCGCCCCCCTGAAAGTCCGAACCAGTCGGGACACCACCGGATGGTGCGCCGACCAGTCCCAACGGCCGTGGACGGAGAGGCCCCGAAACAGGTCCTTGCTGCCCTCGAACAACTCCTTGAGCGTATCGAGAAACAGGCTCTTGCCGAACCGCCGCGGGCGGGAAAGAAAGAATTAGAGCCGCCCGAGGGACAAACGGTGGGGTCGTACTACCAGAAGATCAAGTCCGTGGACTCGAGCTACTGCAAGTGCTCGGACTATCATCCGTTCCCTGGTCAGGCGGACGGCTACAATTCGAACAGCTACGTGCATGGGCTGATCATCAATAGCGGGGGCAGCCGCCAGCTGGCTTTTCCGAATACGTGGGCGGGACGAAGCCGGTACTTGAATCATCGGCCGCTGAGCGTCGGCGCTCAACCGGACGCGTGCAGATCCGTCCCGGCATCCAGCGTCGGCAGCTGGGCGATCTTCGCCCCGTTCTTCCGCTCCGCACGCCGCAGCTCGTAGAGCTTCTGGAGGTTGAGCCAAAACTCCCCCGAGGTGCCGAAGAAGCGCCCAAGCCGCAGGGCGGTGTCGCCGGTGACGGACCGTCGGCCGTTGAGAATCTCCGTGACACGGTTCACCGGCACTTCGATTCTCCGCGCCAACTCCGCAGCGCTCATGCCGAGCGCGTCGAGGTCTTCGCGTAACGTCTCACCGGGATGGATGGGTTCGCGCATGTCAAGTCTCCTCTCAATGGTAGTCGACGATTTCAACTTCGGTCGGGCCGGAACTGCCGTCGGGTCACTTGAAGCAGATCCGTCACTGGTGGTTGATGCGAATGCTCCAATGCCCCCTGTGCCGGCCCTTCAGCGCCTCCAGACGATTGCCGAGGCGCGCCAGGTCGTCAAGCACAACTCAGCGGTCATCGCCACCGCTCCCGCCATTGCCTATTTATCCGAGGCCGGGAACGAAGCAAAGCCCCGCTGATCGGGCTGGCTTTTGTCAACGGAAAACCCCGGCACAGCTTGCGGCGGTTTTCGCTGGCGGCGTTCGTTGCGCCTGCCCACAATCGGCTCCATGAACAGTTTCCTCCGCAAAGTGGCGAATGGCCGGTCAACGGCGGCGAGTTGGTGGCGGCGCATGGCTTGGGCCGGGCTGCTTGCGCTGGGCCTGCTGGGCTGCGCGGCGCCGATGATGATGCCCGCTGGCGTCAGTGCGCTGATGGCGCACCCCAACCCCTCCACCGATGGCGCCTATACGGTGGCTTGGCCCCAAGTGACGGGCGCAACCAAGTACCGCCTGTTCGAGGACGGCAAGCTCGCCTTTGAGGGCTTTAGCCTCTCCCACGCCATCACCGGCAAGCCGGACGGCTCCTACGCCTACTCGCTCACCTACTGCATTGAGGCATTCGGCATCGAGGCGTGCCATTTGCGTCCGATGCGGGCGGAGGTAACCGTGGTGGTCGCCACTGACGGAAATTTATCAAATTAATAACAATTCGGCAGGGATAAAATGTTGTAATATGCTATTTAACGTTCTAGATTCCTACCCATGATGACCAACCTACCAAGAAAAACCGGCAAGCCCGAACTTGCCAAAGCGGCCGAGCGCGGCGGCAACCGCGGCGCCCGAACCCGCGTGATGCTGCCGATGCGGGGCCTCCGGCTCGGAATGGCAGGCCCATGAGCCGAAACGGGCTGGTGGAATTGACCGCCGCGGTGCTGCGCTACGCTGCCCTGTGCATCGCGAACGGCGACGAGGACGCCTTGCGGGAACTGCGGCTCGACCCCGCGCAAGTTCGCGAAATCGGGGCGTTGACGCTGGATGAACTCGCGAATCTGGAGACGGTGCGCACCCACTGCTTCGAGGTTCGGCTCGACCCGCAAAGGTTCCGTATTCTGATGGGACGTCTGGTCAGGGCGCGGCAGGCCCAAGAGCTGCGGCTGGCGCTTATCGAAGCCGATTCGCCAAGGCTGATGATGCAGGCGCTTTTCGGCATGAAGGAACGGGACTACAGCCGCACAAGGTGCTTGGCCGGCGTGACGACGGGTGCGGGAAGGCCCGCGTCGCTCGACGAGCAAACGGAGCACCGGCTGTGGCGGGCGGTGGGCGACTCCCTGAGCGACAACCCCCAGCGGCCGCTGGAACCTGACCAGTACTTGCGGGTGCATCGCCAGCATGGCGTTCCGATGCGGAGCCTCTGGGCCTACACCCAGCGCTGGGCGCAGGAGCGGCAGGCCGCGGCCAAGGCGGGCACCGCGCCCCGCTGACCGGGAACATCAACCGCCGTTCAGAACTGACGTCCCTTGTAAACCACCACCCCGCAAATCCGCGCATCCGGTCGGGCTTCCACGATGGGGTTGGGCCACGCCGGGTTGACGGCGCGCAGGTAACGCCGCCCGCCTTCCTCGATCAGCTTCTTGAAAGTGGCCTCGCCCGTGGCCTCGGTGCAGACCACGACGTAGCTGTTGGGGTCGGGCGACCGCTCGGGATCAACGAAGATGACGTCCTCCTCGCGGAATTCGGGCGCCATGCTCTCGCCCTTCACCTTAAGCGCAAAGGTGTTGGAGCCGCAGGACACCGGGCAGATGTGCAGGTCCAGGTCCTCCGCTGAACCCAAGTCCGCCACTTCCGACCAGTCGCCAGCCTGGACCCAGGAGACCAGCGGGCAGAGCCTGCCCTGGTCATGGACCAGTCCGCCGCCATGGGGCGATGGCCGCGGCGGGGCGTGGGCGCCCTCCTCCGGCGGCAAGGCGCTGCCGGATTGCGCCGCTGCGCCATCCACATGGGGCTCATCCAGCCACCCGGAGGGCTTGCCCATGCCCGCCTCCAGCATGGAGGCAAGGCGGTCACCGATGCCGCGCGGCCGGCCAGCCGGCGTGGGCGTGCGATTGCGCACCTGGCTCAGGTACGAACCGTTGGTGCCCGCTAGGCGCGCAAGCCGGCTGACCGAGCCGGCCTCCTTAATGAGCCTCTCGAGGTTTCGGTGCCGGTGCACGGCGCGTGGACGCATGGCTTGGCCAGATCGATTAGCATTTTGATATGGGTAGTCTAAGTCAATCGAACGGAAAAATCATCAATGCGCACTGGGTCCAAAGCCAGTGCGCCGTCAGCCTTTGTGCCAGCGGATCCTGTTCGACTCTACTGTAGTAGCACGGGCGGCACGTAAACCGGCCGGCCGATGCTCCCCCATTAATGAGCTTTGCCGTCTGGTTCCGCACTCCAACATAAGAGTCTTCCAACCAGCCGGAAACGGGCAGGTCGCCGTCCATGAAAGCGACGCTTGCGTCAGGCGGCAGGGTGGCGCAGCCGTAGGAGAAGCCGAGCGCCGCGGTTGCCAACTTGAGCCGATGTGAGGTTTTCATGGATCAACTTCCTTTGCTATTGGGTTTCCGATCAGAAACGGTCCGGGCGAAACATCGCGTCGTGGCCGCCATCAACGAACAGCACCGCCCCGGCAATGTGGGCGGCCCTCTGGGAGAGCAGGAAAAGCGCCGCGTTGGCCTGATCCTCCGGCTGGGCGCTTTGGCCGATGGGAATGGTCTTAACGAACTCCCGCATGCTGGGGCCGATTTGGGGATCCTGCAAGCCGGCTTCGGTCATGGCCGTCTCGGTGTAGCCGGGCGCCAGCGCGTTGAGGCGCACGCCGGCTTGGGCCGCGGCGGCGCTTCTGGCTCGCATCCAGCGCCCCAAGGCGAACTTGGCGCCGCCATAGAGCTGGAAGCCGGCCATCGACTCGGCGAAGCCAGTGGCCTTGTCCCGTTCACCGTCCAGCAAGGCTTGCACGTAGCCGTCCTCATAGGGCATCAGGGTGGCCGAGTTGGAGCAGATCAGCACCGCAGCGCCACCGCGCTTCTCCAGCGTGGGCATCAGCGCCTCCACCAGATCGATCGTTGCGAAGTAGTTGACCCGCGGGATCAGCGCCTTGTTGGGGTTCTCCGCGCCGACCCCGGCGCAGGGCACCAAGCCATCAAGACCGTCCGGAGCAAGGCGTTGAATTTCCGCGACGGCCGCAGCCAGTTGGTCGCCATCCGCCAAGTCAGCGCGAATGTCGCTCTCCCGCAGGTCCACGCCGATGGCTTGGTGCCCCTCGGACTCCAGCGCCCGCTTGATGGCTTGGCCGATGCCGCTGGCGGCGCCGGTGACGACGTATGTTCCCATGGGTGAATCCTTGGTTGTTTTGGCGACGCTACCCAAGTTCGCCGTCGATCCGGCCGGCCATCATCCGGTAGGCGGCCGTGAGCATCTCCCTGACTTGTTCGAGCGGTACCTCGTCAAGCTCAAACGTGGCGCTGAAGTGGACGAGGCAGCCCCCGTCGCTGGGCTCCACGGTGACGGTTGCTTGGTAGCCGTCCACCGGCACAAAGGGATTCTTGACCACGCCGTAGCGGAGTTCGCGGCGCTCATCGTCACAGCCGAGCAGGAATTCGACGATGGGCGTGTCCATGCTCAGAACGCGCGCCGTGCGTCCCTCGTGCTCTCCAACCTGGTAGTTGCCCGCCCCCACCAGCCAATTGATCTCGGTGAAGGCGCGGAGGACTTGCCAGAACGCAGCCGCCGGATGCGGGCTGCTGTGCGAATGGGAAACGGCGTTCGCCATGCGCTCTCGTACCCCCGATTGCGCGATTAACGGACTTCAAGGCGTTGATCTAATGACATTCTGATCCACCTGTCCAGCGCCAGGCTGGCACCACTGTCGCAGGCCGAACCCTGAAGCACCTGTTTCACCATCCCTGCCAGATCGCCTACCATTTCGCAAAGTGATCGACGGCAGGGAGCCTACGCGCGGTGGATACACAGGTGACGGTGATCGGTGCGGGACCGGTGGGTTTGACGCTGGCCATGGATCTGGCCCAGCGCGGCATCGACGTGGTGGTCGTGGAGAGTCGATCCGAGGACGATCCCGCCGATGCCAAGTGCAACACCGTAGCTGCGCGCACCATGGAGGTGTTCCGGCAGCTCGGCGTGGCGGATGCGGTGCGGGCCGCCGGACTGTCCGACGACTTCCCGACCGACGTACTGTACTGCACCAGCGTCGCGGGCGAGGAGATTGCCCGCATCATCCAGCCCAGCCGCAATGAGCGTCTAGCCCGGGGCACCCGCAGCGCGCCGGGCTACCTGGACAGCCATTGGCCCACGCCGGAGCCGGTGGTGCGGGTCAGCCAGTTGTACCTGAACCCCATTCTGTTCCGGCACGCACGGACCTTTGAGCGCATCACCCTGCTGCCCGACACCAAGTTCCTGTCCCATGAGGACGCGTCCTATGAGGACGTGGGTGGACGTGTCGTGGCCACCTGCCAGTCGAAAGCCGGTGAATCGGTCACCATAAACAGCCGCTACCTGATCGGCTGTGACGGCGGCTCAAGCTCAGTGCGCAGCCAAATGGGGATAAGGCTGGTCGGCGATGCGGAAATCTCCAAGGCCCGCACCTCGCTGGTCCGCAGCAAGGCGATCAAGGATCTGTTTCCCGGCAAGCCGGCGTGGATGGCTTGGGCATTGAATCCGCGCACGACGGGCACGGTCGTGGCGATTGACGGCGAGGAGCTCTGGCTCATTCACCGCACATTCTCAACGTCCAGGGAGTTTGAGTCGGTGGACCGCGACCAGTCGATCCGCGACGTGTTGGGGGTCGGCCAGGACTTCACCTGGGAGGTGGTGCATCACCAGGATTGGACGGCGCGTCGGTTGATTGCGGAGCGCTTCAGAGTGGACAACGTCTTCCTCTGCGGCGATGCGGCCCACATCTGGATTCCCTTCGCGGGCTATGGCATGAACGCCGGGATCGCAGACGGCATGAACCTGTCCTGGCTTCTGGCGGCGGTCCTGAACGGACAGGCGGACGAACGCATTCTCGAGGCGCACGAGCAGGAGCGCCACCCGATCACGGAACAGGTTAGCAAGCTGGCGATGGGCAAGGCCCTTGAGTACATGGAGCGCGCCCAACAGCGAGCCATTCCCAAAATGATCGAGAAGCGGCACCTCATCGGGCGCATCCTGCGCAACCGAATCGGCAAGCAGCTTTATGACATTAATGCCCCCCAATTCGCCTGCGAAGGGCTGAACTTCGGCTACTACTACGACGATTCCCCGATCATTCAATACGACGGCAGCCCTGCGCCCAGCTACGAGATGGGGTCGCATACCCCCTCCAGCGTGCCGGGGTGCCGCATGCCGCACTTCTGGATCGACGATGACACCTCCCTGTACGATGCGCTCGGCAAGGGCTACACACTGGTCTCGTTTGACGCGGCCATCGCCCCCGATGCGTTCGTCGAAGCGGCCCGGAGGCGGGGATTCCCCTTGGACGTTTTGAATTGCGAAGTGCCCGATCACAGCGAGTGGCTGCAAACCAAGCTGATACTCGTGCGCCCGGACCGACACGTCGCCTGGCGCGGCGATGCCCTTCCCGATGATTTGGACCTCCTGCTCGACAGGTTGTCCGGCAAGTTCAACTCAAGTCCGGGATGATCTTCGCGTATTGGTCGATCATCGGCATCACCGCCTCCGGCTTGTCCCAAAGATCATTGGACACGCCGATGGTTGCACGCTCGACGCCGAGGTCCCGGTACCCCTTGAGCCTATCCAAGTTGCCAAGGTCCATGATTTGGATGTTGATCTCGACGCGGTCGGGGTCGCGGCCCGCCGCGCGGACTTCCTCGCGAAAGGCGGCAATCGACGCGGCGACGTCCCCCATGCCGATGTCCACCGGATACCAACCGTCGGCCCAGGCCGCGGCGTGCTTCCTGCCCAGCGGCCCCATGGCGCCCATGAAAATCTTGGGACCGCCTTTCTGAACCGGTTTGGGATCGCTCCATACGGCATCGAAGCGAACGTAGTCGCCTTGGTAGGACGGCGCCTCCTCGGTCCACAGCGCCCGGGTTGCGGCGACGGTCTCGCGCAGCACGGCATAGCGCTTGTCGAAAGGATGCGGGCAGATGTTCTCGAATTCCTCGCGGTTCCAGCCCACGCCCGTGCCGATGAGCACCCGGCCGCCGGACAGCCGGTCCAAGGTGGCGATGGTCTTGGCCTGCGAAAACAAATCGCGCTCCATCAGCAGCGCGATGCCGGTGCCGAGCCGCAACTCGCTCGTGGCGTTGGCGGCGGTCATCAACGACAGATAAGGATCCATCATCCGTCGGTAGGGAGCGGGCAACTCCCCGCCGGGCGGATAGGGCGTGCGGCGCGAGCAGGGGATGTGGCTGTGCTCGCCGTACCAGAGCGACTCGAATCCCCGCTCCTCCAGCGCCCGGGCCAGCTTTGCCGGATGGGGATCGCTCGGCGTGTTCATGGAGCTGAACGCGAGATGCATCAATACCGCCCTCGGGCGACCACCTCCTCGGGTGCGGGCTTAAGCCAGTTGGTGAGATAGGTGCCGTTGGCCTTGGTTTGGCGCTTGGCGGCTTCTTCACGCGGATTGTAGAACTGGCGATACCACTCGCGGATCTTGTGGAACGGCCCGTCGCTCTTGATCTGCATGATCTGAAAGACGGGCGCCTTGGCTTCCCAGACCTCGAAGTCCTGCAGGAAGGCCAAACGACTCGACTCCTGGAACTCCCGTGCCTGGGCAACGTCCGCCTCGGTCGCTTCGTCGTGTTCGCTCTTGACCATCAGGGCGTGCCAGACCTTCAGACGGCCATCGTCCACTGGCGTGTGGGTGATCAGCATGATGGCGTCGTAGAAGCCGGTCAGGCGCGAAATGAGGATGGCCGGGCCGGTGTAGAAGGTGTCGGTCTCCAGCAGCGTGTTGCTGGCGGCCAGGGTTTTGTGGCCACCGCCCTGCCGCTGTATGACCACATGGTCCCGCACTTCGTTCTCGAAGTACTCCAGCGTCGAGCCGTGAATCGGACCCAAGTGCGGCGCGTCCGCCATGTTGTCAATCACTTCCTGGGGATGCGAATCGATCTCTCCCATGTGATCGATGGTCCACTGCACCCAAGCCCGGTTGTCCCATTCCGGCAGATTCGGAATGTCGTAGTCCGGCTCCTCGCCTTCCGGGTCGTGCCACATCCACACGCAGCCGTATCGTTCCTCCACGCGCCAACTCTTGACGCAGGCCTTCGCCGGAATGGGACCGTCGTGGTAGGGGATGTCGTCGCACCGGCCATCCGGCCCATAGCGCCAAGCGTGGTATGGGCAACGGATGGAGTCGCCTTCAATCTGGCCGTCGAGAACCACATACGAGGTCCGGTTGCGCGCCATGTTGGTGCCCATGTGGGCGCAATTGGCGTCCAGCAGCACCAGCTTGCCGCTCCGGCCTCGGTACAGGGCGAGCTCCCTGTCGAAGAAGCGTAGCGGCAACACGGCGTCGCCCACCTCCTTCGCCTCCGCGACCATGAACCAGCCGCGGGGGAAGGTGAAGGGGCCAAGGCCGTATTCAGCGGTGGTGGCCATGGGCTGCCTCGTTCCAGCCGGGTGCTAACCGACCAGCCGGATCGGGGCGTCTTCGGCGCCCTCGTCGTAGAACTGCCGGAACCACTGCCGGTACTTCGCCACCGGGCCATCCCCGTCGCAGAGGATGGGGTCGTCGCGATAGAGCTTGTGCTTCCAGATCTCGATGTCGTGCCCCACTTGGCGGACCGTCTCCGCGATCAGGCCGTTGGTCAACACGTTGAATTGCTCGGAGATGTTCCTCGGCTTGGTGAACGCGAACCGCAGGATCAGCTTGTTGTTGGTCACCGGCGTCATGGTGCCCATCATGACGGTCTTGAAGGCGCGGTCGAAGGTCTGGGAACTCATGCCCGGCCCCCAGTTGCGGCTGATCAGATAGGAATCCTCCGTCTTCGACAAATCGATGGTGCCGTCCTCGCCAATCTTGGGCGAGAGGGACACCATTTCGGTGATGCGGCGGCAGCCGTCGAGGGTAATGTTTGCCTTGGGCATGGTCCGGGCGCTGTGCACGTAAACGAAGTGGGCGATGTCCACTGCGTTCTCCCCGGTCTCCTGGATGTGCGACTCGATTTCCCACTCGTAGGTCTCGAGTTCGCTCCAGTCAGGATCCGAGAACTCCGGGATGTCCTCGATCTCGAAGGTGGGCTCGATGCGCCGGGGATGGTACCAAGCCCAGATCATCTGATTGCGTTCCTGCACCGGATAGCTGTAGAGGCAGGCGCCTTCCTGGGTGCGGCGCGGCATGGTCTCAGCGTAGGGCACCTCCCGCACGACGCCGTCGCCGTCGAGCTGCCAACCGTGGAAGGGGCAGGCGATCTGTTCCCCCACGACCTTGCCGCCCTGCCCGAGGTGCGCGCCGAGGTGCGGGCAGAACGCCTCCAGCATCCTGGCTTCGCCGCTTTCGGTGCGGAACAGCGCCTGGTGCTGGCCGAACAGGAACGTCGGGCTGACTTCGCCGGGCGCCAGATCCTTGCTGTAGGCGACGGCAAACCAGCCGAAGGGGATGGGTAGGTCGAGTCCGATGCCCATGGCTCTCTCTCCTGTTAGCCGAGTGTGGGGATGGGCAGTTCGCTTCGATTGAGGATCGAGTCGAACCGTGCCCTGATCTTCTCCTTGGTGCCCGCGTTGATCGGCGCGATCCAGAACTGGTTGTCGCGCAATCCCTGAATCGCCGTTTGCGCTACCTCGTCCGGATGGGTGGTGACCAACTCGTGGCCCATGAACTCCATGACCTTGCGCAAGTCCTCCGCCGAATTGATGCCCGTTTCGGGAGTGCCCTCCGGTTTGGCAAACGCCTCCGGGCGCACGCGATCGGAGTCGAAGATGCCCGTCTCCACGATGTGCGGCCCCGGAAACAGCGCGTGGATCTGTACCGGGCTGCCTTGATTCCGAGTCTGGATGTGCAGCGCCTCGGTCACGGCCTGGATGGCGGCCTTGGTTGCGGTGTACACGGGTTGGTCGGGATAGACGATGAACGCCCCGTTGCCGGAGCCCGTGACCACCAGATGCGACTCCTCCCCTTGGCCGGCAAGCCGCGGCATGAAGGCGTTGATGCTGTGAATGACGCCCCAAAAGTTAACGTTGAACGTCCACTGCCAGTCATGGGGCGAGTATTCCCACAGATTGCCCGCCTCGCCCGCCGAGATGCCGGCGTTGGCGAACACCAGATGGGCGCCGCCCAGCTCATCGAAGGCAGTGGCAGCCAGCTCGTTAAGGCTGTCCTGGGTGGAGACGTCGCAACGTTGGCTGCGGGCATCGATGTTGCGCTCGATCAACTCCGCTTCGGTTGCTTTGAGACCCGCCTCATCCACGTCCGCGATCAGCACCCGCGCTCCTTCCGCGCCCAGCGCGAAGGCCAGCGAGCGGCCGACGCCGCTGGCACCGCCGGTAATGACGGCCAGCTTGTCTGTGAAATCCTGCATGCTCGTGCCTCCGCTAATGCCCGCAAGCTACATCCCCGCAAGTTACAAGGGGAACATAATATTAGTTGTTGTTCCACCTGTCGATTTGGACCGCCTTCGGGTAGTGGCTCGCTTGACTAGATCACCCGCGCCGGGTGGGGAATGCGCGGTTCGCCAAGTTGCTCGCGATAGGAAGGCGGCTGCTTGCCGCCCTCGTCGGCCAAGCCGTACTCGAGCGCCAATTCCGCCGTCACCAAGGTCAGCCCGGATTTTTCCGCAAGTTGCGGATCCCCGGCCAAGGCGTGAATGACGCGTCCGTTGAACTGCGGCGTCTCGGCCAGCGCCATGAAGTCGTCGTACTGCTCGCCGCGATGGCGCAGCACCACCTCGGTGCGCTCAGTGAGTTGCGGGCCCAGCCACAGCGACACTGCGGCGACGCCGGTGTCCTCGAGGTCCACCGCCATGTCGGCGGCCAGCTTGTCGTATCCCGCCTTCTGCGCGCCGTACGCCGGGCCGTGCATGTAGCAGACCGATCCGAAGGACGACGTGAAGGTGATGAGGCCCGAGCCCTGCCGGACCATGATGGGCGCGGCGTAGTAGCTTGCGACGTAGGCCGAACGCAGGCCGACGTCCAGGATGCCGGCCAGCGCCAGTGGCTTCTCCCAGAAGCCGCCGGGATCGATCAGGTTGTCGTGAACGTGCGCGGCGTTGTTGACCAGAATGTCCAGCCGCTGCCGCTCGGCATCGATCCGCTCGATCACCGCCCGGGTGGCGGCATCGTCGGCGTGGTCGCATTGGATGCCAACGCCCGTGCCGCCCGCGGCATCGATGGCGGCAACGGTTTCATCGAGGGTGCCGCGCAGCACCTCGCCCTTAAGGGTGGCGGTGGCCTCGTGCTTGGACCGTCCGGTGACGTAAACCACCATGCCCCGGCTCGCAAGCCCAAGCGCGATGCCCTTGCCAGCGCCGCGGGTGGCGCCCGTGACCAATGCGACCGGTGCCGACATGATCGTCCTTAGTGCAGTTCATCGCTTAACCTAGCGGCGAAAGGCGCATATTGCAACAAATTCGTTCTGCAGCTATCGGAAAACGCAAAATTTCACAGCTAGAATGCGCATTTGCGTCATTTGATGCTGAAGAGCGCTTCTCGCCGATCAGCCGCTCAATCGATGACGGCGGCCGCACTGGCTGCCGCAGCCGCCCTCTCGGCGCTCGGCAGGGCTTTCACCCAAGGCCAGCCTCGCAGCCAAGTCAACTGCCGGCGAGCCAATTGACGGGTGGCGGCCAGGGCTTTGGTGCGCATCTCGCAGGCTTCGAACTCGCCGCCCAGATGGCCCCACATCTGCCGGTAGCCGACGGCGCGCAACGCCGGCAGGCGCAGATGCAGGTCCGGCCGTTGGCGCAAGCGCTGGACCTCCTCAGCGAATCCCGCCCGCAGCATGGCGTCAAAGCGCTCCTCGATGCGGCGGTGCAGGGCGGCGCGATCCTCGGGAACCACGGCGAATTCAAGCAGCGGCTCACCGAGGCGCTCGGATGCTGGGCATTGCTTTTGTTCCTTCCAATAGTTCGATATGGGGCGTCCGGTGGTCTTGAACACCTCAAGCGCCCGCTGCAGACGCACGCCGTTATGGGGATGAATGCCCGCTGCGGCCACGGGGTCCACCTCGGCCAGCCGGGCGTGCAGCTTAGGCCATCCCTGGCTCTCGGCCTCGGCTTCGATGGCGGCCCGCACTTCCGGGTCGGCCCGGGGCAGCGCCGCCAAGCCATCGCGAAAGGCACGGGCGTAGAGCATGGCGCCACCAACCAGCACGGGCGTTTTGCCGGTGGCGAGCGCGTCGCGGACCTCGCGGTCGGCGTCGGCCACGAAGTCGGCAGCGGTATAGGGCTCGGCCGGGTCGCGGATGTCGATCAGGGCATGGGGATAGCGCGCCAAAACCGATCTCGGCGGCTTCGCCGAGCCGATGTCCAAGCCCCGGTACACCTGGGTTGAGTCCATGCTGATGAGGTGGCACCTTAAGCGTTCCGCCAAGGCGATGGCGGCATCGGTCTTGCCCGCCGCGGTGGGGCCGAGCAGTATGACAATCGGCATGAATCAGGGAGCCTATTGCCCGCGCAGAAACTGGCCGTCCAGATCCGCCAAGGTCTGCACCCGGTAGGTCGGGCGGCCGTGGTTGCACTGCTCGGCGTTCTCGGTGCGCTCCATCTCCCTGAGCAGCGCATTCATCTCCGCCAATGACAGCGAGCGGTGAGCACGTACGGAAGCGTGGCAAGCCATGCTGGCGAACAGGTCGTCGCGGCGGTTGACGAGTTCACGGCTGGTGCCGAGCCTCGCCATCTCCGCCAGCACGTCGCGAACCAACTCTTCGACATTGCCCTTCGCCAGCAGGGCCGGCACCGCGCGCACCGCTATCGATGCAAGGCCGGTGCGGTCCACGGCCAACCCCATGGCGGCCAGCTCGGTTTGCCGCTCTTCGGCCAGCTCGGCCTCCGCTTCGGTGGTGTTGAGGGCGAGGGGGGCGAGCAACTGTTGGCTGGCCAAGCCCTGGGCATCCGCGGCTTGCTTGAGCTTCTCGTAGGTGATGCGTTCATGGGCGGCGTGCATATCGACAATCACCAGCCCCTCGGCGTTCTCCGCCAGGATGTAGATGCCGTGCAGTTGGGCAATCGCGTAGCCCAAGGGTGGCGGCTGACCGTCGTTGGCCTCGCGCGCCTGATAGCGCGCTAGGCTCTCCGCCACCTGCAGGGTGGAACCGCCCACCCCCTCCGTGCCGATTGACAACCCTCCTTGGCGTTGGGGAAAGCTCAACCCGCCTGCCGCTTCGGACGCTCCGGCGCGAGTTGCGGGCCGGGCAGGAGCTGGCCCCGGCGCGGCGCCGTCTCCCGGTCGTACGTCCCTTAAGGCCCGGTTGAGGCTGCCGAAGATGAAGTCCCGCACCGACCGGGGGCGGCGAAAGCGCACTTCGTGCTTGGTCGGATGCACGTTGACGTCCACCTCGGTGGCCGGCAGGCGCAGGTAGAGGACGAAGACTGGCTGGCGACCGTGGAACAGAACGTCACGATAGGCTTGGCGGACCGCTTGGCCCACCACCTTGTCCTGCACCGCCCGGCCGTTGACGAAGAAGAACTGCTGATCCGCGAGACGCCGGGAGAGGGTGGGCAGGGCCACCCAACCGGACAGGTTGAGTTCGTCCCGCTGCTCGTCGATCACCAGGCTGCGGCCCATGAAGTCCTCGCCCAACACCGCCTTGAGGCGCTCTTCCGGGGCGCCCGCCGGCATCAGCACGCGCCGCCCGCCCAACTGCCACTCGAAGGCGGTGTCGAAGTGTGCCAATGCCACGCGGCGCAGGGTCGCCGCTACTGCCTGATTCTCAGAACGCTCCGTCTTGAGAAACTTGCGGCGCGCCGGTGTGTTGTAGAACAGATCCTCGACCTCGACGGTGGTGCCCGGCGGATGGGCGCAAGGTCCGCTGCCCGTCTCGACGCCACCCGCCACTTCGATGCGCCAAGCGCGGTCCTCGCCAGCCACTCGGCTGGATAGCGTCAACCGCGACACCGAGGCGGCGCTGGCCAAGGCCTCGCCGCGAAACCCTAGGCTGGCGACGCCTTCCAGGTCGCTGGCGGCGCTGATCTTGCTGGTGGCGTGGCGGCTGACCGCCAGCGGCAGGTCGCCGGGATGAATGCCGTGCCCGTCATCGGTCACGCGAATCCGCTTCACGCCCCCCTGCTCGATGCGCACCTCAATGCGCCGAGCGCCGGCATCCAAGCTGTTCTCCACCAGTTCCTTGACGATGGAGGCAGGGCGTTCGACCACCTCGCCCGCGGCGATCTGATCGGCCACCGGAGGCGGCAGTTGAGCGATGCGGGCGTTCACTGGCGTACCTTCAGCTATCGGCTGGAATGGTGAGCACCTGCCCAACCCGAATGCGGTTGCCCGCCAAGCCGTTGGCCTGGCGAATGCGGGCCACGGTGGTGCCGTAACGGGCGGCGATCCCGGAAAGGGTGTCACCGCGTTGAATCCTGTAGTTCATCTCGCCCCCGGCGTTTTGCGCCAGCAAGGTGCCCGGCGGTGGATTGTCCCGCCAATAGTTGACGACGCCCCTATAGATGGCGTCCACGATCTTGCCTTGGTGTTCGGCTTGGTTGAGCCGCCGCGCCTCGGTGGGGTTGGAAATGAAGCCGGTCTCGATCAAGAGGCTCGGAATGTCCGGGGCCTTAAGCACCACGAAGCCGGCATGGCCCACCTGCTTCTTGTGCAGCTTGGTCACCCGATCAAGCTGGCTGAGCACCTCGCCCCCCACTTCGCTGCTCTGACGGCGCTTTCCTTGCATGGAGAGGTCCGTAAGCGTTTGCCGCAAGTAGGGCTCCATGTCGTCAACGCTCACATCGCTGACCCCGCCGAAGAGATCCGAGCGGTTTTCCTTCTCGGCAAGGTAGCGGGCCATTTCGCTGTCCGCGCCGCGTTCCGAGAGCATGTACACCGACGCTCCGCTGACGCTGCGGTTCCTAAAGGCGTCCGCGTGGATCGACAGGAACAGGTGCGCCCGCTCCCGGTGGGCGATCTGGGTGCGCCGGCGCAAGGGGATGTAGTAGTCGCCGGTGCGCACCAAGATGGCCCGGTATCCCGGCGTGTCGTTGAATCGGGCCGCCAGTTTGCGGGCGATGGACAGGGTGATGCGCTTCTCATAGACCTTGTTGGCCCCGATGGCACCCGGATCTTCGCCGCCATGCCCGGCATCGATGGCGATGACGACGGGCCGCAACCCCTCCGGCTCCGTTGGCGTGGGCGGCGTCGGCTCCGCGGGCTGTTCATCGAAAAGATCGATGACCAGACGGTGGCCGTAGGGGGCGATGGGCGGCAACTGGAAGTCCTTGCGCTTGAGGGGCCTTTCCAGATCAAGCACCACGCGGTAAGCGCGTGCCTGGGCGCCCCAGCGGATGTTCTTCACCCGTCGGCCCATGGCGCTCGAAACGTCGGGATCGAAGCCAACCGCCGGACGGGTGTTGGCCAAGTCGATGACCAAGCGGTTCGGATTGCTCAGGACGAAGATGCTGGCCTTGGGGGACGCCGAGGTGTCGAGCACCACGCGGGTGTGGTCCGGCGCCTCGTAGGCGCGGATGTTCTGCAGCGTTTCGCCTTGGGCCAGCGCCGACGGCAGCAGGACCAGCAGGCCGAGCCGCTTAAACTTGCACTTCCACATGCCGGCCATCGCCTTGAACGCGCAGGGAAAGGCTGAGGTCCGGGGGCGGCAAGCGCGGCGCGCCCCGCTCCGGCCATTCGATGAGCTTGATGGCCTGGGCCGCCAGCAGGTCGTCGATGCCGATGAAGTCAAGCTCCCGGCTATCCGCGATTCGATAGAGGTCGAAGTGGAAGACCAGCAGTTCGTCATAGGGCTCGAGCAGGGTGTAGGTGGGACTCTTGACCGGGCCGACGAAACCCATTGCCCGAAGTATGCCCCGGACCAAGGTGGTCTTTCCAGCACCCAGCCCGCCTTGAAGATAGACGATGGCATCCCGGTTATAGCCTTCCGCGGCGCTCAGCAGCTCGGCCAACTCCCGGCCAAACGCCAGCGTCGCCGCCTCGTCGGGCAGGTAGCGCCCGGCGGGCGCCAGCGGTCTCACGAGACGGCTTCCGCGATGGCTTCGAACAAGTCCGTAGCAATCAGGCCACGCTGGCCCCGGCGCATCGCCGCCCGGTCGCCCGCCCAGCCGTGCAGGCAGGCGCCGACGGCGGCGGCACGGCTGGGCGCGAGCCCTTGAGCCAGCAGCCCGCCGATGAGGCCCGCCAGGACATCGCCCGTGCCGGCCGTCGCCATGCCGGGATTGCCGTGGGCGCAAAGGCCGAGCAGTTCATCCGCGGCGCACAAGGTGCCCGGCCCCTTCAGCACGGCGACCGCGTTGAACCGGCGTGCCAACTCAAGAGCCGCCGCGGGTCGGTCCGCCTCAATCCCAGCGGCGCTGGTGCCGAGCAGCGCACCGGCTTCGCCCGGATGCGGCGTGATGATGAGCGTATCCGCTGCCCCGAGGCCCCGTTCCGCCAGCCAGCGCAGGCCATCTGCATCGATGACCGTCGGCTTGCCTGCGGCGAGCGCTAGACGGCTCAACCGTTCACCCCAGGGCGCCCGGCCCAGGCCAGGGCCGGCGACCACCGCTGAAGCCCGCTCCAACAACGCGGCGGCGCCTTCGGCATCTTCGGCGTCGCGCACCATGAGTTCGGGGCGGCGGGCCAAGATCGCCGCATGGTGCTCCGGCCGAGTCAACAGACTGACCAGCCCCGTTCCAGCCCGTAGCGCCGCCTCCGCAGCCATCAGGGGCGCTCCGCCCATGCCGGCATCGCCGCCAACCACTACCAGATGGCCCATGCGGTGCTTGTGCTGATCGATGGCCAAGGCGGGCAGTTGGGCGGCGTCGAATTGCAGCCAAGGGCAACCCGGCACTTGCGCCAAAACCGCGTCGGTGACGCCGAGCCCGGCCTGGACCAGTTCACCGCGCGCGGCCAGCCCAGGCCCAGTGTGCAAACCGAGCTTGGCGCCGATGAAGGAAACGGTCACGTCGGCGCGCACCGCTGCATCGGCCACCGCCCCGGTGTCGGCATTGACGCCGCTCGGCACATCGACAGCCAACACCGGAAGTGCGCAGGCGTTGATGCGCTCGACGGCCGACTGGAAGGGTTCGCGCAAAGGGCCGTTGAGCCCGGTGCCAAGCAGCGCGTCGACGATGACCTCGCCGGTGAAGGATGCATCACCCGGGTCGCAAATGACGTCGCGCTCCTCAGCCCAAGCCTTGGCCAAGGCCGCATCGCCACGCAATTGGGATGCATCGCCAACCTGAAGGAGCTGGACGTCCAAGCCGATTTCTTGGGCCAGACCGGCAATGATGTAGCCGTCGCCGGCGTTGTTGCCCTTGCCGCAGCAGATGCTGACCGACCGAACGCCCGGCCAACGGTGAACCAGTTCGTCAAATGCCGCTTGGCCAGCGCGGCGCATGAGGTCAAAGCCGGCTACGCCCTCCTGCTCAATCATGAGGCGGTCGAGTTCGCGGCACTGGGCGCTGGTGTAAAGGTTGGTCACGGAAGCGCATTATACTGCCCAGCATGGCGGACCGACCTCAGCTTCCAGCCGCTCCGGTCATCGAGAACTGGGCGCAGGAACTGGGCTTCCAGCAGATCGGCATCACCCATGTGGATTTGTCGGCCCATGAGTCCCATGTGCGCGAGTGGCTGGCCAAGGGCTTTCACGGCGAGATGGGCTACATGGCGCGCAATCTCGACAAGCGGCTGCATCCCGCGCGCTTGGAAGCCGAGACCTGCGCCGTCATCTCGGCGCGCATGAACTACCTGGCCGAGGGAACGGAGCCGTTGCGTGTCCTGCACCGGCCGGACCAAGCCTACCTATCCCGCTACGCCTTGGGCCGCGACTACCACAAGGTACTGCGCCCTCGGCTAGCGAAGCTGGCCTTGCGGATCAACGATGCCGCCCAGACCTTGGACGCCCGGTTTCGCGCCTTCACCGACAGCGCCCCGGTGCTGGAGAAGGCACTGGCCGAAAACGCGGGGCTCGGCTGGATGGGCAAGCACAGCCTGCTGATCCACCCGGACGCCGGCAGTTGGTTCTTCATTGGCGAGATCTACACCAACCTGCCGCTGCCGGAGACGTCAAAAGCCGAGGTTGATCGTTGCGGCGCCTGCCGGGCGTGCATGAACCACTGTCCCACCGGCGCCATCGTCGGCGACAAGATCGTTGATGCCCGACGCTGCATCTCCTACCTCACCATCGAGCACAAAAGCGCCATTCCCCTTGAATTGCGCCCGCTGATCGGCAACCGCGTCTTTGGCTGCGACGACTGCCAGCTTTGCTGCCCGTGGAACCGGAATGCGCCGACCACTGCGGAAGCGGACTTCAAGCCCCGCCACGGCCTCGATGCGACCTCACTGGTCGAGCTCTTTCGCTGGGACGAAGCCACCTTCCTGCGCCGCACCGAAGGCTCCGCCCTGCGCCGGGCTGGCTACGAAGGCTGGCGGCGCAACCTCGCGGTCGCCCTGGGCAACGGGCCACCCACTGCCGAGGCCAAGCAGGCACTGCGCGATGCCCGCCAAGACGCCTCTGAGCTGGTGCGCGAGCACATCGATTGGGCCTTGGAACGCTTGGAAGCTGCCTGAGTCCAGATCAAAGACGGAAGAAATGCTTCCGGTAGTAGGCGAGTTCGGCTATGGACTCGCGGATGTCGGCAAGCGCCCGGTGCGCGTTCCGCTTGGTGAACCCTTCCGCCAAGCCGGGGCACCAGCGGCGGGCCAGCTCCTTGATGCTGCTCACATCGATGTTGCGGTAATGCAGGTGCCGCTCCAGCGCCGGCATGTGGCGGGCCAGGAAGCGGCGGTCCTGCCAGATGCTGTTGCCGCACAAAGGCGCCGTGTCAGCGGCAACGTGCTGCTGCACGAAGTCCAGGGTCAGGCGCTGTGCATCGGCCATGGAATGGGGGCTTTGGCGCACCCGCTCGATGAGGCCGGAGGCACCGTGATGCGTTTGGTTCCAGTCGTCCATGGCATCGAGTTGCGCTGAGGATGCCCCAATGGCCATTTCCGGGCCCACGGCCACTTCACGCAAGGCATCGTCCGTGATGACAGTGGCGATTTCGAGGATGACGTCCCGCTCCGGGTCAAGCCCGGTCATCTCCAAATCGATCCATACCAAGTGCGCGGTCACGGCTTCCTCGGCTCGTGGGTGCCGGGCGAGGATACTCCATAGGGCGTGTAGCCTGTACCATTGGCCGCTCGATGCATGTTGGGGAACGCCCATTAGCGACTTGGGTGACGTTGGCCTGCTGGAAGCCGGGGCTTTTGAACCGGATTCCAGCTCGTTGCTGGTGTACGTGGCCGAAGCGCCTGCGTTCGCTGCCGGGCATATTCCCGGCTCGGTGCACGTGGCGCCGGCGGAGCTGGTGGGCGGGGTTGCCCCTGCCACTGGGCGACTGCCGGATCTAGGACGATTGAACGGGCTGTTTGCCCGTTTGGGCTATCGGCCTGATCTCAACGTCGTCGCCTACGACGATGAAGGCGGCGGTTGGGCGGGGCGCTTTCTATGGACGCTGGACGTCATCGGCCATCGGCGCTGGCGCTACCTCAACGGCGGCATTCATGCCTGGGCGGCGGCTGGCGGGCCCATTGCGCGGGGCGCCGGACGGCAACCCAGCCCAACGTCGGTCGCGCTGGACGTTGACCCGTCGCCGGTGGCGGAGGCGGAGGATGTGTTGCGCGCCATTGACGACGCCGAGCAAGTGATATGGGATGTCCGCTCGCTGGCCGAATACCGGGGCGAGCGCCGGGCCGCCCAACGCGCCGGCCATGTGCCGGGCGCCGTGCACCTGGACTGGCTGGAGCTCAAGAATCCGTGGGACCATCAGCGCTTGACACCTGATCTTGAGCGGCTGCTGGCTAGGCGCGGAATCGTCGCGGAGAAGTCCATCATCACCCACTGCCAGACCCATCACCGGTCGGGGCTGTCCTACTTGGTTGGCCGCTTGCTGGGGTTTCCGAGCATTCGCGCCTACCACGGCTCCTGGTCGGAGTGGGGCAATCGAGACGACCTGCCGGTCGCTACCGGTGGACCGGAAGCCGCCCGTGGATGAGGCCTTCGCCGCCGTCCAGCGGCTGCTGCCCCAGCACGGGCTGACCCGGGCTGCGGGCTGGCTGGGCAGCGCCACCGCGCCTTGGATCAGGATGCCGCTGATGCGCGCCTTCGCAGCCGCCTACGAGGTTGACCTAACCGAGGCGGCCCGCGGCAACCTCACGGACTACCTTTCGTTCAACGACTTCTTCACCCGGGAGTTGAAGCCGGGGGCGCGCCCCCTGCCAGAGGATGACAGCGCCATCTGCTGTCCCGCCGACGGCACCATTAGCCAAAGCGGCCGCATCGAAGACGGCCGCATGCTGCAGGCCAAGGGCTGGCGCTACTCCCTGGCGGGCCTGGCCCACGAACTCGGCGAGGGATTTGACGGTGGCCAATTCGCCACCATCTATCTGGCCCCGCGGGACTATCACCGGGTCCATGTTCCGGCGACGGGCCGCCTAACCGCCGCACGGGCCATCCCGGGCGCCCTGTATTCCGTCAACGCCGCCACGGAGAACGCCGTGGAGGGCTTGTTCTGCCGCAACGAACGATTGGTATGCCGCTTGCGCACCGGCTTTGGCGACTTGCTGGTGGTGTTGGTCGGCGCCCTGATCGTGGGCAGTATTGCCACGCCTTGGCCGGGCCCGCAATCGCCCTATCGGAACATCGAAACGCTCAATCCCGACGTGCCGCTTGAGCGGGGCGCGGAACTGGGGCGTTTTCTGCTCGGCTCAACGGTCATTCTCTGCTGCCCGCCGGGGGCTTGCGAACTCGATGCCTTGAAGACCGGCCAAAAGGTCCGCATGGGGATGCCCATCGGCCGCTTTCTGGACTCAGCGGTCAGCAAAGGGCACGACCTCGGCCAGGCTTGAAGCGCCCACGGCCAGCATGACTAAGCGGTCAACGCCGATGGCAACGCCGGCGCAGTCCGGCAGTCCGTGAGCCATGGCGGCGAGCAGACGCCCGTCAGGGGCCATGACTTCCCGTCCGGCTTCGCGGCGGCGCTGATTGTCTTTGGCCATGCGGGCGCCCAGTTCGGCGGCATCCGTCAGTTCATGGTAGCCGTTGGCGATTTCCACCCTATCGATGATGAGTTCGAAGCGCGCGGCACGGGCGTCTCCGCCATCACCTCGGACGCGGGCCAATGCCGCTTGACTGGCCGGATAGTCGGTGACGAAGCAGCGCAATGGGCCTAGGGCTTCAACGGCCTCGGCATAGGCTAGATCCAATTCGGTTGGCTCACCGTGGACGGCGCCGACCAGGGATTCGTAGGTCATCCGTTCATAGGGCGCTGGGCCAAGCAGGCCGTCGATCAGAGCCGCCACCTCCGTCATCAATGCCTGGTCGTCGTAACCGATCCGATACCACTCCAGCATCGTGAACTCCTCCTGATGCAGGCGCCCGGACTCGCCCGCCCGGTAAACCGGGCCCAGTTGGTAGATCGACGGCGCGCCCGCCGCCAGCAAGCGCTTCATGTAGTGCTCGGGGGACGTCTGCAGAAAAGCGCCGTCCCGGGTGCGCAGGCTCTCGATCTGCGGTTCGGTGACCGAAGTGCGGCCCAAGGTGGGCGTCTGCACTTCGATGACCTCCCGTTCGGCGAAGAAGGCGCGGATTTGGGCCAACATCCCGGCCCGCGCTCTTAGCGCGGCTATGGAGCAGGTGGGGCGCCAGTCTTCATGGGTAGCCAATGGCGCAACGGGACACTAGGCCCGGCTGACGTAATCGCCGCTACGGGTGTCGATCTTGAGCACATCGCCAATGTTGATGAACAGGGGCACCCGGATGACGGTGCCCGTGGACAGGGTGGCCGGCTTGGTGCCGCCGGCGGCCGTGTCGCCCTTGAGGCCTGGGTCGGTCTCGGTCACTGCCAAGGTCACGAAATTGGGCGCGGTGACGGAAATCGGATCGTCGTTCCACAACGTCACTTGGCAGACATCCTGCTCCTTGATCCACGGCAGGGCCTCGGCCACCGCCGCCGCCGAAGCGGCGGCCTGCTCGTAGCTGCCGTCGGTCTTCATGAAGTGGTGGAATTCGCCGTCGCTGTACAGATACTCCATGGAAAGCTCCATCACGTCGGCGGCTTCGATGGACTCGCCCGACTTGAAGGTCCGCTCCCAGACCCGCCCGGATTTGAGATTGCGGAACTTGACGCGACTGAAAGCCTGCCCCTTGCCCGGCTTGACGAACTCATTCTCGAGTATCGAGCAGGGATCTCCCTCCAGCAGCACCTTGAGGCCGGCGCGGAACTCATTCGTAGCGTAGCGGGCCATCGGCCAATGTTAACAGCTATACCCCGATTGCGGCGAAACCGTTCCCCCGCTTATTCTTCCCGCTCGCCATCATTGCTGGCGTCCGGCCGCAAGGCGAGACGAAGGGAGAGAGGATGAACGAAGCGCAGCGCGGCACTCGGTTGATTCGACTGCTTGATCGGGTCGAGGTGCTCGGCAACCGGCTGCCGGATCCGGCGATGCTGTTTCTGGCCCTGCTGATCGCCGTGTGGGTCCTCTCGGCGGCGCTGGCGCAGTTCAGCTACTCGCACATTGATCCGCGCACCGGCGCGCCCCTGGAAATTCAGAATCTGGCCACGCCCAGCCAATTGGCGCAATTCCTGTCCGGCATGGTCGCCACCTTCGTCGGCTTTCATCCCCTTGGCGTCGTGCTGCTGGCCATGCTCGGCATCGGCGTCGCCGACCACACGGGCTTCATCCGCACCGGCTTGAAGGCGCTCATGAACGTGACTTCCAAAGCGGTGGTCACGCCGATGCTGCTGCTGATCGCCATCATCAGCCATACCGCGGTGGATGCCGGCTACGTGCTGGTGATCCCGCTCGGCGCGGTGATCTTCCAAGCCGCCGGACGCCATCCGTTGGCGGGCATCGCTGCCGCCTTCGCCGGGGTGTCGGGGGGCTTCAGCGCCAACTTCGTGCCTTCGGCGCTCGACCCGATGCTGCAGGGCATCACCCAGGCCGGGGCGCAGATCATTGATCCGGGCATCGAGTTGAACCCCTTGAACAACTGGTTCTTCACGTCCGCCTCGACGCTGCTCATCGTCGGGCTTGGCTGGTACCTGACCGACCGGGTGATCGAGCCGCGCCTGTCCACAACGGCGCTGGACGGCGACCTAGCCGAGGCGCCCGAGCTTGCGCCCCTAACCACCGACGAGCGCCGGGGCTTGGTCGCGGCCTTGGCGACAATGGGGTTGGCGCTGCTCGCGCTGTTCGCCAGCATGCTCCCGGAAGGCTCCGCCTGGCGGGCCGCCGATGGCCAGCTTACGGTCGGCGCCGCGCCGCTGATGCGCAGCATCGTACCGCTCATCTTCCTCGTCTTCCTGATCCCCGGCATCGTCTTTGGCTACGTCGCCAAAACCGTCGCCGGGCACCGGGACCTGGTCGCCGGCATGACCCAAGCAATGAACGGCCTAGCCTACTACTTGGTCATGGCGTTTTTCGCCTCGCTGTTCATCGCCGAGTTTGGACGCTCCAACCTCGGCGCGCTGATCGCACTGGAGGGCGCGGCGCTGCTCAAGGCCGCGGCGCTGCCCGCCTTCGTCACGGTAGTGGGGGTGATCCTGATCACCGGGGTGGTCAACCTGTTCGTCGGCTCCGCCTCAGCCAAGTGGGCGCTGCTGGCGCCGATCCTAGTGCCCATGCTGATGCAGCTCGGCCTGTCGCCGGACCTCACCCAAGCGGCCTATCGGGTCGGCGACTCCTCAACCAACATCATCACGCCGCTCATGCCCTACTTCCCGTTGGTGGTGGTCTTCTGCCAGCGCTACGTCAAGGGGGCGGGCATCGGCACCGTGCTGTCCATGATGCTGCCCTACGCAGTCGCCTTTCTGGTGGTTTGGACGGGTTTTCTGCTTGCCTACTGGGCAATTGGCCTGCCGTTGGGGCTGCAAGCCAGCTATGCTTACTAGTCTGATCTTCTCACCACGGCCCTGAACAAGGAGCGACAACGATGAGCAACACATCGAACGAGTATCGCGACGGCATCCTGCTTGCATGGCAGGGTGAGCAGTGGGGCAAGGCGTTCTTCGAACGCATCGCCCAAGCCACCGAAGACGCCGGCCAGCGCGCTAAGTGGGAGGTCCTCGCGGAACTTGAGGAAGCGACCGGCAACCGGCTGCTGCCCCTGCTCGACCCGGATGCGGAGCGGCCCTCCGCCGAAGGCTACCGGGCGCTCGATGCCGCCGTGGACACCTACGCCAAGCTTTCCTGGACTGAGGCACTCGAGCAAATGGTCCCGGTCCTGGATCCCGCCATCGAGCGATTCGAGAAGCTGCTGGAAATGGCCCCCAACGAGGACCGTGAGGCCGTGCAGATCCTGGTCGATCACGAGGTGGCCCTCAAGCGCTTCGCGGAACGGGAACTCGCGGGAGACCCGCGGACGTCCCTGGACCCCGTGCGCGCCGTCATCGAGCGGGCGCGGGCGGCTCAACCGACCCCCTGACTCGGAAAGGACCTTGGCCGCGCCTTCGCGGGAACGGACTTTCGCCGGCGGGTGACACGCTACGGCATCGGTAATGACCAAGCGCATCGCCCTGTTTCGCGGAATCAACGTCGGCGGCCGGAACGCCGTCTCAATGAAGGATTTGAGGGCCATCCTGGAGCGCCTTGGATGCACCGGTGTGCGCACAACCATCCAAAGCGGCAACGTCGTCTTCAACGAGCCCGAGGCGGGAGCGGTGTCCGCCGGGTCGATCGCCGCGGCCCTCCAGGAAGAGACCGGCATCGACGCGCGCGTCCATACACTGAGCGCGGGGGATCTCCAGTGGGCCGCCGAACGCAATCCGTTCGCAAGCGAAGAGCCCGGGACCACACACCTGTTTTTTCTTGACCGCCCGCCGGAGGCACCGGACCTGGATGCAATTCGAGCGCTGGCCAAGGACTCCGAGCGGTGGCGGCTCGCGGAGTCGGTGTTCTATCTCCACGCGCCTGACGGCATCGCCCGTTCGAAGCTGGCGGCCGGCGTGGAGAGGAGGCTCGGCGTCAGCGCCACCGCCCGCAACGGGCGCACCGTTCGCAAGCTGCTGGAACTTGCCGGCCCATAGCGGAAAGCACGTTGCCTTGAAGCCAAATGGGTAACACCGTCCGGGGACGGGAGCCGTTGGTTTCCTGCTACACCAGCGCTTGGTCGATGTCCCGGTCACTGAAGCCCATCAGGTAGAGCACCGAGTCGAGTCCGAAGTTGGAGATCGCGTGGCTGGCGGTGCGGCGCACCACGGGCTTGGCGTGGTAGGCGACGCCGAGGCCGGCGGCGCTGAGCATGGGCAGGTCGTTGGCGCCGTCGCCAATGGCGATGGTCTGCGCCAACCGAATGCCCTCCTGTTCCGCGATGTGGCGCAACAACGCGGCCTTTCGCTCGGCGTCGATGATCTCGCCGCGCACCTGGCCGGTGACCAAGCCATCCTCAACCTCGAGTTCGTTGGCGAACACGTAATCGATGCCGAGGCGGGCCTTGAGCCGTTCGCCGACGTACTGGAACCCCCCGGATAGGATTGCCGTCCGGTAGCCGAAGTGGCGCAGGGCCTTGAGCAGGCGGTCGGCGCCGGGGTTGAGCACGGCGTTGTCAGCCACCTCATGCAGCGTCGCTGCGGGCATGCCCGCCAAAAGGGCGGCGCGGGCGCGGAAACTGGCTTTGAAGTCCATCTCCCCCGCCATGGCGCGGCGGGTGATGGCGCTGACCTCGCTGCCCACGCCGTGGCAACGGGCCAGTTCATCCATGACCTCCACGCCGATCAGGGTGGAGTCCATGTCGAAGGCAACCAGGCGCCGGTTACGGCGGAAGACCGTGTCCTCATGCAAACTGAAGTCGAAGGCCAGTTCCGCCGCTGCCGCCATGAGGTCGGCCTGCAGGGCCTCGGGTTTGGCCAAGGTGCCGCGCACCCGCATTTCAGCGCACAGGCGCTTCGGCGCCGTCGCCTCGCCTAAGGGCAGCCGGCCGGACAAGCGCCGCACGGTGTCGATATTGAGGCCGTGCCGGTGGGTGAGAGAACTGACGGCGCCCAGCACCGCTGTGGCGTCGCCGCGCATCAGCAGGGTGATCACTCGGCGTGGTTGACCCGAGCCCGCCGCCCATTCGCGGTAGTCGTTCGCGGAAACTGCGCGGGTTTCGACCAGGGCGCCGGTTTGCCCGGCAAGCTGCTCGAGCGCCGCCCGCAGATTGGCCGCTTCAGGGCCCTTGGGCACCTGCACCAGCAGGCCCAGAGCAAGCTCCTCATGAATCACGGCCTGGCCGATGTCGAGCACCTGCGCTTGATATCGCGCCAACAGGGATGTCAACATCGCCATCAGTCCGGGCTTGTCCTTGCCGGACACCGTCACCAATGCAATCTCAGCGGTCAATCGATCAATCCGGGGGTGAAAGTCAATTGACGCTATCCCGTTGGCTTCGGCAGGTCAATTCCGGTTTCGTACAGGCGCTCGCGGTAGCGGCCTTGACCGCCTTGTTCGTTTTCCTGATCTGGCGCAACGGCCCCTCCGCGGCGGGCGATGAAAGCACCTTGGGGCCCCAGTTGGCCGCCGTGGCCGCCGCCGCGAGCGTGGACGGCTTGATGGAACAGGACTACATCGAGCTCGGCGTCATCGCCAACCGGATGGCCGCTGTGGACGGCGTGGGCGGGGTGGCCATGTACCGCCTCGACGGCAGCCTGCTTGCGGTCGCCGGCGAAACCGGCCCAGGCGTTCCGTTCACCCAGGAGATCGTTTTCGACGGCCAATTGATGGGTTTCGCCCGGGTCACGCTCGATGCGCCCGCCACCGCCGTGGATTGGAACCGGGTGGCGCTCACCGTGGCCAGCGTTGTGGGCCTGCCCCTCCTAGTTGCCTGGGCCAGCCACATTCCCGCCATCCGAGGCCGCCGCAAGGAACGGGCGACGAGGAAGGCGGCCCACTACCTGCTGGCAGCCACCCTGCGCAGCGGCCTGCCGCCGGACTCGGAAATCCAGCACCGAGCCCTGAGTCAGGGATTGCGCCTAGCCAAGCAGGTGGGAACGCTGTACCGGGCGGAGTGTCGGCTGTTGCCTGGAGAAGGCTTGTTGATGGCGTTCAAGCCCGGCGCGGCGGGCCCCGACCGCGCCTTCCGTGCGCTGTGCGCCGCCTTCCTGCTGGCCGACAGCCTGATTCGGCTGCCGGAGCCCTCGGATTGGACGGTGGGGGTGCAATCCACGGCCTTTGAGGAAACCAACATCGCCAAGTCCGCCTCGGTGGATGATGCCGCGCTCTTGGCCTCCTTGGCGGGACCCGGGATCATTGCCGTCAGCGATGCCTTCCTCGCCGATGTCCGGGATCCGAGCCGCATTCGCGCCGAACCCCTAGCCCACCCCATGCTGCGCAAACTTTTGGCGGAAGACAAAACATGCCACGTGGTGACCGGTCTAGCGCCAGCCATCAAGGTATTGGTTGACCATCAAGTGGATCGTTTGGTCGAATTGGCCGCCAGAGCCACCTAGGCTCCGCGTCCCACATTACGAAGCGGCGATTTTCTACGCCGACCGCAGAGCAGTGAGGGGTTGCTTCATGCAGGACAAGGTCATACTGATCACTGGAGGCACCAGCGGCATCGGCCTCGCCGTCGCTCAACGCTGCGCCCAAGAAGGCGCCGCCGTTGTGATTGCGGCCAGAAACAAAAACGAGCGTGTCGTTGAGGAACTCACCGCTCTTGGCGCAGTCGCGCTGATGCTGGAAGTGGACGTCACGGATGAGACCGAGGTGCAATCCATGATCAAGGCAACCCTCGAACGGTTTGGCCGTCTGGATTACGCCTTCAATTCAGCAGGTACGTTCGCGCCCGAACCCGATGCCCATGAGCACGACAGCGCCAAGTGGCGCGAGATCATGTCCGTTTATCTGGACGGCACTTACTACTGCATGAAGCATCAGCTACGCGCCATGCTCAACTGCGCAGCCCCTTGCGCGATCGTCAACAACGCATCCACCGTTGGCCTACGGGGGTCGCTATCGGCGGGAGCCGGGTACACGGCCGCCAAGCACGGCGTCATCGGACTCACGCGACAGGCCGCGGTGGAGTGCGCCAAGAGCAACGTGCGGATCAACGCCGTTTGTCCAGGACCGACCCACACCCCGGCAACCGCTCCCTTGCTGCAAATGCCAGAAAACGAGTTGTCGGACCACTTAGCCTCTCTCAATCCCACCGCGGAACTCGTTCCCGCCGAAGAGATCGCGGAAACCGTGATGTTTCTCTGCTCGGATCGCGCGCGCATGATTAACGGACAGGCCTTGGGACTGGACGGCGGCCAGCTCGCACAGCTTTAGCCCACGAATCTCACTCCTCGGCAGCGTCAGTGTTCTCCGCGTTGGTACAATCCGTGTAAGCGCCTTATTTGTGAAGTGGGGAAGTCATCATGAGTGAAGCCCGGGAACAGGTATTGACCCTGCCATTCGGCCCTATTACCGCCGAGCGGTACATCTCGCGCGAATACATGGAGAACGAACGGCAGCGGCTCTGGCCGCGAACTTGGCTGGTTGCCGGCGTGGCGCAGGATGTCGCAGAGCCGGGAGACTTCTTCGTTTTCGATCTGGCACCCGAATCCATCATCGTCTCACGCACCGAAGAAGGCGAGGTCGCAGCGTTTTTCAACGCCTGCCAACATCGCGGTGCGCGGGTACTGACGGTGGACTGCGGCGCGATGGCGCAATACACCTGTCCCTACCATGGCTGGACCTACGCCAACGATGGGCGGCTGGTGCACGTACCCGATGACGACCGCTTCAGCCGCGGCCTTCCCAAAGAGGAACTGTCCCTGCGGCCTGTAAGGGTCGAGGTGTGGGCGGGGATTGTTTGGGTGTGCATGGACCCCCAAGCGCCAACGCTGCAGGAATTTCTCGGCCCCGTGATGGATTTGGTGGAACCCTTTCGCCCGCAGGACATGCGCTTGGTCGAGGACCAGACCGTGCGTCTAGACTGCAACTGGAAGGCTGTTTTTGACAACTTTGGTGAGCTATACCACGTGGAGCACATCCATCCACAACACGAGTTGATCTTCGACTGTCCGACTGCTGTGAGCGATTTCTGGCCGCACGGCCACACCCGTGTGTCCATCAAGGGTTTCACCGTCAACTCGAGGCTACCGATCCCAGATCAGGTGCCCCCGACCATGTGGGCCCAGCTCGAGGCACTGGGCATGGACCGCGGTGACTACGACGGTCGAGTGCTCGACGTCCGCCGCGATGTGCAAATCGCCAAGCGGGAGCGGGGAGCGGCCCTCGGCTACGACTACAGCCTGCTGTCCGACGACCAGCTTTCCGACATCGTGCAGTACAACATCTTTCCCAATGCCATTCTCGTGTTGCAACCCGAAGAGCTTTGGATACTCCGAGCGCGCCCCCACGGGACCGATCCCGAGCGCTGCTATTGGGACAAGCTCGCACTGCGCATGCCGCCGGATGACGAAGTGCGCCAGAGTGCCAACATTTCCTTCAATCTGGACCAGGAGGAACTACCCGAATTCCGGGAACGTCCCGAACACGATGAGTTCACCCAGGAAGACGTCATCGCTGGCGACAAAACCATGACCATTACCTTGGATCAGGACGTCCATCTCATACGCGACGTGCAGAAGGGCATGCGTTCACGTGGTTTTCGCCAAGCATGGCTCAACGACGACGAGGATCGGGTCTCACACTACCACGCCTGGCTTGATCGCTACATGAGCGAGACTGGGCGGACCGACTAGGGCGATCTGGGAATCCGGGCTTGGACCACCCAACCATCACCGGCGACTATAATCATGACCATGGAGCATCCAGAGACCTTTGATGTCATCGTCATCGGCGGCGGCCATGCCGGCTGCGAGGCGGCGCTGGCGTCGGCTCGAACCGGAGCCAGCACCCTGCTGCTCACCCAGAGCATCGAGACCATCGGCCAGATGTCCTGCAATCCGGCCATCGGCGGCATCGGCAAGAGCCACTTGGTGCGCGAAATCGATGCCCTCGACGGGGCCATGGCCCGGGCCGCGGACTTGGCGGGCATCCAGTTTCGGGTGCTGAACGCCAGCAAGGGTCCGGCGGTGCGGGCAACGCGGGCGCAAGCCGACCGCAACCTGTACCGCAACGCCATGCGCTCGATCATCGAGCAACAGGACAATCTGCAGGTCTTTCAGCAATCCGTGGTTGATCTAAAGGTGGACCACGGCACCGTCAGCGGCGTGGTCACTGCCATGGGACTCAGCTTCCGCGCTACCGCCGTGGTGCTGACCACAGGCACCTTTCTGGGCGGCCGTATACACATTGGCCTTGAAAACCAACCCGGCGGACGCGCCGGGGATGCGCCATCTAATGCCCTCGCCGAGCGGCTGCGCGGGCTGCCGTTCCGGGTCGGGCGGTTGAAGACCGGCACGCCGCCGCGCCTCGACCGGCGCAGCGTCGACTTCTCCCGGCTCATCGAACAACCCGGTGATGTGCCGACGCCGAGCCTGTCGTTCCTGCCGCAGCCGCATCCGCAGCAGGTCTCGTGCTTCATAGCCGAAACCAACCCAAACACCCACGAGATCATTCGCCAATCCCTCGACCGCAGCCCGCTCTACGGCGGCGTCATCGAAGGCGCCGGCCCGCGCTACTGTCCGAGCATCGAAGACAAGGTGGTGCGCTTCGCCGACCGCACCCGGCACCAGATTTTTGTCGAGCCGGAAGGGCTGAGCTCCGGAGAGCTCTATCCGAACGGCATCTCCACCAGCCTGCCGTTTGACGTGCAACTGGCGCTGGTGCGCTCCATCGAAGGGTTTGAGGCGGCCCGCATCACCCGCCCCGGCTACGCCATCGAGTACGACTACTTCGACCCCCGCGACCTGCGCCATTCGCTGGAGACTAAGTCGGTTGCCGGGCTGTTCTTCGCCGGGCAAATCAACGGCACCACCGGCTACGAGGAAGCCGCCGCCCAAGGGCTGCTCGCCGGCCTGAACGCTGCCCGCAAATCGGCGGGCCTTGAAGCGTGGCACCCAAGGCGCGACGAGGCCTATCTCGGCGTCATGATCGACGATCTCATCAACCAAGGCGCCAACGAACCCTACCGCATGTTCACCAGCCGAGCCGAATTCCGCCTGCGGCTACGCGAGGACAACGCCGATGCGCGGCTGACCGCCGAGGGCCGGGAACTTGGCCTAGTGGGCGATGTCCGCTGGCGAGCCTTCTCCGCCAAGCAGACGCGGCGTAAAGCGCTGCTGTCGTTGCTGGTCGAAACGCCAATCAAGCCCGGCACACCGCTCGCCGCCCAGCTCGAGACCCAGGGCGGGAAGCCCATCACCGAGTCCATCCGGGTGAGCGAGTACTTGAAGCGCCCCGAGGCCCGCATCGCCCAAGTGGTTCCCTTGCTCGATGGGGACTTGGCGGACGCCGGTGCAGATGCGGAACTGCTGCGCCAAGTGGAAGCGGAAGTGAAGTACGAAGGCTACATCCGCCGCCAGGATGAGGAAATCGCCAAAATCCGCCGCCACGAAGCCATCGCCCTGCCAGCGACTCTCGACTACCGCATCCTGCCGGGCCTATCCAGCGAGCTGCAGCACAAGCTCGCCCAAGCACAGCCCGAAAGCTTGGCCGAAGCCGCCAGACTCCCCGGCATGACCCCAGCCGCCCTCTCCATCCTGCTGGTGCATGCCAAGAAGCAACGCGCTGCCGCTTGAATCACCTGAAGTTCGTTTTCGAACTTGAGGAAGGGCGTCCCCTCATGAACGGCGCCTCGCTACTGCCCATCAACGCTGACGAACTCGAAGCGGCGCTTCACCCCAAACAAACCGAGGCGCTGGACGCCTACGCCGACCTAGTGCGGCGATGGAACCCGGTGTTGAGCCTGGTGGCGCCCAAGGATCTGTCCCGCTTCGCCGACCGGCATGTGGTCGATGGCTTGGTTGCGGCACAGGCGTTGTGCGATATCCGAGGCAGCCGCGGCTGCGAAGCCCTGCGGGTGGCGGATCTCGGTTCCGGGGCCGGGCTGCCGGGCATCCCGTTGGCGGTGGCGCTGCCCGAGGTTTGGGTGACGTTGGTGGAACGCAGCGTGCGCAAGGCCCGCTTCCTGCGCTTGGCGCAACGTGAACTGGGCTTGGCCAACGTCAGTGTGCTGTGCGCCGACCTCGGCCAAGTGCCGTCGGCGAGCACGGATGCGGTGACGGCCCGGGCGCTGAGGCCGCCGCCCGCCCTATGGGGGCAAGCGCACAGGATGCTGAGGCCGGGCGGGCATCTGTTGGCCCTGGATCGGGTCGTGCGCTCGCGCCAAGCCGCCGCCGGGCTGGCGGATGCGCCGGCTGATTTTCCGGGCGGTTCCATCGCCCGGCGCCAATGGGCGAAAATGCCGAGGCTTTCGGCTTGGCATGGGCTGCTGGTGGTGACCAAGGATGACTTGGACTACAGCGGCGGCAAATCAGGTAACTGATGGTGACCAACGATGACCCGCATCATAGCGGTGGCCAATCAAAAAGGCGGCGTCGGCAAGACCACGACGAGCGTTAACCTGAGCGCTTCCTTAAGCCTGTCCGGCCACCGGACCCTGCTGCTTGATCTCGACCCGCAAGGCAATGCCACCACCGGTTCCGGGTTGGACAAGACCGCCCTCGCCACCTCGATGCGCGACTGGCTGATGGACGATGCCGTTCTTGAGGAAGTGCTCAGGCCCTGTCCGGGGGGCTTCGACTTGGTGCCCTGCAACAGCGACCTGACCGCCGCTGAAGTGGAACTGCTGGCGGTGGATGGCCGTGAGGCCCGGCTGCGCCACCGATTGTCGAGCGCCCAGGCCGCGCAGCGCTACGAGTACCTCATCATGGATTGCCCGCCGAGCCTCAACATCCTTACCTTGAACGCCCTGGTGGCGGCGGATGGCGTGCTGATCCCGATGCAGTGCGAGTACTACGCCTTGGAGGGGCTGACGGCGCTGCTCGACACGATCAGCCAGGTCCGCCATCGGGCCAACCCGCGCCTCGCCGTACAGGGGCTGCTGCGAACGATGTATGATCCGCGCAACGGCCTGACCCGCGACGTGTCACGGCAATTGATCGCACACTTCGGCAACAAGGTGTTCCGCACGGTGATTCCGCGCAATGTCCGCTTGGCGGAAGCGCCGAGCCACGGCTTGCCGGCCATTCTGTATGACCGCCATTCGCGGGGCGCCATCGCCTACATGGCCTTGGCGGCGGAATTGGTCAAGGCAAGGGAAACCTAGCGCGTGGCCAGGAAACCCTTGGGGCGCGGTCTCGAAGCGCTGCTGAGCGCCGGCGGCGCCTTGGTTGCGGAGCCATCGGCGCCCGCTTCCATCGCCCTCAATGAGATTCACCACAGCCGCTACCAGCCGCGCCGGCACTTCGATGACGCCGCCCTCGCTGAATTGAGCCGCTCGATCAGCGCCCACGGGCTGATGCAGCCGGTGGTCCTGCGCTCCCGGCCCCAGGGCGGTTATGAACTGGTGGCGGGCGAGCGGCGCTTGCGGGCAGCTGGCCTAGCTGGCCTTGACGCCGTGCCCGCCGTTGTCCGGGAGGTGAGCGATGAGCAGGCCGCCGCCATGGCTCTCATCGAGAACCTGCAGCGCGAGGACTTAAGGCCGCTCGAGGAAGCCGAGGCGCTGCGCCGCCTGCGCGATGAGTTCGGATTGACCCAGCAGGCCGTCGCCGACGCGGTGGGCAAGTCCCGCGAGGCGGTGGCCAATCTGCTTCGGCTGCTCAATCTCGATCCGGCGGTGCGCGAACTGCTTGATGAGGGCGCCTTGGAGATGGGCCACGCCCGCGCCCTCCTGCCCTTGCCGCCCGCCGAACAGATTGCCGCGGCCCAACAGACGGTCCGGGAAAAACTCAACGTGCGCCAAACGGAAGCCCTGGTGCGACGCCTGCTCGCCGGGGAGACGCCACCCAAGAAGCAAGCCGCCAGCAAGGATCCGGATACGCTGGCTCTTGAGCAGCGGGTCAAGGAGCGGCTTGGCGCGCCGGTCTCGATCGCCCACGATGCCAAGGGCGCGGGCCGGGTGACCATTCGGTACGCTTCGCTCGATGAACTCGACGGCATACTCAGCCACCTGTTGCCCGATCGAAGGGACAGGCTTGACTGAACCAGACCACTTGCCGCAATGCGCAGTTTTTTGAACAACCCGTGTTGAATGCGCCAAACCACCTCTCTATAATCCGCGCCGCCTTCACGGGACCCGCCTGACTTGGCTTTCGATTGGTCCCGCGCAGCGCGCAAGCGAAGCGTGGGAAGCATCAGTCTGGTTTGCGCAATTGTGGTCATGCAGATCGGCATGGCCGGGGTGGCTGTGTGCCTTTTTGCGCTGCTCGGGGCCGAGCAGGCTGCAGCGGCGGCTTGGGGCGGCGCGGTGTGCGTCGTGCCGACGGCCTTGTTCGCATGGGCTGCCGAGCGAGAGCCCAAGGCAGGCCGGGTTTTGGCGTACGGGCTCGGGCGGTCGCTGGCCACGGTGGCCTTGATGGCGGTGGCCTTCGCTTGGGTGAGGCCCGCGCCGCTGGGCTTTTTCGCCACGTTGGGCGCGGTGCATCTGGCCTACGTCGCGGCGCCCTTGGGGCAGACGCTGGCTCGGCGGCGGCGTTGAAGGCGATGGAGAATTGAAGACAGGACGGCTTTTGCTCAGGTATGGCATCCGCAGACAATCCAACCAGTGCTGAGTACATCAAGCACCACCTGACCAACCTCACCTACGGCCAGCACCCGGACGGCAGTTGGGGCTTCGCCCATTCAGCGGAGGAGGCGGCCGAGATGGGCTTTTGGTCGATCCACGTCGATTCCATGGCTTGGTCCATCGGCCTGGGCGTGATCTTCCTGGCCATCTTCCGCCGCGCCGCAAGCCGCGCCACCGCCGGCGTTCCGGGTGGCCTGCAGAACTTCGTCGAGGTCATCGTCGAGTTCATCGACGACACCACCGAGAGCATCTTCAACCACAAAAACGACCTCATCGCCCCCTTGGCCCTGACCATCTTCGTCTGGGTCTTCCTCATGAACCTCATGGACCTGGTGCCCGTGGATTGGGTGCCGGAATTGGCCAAGGTGTTTGGCATCCACTACATGAAGATCGTGCCGAGCACCGACCCCAACATCACCATGGCGATGGCCCTGTCCGTGTTCGCGCTCATCCTCTACTACAGCATCAAGTGCAAGGGCGTTGGCGGCTTCCTGGCGGAACTGTCGTTCCATCCCTTCCCGTCAAAGCTGCTCGTGCCGGTGAACTTCGTGCTGGAGTTCGTCACACTGATCGCCAAGCCGCTGTCCCTGGGGCTGCGCCTGTTCGGTAATCTGTACGCCGGTGAGATGATCTTCGTTCTCATCGCGCTCATGTTCTCGGCCGGCATCGTCTTCGCGATGGCCGGCGGAGTGTTTCAGTTCGTGTGGGCGGCGTTCCACCTAATCGTCATCACCTTGCAGGCGTTCGTATTCGCAGTGCTGACCATCGTTTACTTGGCTCAGGCCCACGACACGGACGAGCATTGATCCGCTTCAACCAACCGTCATAACCGGGAGTAACCATGGAACTAGCAGTTCTTTTGTATGTAGCAGGCGGCCTCATGCTGGGGCTCGGCGCCGTCGGCGCCGCCGTCGGCGTGGGCGTGCTGGGCGGCAAGTACCTTGAAGGCGTCGCCCGCCAGCCGGAACTGATGCCGATGCTGCGCACCCAGCTCTTCATCGTGCTCGGTCTCGTGGACGCCGTGCCGATGATCGCCGTCGGCATCGGCCTGTACGCCATATTCGCGGTCGGCTAGCGCCAGGGTTCCGGCCCGCAAGGCGCGGAACAAGCACCCAACCATCACCCAACTAGCCGGAAGTCGGACATGAACATAGGACTGACGCTGTTCGCGCAAAGCCTGGTCTTCCTGATCTTCGTCGCGTTCTGCATGAAGTACATCTGGCCGGTCCTGAAGTCGGCCATGACCGAACGCCAGCAGGCCATTGCCCAAGGCTTGGTGGCGGCGGAGGAAGCCGAACGCAAGCTTGGCGAGGCCGAGAGCGGCGCGGAGGAGGAGCGGGCCAAGGCCCGGGCGGAGGCCGCCCAGATCATTGAGCAGGCCCGCCAGCAAGCCAATCAGATGATTGAGGACGCCAAGGGCAACGCCCGCGCGGAGGGCGAGCGGCTGCTCGAAGCGGCCCAGGCGGAGATTGATCAGGAAGTCAACCGGGCGCGGGAGAGCCTGCGCCGCCAAGTCGCCGCACTGGCCCTGACGGGCGCGGAACGGGTGCTCGAGGAGAGCATCGACCCCGGCCGCCACGAACGCATGCTCGAGCGTTTGGCAGCGGAGCTGTAAGCCAGTGGCGGAACTCGCAACCCTCGCCAGGCCTTACGGCAACGCGGTGTTCGCGTTGGCCAAGTCGGCCTCGGCCCTGCCCCGTTGGTCGCGCCTGCTTGGCGTGTTAGGCGCCGCGGTGGGCGAGGCCCAGGTGCGGGCATTGATCGAGTCGCCGGAGATTGCCGCCCAGACCAAGGCGCATCGGCTGGCGGAACTGTGCGGCGATGACATTGACTCGGCGGGTCGCCAGTTTTTGCAGGTCCTGAGCGTTAATGGCCGGCTGGCGCTGCTCGGCGAGGTCCAGCGCCGCTTTGAGGAGCTCAAAGCGCTTGAGGAACGCACCCTGGACGTCGAGGTGCGCTCGGCCCAGCCGCTTTCCGATGCCCAGGCGGAAACCTTGAAATCCGCCCTGCAGCGGCGCTTCGACAAGGAAGTGACCCTGTCGAGCACGGTGGACGGCGACCTGCTTGGCGGCGCGGTGGTTCGCGCCGGCGACATGGTCATTGACGGCTCGGTGCGCGGCCGCCTCGCCAAGTTGGCGGAAACGATGGCGCGGGCCTAAGCCGGCGCGGCCCCGGGCCGCCGTCGAAACCAGCACGAATTTTGAAATCAGCCTCGCAGGCAACTAGGAAGAGCTAAGGGAAACCCAATGCAGCCACTCAATCCCTCGGAAATCAGCGACATCATCCGGCAGCGCATCGAAAGCCTCGATGTGCACGCCGAAGCGCAAAACGAAGGCGTCATCGTCGGCGTGTCGGATGGCATCGTGCGCATTCACGGGCTGGCCGACGCCCAATACGGTGAGATGATCGAGTTTCCCGGCGGCCTCTACGGCATGGCCCTGAACCTGGAGCGGGACTCCGTGGGCGCGGTCATCCTCGGCGACTACCTGAATTTGTCCGAGGGCATGACCGCCCGCTGCACGGGCCGCATCCTCGAGGTGCCGGTGGGCCGGGAAATGCTCGGCCGGGTGGTGGACTCCCTCGGCGCGCCCATCGACGGCAAGGGGCCCATCAACGCGGCCCAAGCGGCGCCCATCGAAAAGGTGGCGCCGGGCGTCATCGCCCGCCAATCGGTGGACCAGCCGGTGCAGATCGGCCTGAAGTGCATCGACGCCATGGTGCCCATCGGCCGCGGCCAGCGGGAGCTCATCATCGGCGACCGGCAGATCGGCAAGACCGCCATCGCCGTGGACGCCATCATCAACCAGAAGGACAGCGGCATTAAGTGCGTCTACGTGGCCATTGGCCAGAAGATGTCCACCATCGCCAACATCGTGCGCACCCTGGAGGACCACGGCGTGATGGACAACACCATCGTGGTGGCCGCCAGCGCCTCGGATCCGGCGCCCATGCAGTTCATCGCCCCCTATTCCGGATGCTCGATGGGCGAGTTCTTCCGCGACGAGGGCGAGGATGCCCTCATCATCTACGACGACCTGACCAAGCAGGCTTGGGCGTACCGGCAGATTTCCCTGTTGCTGCGCCGCCCGCCGGGTCGCGAAGCCTATCCGGGCGACGTGTTCTACCTGCATTCGCGGCTGCTGGAGCGGGCCTCCCGGGTCAATGCCGAGTACGTGGAGCGCATTACCGACGGGCGCGTCAAGGGCCAGACCGGCTCGCTGACCGCCCTGCCGATCATTGAGACCCAAGCCGGTGACGTGTCGGCCTTCGTACCCACCAACGTGATCTCCATCACCGACGGCCAGATCTTCCTGGAGACCGACAACTTCAACGCCGGCCTGCGCCCGGCCATGAGCCCGGGCATCTCGGTTTCCCGGGTGGGTGGCGCGGCCCAGGTGCCCTTCATGAAGAAGATCGCCGGCGGCATCAAGCTGGCCCTGGCCCAGTACCGGGAGCTGGCGGCCTTCTCCCAGTTCGCGTCCGATCTCGACGACGCCACCCGCCGCCAGCTCGAGCACGGCCAGCGGGTCACCGAACTGATGAAGCAGAAGCAATACGCGCCGATGACGGTGGCGGACATGGGCGTGGTCCTGTTCGCCGCCAACGAGGGCTACCTTGAGGACGTGGCCGTTGAGAAGGTGCTGGACTTTGAGCAGGCGCTGCTTGGCTACATGAACGCGGAGCACGGCGACTGGATGGCCAACATCAACGAAACCGGCGCCTACAACGACGAGGTGGAGCAGCACATGCGCGACGCCATCGAACGGTTCAAGAGCACCCAGACCTGGTAGCGCAGGGCGAGGCACGGCAAGGCAGAGCGGAACAATGGCGGTCGGCAAGGAAATTCGCAAGAAGATCGGCAGCGTGGAGAACACGCAGAAGATCACCTCCGCCATGCAAATGGTGGCAGCGAGCAAGATGCGCCGCACCCAGGAGAACATGCGCCAAGGTAAGCCCTACGCCGAGAAGATGCGCCAGATGATTGGCCACCTCGCCAACGCCAACCCGGAGTATCGCCACGTTTACATGGCTGAGCGCGAGGTGAGCCGCGTCGGCTACCTCGTGGTCTCCACCGACAAGGGGCTGTGCGGTGGGCTGAACGTCAACCTGTTCCGGGAATTGGTCAAGGACATGGCCGGCTGGCACGCCAAGGGCGTCGAGAGCGACCTCGGCCTGATCGGCAACAAGGCGGCGGCGTTCTTCAAGTCGGTGGGCGGCAACGTGCTCGCGGCGGTCAACCACGTGGGCGAGACTCCGGTGCTGGCCGACCTGATCGGCGGCGTCAAAGTGATGTTCGACGCCTTCGAGGAGGGCCAGATCGACAAGCTGTTCATCGCCAGCAACGACTTCGTCAACACCATGACCCAAGCGCCCACGGTGCGCCAACTGCTGCCCCTCGACCCGGAAGCGGACGAGGAGCTCCAGCGCCGTTGGGACTACATCTACGAACCCGACGCCCGGCAGTTGATAGAGGGCTTGGTGATCCGCTACATCGAATCCCAAGTCTATCAAGCGGTGGTGGAGAACGGCGCTTGCGAGCAAGCGGCGAAGATGATCGCCATGAAGAACGCCACCGAGAACGCGGAGAAGCTGATCGGCGAGTTGACGCTGATCTACAACAACGCCCGCCAGGCGGCGATCACCCAGGAAATTGCGGAAATCGTAGGCGGCGCCGCTGCGGTGTAGCGGCATCGATCGAGAAACACTAATGAATCAGGCAAGGGGCTAAGAGCATGTCGAGTGGCCGAATCGTACAGATCATCGGAGCGGTGATTGACGTCGAGTTCAATCGCGAGGACGTTCCAAAGGTCTATGACGCACTGACGGTGACCCAAAGCGGCACCACCTTGGAGGTGCAGCAGCAGTTGGGCGACGGCGTGGTGCGCGCCATCGCCATGGGCGTGAGCGACGGCCTCTCTAGGGGGCTGGAAGTGGTCAACACCGGCCAGCCCATCGCCGTGCCGGTCGGCGAGGAGACCTTGGGCCGCATCATGGACGTGCTCGGCAATCCCATTGATGAGAAGGGGCCGGTGAACGCCGCCCAAAAGATGCCCATCCACCGCAAGGCGCCCAACTATGAGGACCAAATCGGCGGCAACGAGCTGCTGGAGACCGGCGTTAAGGTCATCGACCTGATCTGCCCGTTCGCCAAGGGCGGCAAGGTGGGCCTGTTCGGCGGCGCCGGCGTGGGCAAGACGGTCACCATGCTGGAGTTGATCCGCAACATCGCCATCGAGCACTCCGGGCTTTCGGTGTTCGCCGGTGTCGGCGAACGCACCCGCGAGGGCAACGACTTCTACTACGAGATGGAGGAGGCCGGGGTTCTTGACAAGATTTCACTGGTCTTCGGGCAGATGAACGAACCGCCCGGCAACCGCCTGCGGGTGGGCCTCACCGGTCTGACCCTGGCCGAGCAGTTCCGCGACGAAGGCCGCGACGTGCTGCTGTTCATCGACAACATCTACCGCTACACCCTGGCGGGCACCGAGGTCTCCGCGCTGCTCGGCCGGATGCCTTCGGCGGTGGGCTACCAGCCGAACCTTGCCGAGGAAATGGGCGTTCTCCAGGAACGCATCACCACCACCAAGACCGGCTCCATCACCTCGGTCCAAGCGGTCTACGTGCCCGCCGACGACCTAACGGACCCCTCCCCCGCCACCACCTTTGCGCACTTGGACTCCACGGTCACCCTGTCCCGGGCCATCACCGACCTCGGCATCTACCCGGCGGTGGACCCCCTCGACTCCACCAGCCGTCAACTCGACCCCAACGTGGTCGGCCAGGAGCACTACGATGTCGCCCAAGGGGTGCAGCAGACCCTGCAGCGCTACCAGGAACTGCGCGACATCATCGCCATCCTCGGCATGGACGAACTCTCCGAAGAGGACAAGCAGCTCGTTTACCGGGCGCGCAAAATGCAGCAGTTCTTCTCCCAACCCATGTTCGTCGCCTCACAGTTCACCGGCCAAGACGGCAAGTTCGTGCGCCGGGAGGACACGGTGCGCAGCTTCAAGGGCATCCTCGAAGGCGAGTACGACCATCTGCCGGAAAACGCCTTCTACATGGTCGGCAGCATCGAGGACGCCATCGCCAAGGCGGAGACCCTCTAGGAGCGGCACCATGGCTACCATGCAGTGCGACATCGTCAGCGCCGAGCAGGCGATCTTCTCCGGCCCCGTCGCCATGGTCAGCCTGCGCGGCACCATCGGCGAGCTGGGCATCATGCCGGGCCACGCACCGCTTTTGACCGGCATTCGCCCCGGCACGGTTCAACTGCGCTTGGAGAACGGCGACGAGGAGGTGTTCTACGCCTCCGGCGGTTTCATCGAAGTCCAGCCGGGCATCGTCACCATCCTGGCGGACACCGCCTCCCGCGCCGAGGATATCGACGAAGCGGCAGCCGCCGCCGCCCGGGAAGCCGCTGAACGCGCACTGTCCGAACAGGCCGCGGACTTCGACTTCTCCTTGGCCGCCGCCCAGTTGGCCGAAGCCATGGCCCAGCAGCGCACGTTGGAGGAGTTGCGCAAGCGACGGCGTTGATCGATGGCCCGGATGACAGGTGGCGAGGCAATGGCTCGAGCCGCGCTCGCCAACGGCATCGACACCGTCTTCGGCCTCCCCGGCGCCCAGATCTATCCGCTCTTTGATGCGTTCAAGCGTCTTGACACGCAGCTAGTCTTCCCCCGCCACGAACAAGCCGCCGCCTACATGGCCTATGGCGCCGCCAAATCGACCGGTCGGCCAGCCGCCTTCGCGGTCGTTCCGGGGCCCGGCATATTGAATACGGCCACAGCGCTGCTGACCGCCATGGGCGGATGTGCGCCAGTGATCGGCTTGACCGGCCAAGTGCCTTCGCAGTTCCTCGGCAAGGGCCGCGGCCACCTGCACGAGCTGCCCGACCAGCCCGCCACCTTGCGGACCTTCATCAAGGATGCCCTGCACATCGGTCAACCGGCCGATGCACCGGCCATCATCAACCGCGCCTTCCAAACCGCGCGCAGCGGCCGTCCGGGGCCGGTGACCGTGGAAATGTGTTGGGACACCATGGCGGAACAGGGAGAGGTGACTTTGGATGGCGAGCGGCCAACCATCATCAATCCAGAACTCGACACCGACGCCATCCAAGCCGCTGCCCGAGCCATCGCCGCCGCCAAGAAGCCGATGATCATGTGCGGTGCCGGGGCGCAACATGCGGCTGATGAGGTGCAGGCCTTGGCGGAACTGCTGAACGCGCCGGTCACCGCGTTCCGCAGCGGCCGCGGCATCGTGCCGGAAGACCATGCCCTCGGCGTCCAGTCGGTGGCCGCCCGGGAGCTCTTCGATGCGGTGGACGTGCTGATCGGCATCGGCAGCCGCCTGGAAATGCCCACCATGCGCTGGCGGGACATGAATCGCTACGAGCAAAAGCCCGCCGGCGCCCCCACGATCATCCGCATCGACATCGAGCCTGAGGAAATGGATCGGCTGCGCCCAGACATCGCCGTGGTGGCGGACTCCGCCGAAGCCTGCCAAGCGCTGCTGCGCCAACTCGCGCCCTTGGCTTCGCCGAGTCCAGACCGGCTTGATGAGATTCGCTCCGCCAAGGCCCGCGCCGATGCGGCGGTGGAGAAAGTCCAGCCCCAAGTGGACTACCTGCGCGCCATTCGCGACGTCCTGCCCCGCGACGGCTTCTTCGTGCCCGAACTCTCGCAAATGGGCTTTGCGACCTATTTCGCATGGCCGGTCCTGGCGCCAAGGACCTATGTCACCGAAGGCTTCCAGGGAACGCTGGGATTCGGCTTCCCCACCGCCTTGGGCGTCAAGGTGGCCAATCCCGACCGGGCGGTGGCCTCGGTGACCGGCGACGGCGGCTTTCTGTTCGGCCTGCAGGAACTGGCGACCGCCGCCGCGCACCGCATCGGCCTAGTGACCCTGGTGTTCAACAACAGCGCCTACGTCAACGTGCGCCGCGACCAGCAACGGCTATTCGACGGCCGCCTGGCCGGCGCGGACTTGCAGAATCCGGACTTCGTGCGCTTGGCCGAGAGCTTCGGCGTGGAGGCCCACCGCACCAGCAGTCCCCAATCGCTGCGACCCTTGCTGGAACGTGCTTTACGCCAAGACCAGCCAACGCTCATCGAAGTGGTTCTCGGCAACGAAGCGGAAGCCTCCCCCTGGGAGTTCATCATGATGCCCAAGGCACCGTCGAGACGCTGACAGGTCCATTTGCCCGAATTGCGGGGCGCTTTGGCATCAGGATGCGAACAAACCAACATCAGTCGGCGCCAAGGATGCATTAGGAGGTTGTCATGAAGTGCCGAAAAATTGCGCTGGCGTGCCTTTTCTGCGCGGTACCCTCAGTTGCTTTCTCCACTGACGGCCCAGCGGACAACCCGCTGGTCAGGCTCTATGTGTTCGATTGCGGGGAGCTGTCCTTTCCCGACATTTCGGCATTTGGCCTGAACAACAGCGACACCGACGTGCGGCGGTTGTTCGTGCCCTGCTACCTGATCCGGCACCCCGAAGGCGACCTGCTGTGGGATGCGGGACTTGATCCGGCGATCGCGGGGCAGGGCGTGGTGAGTGCGGGCGCGTTCACAATGACCTACGCGCGGTCCCTTCTCGATCAAATGGATGACATGGGCCTAGGCCCGGACGATGTCGGTTTCATTGCGCTGTCGCACCTTCACTTCGACCATGTGGGCGCCGCCAAGCAGTTCCCCAACGCCAGATTGGTGATCCAGGCCGCCGAATACGAAGCGGCCTTTTTGCGCCCCGACGACTATGGAGGCGTCTATGACTTGGAATGGTATGGCGACCTTGCGAAGAATCCGAGGCAGCTCCTCACCGGCGACCATGACGTCTTCGGCGACGGTTCCGTGATGATCGTCAGCGCCCCCGGCCATACGCCGGGCCATCAAGTGCTATGGGTCAAGCTCAGGAACACCGGCCCCGTTCTTCTATCGGGCGACCTGTTTCACTTCCGGGCCACGCGCAGTCTGCGGGCCATTCCCACTTTCAACAGCGATGCCAATCAGACCTTGGCGTCGATGGACAAGATCGAACGATTGATCGCGGACACCGGCGCCACGCTGTGGATCGAACACGACCGGGCGCTAGCGGAAACTCTTAAGCTGGCGCCAGCCGCCTACGACTGAAGTTCCAGACTGAATTCGGCTACGAAAGTCAGCCCAGCAGCCTCTCTGCCAGTGCATCGTGGGAACCCGGTGCGAGTTCGGTGAGCTGGACGCGGTCGATTCCCAAGGTGGCCAAGTCTTCGAGTGCGCGGGCCACGTCGTCCGGATGGCCGGCGAATCGGCCCAGATAGCCGTTTCCGAACAGGCCCTTCAGAGCCGCGACCTCCGGGCCTTCCCCTGCGGCGACGAGCAGGAAGATGCCCAAGGGCTTGGCCGCGTCGATGGCCTTGACGCGCTCGACGTTGCGCTTGACTTCATCCTCCGTGACAGTGGCCACGGTGGCGAGATCGAGGGCGCCGCCGCGGGTGCCGCGGGCGCTCGCCTTGAGTTCCACTCGGTCCACCAGCGGCGTGACTTCGCGGAGCGCGCGGGGACCGCCCGCCGATGCGATCAGCGGCGGCGGCGTTGCCGGTGTGGGGCCGATCGCGGAGTCGCCGGCAATGTCGATTCGGTAGTGCTCGCCCGAGAAACGACACTGTCCGGTGCGAAGCAAGGCGGCGGCGATTTGCAGCGCTTCCACGTACAGGCTCACGCGCTTGGGGCCATCGGGGTAGGCCATGCCCATCGCCCGCATCTCCGCCGCCGCCCAACCAGCCCCCAACCCAGCCTCGAACCGTCCGCCGGAGAACGTCTGCAGGGCCAGCGCCGCTTGCGCGAACTCGACGGGCGAGCGGAACAGGTTGTTGGCGAACGACGTGGTCACCGTGACGCGCTCGGTGGCACCGGCCATGGCCATGGCCGTCACGAAGACGTGCGGATAGCGGTGGTCGCCAAGAAAAAAATGGTCGCTGGCGCAGATGCCATGCCAGCCTTGGGCCTCCTTCGCCTTTGCCCATGCTCCAGGTTGGTCGAATTCTCCCACGGGGAGATTGGGGAAGTACTCCATGGCCACCGTCCACTATTCGGTAGGCCGGAAGAATACGTCAGGGCCCCTGAGCCTTGAAGCCCGGCGGAAGCCCTGCGAGCCAGCACCACCCCCTGAGCGGTGGCAGTGGTACGGCCGCTCATCTTCGTTCTACAATCGGCATGTGTCGGGCCTTTGGGGTAGGCGATGGCCACCCACCATGTGCTGATCGACTACGAGAACGTTCAGCCGAAGAACTTGGCGGCGTTGAAGGGCGATTCGCAGGAAGTCGACTTCCGGATCATCGTGTTCGTGGGCGCGAACCAGACGCGGCTGCCACGGGATTTGGTGTTCGAGATGCAGTCCTTTGGCAGCGATGCGCAGTACATTGAGATCACCGGCGCGGGCAAGAACGCACTCGACTTCCACATCGCCTACTACCTCGGCAGGCTGGCCAAGCCCGGGTCGGACGACCACTTCCACCTCGTCTCCAAGGATACCGGGTTCGATCCGCTCATCCGGCATCTCAAGGAGAGCGGCATCCAAGTTGCGCGCCGCAAGGGCCTGTTTGAGATTCCCTGGCTGCGGGCGGATGAATCCGGCTCGCTTGACGACCAGCTCCAAAAGGTGGTCAGGAACTTCGACATGCAGGGCAAGTCGCGTCCGCGCAAGGTGCGCACGGTGCGCACCACCATCAACAACCTGTTTGGCAAGAGCCTCACCGAGGAGCAGCTCGACGCGCTGGTCAGCGGTCTGCAGAAGCTGAACTACATCGCGATTGAGGGCGAGCGGATCAAGTACCGGCCCTAAAGGCCGGCCAGCGGGTTGCCACAGAACGCAAGGCCGAACGGGTGAGGCAGGGGGAGCGCCATGGTTAACGTGTTGAAATGGCTCGGCGTGCTGCTGCTCGGAATCGTGCTCGGCTATGCGCTGCGGGACACCGGCCTATCCCGGGTGATCGACGAACGCCGGGCGGAGGCCGTGGGCACGCTGGCCAGTTCCTACATCGCCTCGCAAACCGAGCTGGACGACCGGGCACAGGTCAAGACCGTCGCCGGCCTGCAGCACATCGAGGTCGAGGTGGATCAGCCCGCCCCCGGTGTCTTTCGCGCTTCCGGCGTGGGCAACACCTTCCTGATCCGCACCGACGAGGGCCTGGTGCTGTTCGATACGGGGCTTGCCACCCAGGCGGCTAAGCACAAACGCCTGCTGCAAGATTCTGTGCCCGGCGAAGTCACCCACATCGTGCTCTCCCACTCCCACGCCGACCACATCGGCGGCACCAAGTTCTGGCTAGCCGAGTTTCCCGACGCCCAAGTGGTCACCCACGCCAAGTTCTTGGAAGGCCAGCGCTATCTCAAGGACCTTGAGCGGCACTTCTGGTCCAGAAACCGGCTGCTGTACACCTTCATGCCAGAGGAGCCGCCGGAAGGCGGCATGAACGCCTACGGTGGCATCACCCCGGACATCGAGGTGGCGGAGGGGGAGGTTCTCACCTTCACCTTGGGCGGCGTTCGCTTCGAGGCGATCGCGGCGGCGGGCGCCGAGGGGGACGACAACTTGGTGCTGTGGCTCCCTGATCGGCGCCTGCTGTTCAGCGGCGACTTTTTCGGCCCCCTGTTTCCCATGGTTCCGAACCTGTTCACGTTGCGCGGCGAGAAGTTCCGCGACCCGCTGGCCTACGTGCGCTCCCTCGACCGGTTGATTGCGCTCGAGCCGGAGATGGTGCTGCCGAGCCACTTCGACCCCATCAGCGGCGCCGAGCGCGTCCGCCAGGACATGCAAAGGATGCGCGACGCAACGCAGTTCATCCACGACCAAACGGTGGCGGGCATGAACCGGGGCGATTCCCTGTGGCAATTGATGCGGGACGTTCAACTACCGCCGGAACTCGCCTTGAGCCAAGGCCACGGCAAGGTGTCCTGGAACGTGCGCAGCATCTGGGAGCACTACAGCACCTGGTTTCACTTCGAATCCACCACCGAACTCTACCCGGTCCAGATTCGTGAGCTCTATCCCGACCTCGCCGCGCTCGCCGGCGGCCCCGAACCGTTGGCCGCAAAGGCCCGGCAAAGCTTGCAAACGGGCGAGCTGGAGGCGGCGCTGCATTGGGTCGAACTCGGGCTCGCCAGCCAGCCCGACCACCCCGAATTGCTGCAAGCCCGATTGGACGCCCTCAAGCAACTCCTCGACCGAGCCTACCAGCAAGGCAGCAACTACAGCGAGACCGGCTGGCTGAAGAGCCGCATCGACGCCACCGAAGCGGCGCTGGACTAGGGTTCTGAGTTCTTCGTGCAGAGCCCCGCCAGGTACCAGCGCGTTTCGCAGTCGTAAACCAGCCGGCCGCGTTCGCCAAGCTGCATGTCGAGCACCCGGTTGATGGTCTCCGTGGGCGCCATGCCCTTGGCGGCTTCGGGTTGCAGCGACTCCACAGGACGCGGGTAGGATGCCCAGTCCTTAGGCGCACGCCAGCCGGGCGGCGGCACCAGCGCCGAGCGGGTGCCCTGGATGGGATAAAGGGCGCGCCAGCGGCGGATGCGATCCGCGTAGTCCTGCACGATGTCGGGATGGGCTGACGCCAAGTTGTTGTATTCGTTCGGATCTTCGGCAATGCGGAAAAGATGGTTGGTGACGGTGGTGGTGACCTGGTCCTGTATCACCTCCTGCATCAGCTTCCATTCCTCATTGAACACGGTCAGGTGGAACTCGCCGTAGATGGGCGTCTCGGAAACGAAGAAGACATCCTCGGTGCGCGGCGCCGCTGCGCCATCAGCGATTGATGGCCAAAGGCTTTGGCCGTCCCAAGGGAAGTGTTCCCCCGGCTCGATGCCCACCGCATCCATGAGCGTGGGAAACACGTCCATCGCCGTCATGATCTGATCCATCTTGCCTCCGGCCGGGAGCCGGTCGGGCCACCGCAAGAGGGACACCACCCGGATGCCGCCCTCAAAGGCCTCGCCCTTGCCGCCCCGCAGCGGCGCGTTGTTGGCGCCGCCCACGGAGTAGGCCGCGCCGCCGTTGTCGCTGAAGAACAGCACGATGGTGTTCTCCGCGATGCCCTCCGCATCAAGCGTGTCGAGCACCGTGCCGATTGCTTGGTCCATGGCATCGACGACGGCGGCGTACAGGGGCCGGGCGCTGTCCTGCAGCAGGATCTTGGCGGTGCGGCGGGTTCCGTCGGTTTGGCGGCTGCGCGCCGGAGGCAGGTCCGTTTCGATGTCCGCGTACTTCTCGATGAGATCTTCCGGCGCCTCCAACGGCGTGTGCGGCGCCAGGAACGGCATGTAGAGAAAGAAGGGCCGGTCCGGGTCGCGCGCCTTGATGTAGCGGCTCGCTTCCCGGGCGAGCAGTTCCGTTTCGTAGCCCTCGTCGTCGATCGAGACGCCATTGCGCTGAAAATCCTTGCCGCCCTGGTTGGCGAACGGTGGGAAGTAGCCCACTTCCGTGTGCAGGTGGCCGTAGAAGTGCTCGAAGCCACGCTGGTTGGGGTGATAGGTTTCCTGGGCGTGGCCAAGGTGCCACTTGCCGACCATCGCGGTCTGGTAGCCGGCGTCAAGAAACGCCTCCGGCAGGAACCGCTCGTCCGGGTGGATGCCGTTGTTGCTCCAGGGCAGGATCACGGCGTAGGCGACGCCGAGCCGAATGGGGTTGCGCCCGGTCATCAGCGCCGCCCGCGTCGGCGAGCAGATGGGGGTGGTGTAGAAGCGATCCAACTGCACGCCCTCGGCAGCCAGCCGGTCTAGGCTCGGCGTGTCGATGTCGCCGCCGTGATACCCCACGTCCGCCCAACCGAGATCATCGGCCAGCATGATGATCACATTGGGCCGCTCGCTGCCTTGGCTCGCGGCAGCCGCCAGCAGCAGCATCAAGGCGCTCAGCACTCTGCCCATAGGGTCGTCCCGATTGCGATAAACAAGCTGGCGAATATGGCGGAACTCGGCGGTTGGGTCAATTTTGGCGCTTTCGCCGCTCCCTCCGCACCGCTTGGATTTCAGCGTCAATTTCCTTCATGGACAACTGATCCATCCCAGCTTCGAGTGAAGCCTGCTGAATTGCCGCCACAATGCACTCTATTGGACGGCGGCAGGAAGACTCGGGCTTGGCTCCCTTGGCATCCTCAGACTGTGGGGAACTTCTCATAGTCGCCTCGCATAGGTGGCTAGTTCTTCCGCGGTGATTTGCTCGGATGGAACAAGCCGGTAGTGCCGTTCCTCAACAACTCTTACTTCATCTTCCTCGATGGTCAGCTCGAACAGTGCGATGAGGTCGCCGCTCATGAATTGCGTTGAGATCGGACGGCAAATGAGGTGGGGAAACCGCTCCGCACAACAGGCTATGTCCTGCTTTGTCTGAACGATCGACAAGCGATCAGAGCCGCCCTTGGCTTGCACCGGCATCACATACTGCCGACCTTGACGATCGACGCCCACATAGATTTCGTCAATTTCAAGCTGACCGACATGCGCAACAGTGGTGCGCAGATGGTTCTGAAGCGAGTAGGCAGCAACGCCTAGAAACACGTCGATCAGGCGGTTGTATCGAACTTTGGCAAGCAGGGCTTGCTCGTCAGACAAGGAATACGCTGACACAATCTCAGGTGTGGCATCAGGCAGCTTGACGGTCACTAAGTCGGGGTTGGGGACGATGCGGCTGACTTGCGCCAGTCTGAAGAGATACTTCGCTCGGCCAGCGCCTTCGATCACCCACTCCCGGCCTTTTGTTTGGGTTGCCAATATGGACTCGGGCATTGGTGTTCTGTAGCGGAATGAATACACCAGGTCGCCGATGTTTTTCGGCAATGGGACGCCCAGAGCTCTTGCCGCATCTTCGATGTCGCTTCGTTCGAAGGGAACCTCCACTGCGCCACTTGTGTAACGATCCAAAAAAATCTTCTCGATCAGAGCCTTATAGCGGTTGGACTTCGGCGCTCCCGCTGATGGCGTGGCCTTCTCACTCACTTCCCGGCCACTCCATCACGATCACTTCCTCCCGCAACTGCTCCCCTGTGACGGTTGACGGTCGGGTGCGGAATAGGTCGATTCCGAGAATTCTGTAGCCAAGCGATTCAGCGATTTCGGCCAGCAGTTGGCCGGTCCGAATCATGACGCGCAGGTAGGACGCTTGGTCGCCCACCACATAGGCGAGCTTCGCGCCGGGCTTGAGGGCCTTGCGTAAGGAGGCGAAGTGCTGCGCCATGCCGCCGAAGTACAGGCGGGTCACGCGGGCGTACTGGCGCTCAAATCCCGATGTCTTGCCCAACTCGATGCGCCGTTGCTCGATGGCTTCGGCAATGCGGTCAACCGCTTGGTTTCCCGCGATGGCTTGATCGTCGGTGTCCGCCACATACACGCCGCGGGTGTTTGAGCGGACCAAGCCCTGCTTCAGTTGACGCAGCTCGGTCCGGCTGCGCACCAGCCCGAGAACAACGGATTCCAAGCGCGTTGTGCGGGTGTAGTCCTTCTCGTTGGGATAGGGCGGCGAGGTGATGACGGCGTCGATGGACCTTGACGCCAAGGCTTCACCGGCCCGGCGGGCGTCTGACTTGATGACCTGGGAGGCGATGGCGCTTCGGTGCCTGAACTGAGCGAGGTCGTGGGCGATTGTCTTCATGCCGGCCAGCCAAGCCTCAACGACGGGGGCATCCCCCCGAATCCGGCCAACGCCCACTTCCGGTCCGAATTTCAGGTTGCCGATGTGCTGCACCAAGGCGTTGGCGAGCGCCAGCCGTCCGTACTTGCGCAAGGACGGAGAGACGCATCCGTCGACGGCCTCAAGCAGCGTCAAGGACTTGTGCAAAGGCAGGGGGCTGATGGAATCCTTGAGCAGCAGCTTCATTCGCTCCGGCTCGAGACACCGCAGGTTCACATCCGCGCCATTCGCGGCGGCGTCCTCATCGAAGAGCGATGGCTTCCCATCCGCTTCCCGCAACCGCGCACTTCCTTCGCACTCCACTTGCTCGTTTGCAAGGGCCTTCGTTACCGCTTGTGCGACCTGCTCCGCTTCGGAGACCAGCGTTTTGACGCTGGTGTGCCAGTCAACCTTCACCGCACTCGCAAAGTGGGCAATGGGATTGGACTCAAGTCCCACGCTGCCCACCCCGTGCTTCTTGCACTCCACCAAGGTGGTGCCGGTGCCGCAGAACGGATCAAGCACGGTGTCGCCCGACTCGATGCCGAATCGATCCAAGTAGTTCTGCACCAAGTGCGGAGGGAAGGACAGGACGAATCGATACCAATGATGCACGGCGCGGTCTTCAGGCCGCAGCTTGTTTTCGCCGCTGGCTGCAGGGGCGGCAATGGCGGGATTGGACTCGGCCCAAAGCATGGGGTTTCGGCGGTGTTGGGTTGGTTGGGGGGATTATAGACCTCTTACCAGGCGCTCAGACCAACCCGCAAGCGATCTCCGGGCACCTTACTGGACAGTGATCAACGAAGCTGAGCGGACCCTGAGTGTTGACATCTGACGCGGGATGCGAAACCGTTCCATCATGCGCACCACGCTGAACCTCGACGAAGATGTCCATAGGGCCGCTAAGGAAATCGCCCGGCTTCGCGGTATGCCGATGGGAAAGGTCGTGTCCGACTTGGCGCGGCAGGGGCTTGCCAAGAAGCACGATCACTCGCCGGAACGGAGTGGTGTTCCGCTTCTGCCGCCGCACACCAATGTCTGGCCAGTCTCGCTCGCCGTTGTGAACGCCTTGCGGGACGACGACGCCTGACCGCCCTGCTCGGTGTCAAAATGCCGGTCGCGCTGACGTCCAACTTGCAATAGAACTGAGCGGGGTTTGTTTCGCTGTACGCGCCTATAATGAAGCTCCCGCCACAAATCTGTTGCAGCCCGCTATCGCCCCTATGTCCTCCCGCTCTCCACTCGCCGTCATCGTCCTCGCCGCTGGGGAGGGCAAGCGCATGGCCTCGGCGGTGCCCAAGGCGCTGCACCAAATCGGCGGCAGGACGCTGCTCGACCATGTTGTTTCCACGGCGCAAGAGCTTGGGCCCGACGATGTGCTGGTGGTCATCGGCCACGGCGCGGAGGCGGTTCGGACCGGCACCGCAAGCGCTGTTCAGTGGGTCGTGCAAAGCGAACGGCTAGGCACGGGCCATGCGGTGGCCCAAGCGCTGCCCCTGATCGATGAGGCAGCGGTGGCGCTTGTGTTGTGCGCCGACGTGCCCTTGGTTTGCCGAGCCACGTTGCAGGCTGGCGTGGATGCCGCCCACGATGGCGCCTTGGCCTTGGTCACGGCGGAACTTGATGATCCGGCGGCATTGGGACGCATTGTGCGGAGTGGCGACGGGCGCATTGAGCGCATCGTTGAATTCAAGGATGCCGACGAGCGGGAACGGGCCATCCGCGAGGTCAACGCCGGGTTGATGGCGCTGCCCGCCGCCACGCTGCGCCGCCTGCTGGCAAAAGTGACGGCGGACAACGCCCAAGGCGAGTACTACCTCACCGATCTCGTGGCGTTGGCCATTGCCGAAGGGACGCCAGTTGAAGGCATTGCGGCCAGCGCCGAAGAGATTTTCGGGATAAACGATCGTGAGCAGCTCGCCGAGGCCGAACGCATCTTCCAGCGGCGGGAGGCCCAGCGGCTCATGGCGGCCGGCGCGACCTTGGCGGACCCCGCCCGCCTCGACGTTCGCGGCAACGTGACCGTCGGCCAGGACAGCTTCATCGATGCCAACGTGGTTCTGCAAGGGCGCGTGACGCTGGGCGAGCGGGTGCATCTCGGACCCGGCGCGGTGATCGAAGACGCCGAAATCGGCGACGATGTGCGCGTCGAGGCCTACACGGTCATTGAGGGCGCCCGCATCGGCGCCCGTTGCCGCATCGGGCCGTTCGCCCGGCTGCGGCCGGGCACGGAGCTCGGCGAAGAGGCCAAGGTGGGCAATTTCGTCGAAACCAAGAAAGCCCGCTTGGGCAAGGGCGTCAAGGCAAACCACCTGGCCTATCTTGGCGACGCCGACATCGGCGCGGCCAGCAACATCGGCGCCGGCGCGGTCACCTGCAACTACGACGGCGCCGACAAGCACCGCACGGAAGTCGGCGACGACGTGTTCATCGGCACCAACGCCACCTTAGTCGCACCCCTGACCATCGAGTCCGGCGCGTTCATCGCCGCCGGCTCCACGATCACGAAACAGGTTCGTAAAAAGGAACTTGCAGTAGGCCGAGCCCGGCAACGCAACATCCCCGGCTGGAAGCGCCCGGGGCGCAAAGGGGATTGAAGGAACAACCACCATGTGCGGGCTGATTGGCGCGGTAGCGGACCGCAACGTCGTTCCCATTCTGCTAGAGGGCCTGCAGCGGCTTGAGTACCGGGGCTACGACTCGGCGGGGGTCGGCGTCGTGGCACAGGCGAGCGGCACGGTCGAGGTGCGCCGCCGGGCCGGCAAGGTGCGCGATCTGGTCGATGACCTGGACGGTGCCCCGTTGGCCGGCCGCACCGGCATCGCCCACACCCGCTGGGCCACCCACGGGCCGCCCCACGAAGTGAACGCCCACCCCCATCAATCGAACGGGCGAATCTGCATCGCCCACAACGGCATCATCGAAAACGTCGACGTCTTGCGGGCGGAACTAGTGGCGGCGGGCTACGCCTTCGCCTCGCAGACGGATTCCGAGGCCATTGCCCACCTCATCGACTTTCACTGCACTGGCGGGCGCCCCTTGGTTGACGCCGTGCGTGCGGCGGTGGATCGGCTGGAGGGCTCCTATGCGCTCGCCATCATGGCGCGCGACGACCCCGGCCGCATCGTCGCCACCCGGGTGGGCAGCCCCTTGGTGGTGGGCAAGGGCATCGGCGAGAACTACGTCGCCTCCGACGTGCTGGCGCTGCGCGCCGTCACCGACCGCTTCATCATCCTGGAGGAGGGCGACCTGGTCGAAATCCAAGCCGATGAAATCTCCGTGTGGAATCTTGAGGACGAGTCGGTCATCCGCTCAACCATCAAGGTGGAGGTCGCCGTTGACGACACCAGCAAGGGCAACTACCGCCATCACATGCAAAAGGAGATCTTCGAACAACCCCAAGTACTGCGCAGCACCATGGAGGGGCGCATTGGCCGTGAGCGGGCGCTGGAGCACGCCTTCGGCGTGCGCGCCGCGGAGGCGTTCGATCAAACGCAGAGCGTCACCATCGTCGCCTGCGGCACTAGCTTCTACGCCGCCAGCATCGCCCGCTACTGGATCGAGGAGCACGTCGGCATCCCCTGCCAAGTGGACATCGCCAGCGAGTTTCGCTATCGCAGCGTGGTGGTCGCGCCGGGCAGCCTGTTCGTCACCATCTCCCAGTCCGGGGAGACTGCGGACACCTTGGCGGCGCTGCGCATCGCTAAGCAAATTGGCTACTTCGCCACCCTGACCCTGTGCAACGTGCCCACGAGCTCCTGCGTGCGGGAGTCGGACCTGGCCTTGATGACCCAGGCGGGCACCGAAGTCGGGGTGGCCTCCACCAAGGCGTTCACCGCCCAGTTGGCCAACCTCGCCCTGCTGACGGCCGTGCTCGGACGCCGGCACGGCATGGACGCGGCGTTCGAATCGCAATTGATCGCCGACTTGCGCGAGTTGCCGGACAAGGTCGAGCAGGCCTTGGCGCTGGACGCCCGCATCACGGCCTTGGCTGAGAAGTTCGCCGATCGCCACCACGCCCTGTTTCTCGGCCGAGGCTTGATGTATCCGGTGGCGTTGGAGGGCGCCTTGAAGCTCAAGGAGCTCTCCTACATCCACGCGGAGGGCTATCCGGCCGGGGAGTTGAAGCACGGCCCGTTGGCATTGGTGGACGAGGACATGCCGGTGGTGGCGGTGGCACCGAACAACGAGCTGCTGGAGAAGCTGCGCTCCAATCTTCAGGAGGTGCGCGCCCGGGGCGGCGAGCTTTACGTTTTTGCGGACGCCGCCACGCCGTTCCGGGATGGCTCGGGCATGACCGTGATCCGGCTGCCTGAAGTCGATCCCATGCTGGCGCCCATCGTGTACACGGCACCGTTGCAATTGCTGGCCTATCATGTGGCAGTCCTGAAGGGCACCGACGTGGACCAGCCGAGGAACTTGGCGAAGTCCGTAACGGTCGAATGAACGCAACGACTCGAAGAGGGGACATCCGGCCATGAGCGATTCCGCCATGAGCGAACAAGACAGCGGCGGCAGCAAGCACTGGCTGCTGTACGCGATTTTGGGGGCCATCATCCTGGCCACGCTGACCGGCGGGTTCCTGCCCGAGCTGGCGGCGGAGACGGAAATTCTGGGCGAGATGTTCCTCAACGCCCTGAAGATGATCGTGGTGCCGCTGGTGATGCTCTCGATCATGGTCGGCATCACCAACTTGGGCGACATCCGCAGCCTCGGCCCCATCGGCGGGCGCACGGTGCTCTACTACATCGCCACCACCAGCATCGCGGTGGTTGTTGGCATGGTGCTGGTCAACATCGTCGCGCCGGGCGAGGGCCTTTCCCAGGGCGAGCGGCATCCTTCCATGAGCTATCGCCTGGGCGGCGAGGGGCTGCGCACCGTCGAACTGGAAGGCGATTTAAGCAAGCGCTACGACGACACCTACGCCATCACGCTGACCGACCAGAACGTCACCGGCCAACTGCACGCCATTGAGGATGGCGTCGTCACGGTGACCGACTGGCGGCTCACCACCCCCAACGCGGACTACCTCACCACCGAATCGGGAAAGCGGCTGCTGCTGATCGACGGGATGCGGGCGCAACTGAACTTGAACCCGGCAGGCCGAGGCATCGCCGTCGATCTGCCCATGGCGGCGTCGGTGAAGGACAAGGAGGGGCGCGGCATCGGCAGCGCCATCCGTGAGGTATTCCTCGGCAACCCGCGCACCGGCAAGGAAGGGATGATTCCGGAAAACGTCTTCAAGGCGATGGCGGAGACCGACATTTTGCCGCTCATCTTCTTCGCCCTGCTGATTGGCGCGGCGCTGTCCGTGCTCGGCGAGCGGGGACGTCCGGCCATCGCCGTGATTTCGGCGCTGAATGACGCCGTGATGCAACTGGTGAACTGGATCATGTACGTCGCGCCGATCGGCATCTTTGGCCTAGTCGCAGCGCGAATCGGCGAGGCGGGCGGCTTCAGTGGCTTTCTTCCGGAGTTGATGGCGGTGGGCAAGTACTTCTTCACCGTCCTGCTCGGCCTCACCCTGCACGGGGTGGTGGTGCTGCCATTGCTGCTGATGCTGTTTGCCCGGCGCAATCCGGTGGCCTACGTGGGCGGGGTGGGGACGGCGCTGCTCAACGCCTTCTCGACCGCCTCCTCGAGCGCCACGCTGCCCGTCACGATGAAGGGGGTGACCGAGGAAAACGGCGTCTCCGAACGGTCCTCGAGTTTCGTGCTGCCGTTGGGGGCCACCATCAACATGGACGGCACCGCCCTTTACGAAGCCATTGCCGCCATGTTCATCGCCCAGGTTTACGCCATTTCCCTAGGCTTGGGCGAGCAGGTGGTGATCGTCCTCACCGCCACGCTGGCCGCCATCGGCGCGGCGGGCATCCCGGAGGCCGGGTTGGTCACCATGGTCATCGTCCTCAACGCCGTCGGCCTCCCCATCGAGGGCATCTCCCTGATCCTGGCCGTGGACTGGTTGCTCGACCGCTTCCGCACCACCGTCAACGTCTGGGGCGACAGCATCGGCGCCGGCGTGATCGACGCCTACGAGGTCCGGGATGCAGGGAAAGGGGCTCAGAGCGAGTAGTAAACTAGCAGCCTGAATCCCACCGGACCCCTCTCACTGTGGACGTCACCCACATCCTCGCTGGCTTGAACGAGGCCCAGCGCCAAGCGGTTGCCGCGCCGCCGGGCAACGCCCTGGTGGTCGCCGGCGCCGGCAGCGGCAAGACGCGGGTGCTGGTGCATCGCATCGCTTGGCTGATCGAAGCCGAGGGCGTCTCGCCCTATGGCCTGCTGGCGGTGACCTTCACCAACAAGGCGGCGGCGGAGATGCGCCAACGGATCGAGGCGCTGCTGAGCGTTTCGGCGAGCGCGCTGTGGGTAGGCACCTTCCACGGCATCGCCCACCGCCTGTTGCGCATGCACTGGCAGGAGGCGGGGCTGCCGCAGAACTTCCAAATCCTGGACGCCGACGACCAGCAGCGCTTGGTCAAGCGCGTCATGCGGGCGTTGGACATCGATGAGCACCGCTGGCCGGTGCGCCAAGCGGTCTGGGCCATCAACAAGCACAAGGATGAAGGACGCCGGGCCGCCGAGCTGCCGGACAGCGAGGACCTGTTTCAGGTCACGCACAAGCGCATCTATGAAAGCTACGAGGCGCTCTGCAATGAGGGCGGGCTGGTGGATTTCGCCGAGCTGCTGCTGCGCTGCCTGGAGTGCCTGCGCGGCGACGAGGCGCTGCTGACCCACTACCGGCACCGCTTCGGGCACATTCTGGTGGATGAATTCCAGGACACCAACGGCATCCAATACGACTGGCTCAAACTGTTGGCGGGCGACACCAGCCATGTCATGGCCGTTGGCGACGACGACCAATCCATCTATGGCTGGCGCGGCGCCCGCATCGAAAACGTGCGCGCCTTCATCGACGAGTTCCAGGAGGTCGCCACCATTCGCTTGGAGCAGAACTACCGCTCCACCAGCAACATCCTCGACGCCGCCAACGCCTTGATCGGCCACAACGCCGGGCGGTTGCCGAAGTCCCTGTGGACCGAAGGGGCGGTCGGCGATCCCATTCAGCTTTACTCCGCCGACAACGACCTCGAAGAGGCCCGCTTCGTCGCGGAGCGCATCGCGGGCGCCATCGAGGACGGCGGCAGCGCCGATGAGATGGCGGTTCTGTACCGCTCCAACGCCCAATCGCGGGTGTTGGAAGAGGCCTTGATGCGGGCCGACATTCCGTACCGCATCTACGGCGGCTTCCGCTTCTTCGAGCGGGCCGAGATCAAGAACGCGCTCAGCTACCTGCGCCTGGTGCATGACCGCCATGCCGACGTGGCTTTCGAGCGGGTGGTGAACACGCCGCCCCGGGGCATCGGCGAAAAGACTCTGGAGGCGGTCCGCGAACTGTCCCGCGCCCGCGCTGTATCCCTTTGGCAGGCCAGCAAGGAGGCCATCCACGAGGGGCAGTTGCGCGGGCGGGCAGCCAACGCGGTCGCGGAGTTCATCAAGCTGATCGACGGCATGGCTGAGGGCGGGGAGAACCTGAGCCTGCATGAACTCACCGAGTGGGTGATCGAGGCCAGCGGCCTGATGGACTACCACGGCCGCGAGCCGGGCGAACGGGGCCTCGCCCGCAAGGAGAACCTGCAGGAGTTGGTCAGCGCCGCCCGGCAATTCAGCGGCGAACTGGTCTTCCCGCTGCAGGACGCGGACCAACCGGAGGTCTCGGAGCTTGAGGAGTTTCTCGACCAAGCGGCGCTTGACGCCGGGGACCGGGAGTCGAGCGCCGGCCCCGCCGTGCAGATGATGACGCTGCACTCGGCCAAGGGGCTGGAGTTTCCCACCGTGTTCATCACCGGCCTGGAGGAGGGCCTGTTTCCCCACCGCCAGTCCCGGGAAACCGAGAACGGCTTGGAGGAGGAGCGCCGGCTCTGCTACGTGGGCATCACCCGCGCCATGCGCACGCTCTATCTCACCCATGCCGAGACGCGCCGCCTGCACGGGGTCGAAAACTACAATCGCCCGTCCCGCTTCATCCGCGAGCTGCCGCCGAACCTGGTCTCCGAAATCCGCGTCCGGCGCATGGTGGATCGCTCCTCGAGCCTGCTCAACCCGGTGCGCGGCCTGTTTGCTCCGGAGCCGAGCGCCGTCAACATCGGCCAGCGGGTGGCGCATCAGAAGTTTGGCGAGGGCGTGGTGCTGCAGTGCGATGGCCATGGCGAACGCACCCGGGTGCAGGTCCATTTCGCCACCGCTGGCGAAAAGTGGCTGATGCTCAGCGCCGCGAACCTCCAAGCCCTGGATTGAACCCAATGTTGGCAAGGGAAACACACCATGAAAGCTAGCTCCAAAGAAGGAGGCCGCCGCGCAGGCTGGCTCGCCATCCTGTTGATCGGTCTTCTCGGTTGCGCCGATGAGACGCCGAACTCGGACGCCGAAGCGGCCGCAGTCCCGACCAAGGTCTATGAGTGGAAGATCATCACCACCTGGCCCAAGTTCCTGCCCGGTGCCGGCATGTCTGCGGAGAACTTGGCTGATCGACTGCGCATGATGAGTGATGGTCGACTGGACATTCGGGTTTATGGCGCTGGTGAACTGGTCGGCGCCTTCGAGGTGTTTGATTCGGTGTCCGCGGGCACCGCGGAGATGGGCCACGGCGCGGCCTACTACTGGCGCGGCAAAATGCCCATCGCGCCCCTGTTCTCCGCCATTCCCTTCGGCATGACCGCACAGGAAATGAACGCTTGGCTGCGTTACGGTGGCGGCCTCGAACTCTGGCGCGAACTGTACGCGCCATTTGACGTGGTGCCCTTTGCGGCGGGCAACACCGGTGTGCAGATGGCAGGCTGGTTCAACGAGGAAATCAAAGCGCTTGAGGATCTGGCCGGGCTGAAGATGCGCATCCCCGGCCTCGGCGGCGAAGTGCTGGAGCGCTCCGGCGGCGTGCCGGTCACCATTCCCGGCGGAGAGGTCTTCACGGCGCTGCAAACCGGCGTCATCGACGCCACCGAATGGGTCGGGCCGTACAACGACTTGGCCTTGGGCCTTTACAGCGCCGGGCGCTATTACTACTACCCCGGTTGGCATGAACCGGGCACCGTGCTGGAGCTTATCGTCAACCGCGAGGCCTATGAGGCGTTGCCCGCCGACCTGCAGGCCATGGTCGCCACCGCGGCCCAAGCCATCAACGACGACACCCTGGCGGACTACACCGCCCGCAGCGTGGCGGCGCTGGACACGTTGGAGCGCGAGCACGGCGTGCTGCTGCGTCCCCTGCCCGCCGGGGTAATCGAGAAACTGCGCGAAGCGTCCCTGCAGGTGGTGGCCGAAGCAGCCAGCGAGGATGAACTCTCGCAACGCATCTACGACTCCTACACTGGCTTCATGCAAGGCGTTCGCCGCTACACCGACCTGACGGAGAAGGCCTACTTGGAGGCCCGCTAATGGAGTTGAAGGCCACGCGCATGGCGAAGGCCGATGGGGTCGGCACCATCTGGCTGAACCGCCCCCACCGCCTGAACGCTTGGACCGGGCGCATGCACACCGAGTACCGCTGGTGCTTGCAGCAACTCGACGAGGATGCCGATGTCGGCGTCATCGTCATCACCGGCACAGGACGCGGCTTCTGCGTGGGCGGCGACGCCGAAGCGCTCTCCGGACACGCCAAGCGGGGCGCCTACGACCCAGGCACCGCCCCGGATTTGGCCACCCCCGGCTACGGCGTGGCCGAGGCGTTCGACGCCCCCTTCGCCTGCCACTTCGGTCTAAGCAAGCCGATCATCGCCGCCATCAACGGCCCCGCAGCCGGCGTCGGCCTCGCCCTCGCCTGCTTCACCGACCTGCGCTTCGCGGTGCCCGGCGCCAAGCTCACCACCGCCCACGGCAGGCTCAACCTACCTGCGGAATTTGGCCTCTCCTGGATTCTGCCGCGCCTAGCCGGCTTGGCCCGCGCCAATGACCTGCTGCTGACCAGCCGTGTCTTCACCACCGACGAAGCCGCTCAACTGGGCATCGTCAATGAGCTTGTGGCAGCGGAGGATCTGCAAGGCCGAGTGCACGACTACGCCCGAGGCCTCATCGAAACCGTCTCCCCCAACGCCTTGCGCCAAACCCGCTGGCAAATCTACCGCGACCTCACCGCCAGCCCCGCCGATTCGGTGCTCCGTTCCGAAGCCCTGGCCGACGACATGATGGCCGAGCCGGACTTTGCAGAGGGGGTCGCGGCGCTTCGGGAGAAACGCCTGCCTCGGTGGGGCGCCGCGACAGATGATGAAGGCCTTCCACCGCCTTGACTCCCACTGTCGCTGAATTCATCCGCTAGCCGAGTTGTTGCTATAGGCCAATCAGACTGGAGCCAAACATGCGATACGAAACCGCTACCGAGTCCATTACCGAAGTCGTCACCGACTGCGTCGTCCTGCCGGTTTGGAAGGACGGTCGTCTCGGCGACAACGCACAGACCTTGGACGCTGCGCTGAACGGTGCGCTGAGCGCCGTTTTGGCCAGCGACGACTACATTTGGGAGAGCAATGACGACAGGCACCTGCTGCACAGCCCCGCAGGTTGCGTGGCGGGACGCGTGCTGCTGGTCGGCGCTGGCGAGCGGGACAAGTGTGGCCCCAAGGAAGCCGCCAAGTTCCTTTCCGAAGCGCTGAAGGCGGTGTTGGCTGGGAACATGCCGCACGCCCATTTCGTGTTGGCGGACCTTGCTGTGAACGACATCGACATCAACTGGCTCGCGGCGAGGCTCGCCCAGGAAGCGGAGACCGCCGCTTACCGCTACGTGACCACGAAGGAAGACAAGAAACGCGAAGCGGTGCTGGAAAGTCTGTCCATTCCCGCAAACTCGGAAAATCTTGAGGCCGCCATGCGCCGAGGCGAGGCTATCGGCCAAGGCGTGAATCGCGCCCGCCAGCTTGGCAACCTGCCCGCCAACGTTTGCACACCGACGTATTTGGCCAATCATGCCCGAGACTTGGCAAACGACCACAAGGCCATCGAGGTGGAGGTGCTCGACGAGGCGCGCATGAAGGAACTTGGGATGGGCTGTTTCCTCTCAGTCACCGCCGGCTCGATCGAAGAAGCGTACCTCATCGTCCTGCACTACCGCGGTGCGGACGAAGACACCAAGCCTGTTTGCTTGGTCGGAAAAGGAGTCACCTTCGATACCGGCGGCATCAGCATCAAACCCAGCCCCGCGATGGACGAGATGAAATTCGACATGTGCGGCTCGGCGGCCGTGCTGGGCGTGATGAGCGCCATCGCCAACCTGAAGATGCCAGTCAACGTGGTTGGCTTGGTCGCGGCTTCCGAAAACATGCCCAGCGGCGGCGCAACAAAGCCCGGCGATATTGTCACCAGCCTGTCCGGCAAGACGGTGGAAATCCTGAACACGGACGCCGAGGGGCGGCTCCTGCTTTGCGACGCCCTAACCTACGCCGAACGCTTCGAGCCCAGCCATGTAATCGACATTGCGACCCTCACGGGTGCGGCCATAGCCGCCTTCGGAAACGAGGCAAACGTTGTCATGGGCAACGACCAACCACTGATGGACCGGCTGCTCCAGTGCGGCCAAGACTGCCTTGATCGCGCGTGGCAGTTGCCGCTGTGGAGTGAGTACCAGAAACAGCTGGATTCGAACTTCGCCGATATCGCGAACATCGGCGGCAAGCATGCCGGGACCATAACGGCTGGCTGCTTCCTGTCTCGTTTTACGGAGAAGTTCAAGTGGGCGCACCTGGACATCGCTGGCAGCGCATGGCTCTCCAACGGCGCTGCGAAGGGCGCCACGGGCCGGCCCGTGGCCTTGCTGACGGAGTTCCTTTCGACACTCGCCGAGACCCCTGCCTAAGGCCGAATCAGACCGACACCGGCCCCACATCGCCGCCTGCCCAAGCCAAGCGCAGGGCTTCGGCCTCCTCCGGCGCCTCGGCGAGCAGCCGCTGGCCTTCCTGAATGATCTCGGGAATGAGGTGCGCGTGACGTTCCAAGCTCGCCACCCGAAAGCGGGTTTCGCCGGTTTGCCTAGTGCCGAGGATTTCGCCGGGGCCGCGCAGGGCCAAATCCTGTTCGGCGATGTGGAAGCCGTCCTGGCTTTCGCGAATGACCTTGAGCCGTTCTCGGCTGAGCTCGCCGAGTGGCGTGCCGTAGAGCAGGATGCAGTAGCTCTTGCGGCTGCCGCGGCCGATGCGGCCGCGAAGTTGATGGAGCTGGGCCAGCCCCAAGCGTTCCGGGTTTTCGATCACCATCAGGCTGGCGTTGGGCACATCGACGCCCACTTCGATCACCGTAGTGGCCACCAGCAACTGATGCTCGCCGGACTTGAATGCGGCCATGACGGCGGCCTTCTCCTCGCTCTTCATACGCCCGTGGATCAGGCCGATGCGCCGGCCCGGCAGTTGCGCCTTGAGCCTTTGCCAAGTGCTTTCGGCGGACTCCGCGTAGAGTTGATCGGAGTCCTCGATCAGGGTGCAGACCCAGTAGGCCTGCTGCCCGGCATCAAGCGCCTTGGCGATGCGCGCCAACACCTCGTCCCGGCGGCTGGCGGCGATCACCAAGGTGTCGATGGGCTGGCGTCCTGGCGGCAGCTCGTCGAGCAGGGAGACATCCATGTCCGCGTACAGGGCCATGGTGAGGGTGCGCGGTATCGGCGTTGCCGTCATGATGAGTTGATGGGGCGTGCGCCCCTTGGCCCGCAGGGCCATGCGCTGGTGGACGCCGAAGCGATGCTGCTCATCGACGATGGTGAGGGCGAGATTGGCGAACGCGGTGGCCTGCTGGAACAGCGCGTGGGTGCCGACCGCGACCAAGGTCTCGCCGCTGGCCAGACCATCGAGCACCCGCTGCCGCACCGCCTTGCTCTGGCCGCCGGTCAGCATCGCCACCGGAATCCCCAAGGGCGCAAGCCAGCTTGAAAAGCTCAAGTAATGCTGCTCGGCGAGAATTTCAGTGGGCGCCATGAGGGCGGTCTGCGCTTGGTGCTCGGCGGCGCGGATGGCCGCGAAGGCGGCCACCACGGTCTTGCCGCTGCCGACATCACCCTGCAGCAGCCGCAGCATGGGGCGGGCCTCAGCGAGGTCGAGCAGCACTTCGCGCACGACGCGCCGTTGGGCACCGGTCAGCTTGAAGCCGAGCTGTTCAAGCAGCGTTCGGCCAAGCTGCTGCGCTTGCGGCAACGGCGGCGCCTGCTGGCTCTGGCGTTGGCTCTGCCGAAAGCGCATCACCAAGTAGTAGGCAGTCAACTCGTCGCGGGCGATGCGTTCCTGGGCTTGGGCGATATCCTCGCCCGTCGCGCCGGCAGGCGGCAGGTGGAGGAAGAACAAGGATTCCAGCGGCAAGGCCGAGCCTTGCGGCCAGTCCAAGGCCCGGACTTGGGCAATCATGGCGCGCAGGCGGGTCTGTCCGAGCCCCTTGGTGGTCGGATAGACCGGGGTGAGGCGAGCCTCCAGCTCGGTTGGCGGTTCGGCGTAGTCACGATATTCGGGATGGGCCATCTCCATCCCCGTCGGCCCAGCGCGAACCTCGCCGAAGCAACGGGCGATGCGGCCGATCTTCAAGTTCTCCACCTGTCTTTGGCTGAAGTGGAAGAAGCGTAGCGTCAGTGCGCCTTCGCCGTCGTTGAGAACCACCAACCAATTGCGCTGCCGCCCATAGGTGATGCGACTGTCCGTTACTTGGCCTTGCACCAAGCACTCCTGGCCAATGCGCAGCGCCTTGAGCGGCACGATTCGAGTGCGGTCCTGGTAGCGGTGCGGCAGGTGCAGCAGCAGGTCCATCGCCGTGGCCACGTTCAGTCGCGCCAAGGCGGCGGCAAGGGCTGGCCCCACGCCCTTCAGCGCGGTTACAGGGGAGTCGCCCGGGTTCGATTCAGCTTGGTTCAGGATGCTTCCGGGTTTGGCCTCAGGCGCTGCCCCGGGCGATGTTGATGACGTCCGGGATGTTGCGCATGCGGCGGATGACCTGCGCGAGATGGTTTCGATTGGCGACGCTGACCGTCACCGAAACGGCGCTGGTTTCCGCATTGCGTTCGGTGACGTCGATGTGCTCCACCCCGGCGTTGGCGGCGGCGATGGCCGTGGCGAGGTCGGCGATGATGCCTTTGCGGCGGCTGACCGACAGGTGCAATGGCGTGGCGAACTCGCTGTCCGCAGTCTTGGTCCAGCGGGCCGGGATGATCTGTTCGGGACGTTCCTGCTTGGCCTTGGCGATGTTGGGGCAGGACTGCGCGTGGACGGCGAAGCCCTTGCCCGGCGTCATGCGGCCGACGATGGGGTCTCCGGGCACCGGTCCGCAACAACGGCTGCAAGTGATGACCAGCCCTTCGCCGCCGCTGATGGTGACTGGCCCGCCGTGCTCAACCGGAACCGCTTCGAAGCCAGGATTGTCGGCAGCCAGCAGCCGTTGAGCGACCGCGTAGGCCATCAGGTCGCCAACGCCAATGGCGCTCAGCACGTCGTCGAGACGGCGGGCGCCGAACTCCTTGAACACGCGCCGCAGTCGGCGGAAGTCGAGATCGCTGATTTGCGAGCCGGCGTTGGCCAACGAGCGGTTCAGGAGCTTGCGTCCCAAGGCAATGGCTTCGGCCCGGCGGCGGTTCTTGAGGGCGTGGCGAATGCCGGCCCGGGCCTTGCCGGAGACTGCAAAGGTCAGCCAATCCGGGCTGGGGCTGACGCTTTTGGCGGTGATGATCTCGACGCTCTGGCCGCTCTCGAGTTGCTGGGAGAGCGGGGACAGAACCCGGTCGATGCGGCAGGCCGCGCAGCGGTTGCCGATGTCGGTGTGGATGGCGTAGGCGAAGTCCACGGGGCTCGCCCCCTTGGGCAGCTCCAGGATGTCGCCGCGCGGCGTGAAGACGTACACGTTGTCGGGAAAGAGGTCGCTTTTGAAGCTCTCGATGAACTCCTCCGGATTGCCGGAGCGCTGTTGCATCTCCACGAGGTCGCGCATCCAGCGGTGGGTGCGCTGCCCCCCCGGGGCGTCATCTTCGGCTCCCTTGTACAGCCAATGACCGGCGATGCCGTGGTCCGCCACCTCGGCCATGTGCTGGGTGCGGATCTGCACCTCGATCGGCGCGCCGTGGGCACCGAACAGGGTGGTGTGCAGGGATTGGTAGCCATTGGCCTTGGGGATGGCGATGTAGTCCTTGAAGCGGCCCGCAACCGGTTTGTAGAGGCCGTGCGCCACACCCAGTGCCCGGTAGCATGCATCTTCGTCGTCCACCACGACCCGCAGGCCGAACACGTCCATGATCTCGCGGAACGGCTTGCGCTGGCTTTTCATCTTGTTGTAGATCGAGTACAGGTGCTTCTCGCGGCCACTCACCTCGGCCGCCACGCCCTCCGCGTTGAGGGCGGCCTGCAGCGCCTTGCGGGCTTCCTTGACCAGTGCCCGCCGCCGCCCTCGGGCCTTGGCCACCGCTCGTTCGATGCGGTCGGCGCGCAAGGGATGCAGCGCCGCAAAACTCAAGTCCTCAAGCTCCGTGCCGATGCGGGCCATGCCCAGCCGATAGGCGATCGGCGCGTAGTAGTCGAGGGTTTCCCGGGCGATGCGCCGCCGCCGATCCACCGGCAACGCCCCGATGGTGCGCATGTTGTGCAGGCGGTCGGCGATCTTTACCAGCACCACCCGGACGTCCCGGGCCATCGCCAGCACCATCTTCTGCATGTTCGAGGCCTGCGCCTCGGCGTGGCTGCTGAACATGGCGGACAGCTTGGAGACCCCGTCCACCAGTTCCGCCACCGGCTTGCCAAAGCGCTTCCCCAAGGTCGCCTTCGCCACCGCCGTGTCCTCGATCACGTCGTGCAGGAGCGCCGCCATCAGCGTCTCGTGGTCCATGCGCATCTGCGCCAGAATGGCGGCCACCGCCAAGGGATGGGAAATGTAGGGATGCCCGGTCAGCCGCCACTGGCCGGAATGAGCTTGGTCGGCGTAGGCATAGGCAGCGTCCACCGCGTCGATTTCCGCGGCAGGCAGGTAGTCGCTTAACGTGTCGCGCAGCCCGGCAAACGTGCAGGGCGCAGCCACTTGGTCGCGCCGGGCCCGAGCGGCTAGCTGCGCCGAAGGGCCAGAGTCGAGTTCAACCGCTGCCGCAGTCCCCCGAGCCACAAGCTGCCCTCGCAAAGCCACTGCCGTCCAACCGGCGTTTTCCAAGCATCAAGCGGACCATTGCCCTCTCCAAAGCGCTCGCCTAGCTGTCATTACCTGCGGGATGGTACACCCGCGATGCACATAATGCACAAATAATGCATAAAAGTCGCAACAACACTTGAATCTAGCCCCCGCCGTCCCGTCATGACAAGAGACCATCAATGAGCGCCCGCTGCCGCTTGGCTTGCACCGGCGTCTTGAGGCGCTCCGCTTGGACGATGGCCTGGAGATTGTCCAGTGCGGCATTGAAGTCGTCGTTGATCACGACGTAGTCGAAGTCGTCGACGTGGGACATTTCCGAACGCGCTTCGACCAAGCGTTTGGCCATGGATTCCCGGCTGTCGGCGCCCCGTGCCGCGAGTCGCTCCTTCAACGCATGCCGGGACGGCGGCAACACGAACACCCCAATCAGGTCCGGCACTTGGCGGCGAACTTGGGCGGCGCCCTGCCAGTCGATCTCCAGAATGACATCGCGCCCGCCCGCCCGCTGGTCGGCCACCTCCCGCGCCGCAGTGCCGTAGCGGTGGCCGAACACCTCGGCATGCTCAAGAAACTCCCCCTCCGCCACCATGGCAGCGAAGCGCGCGGAAGCGATGAAATGGTAGTCCCGGCCATCGACTTCCGCCGCCCGTTTACGACGGGTTGTGTGGGATACCGACACCGCCAAGTCCGGGTCGGCCTGGGTCAGCGCCTTCACCAAGCTGGTCTTGCCGGCACCCGAAGGCGCGGAGATGGCGAACAGCAGCCCTTTTGGAATCTCTTTGGCTTCGGTCACGGGCGGCTATTCGAGGTTCTGGACCTGTTCGCGGATCTGGTCGATGGCGACTTTCAAGTCCACCGCGACCCCGGCGGCGCTCGGCAGCACGGACTTGGCCGCCAAGGTGTTGGCTTCGCGCATCAATTCCTGGGCCAGAAAGTCGAGCCGACGCCCATGGGGGCCGGGGCCGTTCAGGCGCGAGCGAGCCTCGTTAAGGTGGATGGCCAAACGGTCCAACTCTTCGGCCACGTCGGCCTTCTGCGCCAACAGGGCGACTTCCTGAGCCAAACGATCGGCGGCAACTTCCGCCTTGAGTTCCGCCAACCGGGCTTGCAGCCGGGTGCGCAGATCCTCGGCAACGCTGGCGCTGAGTCGCCGACACTCGGCGACGATGCCGTCGATCTCGTCCAAGCGCTTGGTGATGGCCTCCTTGAGCGCTTCGCCCTCGTTGCGCCGGGCTTGCACAAGGGCGTCAAGCGCGGTCTTGAACAGCGCCTTGATGGCCTCCGCCACCGGTCCATCCGGGCTTATGGCGGCCTGCTGCAGCATCCCGGGCCAGCGCAGCAGATCCATGGGATTGCTGGTGTGCGCCTCCGGCGCGTCGCGCCGCACCCGTTCCAAGGTGGCCAACAACTGCAGCAGCAAGGGCCTGTTAAGCTCCAAGGCTTCGCTGGAACTGTTCTGGCTGACAGCCAGGACGCACATCACCTTGCCGCGCTTGAGCTGACCCGCGACGGCTTCCCGCAAGGGATACTCAAGAGCCCGCAGTTCATCGGGCAGGCGAAACTGCACGTCGAGAAAGCGGTGGTTCACCGCCCGCAACTCCCAACCGATTGCGCAGCCAGCCGCCGTCTCCTCACAGCGGGCGAAGGCGGTCATGCTTTGCACCATGGCAAACTTCCGAGCCGAATAGGCGACTCGGATTCTACTCCAACGCTTCTGCACACGCAGATGCGCCGCTTCTGCACACGCAGATGCGCCGCCCCTGCCCTCACAGGGGCGCCACGACCTATTCGTCGAGCACGACCCAAGCGATGAGGTAGGCGGCGATGGTGAGCTTGGGCAAAAACAGCGCGGTAACGATCACTCCCACACGAATGAAGGCGGGGTCGGTGCCGAATGCCTTGGCAAAGCCCGCGCACACACCTGCAATCCAAGCGTTTTCCTTGTCCAGGCGCACGGTGCGCCGAAGGCGATGGAGGTGGTTGGTGGCCATCAGGGTTTCCAGGAATCGAACAGGGTTTGGATGTGGAGCCAAGCGGGACCGAACTCGACGTCGGCGCCCACTTGGGTCGACGGACCGATGCTCGGCAGCGCTTGGTCAGCCAAGACGCCGAAGGCGATGAACACGGCGGCGAGCAAGAGCAGCGTGGCCAAGGTCGCTCTCGGCTGTCTGATTCGGGAAAGGCGGAAACTGTCTTTCATGTCAGCGAGGTCCATTGTCGGAGTCATTTCGTCTTCACCTCCATCAATAGTCGTGCCAACGACAAAAAACCGCCAAATATCAGCGTCTTGGCCCGAACTGAACGAATTAGACTGTCGTGGAGTGGGAAATCCCGCCTAGTTTTGGTCAAATTGACAAACAAGGCTCCTGGCCTGTTGACGGCTGAGGCAACAAGGCGGCGAGTGGTCGGCGACCGCCCAACCGTTGATCCAGGGCGTCGTTTGGTTTGCCTTGGGTTAAACTACCCGCCCAATCCCACACGAACCGCCGTCAAGGAGACCGTCCTCAATGGCCATGCAACGCACTCCCCTGCTGATGTCCAACATTCTCGACCGAGGCGCCAAGGTCGCGCCCAATGAAGAGATCGTGACGGCAACCGAGGACGGGGTGCGCCGTCAAACCTACCGCGAGACCCGCGACCGGGCGCATCAGTTGGCCCACGCGCTCCGCCAGGCGGGCATCGGCGTCGGCGACCGGGTGGGCACCTTCATGTGGAACGGCTCCCGGCATCTGGAGGCCTACCATGCCTGCGCCGGCATGGGCGCGGTGCTGCACACGCTGAACATCCGCCTGAGCGCCAAGGATCTGGAGTACATCATCAATCACGCCGGCGATAGGCTCATCATCGTGGATGCCGACGCGCTGCCCCTGCTTGAGGTGCTCAAGGATGTGATACCGACCGTCGAGCAGGTGGTGGTGGCTACCGAGGCGGGCTTTGAGGGTTGGTCGACCAGCCTGCCCCAAGCGGTGGACTACGAAGCCTTCATAGACGGCCAGCCCACTGAGTACGACTGGCCCGAGATCAGCGAGAACGCCCCCTTGGGCCTGTGCTACACCAGCGGCACCACTGGCAACCCCAAGGGCGTGGAGTATGAGCACCGCTCCCAGTATCTGCACACCCTGACCCAGTGCATGACCGATTCCATGGGCCTCTCCGGCACCGACACCGTCCTTGGCGTCGTGCCGATGTTTCATGCCATGGGCTGGGGCGTGCCCTGGTCGGCCTTGATGCTCGGCTGCAAGCAGGTCATGCCGCATCGATTCATGGCCCCGGACCGGCTGCTCAGCCTCTTGGCCGATGAAGGCGTGACCCTGTCGGCGGGGGTGCCCACCATCTGGCAGGGCGTGAAGGGCTTGGTTGAGGCCAACCCGGACCAATACGACCTCTCCAGCCTCTCAAGGCTTACCTGCGGGGGCTCCGCGCCGCCGCCGTCCCTGATCCGCTGGTACTGGGACACCTTGGGCGTGGAGATGATCCAAGGCTGGGGCATGACCGAGACCTCGCCCTTGGCCACGCTCTCCCGACGCGTGATGAAACGCGGCCAGTTGGCGCTTTCCGAGGATGCCCAATTCGAGAACGTGGCCAAGGCCGGCCAAATCATGCCGGGGCTTGAGCTCGACATCTTCGACGAGGAATTCAACCGCCTGCCCCACGACGGCGAGAGCGTTGGCGAAATCCTCATTCGCGGCCCCTGGATCTGTTCGGAGTACTACCACAATCCGCAGCCGGAGAGATTTCACGACGGTTGGCTCATCACCGGCGACGTGGGCAAGATCGACCCTGAGGAATACCTGATCATCTCCGACCGCTCCAAGGACTTGGTGAAGAGCGGCGGCGAATGGATTTCAAGCGTGGACCTCGAGAATCACATCGTCGCCCTCGACGGCGTCGCCCAGGCCTGCGTGGTTGCGCAACCGCACCCCAAGTGGGACGAGCGCCCGGTGGCCCTAGTCGTGCTTGACGCCGACCGGACGGTGAGCGTCAAGGGGATTCTCGACCACTGCGCCGAGGCCTTCGCCCGCTGGCAACTGCCGGATGACGTGCTTTTCGTGGACAGCGTCCCCCTCACCTCCACCGGCAAGATGGACAAGAAGGTGGTGCGCGCCGACTTGGCCGCGCAGGGCTACCAGCTTCCGGACCTCCGCGACAAGGCGGTCTGAACGGAGCCCCGATGCGCAGCAAGCCCTTCTGGTCGTTCGCCGCGGCGCTGCTGCTTGCCGTCGGCGTCGGCCTGCACGGCGTCGCCGCAGAGGATGAGGCCGCCGTCGCCACAGAGGAGGAGACAGCCGCCCGCGGCGAAGTCTGGGTGGTTGATCTGGACGGCGCCGTGGGCCCCGCCAGCGCCGACTTGGTGATCCGCGCCATCGAGGACGCCAGTGAGGCGAACGCCGAAGCCTTGGTGATTCGCATGGACACGCCAGGCGGTCTCGACAAGTCGATGCGGGATCTGGTCAAAGCCATCCTGGCCGCCAATGTGCCCGTGATCACCTACGTCTCCCCGGACGGGGCGCGAGCCGCCAGCGCCGGCACCTACATTGCATACGCCAGCCACATCGCGGCCATGGCGCCCGCCACCAACATCGGCTCATCCACGCCGGTGAGCATCGCGCCCGCCGGACCGGCTCCCAATCCTCAGCCGCCTAGGCCCGGGCCAAAACCGGAAGGGAGCGGCGACCAAGATCAAGAGCCGGAACCGGCCGCCGAGCCGGCTGCGGACGCCATGACCAAGAAGGTCGTCAACGACGCGGTGGCCTATTTGCAGAGCCTGGCCGAAAAGCGCGGGCGCAACATTGAGTGGGCGGAGAAGACCGTGCGCGAGGGTGCCAACGTGCGCGCCACGGAGGCGGTTGAGCAGAACATCGTCGATCTGCTGGCGCCAAACCTCGCGGCGCTGCTGGCGGACCTCGACGGCCGGGAGGTCGGCATCGACGATGAGGTCCGGGTGCTTGCCACGGCCAATGCGGAACTGCGCTTTGTTGAAACCGACTGGCGCCACGAACTGCTGTCCATCATCACCGACCCGTCCATCGCCTACGGCCTGCTCATCATCGGCGTCTACGGGCTGATTCTCGAGTTCTACAATCCCGGCATGCTCTTCCCGGCGGCCACGGGCATCATCTGCCTGCTGCTCGGCGCCTACGGCCTGCAGATGCTGCCGGTCAACTACGCCGGCCTCGCCTTGATCGTGATCGGCCTCGGCATGCTGATCGCGGAGGCGGTCACCCCCACCTACGGCGTGCTCGGCGTCGGCGGCGTGATTGCCTTCGTCATGGGTTCGGTCATGTTGATGGACACCGATCTGCCCGGCTATCAGCTCCCGTTGCCGATAATCGCCGGGTTCGCCGTCTCCGCTGGCGGCATCGCCTTCTTTGTCATCGGCAGCGCGGTGCGCGCGCGGCGATCACGGGTGGTAACCGGCCAGGAAAGCATGGTGGGCGCTGCCGCCCTGGTTCTCGAGGACTTTGAAAGCGAGGGCGCAGTGCGCGCCTTCGGCGAAATCTGGCGGGCCGAGTCGGACGCGCCCCTCAAAAAGGATGAGGAGGTGCGAATCAAGGCGGTCAACGGCCTAGTGCTTCGGGTCGAATCAGCCGCCGTCGAAAAGGAGGAATGAATCCATGGAAATAGTCACTGCCATTGTTGCCACCGTCCTGCTGGCGTTGCTCGCCAGCGCCTTCCGCATCCTGCGCGAATACGAGCGGGGCGTGGTGTTCATGCTTGGCCGCTTTTACAAGGTCAAGGGACCGGGCCTGGTCATCATCATTCCGGTCATCCAGCAGATGGTGCGGGTGGATCTGCGCACCATCGTGCTCGACATTCCCACCCAGGACCTGATCACCCGCGACAACGTGTCGGTGAAGGTCAACGCCGTGCTCTACTTCCGGGTGGTGGACTCGCAGCCCGCCATCATCAACGTGGAGAACTACATGGATGCCACCGGGCAACTGGCCCAGACCACCTTGCGTTCGGTGCTCGGACAGCATGAGCTCGATGAACTGCTCGCCGAGCGGGAACGCTTGAACCAGGACATCCAGACCATACTCGACCAGCAGACCGACCAATGGGGCATCAAGGTGTCCAACGTGGAGATCAAGCACGTCGATATCGACGAAAGCATGATCCGCGCCATTGCCCGGCAGGCCGAAGCGGAGCGCGAGCGGCGGGCCAAGATCATCCACGCCGACGGCGAGCAGCAGGCGGCGGAGAAGCTGGTCCAAGCGGCCCAGGAGCTGAGCGCGGAGGGCGGCGCCATGCAACTGCGCTACCTGCAGACCTTGACCGAGATCGCCGGCGAGAAGAGCTCCACCATCGTGTTCCCGCTGCCGGTGGGGATACTGGAGGGCTTGAGCCGCTTGACGGGAGGTGACCCGCCCTCCGACGGCTCCAACTAGCCCACTTTCGAGGACGCAACGTCCGCCACAGGATCGATCAGCTATTACGCCCCGCGGGGCACGTCTTCTATGGCTGGTGGATCGTCGGCGCCAGCAGCGGCATCCAGTGGTTGACGGCGATGCTGTGGATGCAGTCCTACGGCGCCTACGTGGTGGTGCTGCAAGCGGACTTTGGCTGGAGCAAGACGGTGATGGCCGCCGCCTTCGCCCTGACCCGCATCGAGAGCGGCATCCTCGGCCCCGCCCAAGGCTGGCTGGTGGACCGCTTCGGCCCACGGCTGATACTCACCATCGGCACCCTGATTTTCAGCGTCGGCTTCATGCTGTTCAGCCAAGTCGAATCCTTGCTCGGCTTCTATGTCACATTCGCCCTGATCGCCCTGGGTTCGAGCCTCGGCGGCTTCGCCACGCTCATGGTGCCCTTGGTCAATTGGTTCAACCGACACCGCTCCAAGGCGGTGTCGCTCTCCCAACTCGGCTTTTCGATCGGCGGCCTGTCGGTGCCCTTGCTCATTGTGAGCCTGGAGGCTTTCGGATGGCGGGCGACAGCGTTCTATTCCGGCATTCTGGTGCTGATCCTAGGCCTGCCCTTGGTACGGCTGGTCCACCACCGCCCCGAGGACCGGGGAGAGGTGCCGGACGGGATCCGCAGCACCTTTACGAACGGCGAGGCACCGCTGCCACCCCTGCCCGACTTCACCGCCCGGCAGGCCATGCGCACTTGGCCGTTTTGGCTGATCTCCTTCGGCCACGCCTCGGCTTTGTTGGCCGTCTCCTCCTTGATCGTGCATCTGGCGCCGCACCTGACCGAGGGCTTGGACTATTCCTTGGCTGCGGCAGGCCTAGTGGTGGCGCTGATGACCGGCTGCCAGATGGTCGGACAACTCATCGGCGGCTACTTGGGCGACAAGTTCGACAAGCGCCTCATCTGCTTTGCCTGCATGCTGGCCCATGGCGCCGGCATGCTGCTGGTTGCCTACGCCACTCACCTCTGGATGGTGGTGCTCTGCACACTGCTGCACGGCCTTGCCTGGGGCATTCGCGGCCCGCAGATGGTGGCGCTGCGGGCGGATTACTTCGGCCCCTCGTCCTTCGGCACCATCATGGGCTTCTCGTCGCTGATCGTGATGCTCGGGATGTCCGCCGGCCCGATCATCGCCGGGTACATGGCCGACCGCAACGGCGACTACCAAGCCGGCTTCACCCTGTTGGCCATGCTGGTGCTGGCCGGCGCCTTCTGCTTCCTGCTGTCACGCCCGCCGAAGCGGGCCGGACGGAGTTTGGAAGTGGGTAGCCCCTAAGCTGCCCAGTCCACCCGTCCGCTCACCGGTTCGTCCTTCAGTTTGGGCAGAACCTCGGCGGCGAAGAGACGCATGTTGGCTTCCGCATCCGCCCAGGGCATGCCAGCGTAGCTGAATATGCCGACGAAGGCACCGGCGCCAAGCCGTTCGCAATTGCGCTTGATGGTTTCCAGGCACCGGTCTGGGTCGCCCCAAACCTGCAGGCCAAGGAAGAACTCGACGGCGTTGTCCACGCCTTGCTTCTGGATGCTTTTGGCAAACTGGCCGTAGTATTCGTAGCCCTTTTGCCCCTTGAGGTGGTTCTCATGGAAGCGGTAGTGATCGAGCACCGTTTGCCAGTAGCCGCCGATGTAGCGTTCGGCGAGCTGTCGCGCCCGGCCGTCGTCGCGGTCGCACAGGGTCCAGCCGCCGACGATGGGGGCAGGCGGGTCTTCGGCGTTGATCTCCCGGTAGAGGGTGCGGTACTGCTCAATTTCCTGTTCCACGGCATCCCAGGGCTTTTGCGGAATGATGAGCAGCCCGAGCCCCAACCGGGCCATGATGGGCACGGAATCCGGCGAAACCGCAGCGGCATAGGTGCGGCCCTTGAAGGTCAGGAAGGGTTCCGGACGGATTTCGACCCGGGGTTGCTTGACGTAGTCGCCGTCGTATTCGCAGTAGCCCCGTTCGAGCCCTTCGAGAACGCATTCAGCGGACTCCACGAAACGCGGCCGGGAATCCTCCATGTCCTGTCGGAAACCGTCGAACTCCACCCTGCCCGCACCGCGGCCGAGACCGAGAATGAGCCGACCCCCGGAGAGGTTGTCCAGCATGGACACCTGTTCAGCGACCCGCAGCGGGTCATGCCAGGGCAGCACCACCACCATGGAGCCGAGCTTCGCGGTTTCGGTGCGTCCCGCCATGTAGGTGAGGAACTGCAGCGGATCGGGACACATGGTGTAATCCGTGAAGTGGTGCTCGACGGTCCAGATGGACTCGAAGCCGAGCGGCTCCGCCAACTCGGCGAGACGCACATCGTTGCGATAGACGTCGAGATCGGTGGTGTGCTTGTTGGTGTTTTGGAAAATGACCGCGGTGCCGACGTGCATGGGGAACTTCCTTGCCTGCAAAAGTCAAAAGCATAGGGGCCAACGGTGCTGTTTGGCAATAACATGGGCGACCTAATGAACGGCAGGCGAATAGCAGGGGCGGTAGCGGCCGTACTAGCACTGGCCTTTGCAGTGGGCACAGGCGCTTGGGCCAACGATACGCCCAAGGGCGCAGGACCAGCCGACTATGATGTGGACGCCATCTTGCGCGAGACCTCCCCGGCATCGGATTACAGCGACGCCGAAAACTGCATCACGGCGAGCAGCTACCGGAGCATCAAGGTGCTGGATGACCACCACCTGCTGTTCGAGGGCCGGCGGGGCACCTGGCTTAACCGGCTGCGCCATCGCTGCCCGTTGCGGGGCGATGTGATGTTCGTGGTCGAGCGCACTTCGTCCCGCCTGTGCGACCTCGACAAGATCAGCGGCCATGACCGCTTCGGCAGCTACGCGTGGCGCGGCCAATGCGTGCTCGGCAAGTTTGAGAAAATCGATCCGCAGCAAGCAGCGGCGCTCAAGGAGTCCGTAGCGCTGGCCCGGCAGGCAGCCGTGCAGGAACGCCGGGAGCGCCGCCGTCAGCGGCGGGAGCAGCATGCTGGTTCCGGGTCCTAGGAGGCGTATTGGGATGAGAGTGGGCGCGGCAGTCCTCTGTCTATGGGCGGGCTTGGCGTTTGCTGAGGAGCAGCCCGCACTGCCCGCGGAGGTGGAGGCCCTGCTGTCGGAGCCTTCGGCCCCGTCGGACTACGCGGAGGAGGAGCGCTGCCTGTCCATCCACCGCATCCGCGAAGTCGATGCCCTCGACGATCGCCACGTGGTGTTTCGCATGAGCCGCAAGGCGCTCTACCTCGTTCAGTTGCCGCACCGCTGCCCAGGTCTGCGCCGTAATGACCCGGTGGCCTACGAAACCCTCAACGGCATGTCGGTCTGCACCCATGACGCCATCCGCGGCACCTACCGCTTCGGCCCCGGGGATAGCCGCTTGGGACCGCCCTGCGCCATACCGGGGTTCCAGGAAATCACCGTCGAACAGCTCGCACTGCTGCGCGAATCCTTGCGCCAAGGGAACAAAGGTGTCGGCCGCCCTTAGGTCGATGTCGTGCATCAACGTAAGTGATTGCCCATAGCGATTCGTTTGCTATTGGGCTAAATTTGGCCACCAACTCCGGGCGATGGCGTCTCCAAGGGAACGGGGCAATCGATGAGCGGCTACAGCACTCGAAACGTGGCGGATATCGTGGGCATGACACCAAGCCAGGTGCGCCATTTCGTGCGCCGCAAGCTGCTGTCCCCCGCCAAGGGGCCCAACGGTGAGCATCGCTTCGACTTCAAGGATCTGGTCTTGCTGCGCACCGCCAAAAGCATGATCGATGCCGACGTCAGCCCGCGCAGCCTGTTCCGCGCGATGACCCGGCTCAAGTCCAGCTTCGAATCGCCCGAAGCCCTTTCGGGGGTTCGCCTGCTGGCCCAGGGAGACGGCGTGGTGGTACGCGCCAAGGACCGGCTCTGGAATGCCGAAACGGGCCAAGGCTGCCTGGACTTTGCCCAGCGCGTCAGTGGCGACACCGTGACCGTGCTCTGGGAAGGCCGCGACATCGCGCCCGGCGAAGCCGATGAACTGAGTGCGAGCGAGTGGTGCCAACTTGGCGTTGACCTGGAGGAGTGGAACGTCGGCAAGGCCATGGAGGCTTACCAAAAGGCGGTCCTGTCCGATCCGAACTGCGCGGATGCCTGGGTCAACCTCGGTCGCCTGCACCAACTCAAGGGCAACCTGAAGGAAGCCAAGCGACACTACGAACTGGCCGTGGAGGCGGTGCCCGACCACCAGTTGGCCAACTACAACCTTGGCACCATTTTTGACGAGCTCAATGAAGGGGAGCTGGCCGCCCGCTTTTATGCCAAGGCGCCCGATGTGCCGGACGCCCACTTCAACTTGGCGCGCATATCGCGCCGCCGGGGTGATGAAGTGGCCTATCGCCGACACCAGCAGCGCTACATGAATCTAACGGGCCAGCCTGAAGGGGAGCGCTGATCCGCAAATCCAAGCCGTTCAGCGGCCCCAAGCCGCAGAGTGTCACGGGCACCATGAACGTTTTCATTGACCGGCTCAACCATGGGATTGGCCGCGCGGTCGCGTGGCTCACCTTGGCGATGGCCGTGGCCGTCGCCGCTATCGTCCTGCTGCGCTACGCCTTCGCGCAGAACACCATCCAGATTCAGGAAGCGGTCAGCTACGGGCACGGCTTGGTGCTGATGCTGGGCATGGCCTACACATTGAAGGAGAACGGCCACGTCCGGGTGGATATTCTCTACAGCGGCCGCGGTCCACGCTGGCGCGCCTTGGTGGACCTCTTTGGCCACCTCTTCCTGCTGCTGCCGGTGGCGGGGCTGGTGTTGGTCACCTCGCTGCCCTACGCCGCGAGCGCATGGCGGATACTGGAAGGCTCATCCGAAGTCGGCGGCTTGCCCGGGGTCTTCCTGCTGAAAACGCTCATCCCATTGATGGCGGTGCTCCTGCTGCTGCAGGGCTTAAGCGAGATCAGCAAAGCTTGGCGACGGCTGGCTGGGAGATCTTCCGAATAGTGGAGGCCCTAGCTCCCATCCTGCTGTTCGCGCTGGTCTTCGCCCTCCTGCTGCTGGGCTACCCCGTGGCCTTGACCTTGGCCGGCGGCTCGTTTGCCTTCGCCTTGGCTTGCGCCGGCCTTGGCGTCTTCGACTTGAACGTGCTCGGCTTTCTGCCTGGGCGGCTGTACGGCATCATGGCCAACCAGACGCTCATCGCCGTGCCGCTGTTCATCTTCATGGGTGCGATGCTTGAGCGCACACGCATCGCCGAACAACTGCTGCGCACGCTGTCCGGGCTGCTCGGCGGGCTGCCCGGCGGATTGGGGCTGGGCGTGATCCTCATGGGCGCCCTGATGGCCGCGAGCACCGGCATTGTCGGCGCCACGGTGGTGACCTTGGGGCTGATGGCGCTGCCCAACCTGCTGCGCCAGGGCTACGATCCACGATTGGCCACAGGCACGATCAGCGCCACCGGCGCCTTGGGGCAGATCATCCCGCCTTCCATCGCCTTGGTGCTGCTCGGCGATGTGCTCTCCAACGCCTACAGCCAAGCGCAGTTGGCCCAGGGCGTGTTTGCGCCGAAGACGGTTTCCATCGGCGACCTGTTCGCCGGCTCGCTGCTTCCCGGGGTGGTATTGGTGGCGCTCTATGCGCTTTACCTGCTGACCGCCGCCGTCCTGCAGCCGCACCGCGCACCCCCCCAGAGAAGCGGAGGCACCGAGCCGGACGCCCCAACCGCCAGCGCGTTGATTCGAGCGTTGCTGGCGCCCATGAGCCTGATCCTCGCGGTGCTCGGCAGCATTCTGGCCGGCTTGGCGACGCCGACCGAAGCCGCTGGGGTCGGCGCCGTGGGGGCCATGCTGCTGGCCCTGGCCAACCGGACCCTGAACCGCGAACTGCTGCGCTCCGTCTGCGAATCCACCCTGAAAACCACGGCCATGGTGTTTTTCATCCTCATTGGCGCATCGGTCTTCGCGCTGGTGTTTCGGGGCCTCGGCGGCGATGTCCTGGTGCAGGGGCTTTTCGAGGAGTTCCCCGGCGGCGCCTTAGGCGCCTTGGTGGCGGTGATGGTGGTGATTTTCCTGCTTGGCTTCGTGCTGGACTTCATCGAGATCACCTTCGTGGTCATCCCCGTGGTGGGCCCGGGCCTGCTGGCCTTGGGCATCGACCCCATCTGGCTGGGCGTCCTGATCGCGGTGAACCTGCAGACCTCCTTCCTGACCCCGCCATTCGGCTTCGCGCTGTTCTACTTGCGCGGCGTCACGCCGAAGGACATTCCGACCGCAGCCATGTATCGTGGCGTCGTTCCCTTCGTTGCGCTGCAACTGGTGCTGCTGATGCTGTTGTTCGCCGTTCCGAGCCTTGCCACCTGGTTGCCGGGCGCGCTGCGCTGATGGCCGCGACTCGATTGACCCACCTGAACGTCTGGGATGGCGAGGGCTTTGCCCCCGCCGACGCCCTGTTGCTCAGCGGCGGCCAAATTCAAGCGATTGGGGCACTTGCGGACCTCCCCACGAGCCCCAGCGACCGCGTCATCGACTGCTCCGGCCTCACCGCCATTCCCGGTTTGATCGACGCGCACGTGCATTTGGAGCTTAGCCCGGACGACGCCAAGCCCCCGGACAAGCTGGCCACTGCCGAGCGCTTGCCGGCCATGGCCGAACGGGCTGAAGCCATGGCGCGAGCCGGCATCACCACGGGCCGGGATCTCGGCGGCGGCGCTTGGCTGGAAATCGAGATCCGCGATCGCATCAACCGGGGCGCCTTGTTGGGTCCGAGGCTTCTGTGCGCTGGCCAGCCCATCACCAGCGTGGCTGGCCACTGCCACTTCTGGGGCGGCGAGGCGGCTGGCTTCGGCGAGGCCGAAGCGGTGCTGCGAAGGCAGTTGGACCACGGCGTGGATCTCATCAAGGTGATGGCCACCGGCGGGCGAATGACCCGGGGCAGCAACCCGATAGATCCCCAATTCGACTTGCGGACCTTGAGCCAAATCGTCGATCTGGCCACCAGCCACGAGCTGTCGGTCGCCGCCCACTGCCACGGCACCGAAGGCATCCGCATCGCCGCGGAAGCCGGGGTGCGCACCATCGAGCACTGCTCCTGGGTGGGCCAGGCGGGCTGGGCCAGCGATTACCGGCCGGAAGTGGCAGCGGCGATGGCCGAACGCGGCGTTTGGGTGTCGCCGACCATCAGCCGGGGTTGGCGGCGCTTCCTCGACAACCCGGACTCAACCACCTTGAACCGGATTCAAACTGCCTTCAAGGACATGCGCGCCCGCCACATCCCGTTCATCGCCTCGACCGACGCCGGCATTCCCGGCGTCTATCACCACCACCTGCCCCAAGCCCTGCCGGTCTTCGCCGCCATCGCCGGCTTGGAGCCGGAAGCGGTGCTGCGCACGGCAACCAGCGGTGCCGCCGACGGGTTGGAGTTAAGCCAGGTGACAGGTCGGCTGCGCCCAGGCCTCTCAGCCGACCTCGTGCTGGTCCACGGCAATCCGCTGGATGACCTTGCCGTACTCGCGGAACCGGCCGCGGTCTGGGTGCGGGGTGTGGAGGCGAGGGGGCTGACGTAGAGTGAATTCGGAGCGAGGGCGTTCCGCCCTCGTCTTGCGTTGGGGAATTTCCTCGAACCAAAGGTGCGATCAAGCGCCGGCGACGGTCATCGTTTCGATCAGGACACTCGGCGTGATGATGTTGCCGCGCTCGTCGGGGTCGTCGCCAACTGCGGGCACTTGGCGCAGCATGTCCTTGAGGTTGGAGGCGATGGTGACTTCGTGGACCGGGTAGGTGAGTTCACCACCCTCCACCCAAAAGCCGGCCGCGCCTTGGGAGTAGTCGCCGGTGACGCCGTTGACGCCGGTGCCCATCAGGTCGGTGACGTAGAGGCCTCGGTCCATATCTTTAAGCAGGGTCTTGACGGCCTTGGCGCGGCCTTCCAGACGCAAGTTGTGGACGCCGCCGGCGTTGCCGGTGGTGGGCAGTCCCAGGCGGCGGCCGGAATAGGCCGAGAGGACGTAGTTGCGCGCCGCGCCCGCGTCGATGAAGGCCTTCTCGGCAGTGGCCACGCCGTCGCCGTCGAAGCTGGCGCTGCCCAGCAACCCGGGCAACCGGGGCTGTTCGATGAGGCGCAGGTGGGGGCTTGCGACCTCGGTATCCAAGGCGTCGAGCAGGAAGGAAGCCTTGCGGTACTGGGCGCCTCCGCTCAAGGCACCAATGACATGGCCGGCCAAGGAGCGGGCCGCTTGCGGCGAGAACAGCACCGGATAGTTGCCCGTGGCCACCTTGCGCGGCGACAACCGGGCGGCGGTGCGCTCGGCGGCGGTTCGGCCCACGGCCTCCGGGGCTTCGAGGGATTGGGGATTGCGGTGCGCCGTGTACCAGTAGTCGCGCTGCATGCTGTTGCCGTCCTCGGCGATCAGGACGCAGCTCAAGCTGTGGCTAGTGGTGGAGGCGGCACCCATGAAGCCGTGGGAATTGCCGTAAACCGCACAGGACTGCGACGCGGCCGCCTCCGCCCCTTCGGAATTGACGATGCGCCGGTCGGTGGCGAACCCTTGCGCCTCGCAGGCCCCGGCTGCCGCCAGCGCGGCTTCGGTGTCCAACGGCGCGGGATGGAACAGGTCCAGGTCCGGCAGGCGGGTGGCCATCAAGCCGGCGTCGGCCAAACCGTGGCAGGGGTCATCCTGGGTGTGGCGGGCGATGCCCAGCGCCCGCGCCACCGTTTCCTCGATGGCGCCCTCGGTGCTGTCGGACGTGCTCGCGGAGCCCTTGCGCTGGCCCTGATACACCGCGATACCGAAGCTGCGGTCGGCATGGAACTCCAAGGTCTCCAACTCGCCCTTGCGAACCTTGACCGTCAGGCCAATGTCCTCGGAGACCGACACCTCGGCGGCGTCCGCGCCCAATCGCTTCGCCTGGCGCAAAATGGCTTCCGCCAAGCCGGTCAACTCGCCTTCCTGTTGGCGGATGTCCATGTCCTGACGCATGTGGTTCCCTACCCGGCCGTGCCGCCGATGGTGATCTTGTCCACCAGCAGGGTGGGTTGGCCGACGCCCACGGGAACGGCCTGGCCCTCCTTGCCACACACACCCACTCCGGGGTCCAGGCTTAGATCGTTGCCGACCATGGACACGCGGGTCATGACCTCCGGGCCGTTGCCGATCAAGGTGGCCCCGCGAATGGGCCGGGTGACCTTGCCGTTCTCGATCAAATAGGCTTCGGTGGCGGAGAACACGAACCGGCCCGAGGTGATGTCCACCTGCCCGCCGCCGAAATTGACCGCGTAAACGCCTTTCGGGCAGGCGGCGATGATCTCCGCGGGTTCCTTGTCGCCCGGCTGCATGAAGGTGTTGGTCATGCGCGGCATGGGCTGGTGGGCGTAGGACTGCCGGCGCCCGTTGCCCGTGGCGGCGGCGCCCATCAGGCGGGCATTCAACTTATCCTGCATGTAGCCCTTGAGGATGCCGTTCTCGATCAGCACCGTGGGCTCCGTGGGCGTTCCCTCGTCGTCCACGGTCAACGAGCCCCGGCGGTCCGGCAAGGTGCCATCGTCGATGACGGTGCAGCTTGTGGATGCGACCTGCTCGCCGATGCGGTTGGCGAAGGCGGAACTGCCCTTGCGGTTGAAGTCGCCTTCCAAGCCGTGACCGACGGCCTCGTGCAGCAGCACCCCCGGCCAGCCGGGGGCAAGAACCACCGGCATGGGTCCGGCGGGAGCATCCACCGCTTCCAAGTTGACCAGCGCCCCGCGCACCGCCTCCCTGGCCAGGTCCTCCGGCCAGTCGTGGCTGAACGAAGACAGGGGCCGGCGCCCGCCGGCACCGGCAAAGCCCCGCTCGCGGCGCTGCCCTTCGGCGACGATGACCGAGACGTCGAGCCGCACCAAGGGCCGCGCATCGGCCGCCCAAGCACCGTCCGTGGCCATCACCAGCAAGGTCTCGAAATTCAAGGAAAGGCGCACGTTGACTTCCTGCACCCGGTTGTCGATGCGGCGCGCCGCTCGGTCCACCCGCTCAAGAAGCGCCACCTTGTCCTGCTCGCCAAGCGCCGTGATGGGATTGCCGCCGCCGTAGATGGCCGGCGGCTCGGCGGGCGCAGGGGCCTTGACCTGCTGTTGGCCACCCGCCCGGGTGATGGAGCGCGCCGCCTCCACGGCGTTGGCCAGGCCTTCGGGGCGGATGTCCTCGGCGTAGGCGGCGCCGGTCTTTTCGCCGCTGAGCGCACGCACGCTTAAGCCCCGATCAAGGTTGAAGGAGCCTTCCTTGACGATGCCGTCCTCTAGCGCCCAACTCTCGGAGACGCGGTTTTGCAGGAACAGCTCGCCCAAGTCGGCACCCGCTCCGGCCAAGCGCCCTAGCGCCTTTTCGGCATCTTGGCGGCTTAAGGCAGCGGGCTCAAGCAGCGTCCGCTCCGCTTCACGGACCAAGGGGCTCATCGTCCTCCTTCCTCGGCGCCTTGGTCCTGCGCCTGTTGATAGGCCTGCATCTTATCGTTCCAAATGCCCACGAACTTGACATCCGGATCGTCCCACGAACCGCTGATCTGGTACTTGGCGGTGCTGAGCTGCTTGATCGGCTTCTTGAGCGCTTGCTGCCCGGCGAGCACCGCCAGTCCGGCCACTGGATTGGCCAGCGAGACATACACCGCGTACCAAGGCAGGCTGTCGCTGACCGGCAGCGTCACGATCATTTCGTTGTCGTTCATGATGCCATCGATCAGGTTGATGCTGCCGCCCATCTTGAAGTCGGATCCGGAGCCCTTCATCTTCGCCGGTTCCACGAACTCCAAGGTGCCGGCGTTAAGTTTCGTGTCGGCCTTGAGCGTGTCGAAGCTGACGCCCTCCCCGGTGACGTCCTTGAAGTCGAAGTTCATGCGCTTGAAGATGGTGTTGATGTTCAAAAGGCTGAAGATGCGGGTGCCCGCGCCGCCCTCCACGTCGATGAAGTGGCCGTTGGTGGCGCGAAAGTAGGCCTTGCCGGTCAGGCCGTTGATGGTGACGTTCAGGGGCGAGCCTGGCCAACTGGCGTCCACATGGAGTTCGGCGGATTCGGAGCGCAGGCTCGGTTCGTAATCCCATTGCGGCAGGACCTCCTTCAGGTCAGCCATGACGAGGTGGGCCTCGGCCTCGCTTCGGTCGTTGTGCCGATGCCAGAAGACGCCGTCCGGGGCGCTGATGGCCGTGTCCTTCACCTGCGCTTCCAGATTGTCGAATAGAACGCCGTCCGGGCGATGCCGAATCTCGAACGACCAGCGGCCAAAGTCCTCCTCGCCGAAGTGCAATGAGTCGATTTGCACGTCCGCTTCGGGCAGTTGGTCGATGATGGCGACGTCGAGGGGGTCCTCCTCGCTTTCCGGATCCTCTTCGTCCGGTGGCAGGATGATGCGCTCGAAGTGCAGCTTCAGCGGCCCTTCGCCGGCATCTTCGAGCCGTCCCTTCAAGTCCTTGCCGTCGAAGGTGAGGCTTGTGGCGCCGTCCCTATAGGTGCCGCTAATGGCAACGCGCTTGAAGGGCGTGGCCTCAATCGTCAGTTGGCCCGTCTCGAACCGAACCAAGCGCCAAGGCGCCGGAAACTCGAACGCCTCTGCCCCACCCGACCACTCCTGCACATCCACCTCCCAAGTGTCGCCGGTGATGACGACTTCATCAGCGGTGAGCGGCACCAGCGGCGGCGGACGGCGCACGCCCAGAGCCCCGCGCAAGGGTGCCTCGTCGATGTGCAGCCAACCCTCGACAGGGCCGTGCTCGACATCCATGGCGATGAAGTCATCGAGAAAACGCAAGTGAGCGCGGGTGTTGCGCGGATCATCCGCGGTCTTGCCAAATTCTCCGGGCAGATCGATGGCGACGCCTTCCAAGGGGGTTGCGACGGTCAGGCTCGGCACCCGGTCATCCGTGGGAAGCGAAACGATGGCGTCAAAGCGGAAGCGGCCGGACGCCACCCCGAGGTCGGCCATATCGGCGAGCCGATAGACATCGCCTTCGGTGGCGTCGCCCGATATGGCGAAGTTGATCAAGCCGTCCTCGGCGCTGGCCGTCACCGTCGCCGGACGGCCGAACAGCGAGGCGGCCATCGGCGGCGAACTCAAGCCGTAGGGATACTGGTAGGAGAGGTCACCCACCAGATCGGCGACGGCAAGGCGGTAATTGGGCAGATCCAGGCTGGAGCCAGCAAAGCCGAACTCAACCTCCGCTGTCAGCGGCGCTCCGGCGCGCGCCTCGACCAGCGGCACGAAGAAGCGGCCGCTCAGTTCAAGATCGCCCGCCCCGTCCCAGTCCGGCTCGACGAAGGTCATCCACTGGGTGAGAGGCGAGGCGCGAATGTAGTCAAAGGCGCCGTCCGGCGAGGTTTGCGCCTGTAGGTCAAGCTCGGCGAAGGCGCCGTTGCGGCCCACATGCACATGGCTTTCCCGAAATTCAAGGCCCATGGAGGCAGCGGAATCGAGGTGGGCGAACACGCTCTCGCCGGAAACTTCGACCGCTCCGTGCGCTTGGGTGACCATTGGCCAGTCCGATTGAAAGCGCACTTCACCACCGCTCAAGCGGCCGCTGATCGCGGCTCGCCGGGAGTAGTCGTCCGGCTGGGTATGGACCTGCCCCTGGTAGGCGACCTTCAGCCCGGCCAACTGGCCCTTTCGAGGCCCATCGTGGAGCCAACGCTTCAGATCCTCCGGCAGCGTGCGGGGAATGTAGGGGTCGGCCGGGATCGTCAGGCGATCCAGGTTCAGCGCCAACGCCAGGCGTTGGTCGAAGTAGCCAGGCGGACGGCTGAGCGCGAGGGTTCCGGCCAAGCGTCCATCCTGGACATCCACCCGAAGCAGGGGCGAGCGCAACCCGAAGTAGCCGCCTTGGAACCAGATTTGAAACTGCCCCTGCACGTTGGTCAGCCGCCAAGGGCTGTCAAAGGTGTCGGCGAAGTGAACCTGCATCGACTCGGAGTTCAGCGTCGCAAGCAGGCCACGCTGGTGCCCGACCAGCGCGCCGCTGGCATCGCGCAGCATCGGCAGGCCTCGATGGGCCGCCGTCCCCAAGCCATCAAAGGAGGCGCTGTAGGCTGCCCCTTCGGCACCGTATGCCGCGCCTTTGGCGCTGTATGAGAAGTGGACGTTGCGCAGGATGCCGTGGGCATCAGCGCCCTTGATCCAGGCAGCGGCCCCGCTGTCTTCCGGCAGCGCGCTGGTGAGGAATCCGCCAAGCTCCGCCAGGGGCAGTTCATCGATCCAGGCTTGGACGTAACCCTCACCGCCCCGCGCATGCACCGGGCGCAGATCCAAGGCCGACTCCACGGTTTTGAGCCGGACCTCGGGGACGACGGCATGGTGAATGCCATCCCGACTGGCCACTTCAAGGCGTGCCTCGAGACTGGCGCCGGAATACGGGTTGCCATCGCCGCGCAGTTGCTTGGCCAGGAGAGCGAATTCGCCGCCGCCAACGCCATTTCGCTCGGTCCATTGGCCCTCGGCACCGACGGCCAAGGCTTCCCCGAGGTTCGGCAGGCCGAGGTAGGCCAGCGGCAGGCTCAGATTGCCTTGCAGGGACAAAAAGCGCTGCGCTGGAGGCGGTGACCAGCGATGGGGCCAACGGCGCCACTGCAGCCGCGCCACGCAATCCCCGCCTTGGCCACAGCTCGGACCAGCAGCTCGAATGTCGAAGCCGTGCAAGCCGTCGCGGTTGAAACCCAGCACTTCCACATCCAAGGCGCTGTCCGGGTCGCCAGCAACGGAAATGCGGCCTCTGAATCGAATTTCATCGGTGTAGGTGATCAGGCCTAGCCAGTCGATGCCCTGGGCTTCCCGCGCCGGACCGGCCAAGCCCCAGCCATTGCCGTTGCGGACGACCTCGAGGTCAGCGCGCTCAACAAACAGGCGCTGCATGATCCAACGTGAGCGCAGCAACGTCTCCGGCCAATCGAGTTCAACGAGCACTTGCTCCATGGAGCCAGCAGGCAGTTCAACGCGCGCCGCCCGAACCACCGGATTGAGTCCCTGCCAGTCGCCGCGCAGGCCGCTGATTGTGACGCCTTCGCCGAGATAGGCGTTGAGTGCGCCCTCAAAGTCGTCCAGCAGCCAAGCGCCAAGGCGGCCAAGACTTTGCAGCGCCGCCGCGGCCAGCGCCAGCACAGCCAAATACCTGGCCACCGGATGGGCCAGCCAACGGCGGAAAAATGGCGCGGCACTCAAAGAAGGTTACCGGCCAGCTTCTTGCAGGACCACCACGTCGAACTGGTTGGGGCCATAGCACGGCTCCACCTGAATTCGTATCTCCCGCTCCACGCGGCTGGAAACCGCGGCGAGATGGTCTGCGTCCTCATCAAGCAAGCGGTCCACCACGGTTTCAGGTGCCCGGATGAGGTACTCCTTGGCTTCGGGCGAACAAGCGGTGCGGGCATCGTGCAGAATGGCCCGAAAGATCTCGGCGCAGATCGTTTCGCTGGTTTTGGTCAGCCCGCCCCCTCGACAAAGAGGACAGGGTTCGCAAAGTTGCTGGGCTAGGCTTTCCCGGGTCCGCTTGCGGCTCATCTGCACGAGCCCCAAGGACGAGAACCCCTCGAAGGCCAGCCGAGCCCGGTCCCCTTCGCTGGCCTTTTCCAGGGCCCTGAGCACGTTGCGCTGATGCTCCGGGCTCTCCATGTCGATGAAGTCAATGATGATGATGCCACCGAGATTGCGCAGGCGTAGCTGCCTCGGAATCATGCTGGCCGCTTCCAGATTGGTTCGATAGACGGTTTCCTCGAAGCGGCTGCCGCCGAGAAAGCTGCCGGTGTTGACATCGATGGTGATCATGGCTTCGGTCTGTTCGATCACCAGGAAGCCGCCGCACTTCATCTCCACCCTAGGCAGCAAGGCGCGGGCGGCTTCATCCTCGATGCCGTAACGGTCGAATAGCGGCCGCGGCGCGCAGTAGTGCTCGACGCGGCGGGCGACTTCCGGCAGGAATTGGGCGGCAAAACTGGCCGCTCGGCGACAGGTGCGCTCGTCGTCGATGCGGATGCTCTGCAAGGCCGGGCCCGCCAAATCGCGCAGCAGGCGGATGTGCAGCGGCAGGTCTTCATAGAGCACCGCTGGACAGCTGGCATTGGCTCGCTTGGCGATGATCGCATCCCAAACGTCCAGCAGTTGGGCTAGGTCGGCTTCGATGACCTCGGCGTCGACGCCCTCGCTGACGGTTCTTGCGATGCAGCCCATCGAGGAGTTCAGCTTGCGCCGAGCTTCGTTGATGATCGTGCGCAGACGCTCCCGCTCCACCTCATCCTCGATGCGTTGCGAAACGCCGATTTGGCTGCCGAGCGGCATCAGCACCGCATAGCGGGCGGCGACCGTGACTTCCGCTGTCAGCCGCACGCCCTTGCTGGCGATGGGATCCTTGGTGGCCTGCACCAGCAACCGTTGTCCTTCGTGGACGAGATCGCGGATGTCCGGCAGGGGTTGATCGCCAGCCAGATCGCGCGCCTCAGCCCTAGGCACCATGCTGCGCACGTGCAGGAAACCCGGCCGCTCCAAGCCGACATCAACAAAGGCGGCCTGCATGCCCGCAACGATGCGCTCCACCCGGCCAAGGTAGATGTTGCCGGTGTAGCTGTAGCCACTCGACCGGGCGATGTGCAGTTCCTGCAGGACACCGTCCTCAAGCAGCGCAGCCCGGGTTTCAAACGGGTTGACGTTGATCAGCAGCTCTTCAGGCATCCTATTCGCTCGATCGGTCCAACCACGGGTCGAATCCAAAGGCGTTGAGCAGTTCCTCGGTCTCCGCAAGAGGCAAGCCGACCACTGCGCTGTAACTGCCCTCGATTCGTGTCACAAATATACTCCCAATGCCCTGAATACCATACCCGCCCGCCTTGTCGGCCCCCTCCCCGGTGCGCCAGTAGGCGGTGGCCCGAGTCGCGCTGACGGGTTTGAAGGTGACCTCGGTGGCGACGACACGGGTTTTGAAGGTCTCGCCGCCGCTCAGGCAAACGCCCGTTAGGACGGTGTGGGTGCGCCCGCCGAGCGCCTTGAGCATCGCCACGCCTTCGCGTTCATCCCGAGGCTTGCCGAGGACAACGCCATCCAGAACCACGACGGTGTCAGCGCCGAGCGTCAGCCGTCCCGGACGATGTCCCGCGGCGGCTTTGCTTTGCGCCAAACGCCGCACGGTGTCATGGGGGCTCTCCCCCCGCTGCCGGGATTCGTCAACGTCGGGGACGAAGACCTCGAAGGGTATGCCGATCTGGCGCAGCAACTCCGCTCGCCGCGGCGACGCGGAAGCCAAGATGAGTGGCCTATTCAATGCGGAAACGACGGCATAGGCCCTGCAACACGAAGCGGATCAAGGGCCAGGCCGCGGCGCTGGTCAGGGCGGGCATCAACATCAGCAACCCCGAGGGTTCAATGGCAGGCAAGCCGTGGACGACGTGGCGCACCGCTTCGCAAACCAAGACCAAAACGAACGCCAAGACGCATTGTTGGGCAAGGGTGTACATGCGCAGCCTTTGGCTGAACTGCGCGACTGAGTAAGCGGCGAAGGCGAACAGTGCGGCGTTCAGACCCAGCGGAGCGGCGGCCATGGCATCAAAGCCGAGGCCCGCTATCCAGGCGCCAAATGGGCCCAACGGCCGGGAGTTGGCCATCGCCCAAAAGCAGACTGCGAGCAGAACCCATCCCGGTCGCAGCCAAGCCAGCCAATCCGGCCAGTCCATCGGCAGGCGTCCGACGCTGAGCAACAGCGCCGCCAACAGCGTGATCCAAGCCAGCCAACGTCCGCCCCAAGGACTCATGGCGGCTCGGGCTCGGCGACGCTCAAAATGACCAACAGATGCCGAGTGCGGTCAAGCAAAGCGCTGGGCGTGACATTGGCCACCGCAACAATTCGCGAGGCGTCGGGATCGACGGATTCCACCGTCCCGACCGGATAGCCCCTCGGGAACCGCCCACCCAGTCCGGAGGTTACGATTCGGTCGCCTCGGCGGATGTCAGTGGTGATGGGCAGCCCCTCGAGCAGCAGCCTGTCCAACCGTCCGGTGCCGCCGGCGATGCTGCGCAGGTTGTTGCGCACCACCTCGACGGGCACGGCATGGCTGGCGTCGGTGATGAGCAGCACCCGGGCGCTAAAGGAGGTGACGTCCACGATCTGGCCGATCAGCCCGGCGGCGTCCACCACCGCTTGGCCAACGGCCACCCCGTCCTCGGTGCCCTTGTCGATCACCAGCTGGTGGACGGCGGGGTTAGGCGTCACGCCTACCACTTCCGCGATGAGCACGGCGCTCGCCATGCGGGCGTCACTGCCCAAGAGCCTGCGCAAGTGGTTGTTCTCGGCTTGCAGCGCAAGGAATTGCTGCGCTTGATGGGACAAAGCCAAGTTGCTTTGCTCGAGCTGGCCGATCCTTTCCAGCAGCGCCGTTCGGTTTGCCACCGTCTCGCCAACCACCGCCGCCGCCATGTAGGGCGATTCGGCAATGACGAACAGCGGCGCCACAAGGTTGTCGATGAAGCCGCGCACCGGCCTGAGCCGTTGCGTGGCGGAATCGAGGGCGAGGAGAACGGCGGAGGTCAGAAGCAGGCCGGTCAGCAGTTGGCCGGTGCGGGAGCTTCTGACGAACAGCGGCTTCCCGTCCCGCAAACCCCTACTCCGACGACAGCAGGTCGGCGGAACCCGCCTTGTCCATCATTTCCAACGCCTTGCCGCCGCCCCGCGCAACACAGGTCAGCGGATTTTCGGCGACGATTACCGGCAGCCCGGTTTCGTCGCTGAGCAGCATGTCGATGTCGCGCAGCAGTGCGCCCCCGCCGGTGAGCACGAAGCCGGTTTCGGCGATGTCCGAAGCGAGTTCCGGGGGGCATTGCTCCAAGGCGCTGCGAACCGCATGCACGATCACCGAAAGCGGCTCCTGAAGCGCCTCGAGGATGTCGTGGCTGTTGAGGGTGAAGCCGCGCGGTATGCCTTCCGCCAGATTGCGCCCGCGCACGTCGATTTCCCGCACTTCCTTCTGCGGGCGGGCCGCGCCGACTTCCTGCTTCATGCGTTCAGCGGTGGCTTCGCCGATCAGGCTGCCCTGGGTTCGCCGCACATAGGTGACGATGGCCTCATCGAAACGGTCGCCGCCGACCCGCACGGTATCCGAATAGACGATGCCGTTGAGGGAAATGATGGCGATCTCGGTGGTGCCGCCGCCGATGTCAACCACCATGGTGCCCACCGCCTCATGCACCGGCAAGCCGGCGCCGATGGCCGCCGCCATCGGCTCCTCGATCAGGCGCACGTCCCGAGCGCCCGCCGAGAGGGCGCTTTCCCGAATCGCCCGCCGCTCCACTTCGGTTGACTTGCAGGGCACGCAGACCAGCACTCGGGGGCTAGGGCGCATGAAGGAATGCTCATGCACCTTGTTGATGAAGTACTGGAGCAGCTTTTCGGTGACCAGGAAGTCGGCGATCACCCCGTCCTTCAAGGGGCGCACGGTGGTGATGTTGCCCGGGGTGCGCCCCAGCATCCGCTTGGCGTCAATCCCGACGGCGATGACGCTCTTCTGGGTGCCCTGGGTTCGAACCGCCACCACCGACGGCTCGTCGAGAATGATGCCCTCGTCGCGAACATAGATCAGGGTGTTGGCCGTGCCGAGGTCTATGGAAAGATCCCGGGAGAACATTCCGCGTATGGATTTGAGCATGGATTGCGCCTGATTGTTCCAACGCCAGCGACCACGGGCCACAAGCCGCGTTTAATCGAACTAATCTAACAGCGAAGCGAGTTTCAAGTAAACTCCGGTGTTTGCTCCCTTTGGGCGACTTCCAGCGCAGGCATGGACGCGGACGAGATCGACATTGACCACTTGGCTCGGTTGGCCGCCCTACGCCTCGATGGCGATGAGCGCTCAGGCGTGGAGCGCGACCTGCAGCGCATCATTGCCCTGGTCGATGAGATGCAGGCAGTCGACACCGAGGGCGTTGACCCGCTGGCCCATCCCCTCGACGCCACCCAACGCCTGCGCGCCGACGAGGCCACGGAGCTTATCGATCGGGAACGCTACCAAGCTGGCGCTCCGGAGGCCCGCGACGGGCTCTACCTCGTGCCAAGCGTACTGTCCGATCCCTAAACAGGATGGCGCCGTTTTCATCATTGCGCGAGCTGCGCCAAGGACTAGGGCGGGGCGATTGCACGAGCCTTGAACTCACCGAGGCGGCGCTCGACCGGGCCCGGCGCCTGCACGAATCGCTGAACTGCTTCATCACGCTCGATGAGGAAAAGGCAGTCGCCGCTGCCGTAGCTGCCGACCGGCGCCTGCAGGATGGATCGGCTGGGCCCCTGACCGGCATGCCGCTGGCGCACAAGGATCTCTTCTGCATCGAGGGCTGGCCCACGACCTGCGCCTCGAAGATGCTCGCCAACTTCATCTCGCCCTACACGGCAACGGCCATCGACCGACTGCAGGGCGCCGGTTCGGTGACGCTGGGCAAGCTGAACATGGATGAATTCGCCATGGGCTCATCGACGGAGACCAGCCACTTCGGACCGACCGCCAACCCTTGGGCTCTGCAGCGCACGCCCGGAGGCTCATCGGGCGGGTCGGCGGCTTGCGTCGCCGCTGGCATCACCGCCGCCGCCACCGGCACCGACACCGGCGGCTCCATTCGCCAGCCCGCCAGCTTCTGTGGCGTCACCGGCTTGAAGCCCACCTACGGCCGCGTATCCCGCTACGGCATGATCGCCTTCGCCTCAAGCCTCGACCAGGGCGGAGTGTTCGCTCGCGACGTGGAGGACGCCGCCCTCCTGCTGTCGGTGATGGCTGGATTCGACCCTCGGGACTCGACCTCGAGCGCCCATCGCGACCCTTGGCTTGAGTCGGTGCCGGACAACGGCGTTGGCGAACTGGCAGGCGACTCCCTGACCATCGGGCTGGCCGATGAATTCTTCAGCGAAGTCAGCGAGGGCGCTGAATGCATCGACGAGGCGCGGCAGGCCTTGGAAGCGCTCGGTTTCCGCTGCCGGACGGTTTCGCTGCCGCACATCCGCACCGCCATGCCCGCCTACTACGTCATCGCGGGGGCGGAGGCGTCCACCAACCTGTCCCGTTACGATGGCGTCCGCTTCGGCCACCGCTGCGACCAGCCGGCGTCACTGGCGGACCTCTACGAACGTTCGCGCAGCGAAGGCTTCGGAACGGAGGTCAAACGCCGCATCCTCACCGGCACCTACGCGCTGTCAGCGGGCTACTTCGACGCCTACTACCTCAAGGCGCAGAAGATTAGGCGCTTGGTGGCGGAGGACTTTGCCGCTGCCTTTCGCGCAGTGGACCTGCTGCTCGCCCCCACCACGCCGGGCACGGCCTTCCGCCGCGGCCAGCTAACCGACGACCCCGTCGCCATGTACCAGCAGGACGTCTGCACCATTCCGGTGAACCTGGCCGGATTGCCGGCCATCTCGTTGCCCTGCGGCCTGCACGAGGGGCTGCCGGTCGGGGTGCAGTTGATCGCCAGGCACTTTGACGAACGGCGCCTCATGCAGGCGGGCGCCGCCTTTCAGCGAGCCACCAATTGGCATGAGGCGCGGCCAGCCCTCGAGGGGGCGTCTTGAACACCGGTTGGGAAGCGGTCATCGGCCTGGAGATCCACGTCCAGCTCGCCACGCAAAGCAAGATCTTCTCCGCCGCGGCCAACCGGTTCGGCGCACCGCCGAACAGCTTGGCCTGCCCGGTTGACTTGGGGTTGCCGGGGGTGTTGCCGGTGCTGAACGAGGCCGCGGTACGCATGGCGGTCAAGTTCGGCTTGGCCATCGGCGCCGAGGTCTGCGAACACAGCAGCTTCGACCGCAAGAACTACTTCTACCCAGACCTGCCCAAGGGCTATCAAATCAGCCAGTTGGCGGCGCCGATCGTCGGTCCCGGCGTGCTGGAGGTGCCCCTCGATGACGGCGCCGCCATCGAAGTGCGCATCGTGCGCGCCCATCTCGAGGAGGACGCCGGCAAGTCCATCCATGATGCCTACGCCGGCCAAACCGGCGTCGACCTCAACCGGGCCGGCACGCCGCTGCTCGAGGTGGTGTCCGCCCCGGACCTGCGCACCCCGGAGCAGGCCTCCGCTTGCTTCCGCCAGCTCCACAGCCTAGTGCGCTATCTCGGCATCTGCGACGGCGACCTCTCCCAGGGCAGCATGCGTTGCGACGCCAACGTCTCGGTGCGTCCCCAAGGTCGGGAGGCGCTCGGCGAGCGGACCGAGATCAAGAACATCAACTCCTTTCGCTTTGTGGAAAAGGCGATCCGCTTCGAGATCGACCGCCAGATCGAACGTCTGGAAGCCGGCTTGGCCGTGGTGCGCGAGACCCGCCTCTACGACGCGGCAAAGGACGAAACCCGGCCCATGCGCGGCAAGGAGTTTTCCGACGACTATCGCTACTTCCCGGACCCGGACCTGCTGCCGGTGGTGATCGATGAGGCCTTCATCGAAGCGGTGCGCACCGAACTGCCGGAGTTGCCGGGCGCCCGCCGCCGCCGTTTCCAGGAGGAGTTGGGGCTCAGCGAGTACGATGCCAGCTGGCTGACCCGGAACCCCGACACCGCTGATTTCTTCGAATCGGCCGCAAGGACGGATGGCAGCAACGCCAAGCAGGTCGCCAACTGGGTCATGGGCGAGTTAACCGCCCGCCTGAACCGAGAGGACTTGACCATCGACTCAACGCCCGTGACGGCAGAAGCGCTGGGCCAGTTGGTGGCCCGCATTGAGGATGAGACCCTGTCCTCAAAGACCGCCAAAACGGTCTTTGAAGCCCTCTGGAACGGGGAAGGCGAGGTCGATGCGATCATCGACGCGCGGGGCCTAAGTCAGATGCAGGACGCTGGCGAACTGACCGATCTGATCGACGGCATAGTGGCCAAGCATCCGCAGCAGGCCGAGCAGTTCCGGGCCGGCCGGGACAAACTGCTCGGCTTCTTCGTCGGCCAAGTCATGAAGGCGACCGGCGGCAAGGCCAATCCGCGGCGGGTCAACGAACTGCTTAGAGAGGCGTTGGGCAAAAGCGGGTAAGCAGGCCCTGTTCCGCATAATCGAGTTCCCCTATGATTCAGGCGAATCACTGAGGGGCGGAGCGAGCCAAGGCATGTCCGATTGGGTCATTAGGTCTAAGCTCGCGCCGCCCATGCCGCCCCGGCTGCTCTTGTCGCGCGAGCGCCTGGTCCGAAAGCTCGATATGGCGCTTGAGCGCAGAGCGACCGTGCTGCATGCGCCGGCGGGCTTCGGCAAGACCTCGCTGTTGGCCGACTGGCACCACGCCCTGCAAGCGCGCGCCGTCCCATCGGCTTGGCTGTCGCTCGACGAGCACGACCGGGATCTGGTTCAGTTCCTGCGCTACCTGATGGAAGCCCTGCGGTCCTGCGGCATGGTTTCCGGCGCCCAGTTGCTGCCCCCGCCCACCGGCGTCGCCAATGCACCGGAAAGCGCCATGGTGGGTGCGGTGCTGACCGAGCTCGCCAAGCGCGACGGCGCGGGCGTTTTGGTCCTGGATGACTTTCATCGCGCCGACAGCACGGAGAACTGCCGTGCCATCAACCAGCTCCTATCCCGGCTGCCAGACAACACGCACTTGGTGCTCAGCACACGGGAGTACCCCGCCGGGCTGTCGCTCGCCGACCTGCGGGCACGGGAGGCGCTGCTGGAAATCGACCATGCCGACTTGCAGTTTTCCAAGCGGGAGATCGAGGAATGGCTCGGCCCGCAAGTGGAACAGGGGGCTGGCGACTGGTCCGAGCAGCTACAGGCCCGCACGGAAGGTTGGCCGATCGCTTTGAACACCGTGCATCGCTGGCTGACAGAGGGAACGCCGCCGCTCCAAGTGCTGGAGCAACTCTCCGGGCGCAATTCGGATCTCTCCGATTACTTTCTTGAGCAGGTGTTTGACAATCTTGAACCAGCGCTGCAGTCCTTCCTGATGAAGACCTCGATCCTCGAACGGATCAACGGCGATCTTGCCAACCGGCTCTGCGAAACCGGCGATGCCTGGGTAACGTTGGAGGAACTCGAGCGCCGGGACCTGTTTGTGGAAAGCCTCGACCGGGAGCGCCTCTGGTACCGCTACCATCGGCTGTTCGCCGAGTTTCTGCAGGAGCGAACGCGCCGCCGCCTTGACGGCCAGATGGCGCGCCTGCACCAGGTCGCCTCCGGCTGGTTCCGGGAGCAGGGGCTGATCAGCGAGGCCATTCAGCACGCGCTCGCCAGCAGGGCGCCGGAAACAGTGGCGGATCTCTTCGAGCTCATCGGCGGCTGGCACCACGCGCTCAAGGGCCACTTCGGCGCGCTCGAACGGGCGCTCGGCATCGTTGACGATCCGAACCCGGCAACCCACCCGCGGCTCTGGCTCGGCAGGATATTCCTGATGGTGCGGCGCGGGGAGGTGGAGCAGGCGGAGACCCTGTTCAAGCGGTTGGCGCCCCAGCCAGCTAACGCCGATGGCGGCGACCCGGAAATCAGCAGCGAACTCTCGATCATGCGGAGCCTTTTGAACCGCTATGCGGATCGCGATATCGGCGCCGCGGAAATCGAACGGCTTGAGCAGCTAAGCGGGTTTCTGCAACCGGACAACGACCTGATGCATGCGGTGCGCTGCAACTTGCTTTGCGTGATGCACGCCCAGCGCGGCGACATGGACGCCTGCATGGCTGCGGGCGACAAGGCCATACGCCACTTCCGGGCCATGGGTTCGGTCTTCGGCGAGACTTTCATCTATTTTCACGAAGGCTACGTGTGCATGGAGCAAGGCAGGCTGCGCGATGCGGAAGCCCTGTACGGCGCCGGGCACGACCTCGCCTTGGAGCACTTCGGCGAGGAAAGCGATCTCGCTGCCATTGCCAGCGCCTTTCTGGCAGAAGCCGCTTATGAGCGGAACAATCTCACCGAGGCCCAGCGCCTTCTGGATTTCGCGCTGCCGCACATCGAGCGATTCGATGCTTGGCTGGAGGTGTACGTGGCCGCTTACGCCACGGCCATGAAGCTGGCCCGATTCACTGCGCAAGGGGAGTCGGTTCGCGAGCTTCGCAACCGCGCCCGGGCGACTGCGGAAAGCCGCGGCCTGCCCCGGTTGCGCACCATTGCTGATCTACAGCAACTGGAACTCGACTACCTGGGCGGGAAGACCGAGGCCGGCCGCGCCGAGGTTGAACCAGACGATGGATTCGGTACCCGAGTGGTGGACCCTTTGGCCTTGCGCCGTCTGCAAGCTAGCGTTCTCGCCCGCTCATGCCTGCACTCCGGCGAGGAAGAACGCGCGGCCGCTATGCTGCGGGACCACTGTTTACGCTGCCAGGAGGAGGGCCGCATCCGCTCTTTCGTCTCGCATTGCGTTCTGCTGGCAGCCACCCACTGGAGACGGGGTGCCCACGATGAGGCTATGGCTGCCTTCGAACAGGCGCTCGCCCCATCGCTCTTTGAGGGCATCAAACGGCCCTTCATCGACGAAGGGGAAGCGCTGGCACAGGTAATCGGCAACCTGACCGATGCGTCGGAGCGCCAGCGCGGCAACCGGATCAGGGACCGCTTTCTGGCCGAACTCGCGCTGGAGATCGGCGAGCTGGGAAAAAGCAGCCAAACCGATGGCGACGAGTTGACGGGCCGGGAACGGGAAGTGCTGCGTCACCTGATCCAAGGGCGCTCAAACCGGGAAATAGCCGAGGCGATGTCGGTATCCATCAACACCGTGAAGTTTCACCTGAAGAACATCTTCGAGAAACTGGGCGTCAGCACCCGCAAGGACGCGGTTTCAGCCAGCCTGCGCAACCGCCGCTTCTAAGCGCCTGTTGCGTATTCGCCTCGCCCCAGCTACCCGGTTTTGGCACGGCCCCTACCCGTTGCAGGTGTTACGGGCAGCCCAACGCCGTTGATAGGGTGCCCGCCTCTGGGCTTTCAACGGTGAGGGGCAAGCGTGCGCATCGGGGTGGATGTCGGCGGGACCAACACGGATGCCGTCATCATGGACGGCCAGCGGGTCCTGACCACCCACAAGACGCCCACCACCGCTGGGCTGAGTGACGGAATCACCGCAGCGATCGGCACGGTGCTGAGCCAATCCGGCATTGATGCCGCCGACATCGATCAGGTCATGATCGGCACCACCCACTTCACCAATGCGTTCGTCGAGCGGCGCGGCCTGCTGCCGGTGGGCATTCTGCGCATCGCGCTGCCTTCCTCCCGAGGGGTGCTGCCATTGAGTGACTGGCCGGAAGGCATCGCCAAGGCAGTCGGTGGCCAGCACCATCTGATTCAGGGCGGCTACCGGTTTGACGGGCACGTCGCAGATGAACTCGATGAGGCTGCGGTGGCCAGCGCCGCGCGGGTGGTGCGCGATGCGGGGTTGCGCACCGTCGCGATCACGGGCCTGTTCTCGCCGGTTAATGCGGACATGGAGCTGCGCGCCCGGGAGATCGTGCTCAACGAGGCACCGGACCTTGCCGTCACGCTGTCCTCGAAGATTGGGCGCATGGGCATTCTGGAACGGGAGAACGCGGCAGTCATGAACGCGAGCCTCGCGGAGCTGTCCCACCAAGTGGTCGGCTCGTTCGAGTCGGCACTTAAACGCCTGAACATCTCAGCGCCGTTCTTCATCAGCCAGAACGACGGCACGCTGATGAGCGCGGCAACCGTCGAAAAGTACCCGGTGCTCACCTTCGCCTCCGGGCCGACCAACAGCATGCGCGGCGCCGCCTACCTCTCCGGGCTGAAGGACGCGCTCATCGTTGATGTGGGCGGCACGACCACCGACATCGGCATGCTGGTGAACGGCTTTCCCCGCGAGTCGTCGCTGACGGTGCGAATCGGCGGCGTGCGCACCAACTTCAGGATGCCGGATGTGCTGGCCTTGGGCCTTGGCGGCGGCTCCCTAGTCGCTGCCACTGATTCCGGCATTCTCATCGGCCCCCAATCCTTGGGCTACCGGCTCACCCATGAGGCACTGGCATTCGGTGGCCAGACGCTCTGTGCCACGGATTTGGCGGTGGCCAGCGGCTACGCCGACATTGGTGATCGTTCCCGAGTTGCATCGGTGCCGGAAGGAACCGTGGCAGCGGGCATCGAGCGCATTCACAAGGTCGTGGCCGACGGCGTAGACCGGATGAAAGCCAACGCGGAGCCTGTGCCCTTAGTGCTGGTTGGCGGCGGCTCGGTGCTGATCCGGGACGACATTCCGGGCACCTCAGAGACCATCGTGCCCAAGCATGCAGGAGTCGCCAACGCCATCGGCGCCTCAATCGCCCAAGTCAGCGGCGAGACCGATCGGGTCTTCGCCTATGAGGCCACCGGGCGCGAGGCGGCGATGGAGACGGCCGTGCGGGAGGCGAAGGCGCAAGCAGTGGAGATGGGCGCCGATGCGGAATCGCTGGAAGTGCTCGATGTGGAGGAGATGCCCTTGGCCTACATGCCCGGCGGCGCGGTGCGCATTCGAGTCAAGGTGGCGGGCGACCTGGCCAGCGCCTCTCCCCCAACACCCAATCAGTGCGGCGGCTAAACCATGCGCATCCAGAAGGACGATCTGACTCACATCGCCACTGGCGCGGCATTCCTCGGCACCGGCGGCGGCGGCGACCCCTACATTGGCCGGCTTTTGGCCATGAATGCGGTGGAGCAGTTCGGGATGCCGAGCGTCATCGATGCCGATGCGCTGCCGGACAACGCCCAAATATTCACTATCGCCATGCTCGGCGTGCCGACTGTGCTCGGCGAGAAGGCGGCCTGCGGCGACGACGTGGACTTGGCGGTAAAGCGTCTTGAACAACGGCTGGGGCGCAAGCCCGACGCCCTCATGGGCATCGAGATCGGCGGCATCAATTCGCTGCTGCCGGTTATGGCCGCGGCCCGGCTGGGGCTGCCGCTGGTCGATGCGGACGGCATGGGCCGCGCCTTCCCGGAACTGCAGATGACCACCTTCAACGTTGGCGGGGTATCCTGCACACCCTTGGCCATGACCGATGACCATCTCACTTCGGTGGTGGTTGACGCAGGCAATGCGAAGTCCGCCGAAGACTTGGTGCGCCTCGCCTCAGTACACCTCGGCTGCAGCGTGGTTCTGTCGAGCTACCCGATGTCGGGGCGCGACCTGAAGCGCACCGCCGTCAAAGGCACCCTAACACTCGCCCGCGACATCGGGCAGGCCATTGCCCGTGGCCGCCAGCAAGGGGATCCCGTGCAAGTGCTGGTGGACTATCTCCGCACGACTCCTTACTACAACCAGTGCAGGATTTTGTTCGACGGCAAGGTGCGCGACATCCGCCGCGAAATGAAACTCGGGTTCTCCATTGGACATTGCGAAATGACGGCGCTCGACAATCCAGGGTCCGTGATGGAGATTTCCTTCCAGAATGAGCACCTCATCGCCCGGCTGGACGGCCGCGTCAAGGCACTGGTGCCGGACCTGATCTGCCTAGTGGACCGGGAGACCGGCGAGCCGGTGCCGGTGGATGGCCTGAAATACGGCCAGCGGCTCAAGGTGCTCGCCACCAGCGCCGCACCGATCATGCGAACGAGGGAGGCGCTGGCCATGTTCGGCCCCCAAGCGTTCGGGCTGGAGGAACCCTTTGTGCCTTTGGAGGACATTGAGGACTGAGGAAACCGAGGAGATTGAGGAGAACAACCATGATTATCGAACTGATCACGCCGATCGTGACCCGAGGGGTGCGCACCCTCGACGACATTGAGCCCTTGATGCACAGCGGGCTGAAGATCACCCATAGCCTGCTCGACAGCGGCCCCTCGTCGATCGAGTCCAAGTTCGATGAGGCGCTGGCGGTGCCCGATACGCTGAAGCTGGCCATGCAGGCGGAAATCAGTGGCGCGAGCGCCATCGTCATCGACTGCATGGGCGACCCCGGCCTGCACGCCTGCCGGGAAGCGGTGTCGATCCCTGTGCTGGGCGCCGGGCAGACCGCCATGCACTTGGCCAACCTATTGGGGAACCGATTCGCGTTCATCACCGTGCTCGACCGCATCAGGCCGATCATCGAGGATTTGATCGGCGCCTACGGAATCAGGGAAAAGTATGCGTCCTTCCAAGCCGTCGACATCCCCGTGCTGGACTTGTCCCGCGACGGCGAGGCGCTGAACGTGGCTCTGGCGCAGAAGGCGCTACGGTCCATAGAGGAAGACGGCGCCGATGTGGTGGTGCTCGGCTGCACCGGCTTTCTCGGCTGCGCTGAGGCGATGCGTGCCGCCCTGCGGTCAGCCGGGCACGAAGTGCCGGTCGTCGACCCGATTCCGGCCACCATCGGCATCGCCGAGGCCTTGGTCAAGGCGGGGCTCAGCCACAGCAAAAGGACCTACCCCGCGCCAGGCGCCAAGCCTGTCAAGGGCTACGAGTTGCCCACCGGCGCCAGTAGCTGAGCACAACCAATTCGAGTCCCGTAGAGCATTCGAAACATGGCAGCGCTTCGGAATTCATGGGGCAACCTACCCGGATAGCCAGACTTCCCTACCCGAAACAGGTGTTCTGCCCATCATGGCGGATTGATAGGTTCAGAGCAAAACCCAACATCAACAATCCGCTGGAGGGCACCATGATCAACTCGACCCGCCACGCCGCACTACCCTTCTGTGTTCTCGCCGTCCTAGCAGCCTTCACGGCCCAGGCGGCAGCGGAACCACTCCTCGAAGAGGTCGTAGTGACCGCCCAGAAGCGCGAACAGTATCTCTCTGATGTGGGCATCGCGGTGACCGCGTTCTCCGGAGAGGATGTGCGGCGCCTTGGATTCTCCGACCCGGTTGACGTTGCGGCGCAGACCCCCAACCTGAACATCAACAACACCTTCAGCAACAGCATCGCCAACGTCAGCATTCGCGGCATCGGCCTGAATGACTACGCCGTCAACAACAACCCGCCCGCTGGCATCTACGTCGACGACGTCTACCTAGTGTCTCCGGCGATGCTCAACTTCCAACTGTTTGACTTGGAAGGCATTGAGGTACTCAAGGGTCCCCAAGGCACTTTGTACGGCAAAAACACCACGGCTGGCACAGTGAAGTTCTCCAGCCGCAAGCCCAGTGATGAGGCGGAGGCCTACCTAGCCGTTGAGTATGGCCGCAAGGACCGGCTGCTGATGGAGGGCGCCGGCGGCGGGCAGGTGGCGCCGGGGCTGGGCGTACGGGTTGCTGCGCAGACTGTTCAGCAGGGCGAGGGCTTTCAGACCAATCGGACCACGGGGGATGATGTCGGCGAAATCGACCGGACGGCCTGGCGGATCGTAGTGGACTGGCACCCGGCGGATGCGGTTGAGATTCTCGCCACCCTGCACGGCGGGCAGGACAGTTCCGACCCTCCCCTGTTGAACGTGAACAACATCCTCGATCCATCTGATGACCTGTTTTTCGAGGACGAGTTCAGTTCCGCAGGAGCTGGCCCATTGCGCCAGGACATAGAGAGCTTCGGTGGGTCGCTGTCAATCAACTGGGATCTTTCGGAGCAGTGGTTGATCACTTCGGTGACCGGATACGAGGATTTTTCCCGCTACTATCAGGAAGATCGGGACGGCTCGGCGCTAATCCACCTTGATGGCTTTTACGACAATGACATTGAGCAGTTCTCGCAGGAGTTGCGCGCCACCTACATCGACGAGCGGCTGGTCCTGATCTTTGGCGGGTTCCTCGGCTGGGACGAGGTGGACACCCGCGATCAATTCGATTCCCGAGACCTGCTTCCCCTATTCGGGCTGGCTGGCACGACGGGAGTAGGCAATTTCTACAATCAGGAAACCGAGACCAAGGCCTTGTTCGGCCACAGCGAGTGGCGGCTCAACGACAGCTTGCGATTGAACCTGGGGCTGCGCTACACCGATGATCAGAAGGACTTTTCCAACGCCTTCACATTCATCGTCACCCCCGACCTCGCCACCGGGGGCGGATTCCTGTGTCCGCTTCGCCCGGCTGGCGACCCCGCGGTGGTGAACGTCTTCGACGGCTTTCAAACCGGATGCTATCCGCCGGTGGAGAGCGATTACAAAGTTAGCGACCTGTCGGGAAAGGTTGGCATCGACTTCACCGGAATCAGCGGCACCCTCATCTACGCCAGCGCCAGCAAAGGCTTCAAGTCCGGCGGCTTCCAAGGCCAGTTGGCGTTCAATCCCGCTGACCTTGCCGGGTTCGAGGAGGAGAAACTCTACGCCTACGAGATCGGCTTCAAGACCCGGCTGGCGGACCAGCGCGTGCAGCTAAATGGCGCCGCGTTCTTCTACGACTTCGAAGACCTGCAATTCTACGGACCACTGTTCGACTCGCCCTTCGGCCCGCTCTTTGGCATCGCCAATGCCGGAGATGCGGAAGTGATGGGCGCGGAATTGGAGCTGATCTGGATTGCCGCCGCCGGTCTGGATGTCCACCTTGGCTTGGGGCTCCTCGACACCGAACTGACCTCCTCCTTCCTCCCCGGCGTGGCCAAGGGCAGCGAACTGCCCAACTCCCCGGAGGTCAACTTCAATGCCAGGGTCAACTACGAATGGCGCCTCAGCGATGGCCTTGGCGGCAACCTGCTAGTGGCGATTGCGTACAAGGACGATGTCAGCTACGACATCGTCCGCCAGCCCGGAGAGACCTTGGAGGACGGCTATTGGCTGGTCAACGCCCGCATCGGCATTTCCGGTGCCGATGCCCCTTGGTCCCTATACCTGTGGGGCAAGAACCTGACCGACGAGCGCTATCGAACCCAAGTGCTCACCAGCAGCGTCGGCTTCGGCGAGTCTTGGGGCGAACCCGCGACCTACGGAATCGGCCTGTTGTACGCTTGGTAGCCGAAGCGCTGTCCCGCAAGGTAAGCGGGTTACAGTCGCTAGGCCGTTTGCGGCTGCGGAGTGTCAACGGACGTGCGCTCGCGCCGGGCGCAGCGGAGGATTTCATCGGCCATCTCGTCCGCCACCTGAGCTGGCGAGCGTCGGGCGGTTTCGCTGCGGCGAATGACCTTAAGCAGCGTGCTGGGAATGCGCTGCACGTGGGCGTGCATCCGGTTCCTGCCGGTGCCAAGGCGCTGGTGATGGATGTCGATGATGCCGCCGGCATTGATCAGGAAGTCAGGGCAGTAAAGGATGCCGCGCTGGTGCAGCCGTTCACCGTCCGCGGGGCTGGCAAGCTGATTGTTGGCCGCCCCCGCCACGATGGCTGCCTTAAGCCCGGCGATGCTGTTGCGGTCGAGCACAGCGCCCAAGGCGCAAGGAGCGAACACCTCGGCTTGCGTGGCCAGTATTTCGGCGGGATCAACAACGGGCGTGATACCGAACTTGGACACGGCCCTCATAGTGAGGTTGGCGCGCACATCGGTGCCGTACACCTGCGCGCCGTCGGCGACGAGCAATCCCGCCAAGTGCAGGCCCACTTGCCCTAGTCCTTGGATGGCCACCCTCAAGCCATCCATGGCATCGCTGCCGAACCGATGGCAGACCGCCGCCCGCATGGCCAGATAGACGCCATAGGCGGTTGTGGGAGATGGGTCGCCGCCATGCTCGGCACCTGCCTGCACACCCCCCACGTGGGCCGTTCGGGTTGCCATCACGCGGACATCGTCCACGCCGATGCCCGAGTCCTCGCCAGTCAGGTAGCGTCCTCCGAGGCTCTCAACGAAGTCGCCCATCGACTCCAGCAAGCGCTTGGTCTTGTGCCGGCGGGGGTCACCGATGATCACCGACTTGCCGCCGCCAAAGGGGAGTCCGGCCAGCGCCGACTTTCGGGTCATGCCTTGGGACAGCCGCAGCGCATCCCGAAGCGCTTCCGCTTCGCTGGCGTAGTGGTGCATGCGGCAGCCCCCCGCCGCGGGCCCCAAAGTACGGTCATGCACTGCGATGATGGCGTTCAAGCCGGTTTCCCGGTCGTGCCGGAAGGCAACCTGTTCGTGGCCATCGAAGGCTTCGTTGGAAAACACGCATGACACTTCAGGCCACCTCGCTGATGTTGGGGTCGACGATTCGCACGGCGTCGGCTGGATCGGTCCCGCCGAACGTCCGCAGCAGCCGGTCGCGCCGCTCGCTGAGCTGGGCACGATTGGCGTCCTTGACGTGCCCGAAGCCGCGCAGCTGCATGGGCAGCTTGGCCAACTCCACCGCCCCCTCGTAGTTGACGCTCGTCAGGCGCGGCAAAAGCCCTTCGACCAGCGTTCGGAAGTCGTCGATGTCCCGCCGTTCCCGACGGCGTTCCCCGGTGCGTCCGAAAGGATCCCATGCCGTGCCGCGCAGGAAGCGAAAGTTGGCCAGCAGGCCGAACAGCTTCAACGTCCAGCCGGGAAAGGCCCGTTTCAAGGGATGGCCCGTGGCCGGGTCGCGCTTGGCGAGCAGCGGCGGCGCCAGATGCACGCGCAGCCGGTAGTCGCCGCTGAACTGCGCATTCAATTGGCGCCTGAATTCGCCGTCGCTGTACAGGCGGGCGACTTCGTACTCGTCCTTGTAAGCCATCAGCTTGTGCAGGCTGGTCGCGACGGCCCGGGTCAGCCGCTGCTCAGGGTTGGCATCGTGCGCGCGCACCCGAGCGACGAATGCGGCATAGGCTTGCGCGTAAGCCGCGTTCTGGTAGGCGGCCAAGCGGCGGCAGCGGTCCTCGATCAACGCCTCCAGCGAACGGGGGCGGCGCTCGGGCGGCCCGGCCGTGAGCCGCCGCACCCGTTCCGGCGCGTGGGCGGCGCGCCGCCCCCAGAGGAACGCCCGCTTGTTGGCGTCCACCGCGACCCCATTGATCTCAATGGCCCGTTCCAAGGCATCTCGGCTCACCGGAATCAGGCCCCGCTGCCAAGCAAAGCCCAGCAAAAACAGGTTGGCGGCGATGGCGTCGCCGAGCAGTTCGGCGGCGGTGGCGGTGGCGTCGATGAAGTGGCAGGACGCGGCGCCGGTCTCATCGCGAATGGTCTGTTGCATGGCCTCGGTGTGAAAATCGAGGTCGGGATCGAGCACGAAAGCGGCGGTTGACTGTTCGGCGCTGTTGACGACCGCGTGGGTGCGCTCAGCATCAACCTTGGCCAGGGCCTCGAAGCTGGCGGACACGGCCAGGTCGCAGCCGAGCAGCAGGTCGGCTTGGCCGGCCGGCACACGGGCCACCTTGATGGCGTCCTGCTGCGGGGCGATGCGCAAGTGGCTGATCACGGCACCGAACTTCTGCGCCAGGCCGGTTTGGTTCAATGTCGCGCAACCCTTCCCTTCAAGGTGGGCGGCCATGGCCACAAGCGCGGTCGCGGTCACCACGCCGGTGCCGCCGACCCCCGTCACTACGGCATTCCAGGTCTGGTCAAGGCGGGGCAGCCGTGGTTCCGGCAACGCAACAAACGGCTGGTCGGCAGCCGTTTCCCGTTTGGCCAGCGCGCCGCCAAGCACCGTGACAAAACTGGGGCAAAACCCGTTCAGACAACTGAAGTCCTTGTTGCAGGCGCTCTGGTCGATACACCTTTTGCGGCCCAACTCGGTTTCGCTGGGCACCACTGACAGGCAGTTGGACGCCTCGCCGCAGTCGCCGCAGCCCTCGCAAACCGCTTCATTGATGAAGGCCCGCCGCGGCGGATCGGCCACCAATCCCCGCTTGCGCCGGCGGCGCCTCTCCGCGGCGCAGGGTTGCGCGTAAACGATCACCGAGACCCCTTGGTAGGATCGCAGCGCTCGTTGCAAAGCGTCCAGCTCGTCGCGATGGTGGATGCTGTGGCCGGGCAGATCCTCGAATCGACCCCGCCAAGCCTCCGGGTCATCGGAGACCAAGGCAATGCGCCCCACGCCCTCGGCGGCCAGTTGGCGCACCAGCTTGCCCATCGACAGGTCCCCGTCGATGGGCTGGCCGCCGGTCATGGCCACCGCCTCGTTGAAAAGGATCTTGTAGGTGATGTTCAACCCGGCCGCCACGGCGGCTCGGATGGCAAGCGAGCCGGAGTGGAAGTAGGTGCCGTCGCCCAGGTTCTGGAACACGTGCGGGGTGTGGCTGAACGGCGCTTGGCCGATCCAGGCGGCGCCCTCACCGCCCATCTGGGTGTAGGTGCGCGTCGGCCGGTCCGGCATCCAAGTGGCCATGTAGTGGCAGCCAATGCCGCCTAAGGCGTGGCTTCCTTCGGGCACCCGGGTCGAGCTGTTGTGCGGGCAGCCGGAGCAGAAGTGCGGTGTGCGCTCAGCGACGGAACGCGGGCGGGCCAATGACCGCTCCTTGGCGTCAAGGAAGTCGAGTCGAGCCTGCATGAACTCGGAATCGTGAAAGCGGGCTACGCGCCGGGCGATGGCCCGGGCCACCAGCGCGGGCGTCAACTCACCTCGGCTCGGCACCAGATCCCGGCCCTGCTCGTCGAATTCGCCAACCACCCGGGGGCGGCTGGCCACCGGATTGTTGTAGAGCTGGCCGGTTAACTGGTCCTCCAGGATGGACCGCTTCTCCTCCACGACCAGGATGTCCTCCAAGCCCTTGGCGAAGTCATGGGCAGTGGCCGGCTCCAGCGGCCAGCTCATGCCCACCTTGAGGATCCGCAGTCCGATCTCGGCGGACATCGCCGCATCGATGCCCAGATCCTCAAGGGCCTGCAGGACATCCAGATAGGCCTTGCCGGTGGTGACGATGCCAAACCGGGCTTTGGGGCTGTCCATGACGATGCGGTCAAGCTTGTTGGCTCGGGCAAACGCCCGGGCGGCGCCGAGCTTGTGCTTGCCGAGCCTCACTTCCTGCTCCAGCGCTTGGTCCGGCCAGCGGGCGTGCAGTCCGCCAACAGGCAGCTCGAAGTCCGTTGGCAACTGGATGCGGACTCGATTTGGGTCGATGCGGGCAACCATGGCGGCGTCCGCCGTTTCGGTAATGGCTTTCAGCCCCACCCAACAGCCGCAGTAGCGGGACAGGGCCCAGCCGAGCACGCCGAGGTCAAGCACTTCCTGAACGTTGGCCGGGTTGAGCACGGGCATTGAAGCGGCGAGGAAGATGTACTCCGACTGATGAGGCAGGGTGGAAGACTTGCAGGCATGGTCATCACCAGCGACCGCCAGCACACCGCCATACCGAGCGGTGCCGCAGGCATTGGCGTGGCGGAATGCATCGACGCTGCGGTCCACCCCCGGCCCCTTGCCGTACCACATGCCGAACACGCCATCGAACTTGGGGTCGGCGTGGAGTTCGATCTGCTGGCTTCCCGCAACCGCCGTGGCGGCCAGCTCCTCGTTCAGGCCCGGTTGGAAGCGGACGTTTTGGCGCTCAAGCCAGGGTTTGGCCCGCCACAGGGCCTGATCGAATCCGGCAAGCGGCGAGCCGCGATAGCCGGAAACCAACCCCGCCGTGTTGAGTCCTTGTCGAAGGTCGCGCTGATGCTGCAGGATGGGCAGCCGGACCAGTGCTTCAATGCCCGTGAGATAGGTGTCCGCGGCACCCAAGGCGTACTTGTCGTCGAGGGACACGGCCCGCAGTGAGGGTGATTGCTTCGCCATGGGAAACTTATCCTCCAGATACGGACTCTGAGTAGAATGTACTCCCTAAATCGGGAAAAAGTTGTTCTAAATTTCTTGTTTTTTCGCCAAAATGTGCATGATTTATTCGAATATACAGTGCAGCGGGAAACATCCATGACCCAATCATTGTCAAAATCCGAAGTGGAAATGCTCCGTCTGCTGCAAGGCGATGCAAGCTTGAGCACCAGTGCCCTCGCCGAACGGCTCAACCTCTCCCAATCCCCTTGCTGGCGCCGCCTGAACCGCCTGGAGCAAGCGGGCTACATCCGCAAGCGCGTGGCCTTGCTCGACCGCGGCGCCTTGGGCATGGAAGTGGTGGCCTTCGCCACCGTGAGCCTGTCCACAGAGGGTTACCGGGACATCAACGCGTTTGAACAGGCAATCGCGGCGCATCCGGAAGTGGTGGAGTGCTACACGATGACCGGCATCTGGGACTACGTCCTCAAGATCGTCACCCGGGACATCCGGCACTATGAGGCGTTCGCCCGCAACACCTTGCTGACCAACCCCTACATCCACGAACTGCATTCGCACATCGCCGTCACGGAAGTCAAGAACAGCACGGAACTGCCTCTCTCAACGCAGTTGTGAGGTGGCGATGGCCAAGCGGGCGGCAGAGTCAGGATCGCAAGAAAGGCCAATGCGCACATTTAGGGCTGCCTCCCAGCAAATTTGGTGTATGCTTGCGCGTTCCGATAAAACCAAGACTTGATTAGGGAGGATTGATGAGCCAACCACTGCCTGCGGTGGACTACCTGAAATTGCCTGAGGGTGGCGACCCCTACCTTGAGGGGCACCAATGCCAGTCCTGCGGCGCGACCTTCCTCGGCGAGCGCAGCGTTTGCTCCAAGTGCGGCGCTCGGGACCAAATCAAACCGGTGCGCCTGCCGAATTCCGGCAGCCTTTATTCCTACTGCATCGTGCACCGCTCCTTCCCCGGCATCGAAGTGCCCTACATCAGCGCCATCGTGGATCTCGATGACGGCACCGCCATCAAGGGCAACCTCATCAACATCGAGCCGGACCCGGACAAAATCGAATTCGGCATGCCCGTCGACGTGGTCTTTGACGACGCCTTGGGGCGCAAGGATCGGGACGGAAATTCCTACATGGCTTACTTCTTCCAACCCAAAAGCGGCTGAGTTCGGCCGCAAAGCGATTGAGTTTCAACTCATAAGCAGTTAAGCGAATCCAAAGCAAGGAGATTTCAGATGACTGACGCATACGTTGTTGGCGTGGACATGATCAAGTTCGGGCGCTTCCCGGAGAAATCCGTGCCGGCCATCGGCGCCGAGTCGGCGTTGATGGCGCTCGACGATTGCGGGCTTGGCATTCAGGACATGGAGGCCCTGTACTGCGGCAACCTCGGCCAAGCCAGCGGCATGGTCGGCCAGCGCATTCTGCAGCAGATCGGCCAGACCGGCATCACGGTGGTCAACGTCTCCAACGCCTGCGCAACGGGCGCCACAGCCTTCCGCGAAGCTTGGGCCTCGGTCAAGGCGGGTCTGTACGACATTGTCATCGCCGTCGGCGTCGAGCAAATGGGCAAGGGCCTGCTCGGCGGCGCGGGCGGCGCCACCGGCATCCCCAAGGAAGGGCTGCTTGGTTCGGGCACCATGCCCGCAGTCTTCGCGGAAGCCGGCATGGAGCACGCACGCAAGTACGGCACCACCTTTGAGCAGTTCGCCAAGGTGTCGGTGAAGAACCACCACCACTCCACCATGAACCCGAAGGCGATGTACCAGATCGAAACGCCGCTTGAGACGGTGATGAACGCGGAGATGATCTCCTACCCCAACACCAAGCTGATGTGCTCGGTGAACGTCGATGGTTCGGCGGCGGCGGTGATCGCCTCGGAAAGCAAAGCCAGGGAGCTCGGCCTGATGGACCGCGCCGTCAAGGTGCGCGCCTCGGTGATGACTTCCGACCGCTGGCAGGAGCGCGACCTGGTGATGCCGGACGTGAACACCTGCACCCGGGAGGCGGCGGCCAAGGCCTATGAAATGGCCGGCCTCGGCCCGGACGACATCGATCTGGTCGAGTTGCACGACTGCTTCGCCACCGCGGAGATTCTGCACTACGAGAACCTGGGCCTGTGTGGCGACGGCGAAGCCGGACGCATGATCGACGAGGGCGAAGTCGCGCTCGGCGGCCGCATTCCGGTCAACGTCTCCGGCGGCCTGCTGTCCAAGGGCCATCCCTTGGGCGCCACCGGCATTGCCAACATCTACGAAGTGTCCACCCATCTGCGCGGCGAAGCCGGCGAACGGCAGGTGGAGGGCGCCCGCATCGGCATGACCCACGTGATCGGCCTCGGCAGCGCCTGCGGCATCCACATCCTCGAAAAGGCCTAGCTGCAACGGCGGCCTGATCAGTCGGAGAGCGTCTGCGCGTCTTGGAGTCGAGATGCGCAGGCGCCCGATGTCCCATGCGCATTGGCGTCGTCAGCGACACCCACAACAACCTGAAGAACGTTGCCCGGATCGTTGAACTGTTCAACGCTGCCGGCGTCGAGCGCGTCATTCACACCGGCGACATCACCCAAGCCAAGACCCTGGACGTCTTCGCCCACCTCAAAGCGCCCCTGCACGGCGTTTTCGGCAACAACGACCTCGAGCGCAAGAGCCTGGATAGGGCCGTTGCCGCCCACGGCTTCCAATTTGCCGACCCGCCGCTGGAATTGCATTGGCATGGCCGGCGCATCGCCGTGGTGCACGACCCGCTGGAGTTCGACGGATTTCTCAGCGCCGAGCACGAGTTGGCACTGCACGGCCACACCCACTTCTATCGCTTGGACAGGCAAGGGGGTCAGACCATCTTCAACCCCGGCGAGTGCGCCGGGCACTTGGCAGGCCACAACGCCGTGGGGATAGTCAACCTCGCCGACCTCGGCGCGGAGGTGATGCGCTTCTAAGCCGGAAACTGGCGGTTGCCGCACGGGGGCAGGCAACCGTATGCTTGGGTCACTGTGGACAAGCACGGCAAGGAAGCAGGGCAATTCGCAGCGCGATTTGCCGAATGGGTGCTCGCGCACCGCTGGCTGGTCATCGTGGCCACACTGGTCTTGGTGGCGGCCGCCTCCATCGGCAGCGCGCGGCTTGAGTTTTCGGCCAACTACCGCATCTTCTTCGACGAGGACAATCCCCAGCTCATGGCGCTGGAGGCGCTGGAGAACACCTACGGGAAGAACGAGAACATCGTCTTCCTGATCGTTGCGGACGACGGCGACGCCACCTCGGAGGAGGCGCTCTCCGCCGCCGTCTGGCTCACGGATGCCGCTTGGCGAACGCCCTATGCAAGGCGCGTGGACTCGCTCGCCAACTTCCAGCACACCACCGCCGACGGCGACGATCTGCAGGTGCGGGATCTCGTCGATCCGCAGGAACTGACCCGAGCGGATGCGCGGTCGCGCGTCCGCGACATCGCCCTATCCGATCCGCGCATCGCCGGTGGCATTCTCGGCGCCGCCGGCGATGTCAGCGTTGTGAACGTTACCGTTGAGTTGCCGGAGGAGGGCCAGCTGGAGGCGATCGCCGAAGTGGCCGAATTCGCCAAATCACTCGCCGAGGAGGCGGAGGACCGGTTTGCCGGCGTGGACCTTCGCACCGTCGGCACGGTCATGATCAACCAGACCTTCGTGGATGCCCAGATCAGCAGCCAGATCGTCTTCCTGCCCGCCAGCCTGCTGCTCATGGCCCTGATCCTGGGGGTGCTCACCCGGGGTTGGGCCGGGGTGGCGGCGACCGGGATGGTGATGGTCTTTTCCATATTCGCGTCAATGGGGCTGGGCGGCTGGGCGGACTTGCCGTTCTCCCCGCCCATCTCGCCGGCGCCGACCATCGTGCTGATGATCGTCGTGGCAAACTGCGTGCATCTGCTGGTCGCCTTGCAGCAGCGGCTGCGCGCCGGGGATTCAAAGCACGACGCAATCGTCGAGTCCCTGCGATTGAACCTGCATCCGGTGTTTCTGGCGAGCCTCACCACCGCGCTCGGGTTCCTGAGCATGAACTTCTCCGAAGTGCCGCCCTACCGCCATCTTGGCATCTTCATCGCTTTCGGCATCGCCGCTTCGTTCACTCTTTCCGTCACCTTCATGCCGGCCGTGCTGTCGCTGCTCCCCGTTCGCGCCGGGAAGGAACGGCGGCTGCGCGGACCCTCCATGAGGCGGCTGGCGGACATGGCGCTGCGCCACAGAAAGGCGCTGTTCTGGGGCTGGTCGGCGGTCGTGCTCGCGCTGGCGCTGGCCATTCCGCGCAACGAGATCAACGACGTGCTGGTCCATTTCTTCGACAAGAGCGTCGAGTTCCGCCAAGACATCGATTTCATGGACGCTCACCTGAGCGGCAACACCGCGCTGGAGTATTCGCTGCAGGCCCCTGTCGAGGGCGGCGTCACCGATCCCCTGTTCCTTGCCGACGTTTCGAACTTCGCTGACTGGTACCGCGAGCAGCCGCCGGTGCGCCACGTGGCGGTCATCACCGACACCTTTCGCCAGATCAACAAAAGCATGCACGGCGACGACCCAGCCGCCAACCGGATTCCGGAAAGCCAGCAACTGGCGGCGCAATACCTGCTGCTCTACGAACTTTCGCTGCCGCTTGGCCAGGATCTGAACAATCAGATTGACCGATCCAGGACTGCCACGCGGGTGACTGTATCGGCCGAGACGCTCGATTCGCAGGAGCTGCTTGAATTGAACGCCCGCGCCAGCGCCTGGCTTGAGGACAACGCGCCCCATGTGGCCAGCGTCAACAGCACCGGTCCCTCGGCGCTGTTCGCCTACATCGGGCAGCGCAACATCCGCGCCATGCTGGTCGGGACGGTGGTGGTGCTGCTGGCCATATCCGCCATTCTCCTGTTCGTGCTGCGCTCGCTGCGGCTGGGCCTGATCAGCGTCGTTCCCAACCTGATTCCAGCCGTGCTGGGCTTTGGCGTCTGGGGGTTGACCGTCGGACAGGTGGGGCTCTCGCTGTCCGTCGTGGCAGCCATGACCGTGGGCATCGTCGTGGACGACACAGTGCATTTTCTCAGCAAGTACCGCCGCGCGCGGCGTGAGTACGGCCAAGATCCCGAAGACGCGGTGCGTTACGCGTTCGACACGGCCGGCAGAGCCCTGATCACCACCACGGTCGTGCTGGTGGCCGGTTTCCTGATCTTCGTCTTTTCCCCGTTCGTTCCAACCGGGCAGGTAGGGGTCTTGACCGCGATGATCATCGGCTTTGCCCTCATTGCCGACCTGTCGCTGCTGCCGGCGCTGCTGACGGCGGTGGACCGAGATTCCAAGGAGGCTGCCCGACATCATGTTCAGTAATCCACTCGACTCCTTTCACAACATGGTTGCCGAGGCCAAGGAGGAGCGTGAGCAGATCGACCGGCTGCTCACCATTTCCACGCCCCGAGAGCGTCTGCTGGTGGCGGTCATCGGCTTGTTCCTGTCGGTCCTCGCCGGCTGGCTCTTCCTCGGCAGCGTCGCCCGGACCATTGCCCTTGACGGCGTGCTGGTCGAAGCAGGCGCGAGCGCGGACAACCCATCTGTGCAGGCGCTTGCTTGGGTGGAGAGAGGCGTGGCATCGCACATCGAAGCCGACATGCCCGCGGTGATCGAGCTGGCCCCGTCCGACGGCGCGGCCGGCGCGCTGGCCGGCAGGGTTGCGACCATCGCCGCCGTGCCCTTCCCGGAAGGGGCCACCGCGATTGAATCGGCGGCACGGGGGTCCCTGCAGCGCATCGAACTCGCACTCGATGAGGGGATTGATCCGGCAGCCATCGCGGGCCGGCAGTGCCGCATCGTCATCGAAGTTGGCAGACAGCCTCCGGTCACGCTTTTCAGCATGACGCGATCGTAAAATGACGCCGCAGGCCTCCAAGGGAGCTGGCGGCAAGGCCGCATCGAAGCCTTCTAAGCGGAGGGTAGTCACGCCGGTCACGTTGCAGATGCACGCGACGGAGTGCGGCGCCGCCTGCCTTGGCAGCGTGCTTGCCCACTTCGGGCGCTGGGTGCCGCTCACCGAGCTGCGCGAAAAGTGCGAGGTCAGCCGGGATGGCAGCAGCGCCGCCAGCGTCTCGCGCGCCGCCAAGCACTATGGCCTGGAATGCAGCGGGCTCAGCGTGGGCGCCGACCAACTCAAAATGCTGGACTTGCCGCTAATCCTGTTCTGGCAGTTCAGCCATTTCGTGGTTCTGGAAGGGTTCGACGACAAGCATTTCCATCTCAATGACCCGGCCACCGGGCGGCGCAGGCTTTCCGCGGAGGAGTTCGCCAAGGGCTACAGCCGCATCGCGCTGCGCTTCAAGCCCGGCGAGGGCTTCGCGCCGGGCGGCGAGCGACCGGGCTTGTTCAGGCAGTTGGGCGCCTTGCTCGACGGCGCCTGGGGCGTGCTTGCCGGGGTGGCTGCCTGTGCGCTCATGCTGACGTTGCTGGCGCTCGTCATACCCGCATCCCTAGGCGTTTTCGTGGATCAGGTCTTGGAAGGCCACGGCCCCTGGCGCGCATTGGTAGCCGCCTTGCTGGGCGGCGGCATCCTAGTTTACATCCTGTCCCTGCTGAAGCACCGGTTCCTGAAGCGGCTCGCAACCCGAATATCGGTGCTTGGCTACGATCAAGGCTTCTCAAGGCTGCTGCGCCTGCCGGTGGAGTTTTTTCATCACCGGATGGTGGGCGATTTGACCGATCGCGTTTCGTCCATCGACCGAATCGCCAAAAACCTGACGGACCAGTTTCTTGTGCTCATCGTCGATATGGGCATGAGTGTGGTGCTGCTGGTCGCGATGTTGGCCTACGACTTCCGGCTGGCCTTGGCTGTGCTGGCGCTGGCCTTCCTGCACGGCGTGTTGGCCCACCTCCTCAATGGGCTTCGGGTGGTCCGAAGCCAGGCGATGCGGCGCGAACAGGGGTTGCTGATCGGCGTTGGCATGCAGATGCTGAGCCATGCCGACAACCTGCGCATGACCGGGGCGGACGACCGGTTCTTTTCCCGTTGGAGCGGTCAGCAGGCCCGCGAACTGCAGGCGCGCCAGCACCACGCGGAACTGGCCTCCGTCAATGCCGCACTTCCGGGCTTGGTCGCCGTTCTGCGCAGCGCAGTGATTCTGGGTCTGGGCGGCAGCTTGGTCATGACGGGGGAAATGACCTTGGGGGCACTGGTGGGGTTCTACATCCTAGCGGAGATGTTTCTGGCGCCGGTCGGGCGTTACTTGGAGTTCGCCGACAAACGCCAAGCCCTCGAAACCGACCTGCAACGGCTGGAAGACATCTCCAGGACCGCTGAAGACCCCGTCTTCAGCCGCCGCAGCCCGGAGTCGCAATCAATTCCCACGTTCAATGGCCGCCTCCAGCTTGCCGGCCGGCTGGAATTGCGAAACCTGACCTTCGGGTTCAACAAGAGCCGGCCACCCTTGATCAAGGACTTCAACTTGACGCTCAGGGCCGGCCAGCGGGTCGCCCTGGTCGGTCCGAGCGGTTCCGGCAAATCAACATTGGCGCGCTTGGTTTCGGGCGTCTATCAGCCTTGGTCCGGAGAAATCCTGTTTGATGGCCATCAGCGCGATGAGATACCGGAGGAAGTGCTGCGGCGGTCAGTTTCCATGGTGGATCAGGAGGTTGTGCTTTTTTCGGCCTCGGTGCGCGACAACATCACCCTGTGGAACCCGGCCGTTCCGGACGAGGTCGTCATCGCCGCAACCCGGGATGCCTGCATCCATGACGAAATCCTGGTGAGGCCGCAGGGCTATTCGACTGTCGTGGAGGAAGGGGGCGCGAACTTCAGCGGCGGCCAGCGCCAGCGGCTGGAGATCGCCCGGGCGTTGGCCGGCAATCCGACGGTGCTCATCCTGGACGAGGCGACCAGCGCCCTCGATGCCGCGACGGAGAAAACGGTGGATGACGCCTTGCGGCGTCGCGGCGTCACCTGCCTGATCGTGGCCCATCGACTCAGCACCGTGCGCGACTGCGACGAGATCATCGTGCTCGACAAGGGCGTTGAAGTGCAGCGCGGCACCCATGACGAGTTGATTGCCGACGAAGACGGCACCTATTTCAAGCTGGTGAAGTCAGGCTGATGCAGGACGCAGCACCTGAATACGCCTCAATGGCGGAACTTGCCGCTCGCTTCGGCGAGTCTGTGCCCTGCGCCGGCAACTTGCCGCTGCAACTCGACGATTCCGAGAGCGTCTGGTTCATCGATCAGGGCACCGTCGATCTGTTCCTGATTGAGTTCGAGGACGGGGTGCAGCGGGCCACGCCACAGCATCTGTTGCGCTGCCAATCGGGCGGCTTGCTACCGGGCGTGGCGCCGGACGAACAAGACCAGGACACCACCCTCAGCCTGACGGCCAAGGGATTGCCGGGCACCCTGCTGAAGCGCTTGCCGGCATCCAAGCTGTCCGAGGTTCATCCACACGAACTCGCAAAGCAGATCGACGCTTGGCTGAATGCCATGACGGACACGCTTTCCCGTTTCACCAACCCCATTCCGCGTCTGACGGCGCTGGCCCAATCCGGCCGGGCGCAAACGCTTAAGCCCTGCACGCTGTCGGCCCGGCGCGGCGTGGTCTGGGCATCCGGGCCACCGAGCGGCGCCAGCGTGTTCATGGATCTTGTCGATCACGCCGAACTCGCCGAGGCGGGGGTTAGGGAAGCCGTGGTGCCGCTGACGAGGACCAGTTGGCTCACCTTGTTCGACGAAGCGACGGTCTCCGGCAAGTCAACTGAAACGCTGGCCCGGGAGGGCCTGCTGCTGCCGGCGCTCGCCTTCTTTCACGCGGTGGCCTTCAACTTGGAGCGCCTCAACCGCCGACTGGCCGTGGTCGATGACGCGAATCTTGAACGGGAGCGCACAACGAGCCGCCGCACCGCTGAGCTTGGGGCCAGAGCGCGGCTCTTCAACATCTACAACCAGCCAGTTGGAAGGGATGCCCAAGCCGAGGACCGGGCGTTGGTGGATGCCCTGCGCATCATCGGTCGTCACCAAGGCATCGAATTCAGGATTCCAGCGCGGTCAGGGCCATCCGAGTCTCCGATCAGCCTAGTTGACGTGCTTGATGCCTCCGGTGTGCGCGCCCGCCGCGTGCGATTGGAATCCGAGGGCGGCTGGTGGCGCAGCGACAGCACTGCGATGCTTGCCTTCCGCGCCGAGGACGGCCAGCCCGTCGCGCTGCTGCCCGGAGCGTTCGGGCGCTATCGGGAAGTCGATCCGACCACCAAGCGCGGTGTCCGGGTAACCGCGGACCGCGCCAGCGCCCTGACCCAGGAAGCTTGGATGTTCTATCGGCCACTGCCCTCAGGCACCGTGCAGCCGAAGGACTTGCTGGACATCGCCCTGCGCGGTTCCGGCGGAGATCTGGCACGTCTGGTGATTGCCGGTCTTCCAGGCGGTTTGATCAAGCTGCTGCCGGCGTTCGCGCTGGGGTTCGTTGCCCATCAGGCCGCGATGGGCGGCAGCGCCGGAGCGCTTTATGTGGTGGCAGTGGCACTGGCAGGGTTCGGCCTGCTTGGCGCGCTGCTGCACCTGCTGCAAAGCACGGCCATGATGCGGCTTGAGGGCCGCTCGGCATCAAGGCTCGAAGCCGCCTTCTGGGATCGCCTCATGCACCTGCCGTCCAACGTTCTGCGCCGCCAGCCCGCTGGCGACCTGGCCATGTCGGGCATGACCTTTCAGAACCTGCGCGATGGCCTGCAGGGCGTCGTCGCCGACAGCCTGCTGTCATCGATCTTTCTGTTGCCGGTGTTTGCCGTCATTTACTTCTACGACGCCACCTTGGGCACCATCGCCGTCGCCTTCAGCCTCGTTTCGCTGCTGTTCACCGCAGCCCTTGGGCTGCGCCAAATTGCACCTTACGGGAGGATGATCAGCGCTACGCGCCGCGTCACAGGCCGACTGTTCCAGATCATCGGCGGCATCGCCAAGCTGCGTGTGGAAAACGCCGAAGGATCGGCTTTCGCCATTTGGGCGCGGGATTACCGCAAGCAGAAGCGAGCGGAACTCGAACTCGGCGCACTTGAAGGACACGCGCGCGCATTTGGCGCAGGCCTTCCCTTTGTCGCCGCCGGCGCACTGCTCTTCGCGGTGTCCTCAATGGGCGATCGAAACTTTCCGGTCGCCGATTTTCTCGTTGTTTACACCGTCTTCATCGCCTTCCAGTCCGCCACCGCCCGGCTCGGCGAGTCCTTCGGCACCGTTGCCGCCGCGCTGCCAGCCTTTGAGCAGATGGGTCCGCTGCTCGCCGCGGCGCCCGAAGCCGATGTCGAAGGCGAACCGGTCGACCACCTGGGCGGTGAAGTGCTGTTCGACCGCATCTCCTTTCGCTACGACCCGGACGGCCCGTTGATTCTCGACGACGTCACGATTCGCGCCCGTCCCGGCGAATTCATCGCGATTGCCGGTGAGTCCGGTGCCGGCAAGAGCACCCTGTTCCGGCTGGCGTTGGGGCTCGACCGGCCATCCGCCGGCGCGGTGTACTACGATGGACGCGATCTCCGGCACCTCAACTTGAAGCAGGTGCGCCGCAACATCGGCGCGGTGCCGCAGGCGGTGGGGCTCCATCCCCAGGACATCTGGGACAACATCGTCGCGCATCATGAGGGAACCAGCTTCGACGAGGTCTGGCAGGCGGCGCGAAGCGCTGAAATCGAGGACGAGATCAAGGCCATGCCCATGGGCATGATGACCATGGTCGGGGCCAGCGGCTCGGTCCTGTCCGGAGGCGAAAGCCAGCGCGTCACCATCGCCCGGTCGTTGATCGGCGGTCCGCGGGTCATGCTGCTCGATGAGGCGACCAATTGGCTCGACAACGAAAACCAGGCCGAAGTCATGCAGAACCTGGCGCTCTTGACCTCCACCCGGATCGTCATTGCCCACCGCCTGTCCACTTTGGAGCAGGCCGACCGCATCTATGTCATGCAGGCCGGAAAGGTCGTGCAAAGCGGCTCCTTCGATGAACTCGTGGCGGTTGACGGGACATTCAAGGAACTCGTCAAAAGGCAGATCGCTTGATCCGGGCGCAAGCCTGAATTCGTCAGCTGCCCACCTTCGCGCCACCGGCAGCCGAGGCAACGTAAGACAGGCTCGCCTCGGTGGCCTCCACCCCGCTTTTCATGGCGCCGTTCAAGGACGGCAGGCGCGTGTAGTCGCCCGCCAGAAACAGCCCCGGCGCGCACTCATGCAGCCGTGCGCGCAATTCATGCACAGCGTTAAGCATGCCGCCGGGCGAAAGGCAGATTGCCTCCGGCCAGCGATAGACCTTGGCGAACCGGGGACGTTCGGGCATGGCCGGAAAGAACCGGCGCATCTCCGCCACCACCCGGCGCGCGACCTCATCGTCGCTCAGGGCGAAGAGCGCTTGGGCCTGCTGGCCAATGACCAACGCATGAACCAGGGTCTTGCCAGAGGGCGCGGCGTCCGGCGTCGTGGCTGCCAAATTGGTGACCATGGTCAGAAAGGTCGGGGACCCAGGCGGGAACAGCCCGGCGTGGGAGCCTTCGGCCAGGATGTTGGCATCGAGCCCGAAAGCGATGTTGCAGCAGGCGCTGTAGCTGACCCGGTCAAGGACCGCCCGCAGTTCCCCCGGCAGTTGCGGCATGATGCGCGCGGCGGTTGACGCCGTGGTGGCGCAAATGACCGCATCGGCCCTGATGCTCTCCCCGCTGGCGGTGACGACGCCTCTGGCTCTCCCATCTTCGAGGACAATTCGCTCGACCGGGGTGGACGTGCGGATGAAGCCCGCGCAGGCATCGGCCAGCGCCTTGGCCAGCGCGCCGATGCCTTGCCTGGGCAAATAGCTGCGCGTGGCCGGATTGACGGTCCACAGCCACAGCAGCGCCATGCCGTAGGCGGCCCCCACCTGCTCGGAACTCGCCGCGGCGAAGCAGTTGAGGTCCAGCTCCCCCGCCTGTCTCAGGTATCGGCCAAGGGAATTGGCGCGGGCGAATTCGGCGAAGCTCTGGCCAGTGTCCAGGTCCAGCATTCGGGAGTGGTCTTCGAAGTCAAGATCCTCGGAGCGCTTCCTGAGCATCGAGAACAGCCGCATGAACTCAAGGTTTCCGCCCAGCGAGTGCTGCGGCGAAAAGAGCATGGTGCGCAGGGTCGTCAAGGTCTGCCTGAACGAGCCGCCCACGTACAGGCCCCAGAATCGGCCGTTGGCGTAGCCCTGGCCGCCCTTCTTCCTAGGGCCTGGCCGCAGTTCCACATCCAGTTCACGGGCCAGCGCTCTGGTGGTTGCAAAGGACTCATGGATGACGCTGGCGCCGCCGTACACGTGGAAGCCATCGACCTCTTCGCAGAACATGCGCCCGCCGATCCTGTCCGAAGCTTCCAGCACCTGAATGCGGCAGTTGCTGTCCTGGCGGCGGGCAGCGAGTGTCCAAGCCGCCGCCAGCCCGGCCGCGCCCGCGCCCACCACTAGGACGCTCGGTGCGTTCGGACGGGGTTCTTGATTGCGAGTCGGACGAGTGTCAGGACCAACCATGGGATACTCTCCCACCCTACCCAAGGTTGGGATAGTACAGCAATGAAGAAGCCCATTGACGCGGAAGCTCGCATCGCATCGAGGGCCGAGGCGGACAGCGGCTTTCGCGAACGCCTGCTCGCGGAGCCGAGAGCGGCCATTGAGCAGGAGCTCGGCGTGACGCTGGCCGAAGGCCACGAGATTCAGGTGCATGAGGAAACCGATGCGGTCACGCACTTGGTGCTGCCGCCGAAGAGCAAGCGGAGCGAGGAGGAGCGGGAGGCGGCCCGAACCGGCGTGGCCTCTCTGGAGTTCCTCAAGAGGACCATGCACGACCCCGCACCGCCGATTCGTCCTCCTGGGGTGAACCCGGCCGCTGCCAGCTTGAGTTCCCTGGCGTCCGGCGCACTGGCGAAGGAGGGCAGGAACAGCATCCGCCGGGGCCTCGAATTCCTGGAATCGACGGTTGCTGAGAACGGCGCCTGGCACTGCATCCGATTCAACGTCGCCGACCCGAAGATTCCCCGGCACTTTGAAAGGCCCGCCTTCATTTCGGCGATGTGCGCGCTGGCCTTGGAGCGTTCCGACGAAGAGCGGGCCCGGGCGCTGTGCGCCCGCACCCGGGCCTATCTGGTCGATACGATGGAACATCCCGGATTGTGGCGCTACTACCGTCATCTGCCCCCAGATCTGGACAGCACCGCCATGTGTTCCCTCGTTCTTGCGTCCCACCCTTGGATTGCGCTGGGCAGGAACGTTGCCCCGATGCTGGCCAATCGGGACGAGCAGGGCCGATTCATGACTTGGATGCATGGGGAGGGCGAACCCGATGTGGTGGCGGAGTTTCGGATCGAGGCCGACCCGGTGGTCAATGCGAACGTCATCGCCCACTTGGGAGACCGGCCCGAAACAAGGGATGCCAGCACGTGGCTGGAAGCCATGATCGCCGAGGACAAGCTGGAGGGCGCCTCCAAGTGGTATCCTGACAGGGTCACGGCCTACTACGCAATTGCCCGCGCCCTAGTTCGCGCACGGCCCGCCCTCGACCATCTGCGCCCTGCGCTTCTTGATGGAATCCTGGCCCTGCGCGACAATCAAGGAGAATTCGGCAACGTTTTGCTGACCGCGCAGGCCGTCTCCGCGCTCGCCGACATCGAAGGCCTAGACCGCATCGACGCGAAGCGGGCAACGGTGGCGCTCATCGCTCCGCAGCGCGAGGACGGCAGCTGGCCCGAGCTGCTCGCATTCGGCGACCAAGCCTTGAAGTGGGGCGTGGTCGGGCAGTTCGCCCACGGCTCCGAATCCGTAACCTCCGCGTTCTGCATCGAGGCCTTGGAGCGTCTCGCCGATGTCTTGAACGCCTGAACAATTGGCAGGTTACTTGTCCGGTGGTACGATCAATTCCACTTAAGGAAGCAATGAAGAAGCAGCCATGCCGCCAGACGCAGCCGCAGTGGGGGCCCTGAGTCCGGACCAGGCTGAAAACGCCCCACCCATCGAGCCTTCGATCGGCAACGCGCTCCCCCACTACCTGCCGTTGGCCGTTTTTCCGTTGCTTTTCATCGCCCTGATCCAAGGCGGCTGGTGGTTGCTGGCGCCGTTTCTGTTCATGAGCGTCGCGGGGCCGCTCGACCGGGTCTTCGGCGTGGACGGGCGCAACATGGACCCGGCGCACACGCCCCAACGTCGCCTGCTCTGGCACAACCTGCCGGTCTGGGCTTGGGCGTTCCTGTGGCCGCCGACGCTCGTTTTCGGCCTGTGGCAGATTCTGGTCGCCAATCCGTTCGCCCTTTGGGAGGACGTGATCCTGGCGATCATTTTGACCATGGAAGCGCAGGCCGTGTTCGTGGTCGGCCACGAATTGATTCACCGACGTTCCAACTGGGAAAGGCGGCTCGCCGAGTTTCTGCTGGCCTCTGCCTCCTACCCGCAGTACGCCACGGAGCATGTCTACATCCACCACGCCAAGGTCGGCACGCCTCATGATCTCGGCTCCGCACCCAAGGGGGAGAGCTTCTGGCGCTACTTCCCAAAGGAAGTTGCCAGCAACCTTACCAATTCCTGGAAAGTCGCCGGCGAACGCCTAGCCCGGCGCCATCTGTCGCGATGGCACTACAGCAATCCGTTCTGGCGCTACGGCTTAGGGTTAGCGTTCTGGTGGGGGCTGGTGTTCTGGATGAGCGGAATCTGGGCCGTTCTGGTCTTCGCCTTCCTCGGCCTAGGCTGCGTTTTCTCGATGAAAATCAGCAACTACATGCAGCACTATGGGCTGCGCCGGGTGCGGCAGCCCAACGGCCAATGGGAAAAGGTGATGCCACGCCATTCCTGGAGCGCCGACTGGAAGTTCAGCAATTGGATGTTCTTCAACATGCAGCGCCATGCGGACCATCACGCGATGGCATCGCGCCACTATCCGCTGCTGCAGACCCTAAGCCCCGATGCGTCGCCCGAGTTGCCGGGAACCTACGCCGACATGATGAACATCGTGATTCGGCCAAAGCGCTGGTTTGAGAAGATGGACCCCCTGGTTGATCACTGGCGCCAACACTTTTATCCGGAGATCGACGATTGGAGCGCCTACGACAGCCCGGTTTCCGCAGCGCGGCCCGATGCCCTGGACGCGATCATCGAAATCTTCGGCGTCGCCCCCCGGCTCGCCAGCTGGATTGAGCGCAATCCAGAACTGCTCGACAACCTCGACGATCGAGAATTCACGGACATCGACCTGCCGAAAGGATTCGGGCCGGATCCGGAATCCGAATCCATCGCCCGCCGCGGACTGGTGCGGCTCTATTGGACGTTGGAAATGGATGTTCAAGCAATGCGGGAACTGATCGCTGAAATTCCGGCGGTCAACGGCAAGGAGACCGCTGAGATCGTGCGCAACTGGTCCAACGACAAGGCGTTTCAGATCGGCATGCACGTGGTGCGCGGCAATTTGGCTCCCGCCGAGGCAACCTGCGCACTTTCCAACCTAGCCGAAGCCTCGATCACCTCGGTGCTGGCCGCCGTGGTCGGCGACTTCGTCGATCGACGGGGACCCATGCTTGGGGGCGGGGTCGCTGCGATGTTCCTGGGCGATCTCGCCAGCCGGGAAGTGCATCCCGGCGCGTCGATGGACATCCTCTTTGTGCGTGACGGCGCTCGGGCGGCTGGCTACGAACAGCTGTGCAAGCGCTTGCGCGAGTCCTTGACCGACCTGGCGGCGGATAGCCTGCTTTTTTCGCCCATCCCCCCTGAATCGAATGCCTGCCGCGACCTGCGGCTCTCCGAATTGGCCGACGGCGCCGGGAGGCCTGATCTGACCCGGACGCGTTGCGCATTTGAATCCGGCGATGCGAAGATCGACGCCCGTCTTGCCGAGGTCCGGCGAGAGATTCTGGCCGAACGCGCCGCTGACCCGTCACTTCTGGCGAGCTTGCGTCAGCCTTCGTCAAACAGAGCGGATGCTGGCGTGTCCTCCTATGCGGGCATGCGCGGCGGTCTTCTGGACATCGAGCGGGCAGCGCGATTCCTACAACTGACCGAAGGCGAAGCCGAACCCCAAGACACGGCCCCGACCGCGGCAGCGTTGCTCCATGAGCGGCCACCCCTGGCCGAGGCGGCCGCCCTGTACCGCGACTTGCAGAGCATCCTGCGGCTCGTGGGCGATGCAGGCTTCGACGCCCGAGCGGCGCACCCGAAGGTCAAGTCCCTGATCGCCAGCGCCTGCGGGCACGAAGATTTCGAGGCGTTGAGCTCGGTGGTCTGCGAAACCGCCTCCCGCGCCGCCGCCGAAATCGACGCCCTTGTCGCGCCCGCTTGATGGGGCGGACTGATCCAGTAGAGGAGCGCGGATCGGCAACGCGGAAGGACGCGCACCCCCCTCAGGGGATCATGCGGCGAACCACCCCAACCGATGGGGGCTTGGTGGCGGTTCCGGTGCTTACCCCCCACCTGCGGGCCGAGGTCATCAGCGACAAGCGGACGCTGCTGGTTTCCGAATCATTCAACACGCTGCTGCACGGCAGCCTGCATTGCGATCTGCTGCCGCTTCTCGACGGCGAGCGAGGGCAAGCTGAGATTGTGGCCGCCCTGGAGAGTCGCCACGAGGCGGCGGAGGTGCGCGGGGCCATTGCTTTGCTCGCCGCGAAGGGCTACGTCGTCTCCGCCGAGCACGGCATGAATCCAAACCGGGCGGCCTACTGGTCCTCCTTGGGCGCCACGCCCCTCTGGGCGGAACAGCGGCTGGCCGAATCGCGCGTCGCGCTCGCCCATGACGACGGCCGGCTCGCTCGACACCTCGAACAATCCGGTGCCCAAGTGGTGATCGACGATCCGGAACTCACTGTGTTTGTTTGCGATGACTACCTCGAGGAACGCCTTCGTGCGGTGAACCGGCGCCAGCTTGAGGCACAGGCGCCCTGGATGCTGGTGCGGCCCCGTGGCATCGAACCGTTGTTTGGCCCCGTCTTTCGAGCGGACCGACAGGGCCCCTGCTGGAACTGCCTCGCCAGCCGCCTGCGCAATCACCGGGAGGTGCACAGCTTCCTGCGCAATGTTGCCGGCGAGGAGGCCGCCTTCAAGGCGTTCGCGGCGGAGCCTGTGGTGCTCGAAGCGCTGTGCGGCCTGATTGCGGCGGAGATCGCAAAATGGCTGGTGCTCGATGAGGCGGCGCCCATCCACGAACGGGCCATCGCGATGAACGTGGGCACCTTTGCCAGTTCCCAGCATCGCGTCATGCGCCGGCCCCAGTGTGCGGACTGCGGCGACGAAGCGTTGCGCCGCCCCGACCGGCCCCCGGTTCCGCTGCAACTGCAGTCAAGTCCCAAAACCCATTTCAGCAGCGGGGGGGCGCGCGCAGTGGCCCCGGAAGCCACGCTGGCGAAGTATCGTCACTTGGTGAGCCCGATCAGCGGCGTCGTGACCTGGCTCAAGCGCACCACCGATGAATCCGATGCTTGGCTGCACGTGCATTGGGCGGGCAGCAATCTCGCCGTGCGCAGCCGGAGCTTGAGTTCGTTGCGGCGCAGCCTGCGCAGCAAGAGCGCCGGCAAGGGCAGCACGCCCCAGCAATCCGAGGCCAGTGCGCTGTGCGAGGCCTTGGAACGCTATTCCGGTGCCCTGCATGGGGATGAGATCCGCGTGCGCAAGCGGCTGATCGACTTCGCCCAGGACGACGAGGCGATCCATCCCAACGCAGCGCAACTGTTCAGCGATGCGCAGTTGGACAACGCCGAACGCATCAACGCCCAGGGCCATCCGTACAACATCGTTCCGCCGCGCTTGGAAGACGATACGGAGATCGACTGGTCGCCGGTTTGGTCGCTCACCCAGCAGCGGCATCGCTACCTGCCGACCTCCGCGCTCTACGGCATGTCCGCCGAACAGCGCGGGCTGGCCGACCTGATTGCCGACTCCAACGGCTGCGCCGCCGGCAACACCTTGGAGGAGGCCATCCTGCAAGGCTTCTTCGAACTGGTGGAGCGCGACGCCTTCGCCATCTGGTGGTACAACGAGCTGACCCTGCCCGGCGTCGATCTCGAAAGCTTCGGCGATGCGTTCCTAGCATCCGCCCAAGACTACTACCGCCGCTCGGAGCGCGAGCTGTGGATGCTCGACCTAACCTCCGACATCGGCATTCCCGCCTTCGTTGCACTTTCCCGCAGGCCGGACGCGGAAACCGAGGACATCATCTACGGTGCCGGCGCCCACACGGATGCGCGCATCGCAGCGCTGCGCGCGGTTTGCGAGGTCAATCAGTGCCTGACCTGGCTGCCACGTCCGGGCGGGGGCCAAGGGCGGCCCATGATCGACGATCCCCTGGCTCTAAAATGGTGGCGGACGGCTCGACTCGCGAACTGCCCCTGGCTGGCGCAGGCAGAGGATGCGCCGCTTAGGAAAGCCTCGCACTATCCGGTGATCGAATCCGCAGACCTGCGCGATGACGTGGAGCATTGCCGTGCGCTGGTTGAGGCCAAGGGCCTGGAGTTCCTGGTGCTGGACCAGACCCGGCCGGACATAGGCATGCCGGTGGTGCGGGTCATCGTGCCGGGCCTGCGCCACTTTTGGGCGCGATTTGCGCCGGGGCGCCTGTACGACGTGCCGGTTAGCATGGGCAGGCGCAAGCACCCTCTCGCCGAAGCCGACGTGAATCCCGCACCTGTAATCGCCTGAGGAGACTACATGAACACTGACCAGGCCGTCGCGCAGACCCAGAGCCGCCTAGCCAAGGAGGGCGGTTCCATGGGCGATCTGCTCGGGCATTTTCGCAACCGGATTTCGCCGGTACTGATCGGAGACCGCCAATGGGAGCGCATCCTCGAATGCGCCGCAGAGTTTCCGGCCACCATCGGCGCCCTGCCCTTTGGCTTTGAATTGCCGCTGCATGAACCCAAGCGGGTGGCGGACCTGGGCGTGTCGCTGGCCAGCGGCACCGGAACGGCAGCGTTTTTCCGAGACCGCGCCTGGTTCGACCCAACGGATGAGACCGCCAAGGCGATCACGCGGCTGTTCGGGCAAATGGATGCCGAAGGCTCGCCTTTGCGTGAAATCGTCGGCCACAAGATGATGTTGGAGTTTGACATTGGCTCGGCGCCGGATGGCGAACGCCCGCATCCGGGGATCTTCGTGCGGCCCGCTGAGCGCCCGATAGTCGGCGGTGCTGGCCAGCTGGCTGATGTCGATGCGGTGGTTGACGCGCTCGTTTCCTGCGTCGGCTGGGAGCGGAATGAAGCGCAGGGGAAGCACGTCCAGCGAGCCTACTTGGCCCAGCCGGAGGATGCGCGCCTGGATGCGTTCGGCGTGTTCCCGTCCCGGTCCCGGGCGATTCGCCTAGCGGTCATGGGCTTCAGAACGCAGGGCGAAGTCTGCGCCTTCCTTGAAGCCACCGGTTGGCCGGGGCAGATCCCAGCCGTCGAAACCGTGCTTGCCCGCTTCAAGGAGCAAGTGAAGTTCGACCGGACCGGGGTGTACTTGGACGTGCGCGATGACGGCTTGGGCCCGACGCTCGGCTTGGCGCTCATCGTCAAGCAGCGATACACCAACGATTCCCGCTACTGGCTCGATGGACTGAACGACTGGGACCCGTTGCTGGAAGCCTTGGGACAGGAGGATCTGGTGGTTCAGGAGAAGCTTCCGGCCCTTGCAGGCTGGGTCTCCAAACCGACCCCGATTTTTGCCAAATCCGGGCGTTACGTGCTGCTGCGCGGCATTCACCACATCAAGCTGGTCATATCCGAAGGCCAGCTTCGAAAAGCGAAGGCCTACGTGTTCATGGTCCTATCCGGGGCGGTTCCTTTCTGAGACGGGCGGGCAACAAAGGCAAGCCCTCCGCCGCGTCCGGAACCGCGGCGGGATGGGCACCGATGTGAGTATCCTCACCGGCTAGTCGCCGGCCGCCCGGACTACCAGCAGCAGCAAAGGCCAGCCGAAATGGCTTCAAGCTGCTCCTCGGTCATGTTCGGAGCCGGCGGCAACGCTAGATGCACGGTCTGCATATCGCTCTCGTGAACCTCGATGTTCATGGACCCAGGAATGGTGATGCCCAATTCCTGACTGATGGTGTTTCTCGGGTCTGCGAGCAAAGCCTTCCTGAACTCCTCGTCCAAGGCCGACTTCTCAACGATATGCTGCTGCATTTCATCGCCAGTTCGCATAGCTGTCTCCTTCAATTTCGACGTGACGGGTCACTCCCGCAAGTGGGAACATACAATGAAATCGAAGTTAGCGCAAGTAAATTGCATAAATTTCAAAGGAAATGTCACGGTCGGGGAATGAAGGTACAATCCACCCCATCCTTAAGGAGTCCTGCGCGGATGCGTCCCGACCACGAAACCGCCGAAAAGAGCTTTACCGGGCGAAGCGCGGCGAAAGGTCTCCCAATCCCCCGAGGTACTTCGTTCCGTCTCCGGGTTCTGGCGCTGCTGTGCACTTGCCTGCCCATTGGACCCGTCCTTGCTCAAGCAGAATCTCCGGAGGAGAAAGGCCTGCGCATCGCGCTTGAGTCGAACGCCCGCAGTGAGGGATTCGGCGACTTCACCGCCGGCTTGACGATGGTGCTGCGCGACCGGCACGGCCGGGAGAGCGTGCGCCAGATGCGCTTCAAGGTGCTGGAGGTTGCCGGGGATGGGGACAAGAGCCTGTTCGTTTTCGATCAACCTCGGGACGTGCAGGGAACTGCGCTCCTGACCCACGCCCACATCAACACGATGGACGACCAGTGGCTGTATCTGCCCGCCCTGAAAAGGGTGAAGCGCATCAGCGCTGCGAAGCGCGCAGGGTCGTTCATGGGCAGCGAGTTTTCCTTTGAGGACATGAGTTCCGCGGAGGTGGAGGAGTACAGGCACAAGTACCTTCGCGACGAGCCCTGCGGCGAACTTAGCTGCACGGTAACCGAGCAATTCCCCCTGGACGAGAAATCGAGCTACAGCCGCAAGATCGTATGGCAGGACACGGTCGAGCTTCGGCCTTGGAAGATGGCGCTCTACGACCGGGGCGGCTCGCACCTGAAGACGCTCGCCTTTGCGGATTATCGGCAATACCTAGGCCGCTACTGGCGGGCGGGGAAGCAGACCATGGTGAATCATCTGACCGGCGCGACAACCACACTTCATTGGACGGATTTTGAGTTCGGCACCAATCTCGACGAAAGGGAATTGACCCAAACGGCGCTTCGCCGGGTACGTTAATGCGACTTGGCGCCGCCATCGCGGTCCTTGCGCTCACGGCCGCGGCCGCCACAGAGGCGCAGCCGCTTGATCTTTCGGGGGATCTGAGCCTGCAGGCGCGATGGTATCCGCAATCGCCCGCCTTCCCCGGCCAGCGTTCGAGCACCGGCGGGTTTGTGGTTGAGCCGACCTTGTACGGGGAGGTTGGGCAGAGCGCCAGCTATACCGTGACGCCGCTGTACCGCTACGACAGCGCCGATTCACGGCGGACCCACGCGGACCTGCGCGAGGCCTACCTTTTGATGCACGGCTACTGGAATGACAATTCCTGGGAGTTGCGGCTGGGTTTCGACCGCGTTTTCTGGGGCGTGGCCGAACTGCACAACCTAGTGGACATCGTCAACCAACTCGACCTCATCGAGCACCCGCGCGACCGGCCCAAACTGGGCCAGCCCATGGCGCATCTGACGATTTCCGGCGATTGGGGCATCGCGGAGTCCTTCCTGTTGCCGTACCACCGCAAGCGCACGTTTCCGGGGCGTGGCGGACGCCTCCGGGGAGACCGCCTGGTGGGGAAGAAGGCGACCTACGAGAGCGGCGCGGAAGAGCGCCATGTGGATGTTGCGTTCCGCTACAGCCATACGCTGGGCGTGCTGGATTTCGGCCTGAGCGCCTTTGCCGGGACCAGCCGCGAACCCTCGTTCCTTGCCGCTCAGGAGCCCAGCCCATTGCCGGAAAGCGAGGCGCCCTTCGTCCCGCACTACGAGCAGATCCGGCAATTCGGCGTCGATGCGCAAATCACGACCGGCCCCCTGCTCTACAAGCTGGAAGCCATTCACCGCAGCGGGACACGCAATCTCCTTGGCGAGGAGGAGGACTACCGCGCCTTCATATTTGGCGCGGAACGCTCGCTGTACGGCCTGTTCGGCTCCGCCGCGGACCTCACCCTGCTCGCGGAGTGGCTCTACGACGAACGAGGGCGTCGCGCACCAAGCATCTGGGCCAACGACCTCTTCATCGCTGGCTTTCTCGCTTTCAACGACGTGCCGGGCACCGAGCTTGGGCTAGGGGTTCTCGGCGACTTGAGCCATGACTACCGGGCGCTGAACTTCGAACTGAGGCGCCGCCTGTCGGCTAGCTGGACCGTGCGATTGGAAGCGATCGTGAACTTAAGTTCGGATCCGCGAGATCTGACCTATGCGGGACGGCGCGACAGCTTCCTAGGCATCGACTTCACGTACAGCTTCTGACTCCGTCTCCGGGTCCGATGGGCGGGCCGTTGGCGCGCCGCAGGCGGAGCGATTGTCAAATCACCGAACAAAACCTATTCTCTGCCAATGTGCTGGTTCATTCGGTAGTTCCGCACAACGCCTTGTCCCAAGGGAGAAGAGTTGATGTTCTTTGAAGGCGCGATCTCGGCTGACTCCCATGTTCTGGAGCCACCCGCCTGCTTCAGCGACCACATGGACCCCGGGTTCCGGGATCGGGCACCGCGCATCGAGCTCGACAGCCTAGGCCGGCACGTCTATGCGATCGAAGGCCTGACCACGCTCATCCCGGTGGGCATGGTCGATGGCGCGGGGATGATCCCGTCGATGCGCGCATACCACATCCTCAAGGCCACCTTCGAGACATGCAGGCGCAGCGCTTGGGACCCCGAATGCCGCCTCGCCGACCAGGAGCGCGACGGCATCGCGGCGGAAGTCATTTATCCCTCCGTGGGCATGATCGTCCTCGGCCACGCCGACATCGACTACAAGGATGCCTGCCTCAACGCCTACAACCGCTGGCTAGAAGGATTCTGCGCCGGCCTGCCGGGGCGGCTGTTCGGTTTGGGCCTCACCTCGGTGCGCTCCATCGACGCGGCCATCGACGATTTTCAACGCGCCAAGGCGCAAGGCTTTGTGGGCATGGTGCTGCCGGGGATACCCCACTTCGAGGACTACGACCATCCCGACTACGACGCGCTGTGGCAATGCGCCGTGGACCTCGAGATGCCGGTGTGCTTCCACATCTTGAACGGACGAGGTCCGCGCAGCGTGGCAACGCTGCTTAAGAAGCAGGTGCGGGGCAAGCGTATCCACGAATTCATGCAGATCGTGCGCGACGTGCAGGACGTCATCGCCACGATGCTGCTCGGCGGGGTGTTCGAGCGCCACCCTAGTCTGAAGATGGTCAGCGCCGAGGCGGACGCCGGCTGGATGCCGCATTGGGCGTATCGGCTGGATCACGCCGCCTACAACGAGACCGACGACGGCATCATCGAGGGGCTGTCCAAACTGCCAAGCGAGTACTTGCGCTCCAACGTTTTCACCACCTTCCAAGATGACTGGGTGGCCTTCGCAACCAAGGACCTGATGAACTACAGGCAGCTGCTTTGGGCCAACGACTTCCCGCACCCCGACTCCACTTGGCCCCGTTCCCAAGCGCTCTTGGCGGAACACGCCGCCAACCTGTCGGAGGCCGAGCGGAAGGCCATCCTGCGCGACAACGTGCGGGAAGTGTTCCAGTTGCCGCTTGCCGCGGCCTGAGCGCGGCCCTTGGGCATCGGCGGGCGTTGATCAGCGGGCTGACTGGGCCATTGGCATGAACGTTCCTGGCAGCAACAGTTTGAAGCGAATTGCGGTCGTCGGGCGGGGCACCGCCGGAGCTTTGGCGGCCGCCAGCGTCACCCGCCTGCACCCCGACAGCGACCACGAACTGCACCACATCTACGACTCGCGCATCCCGGTGATTGGCGTCGGCGAAGGCAGTTGGCCGACGTTGGTGCCGCAATTGCAGCAGTTGACCGGCTTGCCCCATGAGGCCATCCAACAGCGCCTGAACGGAACCCGCAAGTACGGCGTGTCCTTCGAGGGTTGGGGCAGGCGCGATCGCGACTTCATCCACTACTTCGCACCGCAGGAAGTGTCCTACGCCTACCACCTTTCCGCGGACGTCATGGGCGACCTGCTACAGGAAAGCACGCGCGCCCAACACATCGATGCGAAGGTGATCGCCATCAGCCGGGTGGAGGGCGGCGCCCAGGTGACGTTTGAGGGACGGGCGCCGGAACGCTACGACCTAGTCTTCGACGCCCGCGGATTTCCCAGGGAACAGCAAGCCGACGAGCACATCGAGATTCCCTTCATTCCGACCAATACAGCGGTCATCCGGCGCTGTCCGGCCATCATCGAGGCGGAACGGGACGGGCCGGTGCTGGAACATACCTACACCCGTGCAATCGCCCGTCCGCATGGCTGGGTCTTCGTCATTCCGCTTACCGTGCATACGTCCTACGGGTACATCTTCAACCGCGACCTGTCGAGCCTTGCCGATGTCGAATCGGATTTCGACGCACTCCTTGAATCCGATGGCGTGGGGGAATTCGAGCAACGCGCGGTCATACCGTTCCCCAACTTCGTCCACCGCCAAATCTACGACGGCGCGGTGGTTCGCATCGGCAACGCAGCCGCTTTCATGGAACCCTTGGAAGCGACCGCGATCGGATTCGCCCAGATGGAGGTCGGGATGGTCCTCCACATGCGGCTCAACCGTTCGGCGGAGCATATTGAACGGGACGTGCCGGTGATCAATCGCTTCCTGGTCAACAACGTGCTCAGCAACGGCCTGTTCGTCGGTTGGCACTACTGCTGCGGTTCCCGGTACGACAGCCCATTCTGGCGCCACGCCCGGGATGAGGCCTGGCCACGATACCGCCAAGCCGTGTCACCGGAGGTGGTGGGTTGCTCCGCACTCCAGAAGTTCGACGACATGATCGAACTCATGAACCAACAATACATCGACAAGGCCGACTGGGAGCGCCGGTGCGGATTCCCCCTCACCAGCTACGCCCAGATGGCCCAAGGCCTCGGTTGTTAGCCTGACTCAGTTCGAGGGCATCGTCCAATTCTCAACGGTCAGACCTGGAATTCCACCAAAGTCCTTTTCGTCATTGGTGACCAAGACGAGGCCAAGGGATATCGCGTGGGCAGCAATTTGGCGATCGTAGGCCCCCCGTTTGGCAGGCGAAGCCGCTTGAATGCGGCCGAAGGCGCGAGCCGCCGCCGCATCGAAAGGCACTGTGGTGATGGCGTCAAGAACCGCTTGCGCCGCTTTGCGCGCCTTGGCTGGATCGTCACTTTTGGCAAAACCGGTCTCAAGCTCGGCCAAAGTGATGGTTGACATGAGGAGATCACCGGTTTGGCACTCGCCCAGCCTGCGATCCAAGTGTTCATTGTCATTGAGCATCGCGTAGATGCAGATGTTGGTGTCAAGCATGTAGCGCATGGGTATAAACAGCCTGGTCAATCCCGCAGCGGGGCCCGGTCGGCGTCCCAACTCCGGGGTTCTTGAATGGGTTGGTCGCGCTCAAACCCTTGGACGTGGGGACGTAGCGCCCGGAACGCCGCGGCAAGCCCGTCGAGCTTTCGCTTGACCGGACGCACAATCAGTTCATCGCCCCGGCGTTCAATCTCCACTGGAAGGTCAACGCCCTCATAAGCAAGCGCTTTTGGAATCCGCACTGCCTGGCTGTTGCCGTTGCGGAACAGCCGGGTGGGCGTTGAACGTGCGCTTGCATCGCTTGGTCTGCCACTTCGGTTGGTCATTTTCAAGCTCTCGGGAGTCAGTTTGAGCATAGGCTACTCCTTGCTTGGATGATTGTGAATACCAATGTATGTACTTTTGGGATAGGTGGCTTGCTCGCTGGCATCAAGCCGTCCGGTGAGTCAATTCATGGGGTTCCATCGCCCGCACCGCACCGTTTTCCACCCAATAGACTTGGTCGGCCAAGGCGGCGAGGTCCAAATCGTGGGTGGCGACCACTCGGGTGCATGGTAAGTGAGCGATCACTTCGTGAATTCTGGCCTTGTTGCTGGGGTCCAGATGGGCTGTGCCTTCGTCCAAATAGAGAAAGCGGGGCTTGCGGTACAGCGCCCGGGCAAGCAGCAGGCGCTGCACTTGGCCGCCGGAAAGGGCGGAACCCATGTCGCCGACAAGGGTTTCAAAGCCCATCGGCAAGCTGGCGATGAGCTCATCCACCGCGGCGAGCCGGCAGGCCTCCTGGAGGCGCTGCAGGTCCAGATTGGGGTCAAACAGGGACAGGTTGGCCGCAAGGCTGCCGGCGAACAGGACGTCGTCCTGCAGCACCACGCCGATCGAGCGCCGGTAGCGCTGCCGCCATTCGTCATCGACCACCCGCCCGGCAAGGCGCAGCTCGCCGCGCGTCGGGGCCGCTTGGCCGAGCAGCAGTTTGAGCAAGGTGGTCTTGCCGCCTCCGGATGGCCCGATGATGGCGGTGAAGGCGCTTTCCGGCAGGGCCAAGCTCACGTCCTTCAGCACCCAAGGCTCCCGCTCGCCATAACGGAAGCCCGCGCTGTCGAGTTCAAGGTCTCCGCTCACCGGCTGCGCGGGGGGCGGCTTCAAGGACAATTCGGGCACCGCCGAATAGGGGTCGGACAGGCGTTCGAGATGCACCCGCAACAGGCGCAGATCCAAGCCTTGGCGGATCAGCTCGCCGAAGCGGCCGGTGAAGTTGCCCTTGTAGCTCAAAAAGGCGTAGAGCATGCCGATGGAGAGGGCGCCGTCGAGTACGTGGTTGGTGCCTAGGGTGATGACGGCGATGGTTTCCACGCCAAAGATCAGGGTCAGCGCGCCGTCGCCGACCAACAGCAGCTTGGCGCGCCGAATGCCGGCGTTCAGCGCTTCCGCTTGATGGTTCTGCCAGCGTTCGAGGCGGCCGGACTCCTGGCCGTAGGCGCGCACCGCGGGCATTGAGCGCATGGACTCGAGGAAGCTGGTCTCCGCCTTCGCGCCGGCATGAATCTCGTCCATCGACGTGCGCATCAAGGCCGGGATTTGTACCAGCCGGGCGAGCAGGTAGAGGCCGCACGCGCACAGCACGATGGCCGCTAGGCCCGCGTCGTAGCCCAGCATCATCACCAGCATGGCCAAGGCCATGAAGCCGTCCACGCAAACCGTCACCAAGCCTTGGGTCAGGGCATCCTGAACCGGGCCGAGGGAGCCGAATCGGGAGGTCAGATCGCCCAGGTGCCGCTTCTCAAACCAGTCCAGCGGCAGCCGCAGCATGTGCGCCAAGAGGTTGCAGGCGAACTCGAATGCCACTAGGTGGGTCAAGCGCACGATCAGCCAACCGCGCAGCAACTGGGCCGCGAGTTGGATGGCCAGAACGCAGAGGAAGCCGAACGCCAGCAGGGCGATCAGTTCACCATCCGCATGGGCAACCCCTTGGTCAATGGCCCACTGCAGATGCAGGGGCGCTGCGATCAGCGTGAGCTGCAGCAGCATCGACAGGGCGAAGATGACCAGCAGATTCTTGTTGAGCGCGCCGGTGCCGCGCCACAGATGCCAGATCCTCAGTCTAGGTGGCGGCGATTGCAGCCGGAATCCTGGGGCAGGCCGCAATTCCAAGGCGACGCCGGTGAAATGCCGGGAGACTTCCCCATAGGACAGCTTGCGCAGCCCCAAGGCCGGGTCGTGAATGCGGACCTGGCGCGGTCCGGCCTTCACCAACACCACGAAGTGGTTGAGGTCCCAGTGCAGGATGGCGGGCGCCTGGAGTTGGGTCAGATGGTCCATCTCCAAGCGCAGTCCCCGGGTTTGGAAACCTTCCGCAGCCGCCACTGCCGCCAAGTCGTTGAGCGTGGCGCCGCGGGCGCTGAGCAGGCCGCGGCTGCGCATGTCGGCCAAGTCCAGATGGCGGCCGTGGAAGGCGGAAATCATGGCCATGCTCACCAAGCCGCACTCGCTGGCCTCGGCCTGCATCATCACCGGCACTTTGCGGCCCCAACCGAGATTAAGCACTCACAAACCCTCAAGGGCAGCGGTTAACGGCTCCAGCAGCCAGCGCCACAGCCGGTGCGACTCGGTGACGACGAAGGCATCCACCCGCAGGCCGCCTTTGACGGCCAAACCCTCAGGATGCCGTAGCACCTCGGCCCGCGCCCGGAACACCGGCCCGTCCACCGCAACCCAGCTGCGTAGCTGGTAGGGCATCTGCGGCGCTTGGCTGACTTCGCGAACGACGGCCGCGCCAATGGGATTGCGCCGGCGCTGGCCGCCCAGCGCCTTGAAGCGAACTTCGTCGCCCGGCGCGATATCGACAGCCGCCGCGGCGTCGGCCAGCAGGACCAGTTGCGATGCCGCATCAACGGGCGCCACCGTCATGAGCACCTGCTCGGCGCGCACCCGGTCACCAACGGTGAACTGCACAAAGGTGACCACCCCGCCCTTGGGTGCCACCACCGCGGTTTGCCGTTGTTCCGCCAAGCGCGCCAGTTGCCGAGCCAAGTCGGCGCGCTCCTGCTGCAACTGCAGACGCAAGGCTTGGTGCTCGCGTTCGATGCGCAAGAGGGCTTGGTTGCTTTGTGCCGACTGCCGCTGGTTGCTCGCCAAGGCGCGGCGGAGTTGGCTGACGGCTTGAGCGGCGGTCAGGGTGGCTTGGCGCTCCTGATCGTAGCGGGCGGCCGCAAGCAGGCCATCCGCCAGCAGCTTCTGCACCCGCTCGTCTGCGATTCGGCGCAACGCTTCCCGCTGCTCCGCGAAGCGCAGTTCCTCAGCCAGCGCACCCTGCTCAAGAGCCAGATGGCCGAGTTCCTCGCGCACCGCACCGAGATCGGATGTCCGCCTCTCCTCCGCCTCGCGCATCCGCTGCTCCAGCCGTTCAATGGATGCCCGCAGATAGGCGGCTTCCTCGAGATGAACTCGGTGTCCCTGTTCGCTGTATTGGTCGTGGTCGAGGATTGCCAGCACTTGGCCCCGCTTCACATGGTCCCGTTCGCCCACGTTGAGCGCGCCCACTCGACCCCCCTGTGCAGCGATCACCTCGGCGATGCCGCCCTTGGGTTCGAGATAGCCGCTGACGCGGACCTTGCGGGCGTAGTCCAAGCCAAGCACCGCGGCCATGCCCAGCAAGCCGATGATCACTAAGCCCAAGCTCGCGGCCACCAGGCGCGGTGCGCGGGAGCCGATTGTCGAACCCCATTGCTCGGAGCTGCGCTCGGCCAGCACTTCGGGACGGAACAGGGACACTGCAGAAGGCCTTGGGGGTGCAAAGACGCCATGTTGGCTTGCTCGGCACGCCAAAAACTATGGGCAAATCGGAACCTCGGCGTAAGAAATCGCCCCGCCGTTTTTGGAGTTAATTTCCCTGCAACGCATTAGAATGCTGGTCTTCAAGCCTCGAACATGAAGTGGGAGAAGATGTCATGAGATCAGCGTCAGCGCTCATTTGGTCAGTGCTTTTTGTTGCCGCCGCACCGCTGGCTGCCGACCCGGCTGCGGATGCCGCCGCCATCCGTGCCCTGCAGGCGGCGTGGAACCAAGCGGTGGAGGCGGGCAGCATCGAAGGCTACCTTGCGGTGCTTGACACCGATGTGGAGCTGCTGCCCACTGACGCTCCGCCCATCCGCGGGCGGGATCACTACGGGCAGTTCCTCGGGCCGGTGTTCGAGCAGGACCGCTTCGAGATCGAGGTGGTTGATCCGGGCACGGTCGAGGTGGACGGCGACCTCGCCTACGCCCGCTACGACTACATCATCCACCGGATGCCCAAGGGCAGCGATAAGCGCATCAGCAGCCTGCGCAAGTTCCTGGACGTGCTGCGCCGCCAGGACGACGGCTCCTGGCGGGTGCTCAAGCACATCTGGAACTACAACGAACCGGATGTGACGCCTTGATGCGCCGCTGGCTTGGCGCGGCTTTGGCAGCCGGGCTCGCCGCTTCCCAAGCCTTCGGGGCAGCAGCGCCAGCCACCCCGTCGCAACTCTACGAGGCCCGCTGCAGCCACTGCCATCAGGGCGACGTGCCCCGGGCGCCACACTTGGTGACCTTTCAGATCATGGGTGCCGCACCCATCTACGCCGCCCTCACCGAAGGCACGATGCGCGAGCATGTCCAGGACTTAAGCGATGCCGAGCGCCGAGCGTTGGCCAACCATCTCGGCGGCGCGACCCGGACCGCGGTGCCCGTGAAGCGCTGTGGCCCAACCGTGGCCCAAGCGCCGCCAAGCCCGCCGTCCCTCAAGGGCTGGGGCTTGAACATGGAGAACACCCGCTTTGTGCCCGCCGCCGTTGCCGGACTCGACGCCGCAGAGGTGCCTCGGCTGGCCGTCAAGTGGGTTTTCGCCTATCCCGGCGCCAGCCGCGCCCGCAGCCAGCCGAGCGTGTGGGGCAGCGTGGTTTACGTCGGCAGCCAGGATGGCACCGTTTACGCATTGGACCTCGACAGCGGCTGCGCGCACTGGACCTTCAAGGCCGACGTTGAAGTGCGCTCTGCCATCACGGCGGACGAATCCGGGAAGCGGCTCTTCTTCGGCGACATTCGCGGCACGCTATACGCCGTGGATTCCGCCGACGGCGGATTCATCTGGCGAACGCAGGTGGATAAGCACGCGGACGTGACCCTGACCGGCTCGCCGCGCTACCACCAAGGCCGGGTTTATGCGCCGCTGTCCTCCAAGGAGTGGGCCAGCGCCGCCGACCCCGGCTATCCCTGCTGCACCTTTCGCGGTGGCGTCTCCGCCGTTGACGCCGCCGACGGACGCATTCTCTGGACCGCCCACTCCATCGCCGAGGAGCCGGTGCCGGTAGGCCGCAACGCCACCGGACTGCAGCGCTTCGCACCGGCCGGCGCGCCCATCTGGAACAGCCCCACCCTCGATCCCCGGCGTGGGTGGCTCTACGTGGGCACCGGCGAGTCCTACACCTCGCCCGCCGCCGATACCAGCGACGCAGTGCTGGCGTTTGACCTGGAGTCGGGACGTCTGGCCTGGTCCCACCAAGCCTTGGCCGGGGATGCCTGGAACATGGCCTGCTTCATCGGCGGCGGCGAGAACTGCCCGGAGGAGAACGGCCCCGACCTCGACATCGGCGCCCCGCCCATGTTGGTGCGGCTCGATGACGGCAAGGAAATCCTAGTGGCGGGGCAGAAGTCCGGTCATGTGTTCGCCTTGGACCCGGACGCCGGCGGCAAGCGCCTGTGGACCACGCGCATCGGCCGCGGCGGCTTTGCCGGCGGCGTGCATTGGGGCATGGCGGCCGGGGAGGGGCGCATCTACGCCCCTAACGCGGACACCGTCTTCACCGGCTTGGAGCAGGGCGAGGCGAAGCCCGGCTTGTTCGCCCTCGGTCCGGCCAACGGTGAAGTCCTTTGGTACGCTCGGGCTCCGGATGCCTGCGCCGCCGAAGATCGTCCGGCCTGCGACCCCGGCTTCTCCGCTGCAGTCACCGCCATGCCCGGCGTGGTCTTCGCGGGCGCTTTCGACGGCCACCTCCGCGCCTACCGGGCAGCGGATGGCAAACTGCTGTGGGACTTCGACACCAACCGCCCATTCACCACGGTTTCTGGGGAGCGGGGCCACGGCGGCTCCATCGAAGCGGACGGCCCGTTGGTCGCCGAAGGTCACGTGCTGGTCAACTCCGGCTATCTCTTCGGCGACCGCATGGCCGGCAACCTGCTGTTCGCCTTCGCCCCGAAGGTAAACGCCCGGAGCGAGGAAAACGCCCGGAGCGAGGAAAACCCCCGGAGCGAGGGCATCTTGCCCTCGAACAGCGCACAGCGCCCTCGAAAGGCCCGATTCCCAGACCGTGATTACTGAATGATTTTTGATCGTGCGTGACAAAAGTTGCGGTCGGACGCTGAGTTTAGACCGAATTATCACGAACGGTAGATATCCATTGATTTTGTGCCATATGTCCACTATTTTTGATCGTACGATCACTTTTCTGGGTAGAGCATGGCCAAACATCAGGCGCAATACGGCGTGGTTCGATCGGCGGACGAACTCGGTCAACTAGCCCGTGCGCATCGAAAGCAGCGAAAACTGACGCTGGAAACGATATCCGGCTTGGCCAATCTGAGCACCCGTTTTCTGTCCGAGTTCGAGCGCGGCAAGGAAACTGCCGAACTCGGCAAAGTGCTCAAGGCGCTGGGAACCCTAGGGCTGGAAGTGGTGATTCAACGGCGCGGGGTCACGTCTTCTGGGCCGCAATCGCCGCCGGGAGGCGGCAGCCATGCTTGATCCGGATGGCCTCAATGTCTGGAACGATCAGCGGCTCGTTGGCTTCCTATGGCGCGACGCGCAAGGGCTGATCGGGTTTCGCTATGCGGATGAATGGCTGGCCCAAGGCGGATTCGCCATCTCCCAATCCTTGCCCCTAAGGCTGGAGGAATTTGCGCCCGGCCAAGGCCTTGCCCATCGGTTCTTCGCCAATCTCCTCCCGGAGGCTGGCGTTCGCGACCGGATTGTTCGCGGCCTGAGGCTCCCAAACACCGATTTTGACCTGCTGCGCGCCATTGGCGGCGAGTGCGCGGGGGCGCTTTCCCTGCTGCAGGCTGAGCATCAGCCAGCCGCTGAACACGACTACCGGAAAGTGTCGGATGAGGAACTGATGGGTCTGGCCAACAACCGGGGTGCCGCTGGCGCCTGGACCGCAATCGGGCGTCCCCGGCTATCCTTGGCGGGAGCCCAAGACAAATGCCCAGTGCTAGTCAGGAATCACCTCTTTTGGCTGCCATTGAAGGAGTCCCCCACCAGCCACCTGTTGAAGTTTGAATTGCCCGACTATCGGCATCTGCCTGCATACGAGACCTTCACAACGGGCTTGGCGCGATCCATTGGCTTGCCGGCGGTTGATGTGCGGATGCGGAAGATCGGCGGCAGGCGCTATGCGTTGATCGAGCGCTATGACCGGTTCAGGGATGAATGCGATCAAGTCGCCCGGCTGCACCAGGAGGACTTTTGCCAAGCCTTGGGCTTCGGGCATGAGCGAAAATACCAGGAGCACGGAGGGCCTTCGTTCGCGGACTGCTATCGGCTGGTGCTGGACGTTTCCAGCGACCCGGCCAACGATCTGCGCAACCTGCTGCGTTGGCAGATTTTCAATGTCCTGGCAGGCAACTCCGATGGCCATGCCAAGAACCTTTCGCTTGTGCACCGTGCCAATGGAGAGGTTCGGCTGGCGCCGTTCTATGATCTGGTCTGCACGCGGGCCCTAAGTGGCATCGGCCAGCATCTGGCGCTGCACGTCGGCGGCCAAGGCAATCCCGGCATGGTTTCCGCAAGACACTGGGAGGAGCTGGCGCGCCAATGCGATGTGCGGCCCCGCTTTATGCTGGACCAAGTCCAAGACGTTGCCCGCCAGCTACTCCGGCAATTGCAGCCCGTGCGGGCATTGTTTGACAGCTTGCACGGCAACTACGCCGCGCTGCAGCGCGTAGAGCAGGTCGTGGCCAAGCAATGCAACCGGGCGCTCGGCGGACCGGCAGACCCGGAGAACGCGTAGAGCGGGTTGGTTCAGCCTGCCATCATGCGGCGGCGCGGGCAGACTCCTCAACAGCAGGTGGCCGGGCTGTGGCGTTGGCCTCCGGCTCTGGGTTGCTGAAGGTCAGCACCCCGTCCTCGACGACACCGCGGCGCACCATCTTGCGATCCTGCAGGTAGTTCTGGGTGTTGCGCCAAGGGTCGCGGTCGCCCTGCTTGGGGAAGCGGTGCATGGCGCGGGCGATGTAGCCGGGGGCGAAGCCGACGATCCAGGGCTGAACGCCCATTTCGCTTTCGTCCTCGCCGAGCAACGGCGTGCATTGGCGCATGCCGAGTTCCCGCATGCGGTTGAGCACTTGGCAGACGTACTCGGCGGTCAGGTCCGCGCGCAGGGTCCAAGAGGCGTTGACATAGCCAAAGACGCTGGCCAGGTTGGGCACGCCGGAGTACATCATGCCCTTGTAGTTGAGGGTGTCGGGAAAGTGGACCGGCTCGCCATCGACCTTGAATTGGACGCCGCCGAGCACCTCAAGGGTCAAGCCGGTGGCGGTGATCAGGATGTCGGCGTCGATGTGCTGGCCGGATTCGAGTTGCACACCGTTGGCCGTGATGCCCGTGATGCCGTCGGTGACCACTTCGGCCTTGCCGCTGTTGATGGCCTTGAACAGGTCGGCGTTCGGGATCAGGCACAGGCGCTCATCCCACGGGTAGTAACTGGGGGTGAAGTGGGTGTCCACGTCGTAGCCGCCACCCAAGTGTTTGCGAACCTCATTCAGCAGCTTGGCCTTGATCTTCTCCGGCGCCACCCGGGTGCGGTGGTAGAAGTAGTGCTGCATCAACACGTTCTTCAAGCGGGTGACGGCGTATGCGAGCCGCTCCGGCAGCAGCTTGCGCAGGCCGTTGGCCATGGCGTCCCGATCCGGGCGCGACACCACGTAGGTGGGCGAACGCTGGATCATGGTCACCTTCGCCGCCTGCTCCGCCATGGCCGGAACCAGGGTCATGGCGGTGGCGCCGCTGCCGATCACGGCGATGCGCTTGTCGCTGTAGTCGAGCTCCTCCGGCCAAAGTTGGGGATGGATCACCGGCCCTTGAAACTGCTCGATGCCGGCGAATTCAGGCTGGTGGGGTTGGTCGTAGCTGTAGTAGCCGGCGCACATGAACAAGAAGCTGCAGCTTAGGCGGCGCCCAGCTCCGGACTCGGCGTCCTCGACTTCAACGGTCCAGCGCGCCTCGGCGCTCGACCAAGCCGCGGCAGCGACCCGTTGGCGGAACTGAATGTGGGGGCCGATGGCGTGCTCCGCCGCCGCTTCATGGACGTAGGCCCGAATCGACGGCCCATCGGCGATCGACTTGGGGTCTATCCACGGCTTGAAGTTGTAGCCGAAGGTGTGCATGTCGCTGTCGGAGCGAATGCCGGGATAGCGAAACAGGTCCCAGGTGCCGCCGATGGCGTCGCGCCCCTCCAGAATGGTGAAGGTCCGATCCGGGCACTGCCGCCGCAGATGGCAGGCGGCGCCAATGCCGGAAACCCCGGCGCCGACGATGACGACGTCATAATGCTCAATGTCCGAACGGGCCATGCATCAACCTCAAGTCAACAACAAAAGAGGCGCGATTTTGGCGGGTTTTGGCTTCATCATCAATTGCTGGCATCCTTTTGCGCAGTTGGCGGCGTCATGCCGCGAATCGCCAAGGCGAACAAGGAGGCCGTCAGGATCCTCAAGGAAGCCGTGGCGGCATTCACCGACCCATAAGTCAAGTAGGACGACGCAAGACATGAAAAGAGGAATTTTGGCCAGCTTGGCGTTTGCAGCACTGGCCTTTGGGACGCTCGCGCAAGCTGAGCAAGTTGGGCCCGGCGTACTGCGGACGCCGGACTCGCGCTTCGAGGACTTAGAGGACTGGCCTTACGCGCCGAACTATCGGCAAGTGGGCGGCATTCGCCTGCACTACGTCGATGCCGGCCCGCCGGACGGCGAGACCCTGTTGCTGATCCACGGCGAGCCGACTTGGAGCTATCTCTTTCGCAAGATGATCCCCACATTCACGCAGGCTGGATACCGCGTCATTGCGCCAGATCTGGTGGGTTTCGGCCGGTCGGACAAGTTCACCGACGAGGACGCCTACAGCTACCCGATGCAGGTGGAGCACATGTTGGAGTTGGTGCGCACCCTTGATCTCAACAACGTCACGTTCTTCGGCCAGGACTGGGGCGGCCTCATCGGCCTGCGGGTGGTGGCCGCGGCGCCGGACCGCTTCGCCCGGGTGGTGGTCTCCAACACCGGCCTGCCCGCTGCCGACGGCCTGCAGGGCTTCCTCGCCTATCCGCTGTTCAAGCTGACCGTCTGGTGGGAGGGTGCGCTGACCCTGGAGGAGCTGCAGGCTGATTTGACCTTTCCCCGCTGGGTGGCCTACAGCTACCACGTCGAGGACCTGCCCATCGGGCGGATCATGTCCTTCTTGGGCGGCAGCGAGGGCGTTCAGGCGGCCTACGAAGCCCCTTTTCCGGATCAACGCTACAAGGCCGCAGCGCAAATCATGCCCTATCTGGTGCCCTCGCAGCTGCGTGAGAACGAGGCCGCGTGGTCCGTTTTCGAGAACTGGAGCAAGCCGTTCCTAGTGGCGTTCACCGACTCGGATCCGATCACCCGCGGCGGGGAACAGGCGTTCCTGGATCGGGTGCCCGGCGCGAAGAACGTCCAGATCCGGGGCGCAGGCCACTTCGTTCAGGAGGACGCCGGCCCCGCTTTGGCGAAGCTGATGATGGATTTCATGGAGGGACGCGACCTGCCAGCCGCCATCAACGCCGACGGTTCGATTCCGGGGGACTGACCGCGGCAGTGGTTGAAAATCAACCACGAACTGGTTGATTTTGTGAACGGAAAGGACGTGGTGCGGCATCCCCCACGGGCGGGGGCTTCTGCTAGCTGATATTCCACTCCGTGCTGGCCCGCAGTCGTTCCATGAAGGCCTCGCCGTAGGCCTCTTCGGGCGCCTCGCGCACCATGCAGTCGATCAGGTGGGCGTCATCGCCGACGAGGATGCGCCAACGTTCTTCGCGCACCCCATCGAGGATGATCGTGGCCGCCTGCTCCGCCGTCGTTGGCGCATTGTCCCGAAAGCCACGAGCGACCGCCTCGACGATTTCGAGAAGCTCCTCGTCCGTGGTGTCCTCATTGACCAAGCCGAGCGCCACGAAGCGTTCGCGCATCTGCGCCCGGTCGCCGTCGCCGATGATCCGCTGCGAGTTGATGGCGATGGATGTTCCGATGTGGCCGGGCATGACGACCGATGCCTTGACGTGAGGCGCGTTGTTGGCGAAGTCGGTGACCAATGCCTCAGTGAAGCCCTTAACTGCGAACTTGGCGGCGCTGTAGGCGGAGTGGGCGCTCTGCGGTCCGAGGCTTGCCCAGAAACCGTTCACGCTGCTCGTGTTGATCATGTGGGCGTCGGGGCTCGCGACGAGTAGCGGAGTGAAGGCGCGGGCGCAGTTGTACACCCCGAACCAGCAGATGTTGAACGTGCGTTCCCACTCGTTCCGGTCGCCGTCCACGAAACTGGAGCCGCCGCCGATGCCGGCGTTGTTGAACAGGAGGTCGATGTGATCCGTGTTGTGGGCCGGCTTGACCGCGTCGCGGAAGTCGTTGACCTCGTCCTCGTTGGCGACGTCGCAGCGGTGGATGCTGATCACCCGGCCTTGTGAAGCTTCCTGCTCGCACAACCGCTTCGTCTCCGCGAGGTTGTCCTCGAGCACGTCGCAGGTCGCCACGTCGCAGCCTTCTGCGACCAACTGACGACATAGCGCGCGGCCCATGCCCGTGCCGCCGCCGGTGACGACCGCGAGCTTGCCTCCAAAGTCCTTCATGTCCTCTCCTCAAGAGATTGCGCCGGTGGTGGCTAAGATAAGACAAACCACACCCGCGGTGCTATATTCAGCCGCCAGGGAAGAAACTCCGCCGTCAGATGCGGGGGTGACGCTTGAAAACGCAAACAGCCAGAGCGCCGGAGTCGGATCACTGCCGCCGCATTCTGGTGGTGAACGCCAAGGGCGGCTGCGGCAAGACCACGGTGGCCACCAACCTCTGCGCCGCCTATGCGGTGCGGGGGCAGGCCGTGGGATTGGTTGACCACGACGGCCAAGGCTCGGGCGCCTACTGGATCGCCCAGCGGCCCGCGGATGCGCCACTTGTCGAGTTGTCCGGTGGTGGCAGGCTGGCGCCCGACCGCATCGTTATCGACGGGCAGCCGAGCAGCTCCGCGCAAGCAATCGACGAGTTGGTCGCGATGGCCGACGTGATCCTGGTGCCGGTACTGCCGTCGGCCATCGACATTCGCGCCGGCGAGCGGTTCATCACCGCGCTCATGACCCGCCCTAGGTTCCGCGCTGCGCCGCGGCCCATCGGCGTCATCGCCAACCGGGTGCAGCACAACACTGCAGCACAGGCCCGCCTGATGCACTTTTTGGGCTGCCTGAACGTGCCCGTAGCCGTCACCTTGCGTGACAGCCCGCTGTACGGCGACGCGATGGGCTCCGGCCTTGGGGTGGCGGATCTATTCGATGTCCGCGCCGCCCGCAGGGAAATGACCGCTTGGCGGGCGCTCGTGGATTGGGTCGAGGACCAACTGCCCGCCCACGCCGACCATCCACGGCCGTTGGCCGCCGGCCGTCCCTCGGCCGACGCAAGCCGTGGCATTCCGGCAAAGGCCAGATCGGTTCTTGGCAACGAGCGTCCTGTCGCACCGGCGCACCCAAAAAGCCCGCGACCACAACGTCTTTCCGCCTGACCGGCCGTCCGCCCCGCCTTTCGCAGTTCCATGCTGCAAGCCTTGGATGTTACCTTCAGAAGGGCCGAACAGGCCATCTTCGAGGGTCTGGCCTTTACCGTGCACGCGGGGCAGAAGGTCGGTGTGGTCGGCGGCAACGGGGTCGGCAAGACGACGCTCTTTGAACTGATCCAAGGGCGCCTGCACCCGGAGGACGGCGATCTGGTTCGGCCCCAAGGCTGGCGAATCGAGCACATGGCCCAGGACGTGGCCCCCAGCAAGCGGCCCGCCTTGGAATTCGTGCTCGACGGACACCGGGCGCTGCGGCGCGTCGAAGCCGAGCTCGCTGCCGCTGACCCGGATGGCGAGCCGGAGCGGGTGGCGGAACTGCACATGCGCTTCGACGACCTCGGCGGCTACCAAGCATCCGCCCAAGCCGGGGCCATCCTGCACGGCTTGGGCTTCGGGCCGGACGAATTCAACAAACCCCACGCCGCCTTCTCCGGAGGCTGGCGCATCCGCCTGAATTTGGCCCGGACGCTGATGGCCCCGGCGGACCTGCTGTTGCTCGACGAGCCCACCAACCACTTGGACCTGGAAGCGACGCTCTGGCTGGAAAGCTGGCTGCGCCGCTTTCCCGGCACCCTGATGGTCATCGCCCATGACCGCGAGTTCTTGGACCGGGCCACCGCCCACAGCCTGCATATCGAAGGGGGGCGAGGGATTCTGTACCGGGGCGGCTACTCGGCATTCGAGCGCCAGCGGGCCGACGCCTTGGTGCGCCAGCAGCGCCAGCATGAGGCCCAGCAGCGGGAAATCGCCCACATGGAGCAGTTCATCCGCCGCTTTCGCGCCAAGGAGTCGAAGGCGAAGCAAGCGCAAAGCCGCATCAAGGCGTTGGAACGCATGGAGCGGGTGGCGGCGGTGCAGGTGCGCAGCCCCTATTCCTTCGCGTTCGGCGCACCGGACAGAATGTCCCATCCGCTGATCAGCCTGCGCGATGTCGATCTCGGCTACGGCGGCCAGCCGGTGATCAGCGGCATCAGCCAGTCCCTTCTGCCGGGCGCCCGCATCGGTGTGCTGGGCGCCAACGGCGCCGGCAAATCGACGTTCCTGAAATGCCTGGAAGGAACGCTCGCCCCCTTGACCGGAGAAGTCGTGCGCGGCCGCCACTCGGAGGTGGGCTACTTTGCGCAGCACCAGCTCGAAGACTTGCAGCAGCGCCATTCGCCCATGCAGCACATCGAACAGGCCGAGCCCGGCTGGCGCGAACAGCAAGCGCGCAACTACCTCGGCCAGTGGGGCTTCGGAGCGAGCATGATTGGCCGTCCCGCGGGCAGCCTCTCCGGCGGCGAAAAGGCGCGTTTGGTGCTGGCGCTGATCGCCTTGCGCCGCCCGGCCCTGCTGGTGCTCGACGAGCCCACCAACCACTTGGACCTCGAAATGCGCGACGCCCTAGCCCGCGCTCTGCAGGATTACCCCGGTGCGGTGGTTCTAGTGGCCCATGACCGGACCCTGCTGCAGCGAGCCATCGATGAGCTTTGGCTGATCGAGGACGGTCGCTTGGCGATCTATCAAGACGATCTGGAAGCCTATGCGGCAAAACGCCGGGAGCAGGTCGCCCGCGTCCCGGAGGCCGGGGCGGTGCAATCCGCCCGGCGGCAGGGCTCAGCGCCGAGTCGGAAAGCCTTGCGCCGCGCCGCTGCCGAAAGCCGCGCAGCCCGTCGCCAACTGAGCCAGGAGGTCAAGCGCCACGAGCGGCGCATGGAGGCGCTCAGCGCCGAACTCAAGGCTGTGGAGGCGCAAATCGCCGACCCAGAAACTTACCAGCAAACCGAAACAGCCGACCTTGAAGCCACCTTGGCCCGCTCCGCTGCCCTGCGCCGGGACTTCCTGGCCACCGAGCAGCGCTGGCTGGAGGCCGCTGAAGCCCTGGAAGCCGAATCCGAGGCCTAACCTACTTTCGTTCGAGAAGGTAGCGGTAGGTGCCGCCTTCTTCGTTTGACTCAAGCAGCTTGTGCCCGCTTTGCGCCGAAAACACCTCGAAGTCGCGCACTGACCCGGGATCCGTCGCCAGCACCCGCAACCGCTGACCGGCAATCATCCCGTTCAAAGCCTTCTTGGCCTTGAGCAGCGGCATGGGGCAGGTCAAGCCTGTCGCATCGACTGTGACAAGGTCTTCGGGCATGAACTTAAGTATCGCACAAGTTCGCCGGTTGCACCGGATTGGCGAGTTATACTCCGGTCCATGAACAGCGTGAGGCTCGGCAGTTTCATTGCCTGCCTACTTGCCGGCCTTGGTCTGCCGTGGGCCGCGCACGGCCAAGGCGGCAACGATCTGCCGACGCTGGGCGATGCCTCCTCCAGCCTGATCTCCCCGGAAATGGAGCGCCGCATCGGCGAGGACTTCCTCAAGCAGGTGCGGGCCGCATTGCCGACCGTCGATGACCCCATCCTCAAGTATTACGTGGAAAAGCAGGTGGCGGATCTCGCCCAGTACAGCGATCTGCGCGAGGCCGTGCTCAAGGCCATCCTGATCGACAACGAGCAGATCAACGCCTTCGCCGCCCCCGGCGGCGTCATTGGCATCAACCTCGGCTTGATGCTGCATGCCGAAGACGTGCATGAGTACGCCAGCGTCATCGGCCATGAACTCGCCCACCTAAGCCAGCGCCATTTCGCCCGCGGCATCGAGGTGCAGCGGGCGCAGACGCTGCCCACCTTGGCGGCGATGGTGGCCGCCATCATGATCGGCGCCGTTGGCGGCGGCGACGCCGGCATGGCCGCGGTTTCCGGCGTTCAAGCGGCGGCCCAAGCCAATCAGCTTCGCTACAGCCGCGGTCGCGAGCAGGAGGCGGACCGGGTGGGCCTGAACACGGTGGTGCGGGCAGGCCTTGACCCCCAGGGCATGGTGCGGATGTTCGAGCGCATGCACCGCGCCTACCGCTACACCAGCAAACCCCCGGAGTTCCTGCTGACCCACCCGTTGAGTGAAACGCGGATCGCGGACGCCCGCAGCCAAGTTCTGCAACACGGCATCAAGCGCTATCCGCGCTCGCTCGACTACCAGATGATGCGCAACCGGGCGCGCCTGCACTTCGCGGATTCCCCGGAGTCGATGGTGAAGGTGTTCGAGCGCGAGCTTCGGGAGCAGCCCGACGACCTGGCCATTCAATACGGCCTCGCGCTGGCGCTGACGGGGGCGGAGGAACACACGCAAGCCATCGCCATGCTGGACCGGATCCTGGTCTCGAACCCGCGCAACATCCTCTACAGCGCCAGCCTCGCCGAAGTGTTGATCCACGCCGGAAAGACCGAACAAGCCATCGCCCTCGTGGAGCGGGAGCTGGCCATCAACCCGGACAACGCGCCCTTGGCCATGCTGCATGCCGAAGCGCTGATCGCCAAAGGCAGCCACCGCGAAGCCGAAGCGGTGCTGGAGCGCCAGAGCATCGTCCACCAGGACGACGTGGACGTGTGGTACAACCTAGCTGAAGTCTCCGGCTTGGCGGGCAACATCATCGGCGTGCACTTGGCTCGGGCCCAGTTCTTCTATCTGCACGCCGCCTATCAACGGGCGTTGCAGCACCTTGAGTACGCCCGCCGCCTCACCAGCCATGAGGACGAGGCCGCCGTCGCCCGGCTCAACCAACGCATCGCGGACTTGCGAACGAAGCTGCGCGAGCAACGCAGTTAAACTTTAAAGCCGAGCATCCGCTCAAGCGGCACCATCGCCCGACGGCCCACTTGCGGGGCCACATGAATCTCATTGGCGGCCAAGCGCTCGCCGTCCTCCAAGGTCTGCGCGAGCTGCTTGAGCTCGTTCATTGCCATCCACGGACAATGGGCGCAGCTTCGGCAGGTGGCCCCTTCGCCGGCGGTGGGCGCCTCGATGAAGCGCTTGTGGGGGTTGCGCTGGCGCAGTTTGTGGAAGATGCCCCGGTCGGTGGCGACGACGAAGAGGTCGTGGGGCAGTTCCCCCGCCGCCTTGATGATCTGGCTGGTGGACCCCACGGCGTCGGCGATGCCGATGACCGCGGCCGGGGACTCCGGGTGGACCAGAACGCCGGCATCCGGGTAAATGCGCTTGAGATCGTGTAGGGCCTTGGCCTTGAACTCCTCATGCACGACGCATGCGCCGCTCCACAGCAACATGTCGGCATCGGTGCGGCTTTGGATGTAGCGGCCGAGGTGCTTGTCCGGCGCCCACAGGATCTTCTCGCCCTTGGCGGCCAGATGCTCGATGATGGGCAGGGCAATGCTGCTGGTCACCACCCAATCGGACAGCGCCTTCACCTGCACGGAGGTGTTGGCGTAGACGACCACGGTCCGGTCCGGGTGTTCGTGGCAGAAGGCTTTGAAATCCTCCGGCGGACAGCCAAGGTCCAAGGAGCACTCCGCCTCCAGCGTCGGCATGAACACCTGTTTGTTGGGAGACAGGATTTTCGCCGTCTCGCCCATGAAGCGAACGCCGGCGACGATCAGGGTGCTGGCCGGATGGTCACGGCCAAAGCGGGCCATCTCCAGGGAGTCGGAAACGAATCCGCCGGTTTCCTCAGCCAGATCCTGCACATCGCCGTCCACGTAGTAGTGCGCCACCAGCACGGCATCGCGCGCCTTGAGCAATTCAGCGATGCGCGCCTTCAGCCGCCTGCGCTCGGCGTCTTCAAGCACGGCGGGCACGTGCTGCGGAATGCGCTCGGCGGCGAGGCTGTAATCGGGGAGGGCCAAGGTCCTTCTCTGCGCAACCCGTCGGGGAACTCAGTTTAGCACAGCACATGAAACCGCTTTGGAAAGAAACTGGCCCAATTGCAGCGACGGCGGGCCAATCTCCTACAGGCATTGGGGATTTTGCCTACAGTTTTTCTTAGATCGCCTCCCTAGACTTTGGCATCCCAAACCATTGAACAACCAAACGGGAGACCATTATGCGTAAGCTCATTACCCTCGTGACCCTCGTGGTGTCGCTGGCCTTGGCTGGCTGGGCCGGCGCTGCCGAGCCTGGCCTGATGAAGGTCAACATCAACACCGACGATGCGGTAACCATTGCCGAAGTGCTCGACGGCGTGGGCATGAAGAAGGCGGAAGCCATCGTTGCCTACCGCGACGCCAACGGCGCCTTCCAGGACGCCAGCGAACTGGTCAAGGTGCGCGGCATCGGCGAAAGCACGGTGAGCAAGAACATGGAGCGCATCGAGGTTGAAGAAGCGGCGCCCTAGGCGCCCGAACCGGACGCGCCGCAGAAAACGGATGCGATGCGTCAGCCAAAAGGGTATTAAAGGCGGATGAACCCTCCGCTGGCCCATTCGTGACGCTCGCCGCCGTCAGCGGCGCCTCCGGCTTCATCGGCACCGCCTTGGTCCCGGCGCTTGCCGCCCAGGGCATGGCGGTTCGCCCCGACAGCCACCGAGATGGCCAGCGCCTGCCCCTCACCAGGCAGGCGCTGGCCCATTGGCTGCGGGGGGCGGACATCGTCTACCACTTGGCGGGCATCGCCCATGACGACGCAGCGCACAGCCGCCAAGCCGACTTCATGGCGGTCAATCACGACCTGACCCTGGATCTCTATCACGCCAGCGCCGCGGCCGGCGTGGCGGCCTTCGTCTGGCTGAGTTCCATCAAGGCGCTTGGCGAATCCGCCGCAGCGCCCTTGGGCGTGGATGCCCCGCGCGCCCCCCAAGGCCACTACGCGCAGAGCAAGGCGCAAGCCGAACTCAGGCTGCTGCGCGCCCACCAAGCGGGCGGACCGCGGCTGACCATCGTGCGCCCGCCGTTGGTCTATGGCCCAGGCGTCAAGGGCAACTTCGCCCGCCTGCTCAAACTGTGCGCCTCGCCTTGGCCGCTGCCGCTGGCGGACGCCCGCAGCCCGCGCGCCCTGCTCGGCCTCGACAACTTGGTGGACTTGCTGATTCACTTGGCGCACGCCGTCGATCCACCCACCCTCATCCATGTGCGCGACGACGAGGAATGGCCAACGACGGACCTGGTGCGCGAACTGCGCCGCTTGGCGGGACGGCCCAACCGGCAGTTTTCCGTTCCGGCCGGCGCGGTCAAGGCGATGGCCCGCCCACTGGGCTTGGCGGCGACGGCGTCGCGCCTGTTCGACCCGCTGCGGGTGGATGCCGGGCCATCCATGCGGGCGCTGGGCTGGCACCCGCCGCATTCGACCCGTGAACTGCTGGAGAAGACTTGGCGATGGGCAGCGACGCAGTAAACCTGCTGGTGAGCGCCTTCGTCGCATCGATCGCGATCGAGGGCGGCCTGCTGCTCCTGGCCCCCAAGCGCGGCTGGGTGGCTGTTCCCAACCGCCGCGGCTTCCACGCCACCCCAACCCCCACCTTGGGCGGCCTCGGCTTTGCCCTGCCGATCCTTGCGTGGCTCGGTTGGCTGGCGATCCAGGAACCGCGCTTTGCCGGGTTGGCCCTGGCGGTGGGCGGCGTCGGTTTAATCGGGCTGATCGACGACCTGCGCGAACTCCAATGGCCGCCGCGCCTAGCCGCTCACTGCCTAGCCGCAGCGCTGGCGCTCTGGGCACTCGCCCCCGATTGGCCGCTCATGCCGTTGGCTGTGGCGCTCGTGCTTACGGTTTGGCACATCAACCTGTTCAACTTCATGGACGGCATCGACGGCTTGACCGGCTCCGCCTGCCTCTTCTTCTGCTTGGCCGTTCAATTGCTGAGCGGCGGCGCACCGGGTTGGCTGGGCGACCTGCTGTGGGTCACGGCGGGCGGCACGCTGGGCTTTCTGGCCTGCAACTGGCCCCCCGCCCGCATCTTCATGGGCGATGTGGGCAGTGTCTTTCTCGGCCTGCTGCTCGCAGCCATCGCCGTGGCGCTGATCGACCAGGGCGTTCTATCCGCAACCGGGTGCCTGATTCTGCTCACCGGGCTCTGGTTCGACACCACCTATACCCTTTGTGTCAGAATAGCGACGCGTCAACGATTCACCGAGGCCCATCGAAGCCACCTCTACCAAAAGGTGGCGGCGCGGCGCGGACAGCTATGGACAACTCTGGCCTTTTCGGGATTCTGCCTGCTGTGGCTGCTGCCGCTGGCGTGGCTCGCGCAGACCCGGCCCGCTTATGGCTGGCTCTGGCTCTTGGCCGCCGCCCTCCCCATGGCCGTTGCCGCTCCGCTTTTGCGGGCCGGCCTTCCAGGCCGCGGACTCCCAAATGGCGGTGCGCGGCTGCCGGACACCGACCAACCAACGAGATGACACCTTGATCGGCGACTGGTTCCTGGGCCTGCCCCGCCACCTCAAGCAGGCGTTCGCCGCGCTTGCCGACGGCATCGTGCTGCCGTTGGCGCTTTGGGCCGCCATCGCGCTCCGCTTGGGTGAGTGGCAGCCCGAGGTCGCCCACTACTGGCCCGCCTTCTTGGCTGCCTCGCTGGCCTCGGTGCCGGTCTTCATCAGCTTGGGCCTGTATCGGCAGGTCATTCGCTACATCGGCAAGGGCGCTCTCTGGCCCGTCGTCAAGGGGGCCGCGGCCGGCGCCGCAGCCGTCACCGCAGTGGCCTACATGGCGCCGCTGCCCGGCTTTCCCCGGTCGGTGCCCATCATTTTCGGTTTGCTAACCACGCTCTACGTTGCGGGCAGCCGCTTCGCCCTGTGCCACTGGCTGCAATGGCGCAACGCCCGTGCGGCGGAGCGCGAGCCGGTCATCATCTACGGCGCCGGACGCAAGGGCGTGGAGTTGGCTCGGGCGCTGGCGGAGGAGGGTCGCTACGAACCCAAGGCCTTCATCGATGACGACAAGTCCTTGAGCAAGCGCACCATTGACGGTCTCACCGTGCATGCGCCCAAGGCGCTCGAAGCGCTCGTGCGCCAGACCGATGCCCGCCAAGTGCTGGTGGCGGCAGGTTCCGCCTCGTCAGCGAGCCGGGCCAAGATTTTGCAGTTCCTGGAGCCTTACCGTCTGCGCGTTCGCCTCGTGCCGGACATCGATGAACTGCAATTCGAACGCGGACGCCTAGCCGAGGTGCGCGACGTGCAAATCGAGGACCTGCTCGGCCGCACGGAGATCGATCCGCTGCCGCATCTGCTAAAAGCGTCGGTGGCGGACCGGCAGGTTTTGGTCACCGGCGCGGGCGGTTCCATCGGTTCGGAACTGTGCCGGCAAATCGTCCGCCAAGCACCCAAGCAATTGGTGCTGCTCGACCACTCGGAGTACGAACTCTACCGGGTGCAGCGGGAGGTGGAGCAAATCTGCATGGTTGAGCACCTTGACGTGCCGGTCGCCGCGGTGCTCGGATCGGTGACCAACCGGGCTTTCGTCCGCCACAGCCTAGCCCACTACGGCGTTGAGACCCTCTATCACGCCGCCGCCTACAAGCACGTCAGTTTGGTCGAGAACAACGTGATCGAGGGCTTCAAGAACAACACCTTCGGCACGCTCTACACCGCCGAGGAGGCCATGCGGGCCGGCGTGAAGGACTTCATCCTCATCTCCACGGACAAGGCGGTGCGCACCAGCAGCGTGATGGGCGCCAGCAAGCGATTGGCCGAGATGGCGCTGCAGGCGATGCAGCCGATGGCCGAGGACACCTGCTTCTCCATGGTGCGCTTTGGCAACGTCCTGAACTCGTCGGGCTCGGTGGTGCCGCTGTTTCTCGACCAGATCGAGAAAGGCGGCCCCATCACGGTGACCCACCGGGAGGTCACCCGCTACTTCATGACCATCCGGGAAGCCGCGCAACTGGTAATGCAGGCGGCCAGCATGGCCAAGGGGGGCGATGTGTTCCTGCTCGACATGGGCGAGCCGATCCGCATCGTCGATCTCGCCACCCGGATGGCCCAGTTCAAGGGCTACTCAATAAAGTCCGACGCCAATCCCGACGGCGACATCGAAATTCTTTTCACTGGCCTCAACCGCGGCGAGAAGCTGCATGAGGAACTTCTAGTGGGCGAGGACGTCGCCGGCACGGACCATCGCAAGATCATGCGCGCCGAGGAGCACTTCGTGCCTTGGCCGGAGCTGCGTCCCGCCCTCGACGCCCTCGAGGAAGCCTGCAACAGCTACGACCACAAGACCATTCGCGCCTTTGCCGAGAGCTTGGTTAATGGCTCCGCCCTCGAGTCCCAACTCGGCGGCGTGTCAGGATCCGCGCCGATCCTCAGCCTGCACGGCAGGCAGCGGACCTCCGGTCCCCGGAGTTAGGGCTACTCGAAGGACGCTTCATGCACGCGCGTCAGCGCCGCCGCCGCCCGCGCCCGCCACGCCGGATCGATCGCCCAGATACGGGCCTTGCGCAAATGCTCGGCTGCGCGCTCGTCGCCGAGCATGCGATAGGCCTCGCCGAGATAGAAGTTGGCTTCGGCAGCCCAAGGCATTTGCTCGTAAGCCAAGCGCAGGTGTTCCAAGGCCTGCTCAGCCCGTCCGGTGTGCAGATAGGCGACCCCTAGGCCGTAGGCCACGTCGTAGCGGCGCGGGTCACGCTCCCAAGCTCGGCGGTACAGCGTCGCCGCCTCGGCCCAGTTGCGCATGCAGACCGGGTCGCTCGACAGTGGGCAGCGCTGGGCCTTCAAATGGGCGAGCTGAGCCATGGCCCCCGCATGGCTCGGGGACAGCCTTAGCGCTCCTTCAATCACCGCCATCGCCCGCTCGTAGTCAACGGTGGACAAGGCCTCGGATTGGACTGTGAGCCAATCCGGGTCCACTTCGCCACCGGGAGGGTGCTCCAAGACCCTCACAGCCAGCCGCGGGTTTTGGTGGACGATGCTGCGGGCCAATTCGAGCCGGCCCTCGGCTTCGTCCAAGCACCGCCGCCCATTCGGTGCCTGCACAGCCGCTTCTTCGCTGTTCGGCAACTGCGCAAACTCGATGTGGTGGCGCGGACGGCGCAAATAGTCCTCGATCAACTCGCCCATGCCGGAGGGCGGCAGCGCGAAGGCGTTGGCGAAGCTGCGTTCCGGCTGCTCCAAGTATCGACTGAGGGCAGGGCGAAAGTCAGGATAGTCCAAATGGTGGCCGAGACGAATGAAATGGACCAGCAGCCAGGCCTTTTCGTAGAACGCCATCAGGCGCTCCGGCGGCCAATCCGCCACCGAGTGGGCCTGCACCACCTCCTCGAAGCTCACTTTCGACGACAGGACCTTGCCCCGCCGAAGCTCCGGTTCGAGATGGCCGAGCGGAACCGGGTTGCGCCTGAGGTTGGCCGCGCTGAGGTAGTTGGCCAGCCCTTCCTCGTACCACAGGGGGTAGTGCGGCTTGGTTTGGTTGCGCAGCAGGTAGTGAGCGTACTCATGCCGCCCGGTATCGGCAAGGACGCCGGGTTGGGCTGGGCCGATAAGCAATTGGTAGGCTCGCAGGGAAGGCATCGTGATGCCGGCGAAGCCCGAAGCGCCGGTGACTTCGATGAAGTGCCGAGCCCGTCGGAAGACTAGCATCCGCACCGGCACGCCCGAGTGCGTCCGAGCCTCGGGGAAGAGCGCCATGAACAACGTCCGAAAGCGGCCCAGTGTCCTGACCTTGGCCAAGGCCTGGCGTCGGGGCAGATCGGTCAACAACTCGAAATGCGGCGTCCGGTAGGTGCACCATGGTCGCGAAAACGCATCCGGCAGGTCCGCCGCGCCTGCTGGAAGGCAAAACGCCATCAGCAGGGCCACGAACACTGATAGGATTGTTTCACGCTGCAACATCTGCTGTCCGATACTAACCCGGACGGTGGCCGAAGCAGGCATTGGCGAAGGGGCTGAACATGGAAAGAATCTCAGGTTGGGTGCTGGGAGGCGCATGGCTGCTAGCGCTTAGCGGGTGTGGCAGCGTCCCGTTGGAACCCGAAGCGCCGACCGGATTCGACCTGAACGGCCATTGGGTCATCAATCGGGCCTTGAGCGACCCGCCGCCCAACGAACGGCGCTTGCAGAACGAGGCCGACCGCGCGCTGTTGGAAATGGGCCGCATGGGGCAGCGGCGGCGTATGGGCATGCTCGCCTTCGTCACCGCCGACTTTCCGGTGCTGGCCTCCAGATCCATGATCATTGAGCAGGATCCGAAGTCGATGGGCATTCGCTACGAAAGCGGCGCCTACCGGGATGTCTCCTGGGGCCAGCGACAGCGCGGACTATGGGAAGTCAACGCCGGCTGGACCGAGGACGGGCTGGTCATCGCTTCGCGAGCGGAAGATGCGCGCGCCACCGAAACCATGCGCTTGCGCCAAGGCGGCCGCCAATTGGCCATCACCATCGAAATCAAGTCCGCCGGTGACGCCTTGAGCGTATTGCGGGTGTTCGACCGAGTATCCGGCAGGTAGGCCGAAGCGGCTTGCCGGGCAGCAGTTCGTCACTCCGCCTTGGATGGCCCCTGCCGCTTTAGGGTGACCCCGAGGCCGCGGCCCTTCACGATGGCCTGCGCGCCAAAGCGGGTCCGAACCGCGTCCATCGCCTCATCGATCCGCTCGCTTGCCGGGTCAGCACCGCCGAACAGGTCCCCTTGAACCAAGCTGTCCGCCTCGACAAGGCCCTGCGCACCGATGCCGATCAGGCGGAAGGCGCGGCCGTCCGCCTCGGCGGCAAGCAGCGGCTCCACCCTGTGGAACAACACCTCCGGCGACTGCGTCGCACCGCCAAGACGGCGGCTCCGGGTGAGGATGCGGAAATCGGCCGTCTTGAGCTTCAGGGTGACGCCCTCACCAGCCAAGCCGGCCTTCTTCAAGCGCCCCGCCAAGGTCTCCGCGAGCTGCCATAGAATGGGACGCAGCCTGTCCAACTCGGAGATGTCCCGGTCGAGGGTGACTTCCGAAGACAGGCTCTTGGCCTCGCGGTTGGGACTGACCCGGCGGTCGTCCTCGCCGCGTGCGCAGAGCGCGAGCCGCCGGCCGATCCGGCCGTAGCGCAGGGTGAGCGCCTGTTCACCGAGCCCGGCGAGTTCGCCAATCCGCGTGATGCCGTCGCGCGCGAGACGCTCCTGCATGGCCTCGCCAACGCCCCACAACAAGCTCACGGGCTTATCGGCGAGGAAGCTGACCGCCTCGGCTTGGCCAATCACCGCAAAGCCGCGCGGCTTGTCCAGATCGGAAGCGATCTTGGCCAGAAACTTGTTGTAGCTCAGGCCAATCGACACCGTGATGGACAGTTCATCCTCCACCTGCCGCGCCAGGGCCGCCAAGGTCTCGGACGGGCTCGCGCGGTGCAGCGACTCGGTGCCCGCAAAGTCCATGAACGCTTCGTCGATCGACAGCGGTTCCACCAAGGGCGTGAGATCCCGCATCATGGCCCGCACAGCGCGGCCGACGGCGGCGTACTTGGCCATGTCCGGCTTGATGACGGTCGCATTCGGGCAAGCGCGCAATGCCTGGAACATCGGCATGGCCGAGTGCACGCCGTAGGTGCGGGCAACGTAGCAGCAGGCCGCCACCACGCCCCGGTGGCGGCCGCCGACAATCACCGGAACGTCGCGCAGCTCCGGCCGGTCGCGCTTCTCGATGGTGGCGTAGAAGGCATCGCAATCGAGATGGGCGATGGCAAGGCCGTGCAACTCCTCATGCCGCACGACGCGTCTAGAGCCGCAGGCCGGACAGGCCTCGGCATCCGGTTGCGGCCTCTCGCCGCAGTCACGGCATAGGGTTTCCACGCCGGAATCATATCGCAGGCGGAGGAATCCCCAATCAGGCCGCGGCGCCCTTCAGCGATGGTCTTCGGCGGCGTCCTGCGGCACGAATCCCAGGGCCGTCTCCGAGTGGGACAGATCCCGGTATCCCCACTTGTTGCGAGAGTTCACGAACAGGACATCGAAGTGGTGGCCGGGCGGCGCATCCACGCAGCGTTCGATGGCGGCGGCGATGTCGCGTTGGGAGCACCACACCGCATAGTGGCGCGGATGGGTGGGGCGGTCCTCGGCGTTGACGTAGCCAATGCGCACGCACAGCACCGACATGGACGAGGAATCCGCCACTTGGCGGCAGATGGCTTCGCCCCAGACCTTGGTGGCGCCGTAAACGCCAAGCGGCCGTGTGGCCTCGTCGTGGCGGATCAGCGGCCAATGGTCCGGCGTCTCGTCGTAGCGGCCCTCCACCAGCGCCTTGTAGGGCTCCTCCCGCTCCCAGCCCGCCACGGTGGCGCCGCTGCTGGCAAAAACCACCCGCTTGCAGCCGGCATCCCGAGCCGCCGCAAGGACATTGCGGGTGCCGACGATGTTGGTTTGCAGCAGTTCTTCCCAACTGTAGTTCTCCCCGGCCTTCGCGGCCAGATGGATGACCGTTTCCTGTCCATCAAAGGCAGGCCGAATGGCCTTTAAGTCCGCCAGGTCCGCCCGCGTGGTGGGCACCCCCTCCACGGCGCTCCGATTCAGAGCCGACAGACGCCCCCGAGGCGCGAGTTGCCGCCGCACCGCACCGCCTATCAAGCCGCTCATGCCAGTGATCAATATGTTCATGGGTTCAGTTTACCGTCTCAAGACCGGATCGAGGGCATAACGAACCGAAGGTTCGCGCCCTCGGACATGAATGGTTCGCGCTCAATTACACTAGGGGTCTTTCAACCGTCGAGGTTCTGGTGATGAACAAGCCCATGCTGCCTCTCATTGCGCTGCTGGCGACCCTGTGCGCAAGCGGCTGCGGCACGGATACGGCGTCTCCGCAACCGGCCGCCGACGCCCAGACACTGGCGTCGGAGTCCGAAGGCCCGACCACGCTCGATTCAACTGACCAGTTCCAAGCGACCAGTGAGGATTTCGGACCGCGGGAGGAGATGCCCGGTGCAGCGCTGTACGCGGAGCACTGCGCTCTTTGCCACGAAGGCGGAGTGAGCAAGTCGCCGCACTTGGCCTTTCTGGAGATGATGACCCCCAAGGCGGTTTACGCTTCCATGACGGACGGAATCATGAAGCCTCAGTCCGCCCACCTCAGCGACGAGCAGCGAACGCACATCGCCGAATACATCACCCGCGCGCGCCTTGATTCCGAGACCGTCGCCGCCCGGGCACCCGCCTGCACGGGCGAAGCGGCGGCATTCGACCGCGCGCGCACGGTGCCCAAGGTCGGCTGGGGCCACGACACCCGCCGCTTCGTCGACGCTGGCCTAGCGGGATTCGACGCCGAGGACGTGCCGAACCTCAAGCTCAAGTGGGCCTTCGCCTTTCCGAATGCGCTGCGAACCCGATCGCAGCCCGCCATCGCGATGGGCGCCGTCTTCGTCGGCAGCCAGGACGGCACCGTGTACGCCTTCGACTTGGAGACCGGATGCGAGCGCTGGTCCTTTCAGGCTTCGGCGGAGGTGCGCACGGCCATCGTCTTGCAGGATGCCGAGAACGAAGCCGACGCGCCCACGGCGTTCTTCGGCGACATCCTGGCCCGCGCCTATGCCGTCAACGCACTGACCGGGGAACTGCTCTGGTCCATTAAGGTGGACGACCACCCCAGCGCCACCATCACCGGCGCCCCGGCGCTGGCCGAAGAAAAGCTGCTGGTGCCCGTTTCCTCCTTGGAAGTGGTTTCGGCGGCCGACATCGACTACGAGTGCTGCAGCTTCCAAGGCAAGGTGGTGGCCTTGGCCACTGATACGGGCGAAGTGATTTGGTCGCACTCGGCCATTCCCAACCCACCGGCCGAAGTGGGCGTCACCACCGCCGGCACCAGAGTGCTCGCACCGTCCGGCGCGCCGGTATGGACCAGCCCAGCCGTGGATCTGCGCCGCAACATCGCCTACTTCGGCACCGGCGAAAACTACTCGTCGCCCGCCGACGGCAACAGCGACGCGGTCATCGCCGTCGACCTCACCACCGGGGAGCGGGTCTGGCGCTATCAAAGCACTGCGGGCGATGCCTGGAACGTCGCCTGCATGATGGCCGAGAACCCAAACTGCCCGGAAGAGGACGGGCCGGACGTGGACTACGGTGCCAGCATGGTGCTGGTCGAAGGCGAACAGGGCGCCGTCCTCGCCGCAGGCCAGAAGAGCGGCATGGTGTTCGGCCTCGACCCGGACGGTGAGGGCGCCCTGCTGTGGTCCACTCGGGTCGGGCGAGGCAGCAGCCAAGGCGGCGTTCACTTCGGCATGGCTGCTGGCGACGGCCTGCTCTACGTGCCCATCAACGACATGAACGACACCCGCGCCGGCGAAGACCTCGACCCGGCGCTGGCCCGCCCCGGCGTGCACGCCGTCGATCCCGCGTCGGGCGAGGTGATGTGGCGCCATGTGCAGGAGAATCTCTGCGGAGCGGAGCGGCCGTTCTGCGACCCCGGCGTCTCCGCTGCCCTCACCGCCATCCCCGGCGTCGTGTTCGCCGGCCATCTCGACGGCCACGTCCGCGCCTACGCAGCCGCCGACGGCCAGGTGCTCTGGGATTTCGACACCACCGCGCCAGTGGACGCCGTCAACGGCCTAACTGCCAGCGGCGGCAGCATGAGCGGCGGCGGCCCAGCGGTCGGCGACGGTCATCTGGTGGTGAACTCAGGCTACGGACTGTACTTCCACGAGCCGGGCAACGCCCTGCTGGTGTTTGCGCCCGAAGAAGGCTGACGGGGTGCTGTGACAGGCTCCCACTACAAGCCCGGCAAGGCTTCTGCTATGTTGCCGCCCTTCCCCACCTTTCAACTATCGGACCCAACATGATTGATTTTGAAATACCCGAGGCCACCAAGGCCGTGCGCAACAAGGTGCGCGAGTTTGTGCAGCAGGAGTGCCATCCGGCCGAGGAGCGATGCACCGCCGACAACTTCGAAGAGGTGCTGGCGGAGTTGCGCGGCAAAGCCCGCAGCCAAGGCCTGTGGTGCCCCTTCGTGCCCGAGGAGCACGGCGGCATGGGGCTGCGGCCCTTGGCCAACGCCCTGGTGCAGATGGAGCTAGGCGAGAGCTTCCTGGGTGCCTTGGCGCTGAACACCCAAGGGCCGGATGACGCCACCATGCTGACCCTGCTCGAACACGGCACCGACGACCAGAAGGAACGCTTCCTCGAGCCCCTGCTCAACGGCGAGAAGCGGATTTGCTACTCCATGACCGAGAAGGCGGCCGGCGCCGACGCGACCGGCATGCAGACCAGCGCCGTGCTCGAGGGGGATGAGTGGGTCCTGAACGGCGAGAAGTGGTTCAGTTCATCCGCCAGCGTGGCGGACATCGCGCTGGTGATGGCCAAGACCGACCCCGACGCGCCCCGTCACGAACGCTACAGCACCTTCCTGGTCGAACTGCCCAACCCGGGCTACCAAATTCTGCGCAACATCGAGACCATGCAACCCCACACCGATCTCGGCTTAAAGCTGGGCGGCTCCCATTCGGAGGTCAAAGTCGAGAATCTGCGGGTGCCGCGGGACAACCTGCTCGGCGGCCGCGGCCAAGGTTTCAACATGGGCCAGCACCGCTTGGCCTATGGGCGGCTGCGGCACGGCATGCACAACGTTGCGATGGCGCAACGGGCGCTCGACTTGGCCGCCGGCCATGTGGTCCAGCGCGAGACCTTCGGCAAGCGCTTGGCCGACCGTCAGGGCGTGCGTTGGATGCTCGCGGACTGCGCCGCGGAAATCTACAAGGCCCGATTGATGCTGCTGCACATCGCCTACAAGGCCGAGAAGGGCATGGACCTGCGCCAAGAGAACGGCATCGCCAAGGTGTTCCTAGCCAACATGGTGCATCAGGTGGTGGACACCGCCATCCAGCTCCACGGCGCCCTCGGCTACAGCCATGACACACCCTTGGCCCGCTGGTACACCAGCATTCGCTCGCAACGGCTGGTGGACGGGCCGGACGAGGTGCATCGCTGGCGATCTGGCGCCAACGTGATCAAGGCGTTCGAGAAGCACGGCACAACGGCCTCGGCCTGCGGCGGCGAGCTGTTTGAATAAGGTGTGTTGAACCCAGCCCGTCCCACGGGGACGGGCTCTGCAACTTCGTGCCCTAGGAATTCAGGGCATTCCCAACTCGCGGACGAACGTGGTGAAGGGCAGCACCCGAATGCCTCTTGCGGCTTGGTAGTCCTCGCTGCCTAGCTGGACTTGATAGAAAGCGGGGATGTCCGTGCGGTCCCGGAAGTAGCGCAAGTGCGGCGATTGCTGCCTGCCTTGGACCTTGCACTCCACCGCGAACTGCGCACGACCCTCCTGAAGCACCACGAAGTCCACTTCTCGGCGGTCCGTATCGCGCAGATAGCGCAATTCCATGCTGAACCCTTGGGTGTCTTCCCGATAGTGGCAGAACTTCAAAAGCTGCGCCGCCACGAGGTTTTCAAAGCGAGGACCTACCTCCTCAAGCACTGACCAATCCCACAGGTAGAGCTTCTGCTCCTTCTTCACGGCACGCACCTTGGGCGCACCGAACGGTGACAGGCGGAACGTCAGATAAAGGTTGTCGAATATCGTCAGCCATCGGCGAACGGAGTCATGGGACACCTGCAGGCCCTCGCGCAATGCCTGTAGGGACAAGGGTGAGCCCACACGCGCCAACAGGGCGGTGAACAGCAGTTCCAGCAAGCTCACTTCGTTGACCCGCTCCAAACTGGTCAGGTCCTCTGCGAACACCCGCGCTTGCCGTTCGCGCCGCCAGCGCCGCCAATGGGTCGCGTTCTGCCGGGCCAGCGGCTCGGGGAAACCGCCGAAGCGTAGCAGCGCCTCAAGGTCGCCATCGCTGGGCGCATCGCTCATTTCCATCAGCGAGTATGGATGCAACCGGTAGTAATGGTAGCGGCCCCGCAGGGAATCGCCGCCCTTGCGGTAGTGGTCCAGCCGGGCGGAGCCGGTGACCAACGCACTGCTCTGTGGAAAGCGCTCGTCGTAAAAGCCCTTGAGCAAACCGCGCCAACGGGCGTACTTGTGGACTTCGTCCAAGACCACCAAGGGCTCAGCGGGCAGTTCGCCGGCGAGAATCCGCTGCCGGTGCGCAGCAATGTCCCAATTCAGGTAAGCGGGGTGGCCCGCGCCCCGCTCACCGCCGAGCAGGTGGAGGGCCAGCGTCGTCTTGCCCACTTGGCGAGGACCGCCGATGAAGACCAGCTTCTCACTCAAGTCTTGGCGGCAATCGTCGGCGATGTAGCGATGGCGGGTTAGGCTGGCCATGATTTCATCATGAGCATTTTTGGTAAGGCCAAAAATAAATCATGAGTGTTTTTTGGTCAATGGAAAGAAAGACAAATCCTGGCGTAAACTCGCACTAGCGACATTTCCAAGACAACCGACTGATCCGGCACCCTGCGCACATCCAACTGCCCCGCTTTCCTTTACTTTCAGCCGATTCACAAAGAACAATGGGTGAGGCTCGAAACTGCAACTCGGAGACCAGATGGAACTCGAACCCCATCAAGGCACAACTGATGCGCGCGCGGGCTCCACCAGCGGGGTGGATTACGAATCGGTGCCTGCCGACTACCTTGCCGCTCGCCAACTCAAGAAGGGCGCGGCGGGTTGGGTGCTGCTCGCTGGCCTTGGCGTGTCCTACGTCATTTCGGGGGACTACGCGGGCTGGAACCTAGGGCTGGCCCAAGGGGGCTTCGGCGGCATGCTGATCGCCACCTTGGTCATGGGCGCGATGTACCTGTGCATGGTGCTCACCCTGGCGGAACTCTCCGCCGCGCTGCCGACCGCCGGTGGCGGCTACAGCTTCGCGCGCCGGGCGCTTGGCCCTTGGGGCGGCTACCTGACCGGCACCGCCATCCTGCTGGAGTACGCTCTGGCGCCCGCTGCCATCGCCGTGTTCATAGGCGGCTACGTCAACGCCTTGGTCGGCATTGACGGTTGGATGGTTTACCTCGGCAGCTATCTGATATTCGTGGGCGTCCACCTATGGGGCGTTGGCGAAGCGCTGAAGACCATGTTCGTCATCTCCCTCTTGGCGGTGCTGGCCATCGGCGTTTTCGTGGTTGGCATGGCGCCCCACTTCGATGCTGCCAACCTCTTCGACATCGCCGTCAATGAGCGTGCCGCCGGCGCCAGTTCCTTTTTGCCCGAGGGCTACATCGGCGTCTGGGCGGCGCTGCCGTTCGCCATCTGGCTGTTTCTGGCCGTCGAGGGCGTGCCCTTGGCAGCGGAGGAGGCGGCTGATCCGGCCCGGGACATGCCTCGGGGCATCATCACTGCCATGCTGGTGCTGATTCTGTTCGGCGCCCTGGTGCTGGCGCTGGCGCCGGGCGGTGCGGGAGCGGACTTCATGAAGGACCACGGCGCCCCGTTGGTGGGGGCGCTTGAGGCGGTGCACGGCGAAGGCTCGGCATTGGCGGCCTTCGTGAACTGGGTGGGATTGAGCGGGCTGATCGCCAGCTTCTTCTCCATCATCTACGCCTATTCGCGGCAGGTGTTCGCACTCTCCAGGGCGGGCTATCTCCCAAGAGCGCTGTCGGTGACCAATCGCCGCAAGGCGCCGGTGCTGGCCTTGGTGGTGCCCGGCCTGCTGGGCTTCCTGCTCTCGCTCACCGGCGAGGGCGACCTGATGCTGACCATGGCGGTGTTCGGCGCCACCATCTCCTACGCGCTGATGACCTTCTCCCACATCGTGCTGCGCCGAACCGAACCGGATTTGGAGCGGCCCTACCGCACGCCCGGCGGCACCCTCACTGCCGGGGTTGCGCTGGCACTGTCCGTGGTGGCCTTCCTGTCCACTTTCCTGGCCAACCAGGATGCGGCGATCTGGAGCGGGGCGTTCTACCTCGTCATGGTCGCTTACTTCTTCTTCTACAGCCGCCACCACCTCGTGGCCAACGCGCCGGAAGAGGAGTTCGAAGCCATCGCTCTGGCGGAACGGGAGCTTGGGTAACGAAAAGCCTACTCGTCCCCCATCACCCCGAAGATGTGCAGCAAGGAGACGAACAGGTTGTAGAACGATGCGAACAGCGTCACCGTGGCGATGATGTAGTTGGTTTCGCCGCCGTGGATGATTGCGCTGGTCTGCCAGAGAATCGCGGCGCTGGCGAACAGCACGAAGGCGCAGGAGATGGCCACCGAGAAAGCGGACAGGTCGAAGAACAGGCTCAGCACCACCGCGCCCATCAGCACGAAGAAGCCCACCACCAGAAAGCCGGAGAGGAAGCTGAAGTCCTTGCGGGTGACGACGGCGAAGGCCGACAGCCCGACAAAGGCCGCCGCCGTGGTGCCCAAGGCCGACGTCACGAGGCTCGGCCCGTTGGCCAAACTGAGGTAGGCGTTGATGATGGGACCGATGGTGAAGCCCATGAAACCGGTCAATAAGAAGACGAACAACAGCCCCAAGCTGCTGTGGGCGGTCTTGTGCACGGCGAAAATCAAGCCGAAGAAGCCAGCCAGCGTGACGAGTGGACCTAAGTACGGAGCGCCCATCGCCATCGAGACGCCAGCCATGAGGGCGCTGAAGGCCAGCGTCATGCCGAGCAGCATGTAGGTGTTGCGCAGCACCTTGCTGATGCTCACCGCGCCGGCGGCGCGGGCGGAAATCACGTCGGTGGGAGCCATGGGTCAATCTCCTGTTGTGTCCTGTCGCTATATTGCGATATCCGCCGGAAGTTTCAAGGGTTTTGCATTTTACGGGTGACCCTTTGCTTTGGTGATTGGTATATTGGCCTTGAATTTCAGGGGAAGGTGGGCGAAGTTGTCCAAGTGGCGATCGTGGACCATCGCAACGACATGAACCCGAACGAGAACGGCTACAGCATTGATCTCAGCGCGCATATGGCAGAGTGCGACGCCAACTACCTGCGCGTGATGAAGCTCTTTCCCAAGCTGCGCGAGCGCACCGCAAGCGCCTTCGCCGTTTGCCTGAACGGGCGCCGCGCGCAGGTGTCGGTCGAGGTGGCGGAGCGCAGCCGCTACACCACGGTCATCCGGCTGCACCAGTCCCCGGAGGCGCCTTGGGGAGCCAACCCGGCGTTCCGGGTGCGGCTCTACCACGACGCCCGTTGCGCCGAAGTGATCGAGTACCAGTGCGCCAAGCACTTCAACGCGGTCTATCCCTACCCCAATGCCGGCATGCGCCAGCGCGACGAGAAGGCGCAGGTCAATCGGCTGCTCGGCGAGTTCCTCGCCTTCTGCCTGCGCCACGGCGCCAATGCCCGCAAGCCACTGCTTGCAATGGAATGAGCGCCCCCTCCCGTCCCGCATCCGTTCTCCAGATCACTGACCTGCACCTGCTTGAGCGCCCCGGCGCCAAGCTGCTCGGCATTGACACCGCAGCCAGCCTGGAGGCGGTGCTCGACGTGGCCTTGGCGGAGCGGCAGCCCGCGGCGATGCTGGTCACCGGCGACATCGCCCACGAACCCACGGTCGCCACCTACCGGCGCTTTATGGCCCTGCTGCGTCAGCGCTTCGATGGCCCCTTGCTCTGCCTGCCGGGCAATCACGACCGGTTGGCGCCAATGCTGGCTGCGGACCTGCCCACCGCGCCGGTCCTCCTCGACGGCTGGTGGTTGGCGGGCTGGGATACCCATGAGGACGAGCGCCCCGCGGCCCGCTTTGATGCAGCCGGCTGGCAGGCGCTTTGCAATTGGGTGGAGGAGGCCGGGCCGAGGGGCATCGTCGCCACCCACCATCCACTGGTCGATGTCGATTGCCCTTGGCTCGACAAAGATCGGCTCCCTAACGCCCCTGACCTGCTACAATGCCTGTCCAAGATGGCATCAGTGAAGGCCCTCGTCTTCGGACACGCGCACCAAGCGCTCGACCGGCGCCACGGCCTGTTGCCCCTGCTTGGAACGCCCTCCACCTGCTTCCAGTTCCGGCCTCGGTCAGCCGCCTTCAGCATCGACGATGCAGCGCCCGGCCATCGCTGGCTGCACTTGTTCAGCGACGGGCGAGTGGGCACTGAAGTGGGCCGGGCGCAGGGCTTCCCGATGACCATCGATCTGAGTCGAAGGAAACCAACTTAGAGAGGCGAGAAGCCGCTCATGGCATCGACCTACTCATCGGAATCGCTGCAGGTCCTCTCCGGCCTGGAGCCGGTGCGCCGACGGCCGGGCATGTACACCGACACGGCACGGCCCAACCACCTCGTGCAGGAGGTGGTGGACAACAGCGTCGATGAGGCGCTGGCCGGATTCGCCCGGGACATCGAAGTGACGCTGTGCGCCGATGGCTCGATCATCGTCATCGACGATGGGCGCGGGATGCCGGTGGACATGCATCCGGAGCACGGCCTCACCGGCGTGGAGCTGATCCTCACCAAGCTGCACGCCGGGGCGAAGTTCGACAACGACGCCTACGCCTTCTCCGGCGGCCTGCATGGGGTCGGGGTCTCGGTGGTCAACGCCCTGTCCACCTGGCTTGAAGTTGAAGTGAAGCGTGACGGCTGGCTGCACCGCCAACGCTTCGAGAACGGCGACCCCGCAACGCCGCTCAAGGCGGTGGCCAGCGTCGGCAAGCGCAACACCGGCACCCGCATCCACTTCCTGCCCAACGCCGAGTTCTTCGATTCCGCCAACGTGGCCAAGGGCCGCCTATCCCATCTGTTGCGGGCCAAGGCGGTGCTGTGTCCGGGCTTGTCGGTCAGCCTCACCGCCGAAGGCGCGGAGGTGGAAAGCCAGCGCTGGTTCTATGAGGATGGGCTGGTGGGCTACCTGAACCAGGCCTTGGACGGGGCGGAGTCGGTGCCCGCCGATCCCTTCACCCATGGCGCCAAGGGCAACGAGGAAGCCGCCGAATGGGCGCTCACGTGGCTGCCGGACGGCGGCGGCGCGGTCACCGAGGCCTACGTCAACCTGATCCCCACGACCCAGGGCGGCACCCACGTCAACGGCCTGCGTTCCGGGTTGACCGAAGCGCTCAAGGAGTTTTGCGAGTTTCGCGACCTGACGCCACGAGGCCTCAAGCTCACCGGTGACGACCTTTGGGAGCAGTGCGCCTACGTCCTCTCCGCCAAGCTGAAGGATCCGCAATTCTCCGGCCAGACCAAGGAACGGCTGTCGTCGCGCAGTTCGGGCGTGTTCATCGGCGGCATTGCCAAGGACGCCTTCAGCCTGTGGCTGAACGAGCATCCCCAGGACGGCGAGCGCATCGCCGAATTGGCCATCGCCAACGCCCAGAAGCGGGCCAGCGCCGCCAAGAAGGTGGTGCGCAAGAAGGTCACCGCCGGACCGGCGCTGCCGGGCAAGCTGGCCGACTGCTCGGCAGCGGACGCGGACAGCGCCGAGCTCTTTCTGGTGGAGGGCGACTCCGCCGGCGGCTCCGCCAAACAGGCGCGCAACCGGGAGTTCCAGGCGGTGATGCCCTTGCGGGGCAAGATTCTGAACACTTGGGAGGTGGACGCAGGCCAAGTGCTGGGCTCCCAGGAAGTGCATGACATCGCTCTCGCCATCGGCGTCGATCCCGGTTCCGGAGATCTCTCCAAGCTGCGCTACGACAAGATCTGCGTGCTGGCGGATGCGGACTCCGACGGCGCCCACATCGCCACCCTGCTGTGCGCGCTGTTCGTGCGCCACTTCCGCCCCCTCGTGGAGGCGGGCCACGTGTTCGTCGCCATGCCGCCGCTGTACCGGGTGGACGTGGGCAAGGAGGTGTTCTATGCCTTGGACGAAGCGGAAAAGCAGGGCGTGCTGGAGCGCATCGCCGCCGAGCGCAAGCGCGGCGCCATCGTCGTGCAGCGCTTCAAGGGCTTGGGCGAGATGAACCCCAAGCAACTGCGGGAGACCACCATGGCGCCCGACACCCGGCGGCTGGTGCGGCTGACCCTGGACTCCGCCACCAAGACCGACGAGATCATGGACATGCTGCTGGCCAAGAAGCGGGCGCCGGAGCGCCGCAGCTGGCTGGAGCGCAAAGGCCACGAGGCCAACTTGGGGTAGCCCCATGCAAATCCAAACCGCTGAATTCGAAAGCCTGCCACTGCGCACCTACACCGAGCGGGCGTACCTGGACTACGCCATGTACGTCATCAACGACCGGGCCCTGCCGCATATCGCCGACGGGCTGAAGCCGGTGCAGCGGCGCATCATCTTCGCCATGGGCGAACTCGGCCTCGCCAGCAACGCCAAGTTCGCCAAGTCGGCCCGCACCGTGGGCGACGTGCTGGGCAAGTTCCATCCCCATGGCGACAGCGCCTGCTACGAAGCCATGGTGCTGATGGCGCAGCCGTTTTCGTTCCGCTATCCCTTGGTGGATGGCCAAGGCAATTGGGGCGCGCCGGACGACCCCAAGTCCTTCGCCGCCATGCGCTACACCGAGTCCCGGCTCTCCCGCTACGCCCAATTGCTGCTCGCCGAGACCCGCCAAGGCACGGTGGACTTCGCGCCCAACTTCGACGGCTCTTTGGAGGAGCCGGTGCTGCTCCCGGCGCAAGTGCCGATGCTGCTGCTCAATGGCGGCACCGGCATCGCGGTGGGCATGGCCACCGACATCCCGCCGCACAACATGAATGAAGTGGTGAACGCCTGCATTCACCTGCTCGATTCGCCCAAGGCCGAGTTGGACGACATCATGGCGCACCTCAAGGGGCCGGACTTCCCTTCCGAGGCGCTGATCGTGACGCCGCCGGAGGACATCCGCGCCCTGTATGAGACCGGCCGCGGCAGCATCAAGGCGCGGGCGGTGTACAGCCGCGAGAACGGCGCCATCGTCATCACCGCCCTGCCCCACCAAGTCTCCCCGGCCAAGGTGCTGGAGCAGATCGCCGCCCAGATGCAGGCCAAGAAGCTGCCCATGTTGAGCGACCTGCGCGACGAGTCCGACCACGAGAACCCCACCCGCTTGGTGCTCACCCCGCGCTCCAACCGGGTGGACTGCGACCGGCTGATGAGTCACCTGTTCGCCACCACCGACTTAGAACGCAGTTACCGGGTCAACATGAACGTCATCGGCCTCGACCAGCGCCCGCAAGTCAAGAACCTGGTCGGCATCCTCGGGGAATGGCTGGCCTACCGGCAAACGGTGGTTACCCGGCGCATTCAGTTTCGGTTGAACAAGATCATCGAGCGCCTGCACGTTGTCGACGGTCTGCTCATCGCCTACGTCAACCTCGATGAGATCATTCGCATCATTCGCGAGGAGGATCAGCCTAAGGCCGCCCTGATGAAGCGCTTCGAGCTGTCCGACGCCCAAGCCAACGCCATCCTCGACCTGCGACTGCGCCAGCTAGCCAAGCTGGAGGAGAACAAGCTGCTTGAGGAGCGGGCGGCGCTCGATGCGGAGCGCATCGACCTGGAAAAGACGCTCAACTCCAGAGCCCGCCTGAAGCGCCTGATCCGCAACGAACTGAGCGCCGTCGCCGAGGAGTACGGCGACGCTCGCCGCTCGCCGCTGGCAACGGTGGATGAAGCCACGGCCTTCACGGAAGGCGAACTCATCTCCAACGAGCCCATCACGGTGATCCTCTCGGAGAAGGGCTGGGTGCGTTCGGCCAAGGGCCACGACCTCAATCCAGCGGAACTGTCCTACCGCAGCGGCGACGCCTTCGGCACCGCAGCTCGGGGCCGCAGCAACGACCTGCTGGTGTTCCTCGACTCCACAGGCCGCTGCTACAACCAATCCGCCATCAGCCTGCCCTCCGCCCGCAGCCAAGGCGAGCCGCTGACCGGCCGGCTAAAGCCCCCGGAGGGCGCCCGCTTCGTCGGCGTGGCCCTCGGACCAGCGCAAAGCGCCCTGCTGCTGTCGTCCGATGCCGGCTACGGCTTCATCGCTACCCTCGACGACCTCGTGACCAAGAACAAGGCCGGCAAAGCCTGCCTCAGCGTCCCCAAGGACGCTTCCGCGCTGCCGCCCGCGGCTTTCGACGAGGCTTCTGCCCATCAGGTCGCCGCCGTCACCAATCAAGGCTACCTGCTGGTGTTTCCCTTGGACTCACTGCCCAAACTCGCCCGCGGCAAGGGCGTGAAGCTGATCAACATCCCCGCCGCCGCCCGCAAGGCGGGCGAGGAATGGCTGGTCTCCGCCGCCGTGCTCGCCCCCAAGGATGAACTGCTCATCCACTCCGGCGCCCGCTACCTGCGCATGAAGCCCCGCGACCTCGAAGCCTACCTTGGCGAACGGGCGCGACGCGGACGCCGCCTGCCAAGAGGCTACCAACGGGTTGACCGCGCGGAGAGCGTGGCGCGTTAGGCGAATCAGTTCTAGAGCGCCGCGTCGAGCTTGGCGGTGAGCCGTTGCAGATGCGGTTCGGCCTCTTCAGCGCCACTGCCTTCTGGAATGTGCCCGTTGGCGATGTTGAGGGCCGCCATGACGGCGATGCGGTCCAAGCTCAGGGCGCCGCCGGCACTCTGCACCTCGCGCATGGCGCGGTCCACGTGGCGGGCGGCGGCCTGCAGGGCGCCCACCTCGTCGGCGGCGCACTTGACGCGGTAGGTTCGGCCCAGAATGGCCACATCGACCGTGGTTGCTTGGGTTTCCGACATCACTCATCCGCCAGCGATTTCAAACGGCTGATCATCGCCTCGATGCGCGACTTTGCCAGCTCGTTCCTGCGCACCAGATCGGCCCGCTCAATCGACCAGTTCCGCTGCGCCTCGCGCAGCGCCTTGTTTTCCGAGGCGAGCGTGCGGTTGTGATCGATGATGCGGTCGATCCGATCCTCAAGGGCTTCCCAGCTTGGCCCGGGAACCTCATTGGCGGGTTTGGGGTCCATGCTCATGAGTGTAACCCAGCCGCGCTCTCCAAAGGTGAACATCCAGCCTCCGTTCAGCGCTGACGCGGCGCCCCGAAAACCTGCTAGCATTGCGGGCCACACTCAGGATGCGCTCAATCCTTGGCCGATCTCACAGCGCTGGCGGTTCGGGCCAGCCAATCCATTTCCATCTCCGAACTTCACGGCGCGGTCTGCGGCCTCGCGGCGGGCATTGCCCGGTCATTGGACGAGGATGCGGAGGAACGCGACCTGCTGCGGGAGCTCATCGAACTGCTCGGCAGTGACGCCTTGACCGATGCGGACAGCGTGGATGAGTTCGTGCACGCCAGCCTCGACGCCCTGATGGACGATGACCTCGGCTTCGCGCCCCTGTTGCCGGATGACGATGCGCCCATAGCCGAACGCGTGCTAGGCATCGCCGAGTGGTGCGGTGCCTTCGCCGCCGGCTACGGCACCCAGCCCGTCGCGGAAGACGAGCAGGGCGAAGAGCTGCTGGACGACTTCATCGCCATTTCCGGCGCCGAAATCCACGACGAGGACGATGAGACCGCCGAGGCGGCGCTCTCGGAACTTGAGCAGTACGCCAAGGTGGGGGCGCTACTGCTGGCCACCGGCGGCGCAACGGCCGATGACGCCGATTAGCCTTGACGAGCATCGAGCGCGGCGCGCCAATCTGCTGCGCGCCATGGCGCCGGGCGCCGTCGCGGTGGTGCCGGGCGCACAGCCTGCGCGCCGCAACGGCGATGTGGACTACCCCTTTCGTCAAGACAGCGACTTTTGGTACCTGACGGGTTTCGGGGAATCCGGGGCGACGCTGGTGCTGCGCCGCTGCAAGGACGATGATGAAGGCAATCAGGCGATCCTGTTCTGCCAGGAACGCAACGCCAAGGACGAACTCTACAACGGCGAACGCCTTGGGCCGGACCGCGCGGCCGAGGCGTTGGGGCTGGATTCGGCCCATCCGGCCTGCGAGCTTGACGAGCGCCTGCCCGCCTTGGTCGGGGCCGCCAGCGCCATCCATTGCGCCTTGGGCGAGAACGCCGCCTTCGATCAACGCCTGAGCGGCTGGCTGGCCGAGGCCCAAGCCCAACGGTTGCGGCCCAACGGAGAGATTCGGGGCCTGAAACCCCTGCTCCATGAACTGCGCCTGTTCAAGTCCGCTGCCGAGGTCGAGCTGATGCGCCGTGCCGCCGCCATCACCGTCGAGGGCCACTTGCTCGCCATGGGGCGTTGTGCTCCGGGTGGCCGGGAAGCCGACCTCGAAGCGGAGTTGCTGTACGCCTTCCTGCGCGGCGGCGCTCGGAGCAGCGCCTATCCATCCATCGTCGCCAGCGGCGCCAACGCCTGCGTGCTGCACTACACGGCCAACACGGCGACCCTGACGGCCGGCGACCTCGTGCTGATCGACGCGGGCTGCGAAGTCGAGCACTACGCCGCCGACCTGACCCGCACCTTTCCCGTCAGCGGCCGTTTTTCCCCGGCCCAGGCCGCGCTCTATGAGATCGTTCTCGAAGCCCAGCGGCAAGCCATCGCCGCCTGCCAACCAGGAGCCGCGTTCGAGGCGGCGGATGAAGCGGCGCTCAAGGTCATGGTGGAGGGTCTCGAACGGCTCGGCATCGATCCATCGCCCACAGTGAATGGCACGGCAGAGGAAGACGACAACGCCAATGGGGACGCCAAGCGCCCCGCGCTCTGTCCGCACCGAACCTCGCACTGGCTGGGCTTGGACGTGCACGATTGCAGCGCCGCCCAATCCAGCGGCGAACCGCACGCCCTCGCCCCGGGCATGGCGCTCACGGTGGAACCCGGAATCTACATCCCACCCCAGCAGGAGGCCGTGGCCGCCAAGTGGCGGGGCATCGGGGTGCGCATCGAGGACGATGTGCTGATCACCGCCGATGGGCCGGAGGTGCTCACCGACGGCGCACCCAAGGACATCGCCGAAATCGAACGGATCATGGCCGGAACCGATGGCTGAAGGCTTTCGCGAGGATTTTGAGGTCGCCGTGGTCGGCGGCGGGCCGGCGGGTGCGGCAGCGGCCCTGGGGATGGCGGATGCAGGCCGGCGCGTTGCGCTGATCGAGAAGCGCCAACCGCAAATCCAGGTAGGGGCTTTGGGCATGGATTTGCGCACCCTGGCCCTCTCCCCCGCATCCCAAGTCCTGCTGGCGGACCTTGACCTGTGGAGCGCCTTGAAACCCACGCCCTACCGGTCCATGCAGGTCTGGGAGGAGCGCGGAACCGCCGCCATCCGCTTCGAGGCCCGCGATGTGGACCGCACCGAGTTGGGTTGGATGCAGGAGTACGGCCCGCTGGCGCAAGCCGCCTGGCAAAGGCTGGCCGAACACTCAAACGTTGAGTTGGTCGTTGGGCAGGCCCCGTCAGCGGTCGAACCGCAACGGGACGCGGTGGCCATCGACATTGGCGACCGGCAGATGCGGGCGGCGCTGCTGATTGCCGCCGATGGCGCCCAGTCGCGGATCCGCGAACAACTCGGCGTCAAGGCCCAAGCCCAGGACACCGGGCAAGTGGCGTTGGTGAGCGTGGTGCAAGCCACCGAGCGCCACAACGGCACGGCTTGGCAGCGGTTCCTGCATGACGGCCCCTTGGCCTTGCTGCCCGGTTGTGATGAACACACCGCTGCCTTGGTCTGGTCTCAGTCCCCAACCGCCGCCGCTCGACGGCTTGACTTGGACGAGAGCGCCTTTTGCGCCGAATTGACCCACCAGTCGGAAGCTTGCATGGGCGAGATCTGCGCACTCGACCAGCGCCTGACCTTCCCCTTGGTGCAGTCGGTGGCCTCTTCCTTCAATCCCCATCCGCGCGTGCTGCTCATTGGCGACGCCGCCCGGGTGCTGCATCTGATGGCGGGGCTGGGCCTCAATCTGGGGTTCGAGGATGTCGCTGGCTTGCTGCGGAGGGTCCAAGGCGCCCTGGACCCCGGCGCACCGGGGCTGTGGCGAACCTTCGCCCGCCGCCGCAAGGCCCGCGCCCAAGCCATGGTGCGCATGTTGGCGGCGCTGCAGGGCTTCTACGGCCTCAAGCAGCCCGCCGTTCAATGGCTGCGCAACGCCGGGGTGCGCTTGGTCAACGATTTGGTGCCGCTCAAGCGGCAGATCATCGTTGAGGCAATGGGGTTGGGTCCACTGGCGGGGCGCTCGAGCTAACCGATGCCCGAAGAGCTCCGCAAGACCGCGCTTCACGACGCCTGCATCGCCGCAGGCGCGAAGATGGCCACCTTCGCCGGTTGGTCGCTGCCCCTGCACTTCGGTTCGCAAATCGCCGAGCATCGGGCGGTTCGGGCCGCTGCCGGCCTCTTTGACGTCTCCCACATGGCCATCTTTGACCTGGACGGACCAGGTGCGCTGCCGCTTCTGCGGCGCGTGCTGACCGGTGACGTTGCGCGCCTGGCGAACGAAGGCCAAGCGCTCTACACCCTGATGCTCAACCAGTCCGCCGGCATCATCGACGACCTGCTCGCCTATCGCCAAGGGCACGGCTACCGGCTGGTGGCCAACGCCGCCAATCGGCAGGCGGTTGGCGGTTGGCTCAAGGACCGGGCGGGGCCGGACACAACCCTCACGGAACGGAACTTGGCCATGCTCGCCCTGCAGGGCCCCCAGGCGCTCGAGTTGTTCGAAGACGCCTATGGCGCGGGCACCGATCGTCTCAAGCCGTTCCACGCCATGACGCTTGGCGACTGGATGCTGGCCCGCACCGGCTACACGGGGGAGGCCGGGCTTGAGATCATGCTGCCGAACGCCGATGCGCCAGGGCTTTGGTCGCGGCTGGTCGCGGCGGGCGCGGCGCCGGCCGGCCTCGGCGCTCGGGACACCTTGCGCCTGGAGGCTGGCCTGAAGCTGCACGGACAGGACATGGACGCGGACACCACGCCGTTGCAAGCCGGGCTCCGGTGGACCCTGCATTGGCAACCCGAGGAACGGGACTTCATCGGCCGCGAGGCGCTTGCCAAGCAGGCCGCCGAAGGTGCCCCAACCCAGCTCTTCGGGCTGGTGCTGGAGGGTCGGGGCGTGCTGCGCGGCGGACAGCGGGTTCTTACCGATCAAGGGGAGGGCGTGGTCACCAGCGGTATCTTTTCGCCCACCTTGGGTTACAGTATCGCCTTCGCCCGGCTGCCGTCGAACGCCAGCGGGCCGGCGGAGGTTCTGATTCGCGGCAAGCGGCAAGGCGCGAGCTTAGTGCGGCCGCCGTTCGTGCGGCGCGGACAACCAGCCTTCAAAACAATTTAGGTTAGGACAGACATCCCATGAGCGACACACCGGACGATCTACGCTATGCAAGTACCCACGAATGGGCACGCCTCGATGACGGTGGCGTCGTGGTCGGCATCAGCGACTACGCGCAGGACGCCTTGGGGGACGTGGTGTACGTGGAGTTGCCGGAGGTGGGGCAGGAGGTGCAGGCCGGCGAGGAGATCGCGGTGGTCGAGTCCGTCAAGGCCGCGTCCGACATCTACGCCCCGGTCGGCGGCGTGGTGGAGGCCATCAACGAAGCGCTTGACGACGGCCCGGAAATCGTCAACCAGGATCCATACGGCGACGGCTGGTTCTTCCAAATCACCCCGGATGACGAGACTCAGCTTGAGGAATTGCTAGACGCCGAAGCCTATGCGGAGCAGTGCGCCGCGGAACAGCACTAGGCGCCCTGGCACCCAAACCGTTTTCAAAAAGCTTCCGATGCCGTTCATTCCACACACACCGGCCGACGAGCGGGCCATGCTCGAGCAAATCGGCGTGGACTCGATTGCAGCGCTCTTCGAGGAGATTCCCGCCGAGCTGCGAATAGGTGCCTCGCCCTCGATTGGGCCCGGCGAGGCAATGAGCGAAATGGCCATGCTGCGGTGGATGGGGGAGCGGGCCGAGCGGGACGCGGGCCTAGTCTGTTTTGCGGGGGCGGGCTGCTACGATCACCATGTGCCCGCGGCGGTTTGGGACATCGCCGGACGCGGCGAGTTCATGACCGCGTACACGCCCTATCAAGCCGAAGCCAGCCAAGGCACCCTGCAGCTGGTCTTCGAGTATCAGTCAATGATGTGCGCGCTGACCGCCATGGACGCTTCCAACGCCAGCGTCTATGACGGGGCATCGGGCCTCGCGGAGGCCATCCTGATGGCGGTGCGCAAGGCAGCCCGCAAATCCCGCTCGCGCCGGGTGCTGATGGCCGAGACCCTGCATCCCCACTACCGGGACGCGGCCCGCAACATCGTCGCCAACCAAGGGGTCGAGATCGAGACCCTGCCCATGGCCGGGGGCCGCTGCGAATTGAAGCGCCTGCCCGACGATGGCGCCTTCGCCGCCCTGGTGCTTCAGCAGCCTAACTTTTTCGGCTTGCTGGAGGATGCCGACCGCCTGACCGACTGGGCCAAGGGCCACGGCGCCGCGGTGATCGGCGTGGTCAACCCGCTCACCCTGTCGGTGCTCAAGCCGCCGGGCCAGTGGGGGGAATCCGGTGCCGACATCGCCTGCGGAGACGGCCAGCCGTTGGGCGCCCCCATGAGTTCCGGCGGCCCCTCGTTCGGCTTCATTTGCGCCAAGGCCCCGCTGACGCGACAGTTGCCCGGCCGCATTATTGGCCAGACCGAGGATGCGGCCGGCCGCGTCGGCTACAGCCTCACCTTGCAGGCCCGGGAACAGCACATCCGGCGCGGCAAGGCCACCTCCAACATTTGCACCAATCAGGGCCTGCTGGTGACCGCGGCGGCCGTCCACATGGCGCTCATGGGCGCTCAGGGGCTGGCCGCGGCCGCTGCCGCGAGCCGGGCCAATACGTTGCGGCTGGTCGAGCGCCTCACCGCCATCGACGGCGTGCGCCCGTTGTTCCCCGGCCCCTTCTTCCACGAATGCGCCTTGGCGCTGCCGAAGCCAGCCCCCGAGGTGCTCGACACCCTGCTGGACCGAGGCGTTCTTGGCGGGGTTTCGCTCGCCAAGCACTTCCCGGAGCTGGGCAACGCGCTGCTGGTCTGCGCCACCGAAAAACGCAGCGCGGAGGAGATCGACACCTACGCCAAGGCGCTGGCTGAGATACTGCGATGAGTACCATCTTCGACCTCAGCCAACCCGGCCGCAACGCGGCTGCGCAGTGCGCCGACCTCGATGGCGCCGCCTTGGCGCGACTGCCCGAAGCCGCCCTGCGGGCCGCTTCGCCCGCGTTGCCGGAGGTGTCCGAACTGCAGGCCGTGCGCCACTACACCAACCTGTCGGCCAGGAACTTCTCCATCGACAGCCAGTTCTATCCGTTGGGCTCCTGCACCATGAAGTACAACCCCCGGGGCGCCCATCGGGCCGCCAGCCTGTCCGGCTTCCTAGGCCGGCACCCGTTGGCTCCCGAGCGGGCCAGCCAAGGCTTCATGGAGTGCCTGTTCGCCTTGCAGGAGATACTCAAGGAGGTCACCGGCATGGCGGCGGTGTCGCTGACGCCCATGGCGGGCGCCCAAGGCGAGTTCGCCGGGGTGGCCATGATCCGCGCCTATCATCGCGCCCGAGGCGACCTTGAGCGCCGAGAAATTCTAACCCCCGATGCCGCCCACGGCACCAATCCCGCGACCGCGGTGATGTGCGGCTACACCGTGCGGGAGGTGGCGGTGGACGGCAACGGCGACGTGGACCTTGACGCCTTGAAAGCCGCCGTCGGCCCGCAGACCGCCGGCCTGATGATGACCAACCCATCGACCTGCGGCGTCTTTGAACGGCAAGCCGTCCAGATCGCCCAAGTGGTGCACGATGCCGGCGGCCTACTCTACTACGACGGGGCCAACCTGAACGCCATCCTCGGCAAGGTGCGCCCCGCCGACATGGGATTTGACGTGCTGCACCTGAACCTGCACAAGACCTTCGCCACGCCCCACGGCGGCGGCGGCCCCGGCGCCGGGCCGGTGGGCGTCGGCGAACGGCTGCTGCCGCACCTGCCGGTGCCGGTCGTGGCGCAGCATGAAGGCGGCTATCGCTGGCTCACCGAAGACGACGTTCCGGGCACCATCGGGCGGCTCTCCGCCTTCGCCGGCAACGCTGGCATCCTGTTGCGGGCGCTGGCCTACGCGCTGATGCTGGGCCGCACCGGCATGGATCGGGTCAGCGATTTCGCCGTGCTCAACGCCGCCTATCTGGCCACCCGGCTCAAGGCGGCGGGCTTTGAACTGGCCTACCCCAACCGCGCCGCCACCCACGAGTTCATCCTGACCTTGGCCGCCCAGGCCAAGGCCCACGGCGTCAGCGCTATGGACTTCGCCAAGCGCCTGCTCGACTTCGGCATGCACGCCCCCACCACCTACTTCCCCCTGCTGGTTCCGGAGTGCTTCCTGATCGAGCCCACGGAAACCGAATGCCGCGAGGAGCTCGACCGCTTCGTCGATGCAATGATCGCCATCGCCGAGGAGGCGGAACGGGATCCGGAACACCTCAGAACCGCGCCGCACAACCTCCCCGTGGGACGCCTCGACGACGTGAAGGCTGCCCGGGACCTGAAGCTGCGCTGGACGCCGGGGTGAGGCGAAGGAGAGCGCGGCTGCCACTCCCGTTTGGGGTGTTGTCAGTGGCGCTTTCCTGGGCCGTCCTGGCCCCTGGCGCTTGGCCTGAGGGCGACGGCCAACTGATCGAGGAAGTGGTGGTCACCGCCGCCAAGCGCGAGCAGGGCCTCTACGAGGTGCCAGCATCGCTGAGCGTGTTCGATGGCGGCGCATTGGACGAGCAGGGCATCACGGACTTGGTGGACATCGGCAAATTCGTGCCGAATCTGGTCGTCACGACCTTTTCCGCGGGCCACACCGCCTCCGCCAACCCGTTCATTCGCGGCATCGGCATGCAAGACCATCTAATCACCACTGATCCCGGCATCGGCGTGTATGTGGATGGCGTGTACCTAGGCCGCCAAGTGGGCCAGCACTGGAACCTGTCCAACATCGAGCGCGTCGAAGTGCTGCGCGGCCCCCAAGGCACCCTCTATGGCCGCAACGCCATCGGCGGCGCCATCAACATCGTCACCGAAGCGCCCGGTTCGGCGCCGGGAGTGCGCATCGGCGCCGAGGTTGGCAGCCGGGGCCGAGTCAACGCCGACTTCCACGGTGACGCCCACCTGAGCGACCGCCTCGCCGCCACCCTGTCGTTCGGCATCAAGCGACGCGGCGGCATCGGCACCTTCAGCAACCTGCCGGACGCAAGGGTTGAGGTGGGTGAGACGCGGGAGCTGTTCGGACGCTTGGCGCTGGCTTGGCAACCTGTCCCCGCGTTCAACCTGACTCTGGCCGCAGACGCCAACGACGGCGACAACGGCCTGAACCCCTACACCACGCTGATCGACGAAGTGCCGACCGGCGCCGTTTACGCGGCGGGCTACCGCAACAGCAACGTGGCCGCCAACCCCTATGACAACAACACCGGGCAAGCCGATCAACTTCGCACCGCCAACTCGGCCAGCGGACTGTCGGCCACCGCCGAATGGGAATTCGCCCGCCACTGGACGGCCAAGGCGATCGGCAGCGTTCGACGCTCCAAGTACCAGGCGGGCCTCGACGACGACAGCTTCCTCGACAACTTCCTGTCCTTCCCGGAAAGGGGCGAAGCGGACCAAGCCTCCTTCGAGGCGCAACTGCACGGCGACTTCGAAGGCTGGCACCTCGTCGCCGGCCTCCTCCACTTCGGCGAGGACGGCGCCAACGTCCAAGACCCGACCGTATTCCTCGGCTTTCGCGGCCGATTTGAGTTGTCCCAGGAGGTTGATAGCACGGCGCTGTTCGTCAACGCGAGCCGGGACCTAGGAAGCCGCTGGCGCCTCTCCGGCGGCTTAAGGGCCACTCGCGACGAAAAGCGGGCGACTACCGACGTGGGCACCGGAACCGTCTCCGCCAAACGCCGCTGGCGGGAGACCAGTTGGGATTTCGCCATCCACTACGCCGCAACCGACCGGCTGAGCGCCTACGCCACCTTGCAGAGCGGCTACCAATCCGGCCAGTTCCCGGCCAGGCCCTACTGCCTGTTCAGCGACCCCGCCTGCTTCACGGCCAGCGACAACATCACCGCCCTGAACGCGGAGGCGGGCCTGAAGGGCCAACCTTGGGACGGCTGGGAGCTGAGCGCTGCCATCTTCCACACCCGCTATGAGGACCTGCCCTACCAAGTGAGCACCACCGCAGGCGAAGGGTTCAACACCGTCAACCTGATCGTCGAGCAGGAGACCACCGGGTTCGAATGGGAGAGCGCGATGCACCTCGCTGGCGCCCTTCGGCTGCACGTCACACTCGGCTATCTGGACGTAAAGGTCGCTCGCCGACACGGTGTGCGGCCGGTCGCGCCGCTGACGCCGGAACTCACCCTGTCGATCAGCCCGGAGTACCGGCGGACGCTGGCCAACGGCGGCGAATTCGCGGCCCGGCTCGACTACGCCTACCGGGACGGCATGTGGGGTGAGCCGAGTTCCGACCCGCCCCGGCTGACGCGCATCGGTAGCCGGACCCTGCTCAATTTCCACCTTGGCTACACCGCCCCCGGCGACGCTTGGAGCGCAGCGCTTTACGGACGCAACGCCGGCGATGAGCGCTACGACCACGCCCGCCTCAACACCGGCGACTACCTGCTGCGAATACTCAGCAACGACGCCAGCGAGTTCGGCCTGCGGGTGCACAAGCAACTCTGAACCACCCACTTAGTCGAACAGGTCGGCAAAAAAGCCGAAGACGGCGATCAGTGCCGAGAAGTACCAAGGCTGGTGCACCAGCTCCATGATGGTGCCGTCGGGGTCGTAAAACAGGACGATGCGACCCGACGAGTCCGGTCCGGAACAACAGGGCGTGATCTCGGAAACGAATTCCACGCCCTGCGCTCTGAGCAGGGCAACGTCCCCTTCGATGTCGGTGGTGGCGAAAGCCATGCGGTGAATGCCCAGGTGGTTTACGGGGATGGGATAAGGCGGCCGGGGATCGAACGGCTCGAGCCACTGGGTCAATTCGATCTGCGAGCCGTCCTCCACGTGGGTCATCAGCGCTCCCCGGATGCGGAACGGGCGCTCGAACCCCAACGCCCGGGCAACGGCCGCACTGTCGGTGGCCGGCCGTTCAATCGACACCCGGTAGCCGAGCATCTCGTACCAAGCACGGGAGCGCTCGAAGTCGCTGACGTTGATGTGCACCGGCCCGAGCTCCACGATGTGCGGCGCTGGCGTATCGGCGGGGTCGCCGTCTATTTCGGCCAATTCGTAAAACGTGCCATCCAGATCGGTGAAAACCGCGAACCGCCTCCCATCGCGGCGCTCCGTCGGGGCAGACAGGAACCTGACGCCGTTGGCGGACATGTGGGCGTGGGCGCTGTCCAGGTCCGTGGTGTGCATGACCGCCCGGGCCATGCCGAGCCGGTTCAACGCCTCATAAGGCGGGGAGTCATCACGGGGAATGGTGAACTCGATGAGGTCGATCACGCCACCGCTGAACAAACCCAGCCCGATAAGCTCGCCATGCAGCAGATAGCCGCCTGCCTCGCCGCCCTTGGCGCCGTCGTATTCGGTGGGCGTGGTGATGCCGATGGCCCTGGCCATGGCTTGGGTGTTGGCATCCGGAAAGCCGGACAGGGTTTCAAAGCCAAGGGCGCCGTAAAATGCCCGCGCGGCTTCAAAGTCGCTCACGTTGGTGTTGAAGTGAACCCAGGCCTGAACACTCAGGGTGGGGAACTCCCCTTGGGCCACCGCTTGCTCGCTGGCGAGCGCAACCTGGCCCCCGAGGCACATAGAGCACAACAGCAGGCAACTTGCGCGCAGCATTTTCCTCATTCCTTCCGGTTCAGGGCGGTTGTCCGCACCACCCTAGTGCCCGCCGCCCGATCATGCAGGCATCGACGGGACTTGCCCAGTATCGGCAACAGATCCAACAGCGGCAACACGATGAGCGGTGGGTAGATAACAACAAACAAAAGTGGAAAAAAAGGTGCCCGCACGCAGATGAGTTTCCAGAAGGGCGCTGGCTCCGAAGCGTCCGCCCGGACCACGGCAATGCCGAACAGGCGCTTGCCGAGGGTTTGTCCGTTGCGGGCGAGCCCATGACCGTTCAGAATCAGGTAGCTTGCCACGGCTAACAAAAGCACCCACCACATCCACCAGGCGCTGGTGAAGTCCTCGGGGTCCTCCATCACTTCGAACGCCATCACCAGCAAAACTGTCAAGCTTGGGACCAGCACCGCATCCACCGCGGTCGCGCCGAGTCGTCGCCAGCGCCCGGCAAGCACTTGCCCGTCATTCATGGGCCGGCTGCACCTGAAACAGCAGAAAGGCATTGCCGGCGCGCTGCTGGCCCACGTATCGATAGCCGGCCGTAACCATCAGCAAATCGTCCGCCAGCATGGCGCCGTGCGCATCGAAGGCCCCACCCCTGGTACGCACACCGTTGACCGCCGAGTACTCCCGCCACGCATCGTACTCCCACAACAACTCCCCGGACGTGGCCTGATGGACCATGAGGTATCCATCCATACTGCCCGTCACGACGATGTCATTGGCGGCCACGGCGGCGGCCGAGAGGCCGAACACGCATTCCCGGTCGCTGCAGCGCGACTCGCGCGTGTAGGACCAGCGCACCACGCCGGATTCCGTATCGAGCGCGTACAGCCCGGGAGTCGGTTTGCCCGGCGCCGGAAACCCCAGCAGCGCCTTGTCGCTCACCGGTGCAAACACCAATCCCTGCCGTTCGTTTAGCGCAAGCCCCCAATGGACGCCGCCGATGATGCCGCCACGCCCCAACTTGCGGGTCCAGACCCGTTCACCGGTATCCGGATCGACCGCGTGCACGTCCGCCGACTTCTGACCGGCCAGCAGCAGAGGCCTGCCGGAGCCTGTGCGTGTAAGCACCGCAGGCGCGCCAAAATCCACGTCGGGGCCCATGGGATCCGGGCAGTTGGGATGGTTCAGGGCAGCGATGTTGCAGGCCGCCGTGTAGGCGTCGTTCGCCGTGAACTGACGCACCCAGGCGACTTCGCCGGATGGGGCGCTTACTGCAAACAACGCATCGCTCGTGCCCGTGGTGGGATGCGAAAAATTCTGCCCGGTGCCGAAGTACAGCTGGCCACGCTCAGCATCGTAGGCGGGCGCGGCCCACACCGATGCCCCGCTCGGGCCGTGCTTCTCGACAAAAAGGAAATGGCGCCCGGTCTGCTTGGCCGGCTGCCGGATGGTGGGTAGATACCAGAGCGCGGCGCCCGTCGCCAAGTCGAATGCCGCAAGCCCTCCGCTGGTTACGCAACAGCCGTACAGCGGGTTCACCGCCAGCGCCACTTCCATGGATGACACGGGAACGTAAACCACGTTGCCCACAACCACCGGCGACCCGGAATACCAAGGCAACGGTTCCTGACTCACCTTGGCGTGCCAGAGGGCGGTTCCCGTGCCTGCGTCAACGGCAAACACGCCCGCCGTGCGATCGTTGAAGATCAGCAGGTCCCTGCCATCGACCCTCGAGTGCAGAATGGCGCTGGCGATTTCCCCGTCGTGGGGAAACAACCAGCGCTCGCACCCGGTTTCCCGGTCCAGCGCAACCAGGCCGCGGCCGGAGTCCCCAACCACAATGGTGTCCTCGGTCACCAAGGGATAGAACCGTGGGGTCTCCGTCGCAAGCCCGTACACCCATTTGAGTGCCAACCGCCGAGCGTTCGCCGAGCTCAGCGCCGATCGCGGTTGGTAACGGGTGTTGCGCTTGTCGATGCCCCAGGCTTCGGCGTAAACCGAGTCGAAGCTGCCACGGTCATCACACTGGGCGTACGCTGGCAGCGGCGCCATCAAGCCCCAAAGCAGACCAACCGCCAGCAACTCGAACCGCCACCGGCGTCTCCTTTCCCCAGTCACGCTGGCAGCTATTTCGCCTGCTGCTCGCGATAGGCCTGGATGTTGTCGACGGTTCGCCGAGCCGATTCGTGCGCCTCGGGCGCATGTTCCCGGCGGCGCAACGCAGCGTCTGCGAGCTCAGGCGCCATGTAGCCGTCATCGTCGTGGCTCACGTTTTCCCCCGGCGCGACGATCTGGTCGATGGCATCCAGGGTCGCGTTGCTCAGAGCCACGTCGGCGCCTTCCAGCAGCCCCTCAAGCTGTTCGGGGGTGCGCGGCCCGATGATCACCGATGCCACCGCCGGATGGGCCGACACAAAGGCGAGGGCCATATGCATCAAGGAAATGCCCGCTTCCCGGGCAATGCCGTCGAGTTGCTCAACCAAGTCCAGCTTGCGCTGATTGTCCGGCCGTGCCATGTCATAGAGATGGGGCTGCAGGTTCTGGCGGTGCGTATCGTTGGGTTTCGCGTTGCGGCGCCACTTGCCCGTCAACCACCCCTGCGCCAAGGGGCTCCACACCACCACGCCGATCCCGTAGCGCAGGCAGGTGGGCAGCACGCCCCCCTCGATACGACGGGCAAACAGCGAATAGGGGGCCTGTTCCACGCGAAAGCGTTCCCGGGCCCGTCGTTCGGAAACCCATTGCGCCTCAACCAGCTGCTCGGCAGGGAAGGTCGAAGTGCCAATCATCCGCACTTTGCCCTGATGCATCAGGTCCGACAGCGCGCCCAGGGTTTCGTCGATGTCCGTGCTGGCGTCCGGCCGATGCACCTGGTAAAGGTCGATGTAGTCCGTCCCGAGTCGTTGCAGGCTGCTTTCCACCTCACGGACAATCCAGCGCCTGGAGTTGCCGCGATGATTGGGATCGTCGTCCATGGGCAGGCTGAACTTGGTGGCGAGCACCACGTCGTCGCGCCGGCCCTGCAGCGATTTGCCGAGCATGGATTCCGACTCGCCGTGAGAGTAAAAGTCGGACGTATCGAAAAAGTTGATGCCCGCGTCCATCGCGCGATGCACCATGCGGTCCGCTTCCGCCTGGCTGGCATTGCCAAAATAGCCGAACATACCTGCGCCGAAGCAGAACTTGCTGACGCTGACGCCGGTACGGCCGAGCACGCGCATTTCCATGGGGCCTCCTACTGGGACGGACTAAACCGTGGCAGGTTGCAGCGAGTCCCAGAACCCATAGACCGGATCGTCGGGGTGGAGGGTTCCGCGCCGGGTTAGGGCGGCGTACATGCCGTCCGGGTCGTCGCGCTGGTCGGTGCTCGGCTGCTCAATCTGCCAATCGTGAACGAATGTGCGGTGGGTGAACTTCCACGTGCCGTCGATCCGTTCAAAGCGGTCGAGGTAGCGCCCGCCCACGAAGGCATCCTGATCGCCCTCGTCGGTGCGGCTGGTGGAGAAGCCGATGGCGTAGGACTCCGCCACCGCGTCGTCGCCGTCCACGTTGATCCATTCATTGGCCACGGTATGGGCCATGCGCACCATGCCGCGCGCGGTTTCCAGTATGTAGGTAACGAACTCCTCCGCCGTCCCAGAGAAATAGCCGCCCAACTCCAATTGGGCACCCGGGTGCCAGAGCGAGCGCAGCAGCGCTTCGTCAGCCCGGTCCATCGCCCGTGACAGGGCCACGATCCGATCATGAATCTCGCTGCGGGCGAAAGCCGCCTCGGCCTTGGCCGCAAGTGCCTGGGATATCTCCACGTCTCCTCCTTGTTCGCTGATTGCCCCCTCCTCTACGCCCCAGTCGGCCAATTGTCTCAGGCCGGCATCGTCGCTGCGCCAATCGCCACGAACGACCGGCTCGCTAAAGGTCGCCAGCGCGGTGCCGGTGCCCGGCTGATTGATGTTCCAGTCCAGAACGTAGGTGCGGTGCGTCAACCGCCAGTCCCCGCTGCGGCATTCGTGGCGGTCGAGATAGCGGCCGCCAATCAGCGACTGCACGGCATCGGTCCCCTCGCCGCTCGGTGAATAGGCAATGATGGAGCTCTCGGATATCGCGGCATCGCCAGCGACCCGAATCCACAGGTTGGTGGGACGATGCATGGTGACCTGATGCGCCGGCCGCTCCGGCCCCCCGGTCATCATGGCGCAGAAGTCCGCCGCCGAGCCGTTGAAGAAGCTGTAATCCACCGCCGCATCGTCGTGGAAGGCGGAACTGAGCAACGCCGCGTCGCGCCGGTCCAGCCCGCGCTGCAGCCGGGCGATGGCCAGCTTGATCTGGTCCTTGGCGACCAGTTCCTGAATGGCCTCGGCAGCGTTGAATTCACTCATGCACAGACTCCCCCGACCGCAAGAGTGCCCTTGTTGATTGGGCACCGCAAGTCACTTGCTGAGCAGCGCTGTTGTGCAGCACAGCAGCAGTTCTCGTTTTGGCCTTTTGTCGATATCAAGCGGAACTCTCCCCGGAAGGCATCCCGCCCTTGATGGGAACCCATCCGATCGGCCCGTGCGGGCGGGCGCTGCCCGGCTAGCGGTCCCGCGAGCGTTCGGCGCGGGCCAGGAACTCCGCCTCGGTGCCGCAGTCGATGATCCAGTCGCCGACCTCCGCCAAGCGCGTCGGGTCGGTCACCCCGTCGATCCCCTCCGCAAGCCGCTCCGCCGCCCGCCCGCCGAACTTCCGGCCGGCCTGCCGGCACAGCCGCGCCCGCTCGTCGGCCCGCGCCCGCGCCAAGCCCTCCGCGACGCCGCGCTCCATGCCCTGGGCCACACCTTGCTCCATGCCTTGGGCCACGCCCTGCTCCAGGCCCCGGGCCATGCCTTGAGCCATGCCCTGCTCCAGCCAGTGGTCCACCATGGACTGCAGCATGAACGACTTCTTCATTTCCTCAAACTCCCCAAGATCAGCTATTTCCCGCAGCCGGGCCCGCAACTGCGGCACCTTCGGCGACTCCGGGCCCAAGCCCGGCGCCAGCGAGTGCCATATCCACTCCGCAAACGCCAACCGCAGCTCGCGGTGCGCCGGCCCGCCCAGAAGCGCCGACAGCCGCCCCAGCACCGCGTCATCATCCCGGGCCAAGGCGCCCTGGTGGACCTCGATCTGCAGCGTCACGGCGTTGCGCCTAGGCAAATCCTCAACCCTGATGCGGCCCATGTCAACCAGCGCGAAGCGCGGCCACTCCGGGCCGCCGTCCGCCGACAGCTCGGCCACGCCGGTCGGACCCCGCCAAGGGCGCAGGCCGTTGTACAGCACCACCGGATGAACCAGCGGCAGCCGCCCGTCCGGGTCCAACCTGCCTTGACGAACCAAGTCCTTAAGCATCAGGACAACGTAGTGGGCCACCCGCAGCGGCATCAGCGAGTCGCGTTTGCGCTGGAACTCGACCGGCACGATGAGGCTGCCGCCGCCGCGCCGCCGGACCCGCCAGACCGTGTCGCCCAGGCGCCGCTCCAGCCCGGGGGCGATCCACTCGGCGGGCAGGCGCTCCAGGGTGTCGAAGTCGAGCTCCTCGAACAACGCCCTGGGCAGGACGATCTCCATGAGGCCCCAAGCCATCAGCGGGAAGGCGTGGAGGTTCTTGAAGGCGGCGTCGTGGCGCCGGTTCCGCTTTTTCCTTCGCTTGGCCATGCGGGCATGTTGGCGGGCGGGATGGCCAAAGTCTGTACGTCATCGCCCCATGCGTTGTGCGAGATTGTCCCGGCGTGCGTTGGGCGCCGCGAAATCGCGCCCGACGGGCGCGATCAAAGGCCTGCGCAAGCCATCGGAACGCTTTGCCCGAACATCCAAACGGATTGACGCCTATGGCCAAGAAGTCCCACGGCAAGTTGGGAACGGGCGCGGACCGCCAATCTCCCGGCCCAACACATTGACCTGGCCAAAATGAGAATCGCTGGCAGCGCTGTCGGTTCCCACTCCGATTCCCCGCCGGGGCCGCATTGCGCGGAGCGCAGTGTTCATGAACGTATCCGCCGCGATCCTTCAGTCCGGCCCCGCCGATGCGCCCGCACGGCCCGGAACCGCCCCATGCCGCGGCGTGGCGGCGCACCGACGCCGCCCGTCAGCGGTCCTCCGCGAACGTCACCTCGTCGCGGAGGGGCCCGGGGCCGGCGACGAACTCCCGCGCCGTCTTGAGCGCCCCGGCGGGCGTGGCGATGTAGGAGCGCACCACGATGTCCAGCCCGCTCGTGACCTCCAGGCGCCAGGCCCCGACGCCGGGGCCCGTGCCTCCCGACAGGCCGCTGCCGGCCTCCCCGCCAAGCTCCAGGTCCCAGGAGTCGAAGTGCGCCGCCCCGCCCGGACCGAGCCGAAGCGTCAGCGGCCCGTGGCGGCGGCCCGCGGCGTCATGGGCCAGCACGTGGACCTCCCCGCCGCGGGCCGATTGGTTGATCACGCGCACCAGCCCCAGCCGGCCCAGCCCGTCCGAGGCGGGCGGGACGTGCGGCACCGGGTGCGCCCGGCCGCTGCGCAGCGCCGGGAACCCGCCGTCCGACAGGTTCGTCAGGTGCCCGAACGGGCTGAGCGCCAGGTTCATCACCGCAAGCTCGCCTTCGGAGGCCACCCGCAGCCGCCACCGGCCGCGGCCGTCGCCTAGCCTGCCGCTCAATCCGGGCCCGCCGCCCTCAAGGTCGGCGGCGCCCAGCTGGACGGACGCGCGCGCCGGAACCTCCAGCGTCACCGTCCCGCCCGGCAGGCCCGCATCGTCGATGCCGGTGATCCTTGCCGTGGCCGGCTCCGCGCCCAGGTTCATCACCCGCAGCAGGCTGGACTGCGCCAGTTCGCCCGCCGGGTTGAACGTCCACACCGCGTGAACCCCATCGGTCGCCTCCGCCAAGCCGTGCATCGCCGCCGACGCGCCGTCGGCGGCGCGCACGAACGGCCGCACGCCCAAGTCGAGGCCGCTCGACACGTCCAGTCGCCAGTCGCCGGTGCCCGTGCCGATGCCGCCGGACAGCCCCTTGGCCGCGTTGCCCGATTCCAGGTCGCGCGAGGTGAGTTCGACCGACCCGCCGGCGTCGAGAAGCAGCGTGAGCGGCTCCGGGCGCCAGCCGGCGTCGTCGGTGGCTTGGATCCGAACGACGCCCGGCTGTCCTGAGCGGTTGACGACCCGCACCACCCCCTCGCGCGCCGGGTTCGACGCGGCGGGCACCAGCGGGACGAACGACCGGCTCACCAGGTTGGCGTCGCGCAGGCACTCCAGCGCCTTGCGCACCGGCGTCCAGCCGGACCACACCGCCTCCTCGTCCTCCGCCTCCCCGACCGTGAAGGCCGCGGTCGGCCGTTCCGTCGCGCCCGTCCAGGCCGGCAGCGCCCTGTCCGCGTCCTCAAGCCGGTAGGCGATCAGCACCCGGTACCAGTTCGCGCCGTAGTTCGGGGACTTGTTGGCGTTGGAGCCGTAGTAGCCCGCCACCGTGTCCCACTGCCCGTCGCCCACGCAGGACGAGGCGGGCGTCGGGTTGGGGGTTTGGGAGTCCTCGCCGCCCGTGCCGCCGTCGCCGACGGAGTCGCCGTTGCCGGTTGAGCCCAGGTCGATGGTCGCCGTGGCGGCGAGACCGGCCAGCGTTTGCGTGTCGCCGTTGCCGTCCACGTACTCCGGCGCCACCGTGACCCGCAGCGACGCCGCCCCCGGCGCGTTGTGTTCGATCGTCGCCGTCGTGCCGGTGACGCCGATGCTGAGGCCGGACGCGATCGGCTGCCCGTCGCCGTCCAGCGCGTCCCATGCCACCTCGTAGCCCGTGGCGCGCTCCACCGCGTCCCAGGCCACTCGGACGCTGTTGGCGTCCACCGCCGTCAACTGCACGTTGGACACCGCCTGCGTCGGCGCCGGCGGCCCGGCCGGCGGCTGCGCGTCCCGCTGGCCGCCGCCCGGCTGGCCCCTGATCGTGAAGTCCACGCCCGGCGCGCGGTCCAGCGAGTTGTACGCGCCCCGCACCCCCATGTAGGAGGTCCGCGCCCCGTTGTCGGGAAACACGTTGCGGGGCGACAGGGTGCCCGGCGTCTCGGCGATGAACACCCGGAAGCGCTCGTCGCCCTCGCCCGCGCCGTCGCTCAATATCGGTATGCGCACCTGCGCGGACGGGCCGTAGCCGAGCACGCCCACGTTGTAGTAGTCGGTGTCCCCCTCGCGCCCCAGGTGCCCGACGAGCGCGTCGTGGCCGGCGTAGGCGGCGCCGAGGTCGTCGAAGCCGGTGGTGAGGTGCTGCACGCCGATGACGACGTTGTGCCCGTCATGGGTCCTCAGTCCTCCCCCATCCCGTTTCCTTCCCGCCCTGCCGTCCAGCAGCACCCACACCTCGCCCCCCTCCTCGAACTCGCGGCGGCCCAGCCGGGACCCGCCCGACACCTGGATCGAGGTGCTGCGCTCGATGTTCGCGTCGTTCACGAACACCTTCGCGCCCGCCACCGCCGACAGCGACGCGCCGGCCACGCCCGTGACGCCCGTCAGCCGGAAATCGGCCGCGCGGCTGCCGGAGACCGTGCGGTCCACGGTGTTGGCCGCGGGGCTCAGCTGGAGGGCGATGTCCTGCGGGGCGTTCGGGCCGGCGATCTTCAGCGTGCCCGTGCTCGGGTTGCCGGAGACCGGATTCTCGATCGTCACGCCGGTCTGGGACGCGGTCGCGGCGGCGTTCAGGTCGAGGCTGTAAGGGACCGTCAGGGTCTCGCCCGATTCCAGCGCGCGCGACAGGCGCAGCTCCACCGATATCGAGTTGGCGGCGCCTTCCGTGCCGACCGCGTCCTTGGGATGCACGGACACGGTCGGCGGGGGCCGCGGGTCGTCGCTGGTGATCGTGACCTCGGTTGTCGCCGGGGAGCCCACGGTGTAGCTTGAGTCCGACGCGGCCACGAGCGTCAGCGTGAACGTCTCGTCGTCCTCGTGGAGGCCGTCGTCCCTGACGGTCACGCTGACCGTGTGCGAGGCCTGGTTCGCCGGGAACTCGAACGTCGCCGGCGGCTTCGCGTAGTCGGCCAGGCCCGCCGTGCCGCTTCTCGACGACAGCTTGACCGTCAGCGCGGCGCCGGGCGCCGGGGCCGCGTCCACCGTCACGCTGACCGTCCCGGCGTCCTCGGCGACGGAGTGGGCCGCCGAGCCGAAGGCCAGCTCCGGCGCGGCGCCGGACTCGTCGTCGACGAGCCGCAGGTTCGCCGCGAAGTTCGTCCCGTGGCGCATGGCGCCGCCGCCCACCGTGGTGCCCGTGCCGGAGGTCGAGCCGAGCGCGCTGTCGGGCGCCAGCGTCGCCGTCAGCGCCTCGTGGTCCCGGTCGCCGTCGTCGCGGTTCGCCACCGGCGTCAGCGTCACCGTGGCGGTCCGCACGACGTTCGTGCCGTGGCCCGTGAAGGTCAGCGACGGGGTCGCCGTGGCCGCGTTCGCGACGGTCACGCCCATGCCCGCCGCCGTCACCGAGAAGTCCGCCATCGCGTTGCCCGGCAGCCGCGCCCCCGTCGTCGTCGCCAGCGTGAACGGCACCACGACCGCCTCGCCCGCGTGCAGCCGCCGGCCGAGCGCGAACGTCAGCGTCGCGGTGTCCGAGGCGTCGCCCTCCGCCATGTCCCGGTCGGCGCTCGTGAGTTCCACCGTCGTGGCGTCGTCGTCCTCGATGCGCACGGCGTCGGAGGCCATCGCCGAGGCCACCGTGTAGGAACCGGCCGCCGCCGAACAGCCCGCCGTCCCCGGCGCCACCAGCGTCGCCGTCACCACGCTGTCGCGCTCGTCGTCCGTGTCGCCCGTCCAGGTGAGCTGGTAGATGCCGGCGCCGTTCACGTTGCCGCCGCTCGTCAGCGTGGCGGTCCGGATGCCCTCCGCGGACGCGGCCAGCAGGTCGCCGCCGGCCTCCGCCACGTTCAGGCACACCGTCAGGGTCGCGGCGAGCACGCCGTCGGCGCTCAGGTTGAACACCGCCCCGTCCGCGCCCCCGCTCTCGACCAGCTCCAGCTGGTTGTCGGCGTTGCGGTTCGAGGTCTCGCCGGTCTGCAGCGCCATCGAGACCTCGGGCGCCGCCGCCGCCGTGTCGTCGTCGGTGATCGTCACCGTCGCGGAACCGGAAGCCGTGGTGCCGCCCGTGCCGGTGGTCGACGGGTCCGCCAGGTCGAGGTTGCTGACCACCGCCCGGTTGCCGCTGCCGAAGCCGACGGCGAGCGTCTCGGACAAGCCCTCGTCGGTGGTGTCCTGCACCGCCGTCACCCGCAGCGTCGCCACCCGCACCGTGTCCGTGCCGTGGCCCGTGAACGCCACCGCCGGCTGCGCCGCGCTGTGCGGACTGTTGGTGTCCAGCGCCACGCCGGTGTTGAGGTTCGACCCCGGCGCCGGCGCGATCGTGTAGTCGCCCGCCGCCACCCCCGTGCCCGAGACCGTCAGCGGCACGGTCACCGTCTCGCCGGCCACCAGGTTGCGGCCGAGGGTCACCGTGACGTCTACGGAGTTCGCGCCGTCCTCCGTCACCGTGCCGCCGCCCGCCAGCGTCACCGTCGTCGGGTCGTTGTCGACCAGGGTCACGGTCGCCGTCCCCGGCGAGCCGATCCGGTAGCCCGTCCCCGCGCTCAGGGTGGCGGTGAGCGTGCCGTTCGGCTCGTCCGTGGAATCGTCCGTGACGGCATAGGGGGAACTCTGGGAGGCGTTAAGCGGGGCCGCGGACAGGTTCGTGCTGCCGCTGGCCGGCAACGACGCCACGAAGCTTCCCGTCTGGGACAGCGCGTAGGACACCGACAGGGTCGAACCCAGCGTGTTCGGACCACTGATCGTGAACCGGACCGGACGCTGCTGCGTTCCCCCGGTGGTCGGATCGTCCTCCCCTTCGGAGACCGTCGCCCCGTCCGGCGCCACCGTCACCTCCGGGCGCGTGTCCGCCGTCACCGTCACCGACACGGCGGGGGTCGTCGTCGAGGTCGGGTAGTTCGCCGTGTCGGCGGTGGTCGAGACCCTGTGGGTGATCGATGTCGATCCCTGTCCCTTGCCGGTGACCGTGACCGGTTGAGGCATGTTCCAGTCGGAATTGGTGAAGGTCAGCATGTCCTGGTTGCCCGCCATGCCGGCGTCGGTGTCCACCTCGGCATTGGCCGTCGCGCCGGACGTCGCCGTGATCACCACGTTGCCGGAGGGCCGGCTCTTCAGCGCCACCGTGTAGGTGTCCGTCCCGTCGTTCGCCGCCACCGACAGGCTCGACTTCGACACCACGGCCCCGTGGCCGGCGTCGGTGGTGGTCACGGCGACCGGATCGACGGCGATGCCGTGATACGGCGCCGTGTTGCCCGCGGCGGTCGCGCCCATGGTCAGGTTGAACGACTCGTTCGCGCCGTCGGCGTCATTGAGCGCCCGCACCGTGACCGTCTGCGCCGTGTTCCAGTTGCCGCTATTGCCGTGGGTGAAGGTCAGCGTGTTCTGGTTGCCGGTCGTGCCGGCGTCCGTGTCCACCTCGACCGCGGTGTTGTCGCCGTTCGCGACGGTGACGGTGACGGCCGCCCCCGGGTCGGTGTCGAGCGCCACCGTGTAGGTCTTCTCCACGGCGTTCGGGGATCCAAGCTCGGTCAGGGCGAGCGAGGTCGGGGTGACGGTCACGCCGTCGGTGGCGCCGCCGTCGTCGTCGGTGACCGTCACCGACACCCCGCCGGCATTGGCGATGGCGTAGTCGGCGTCGCTCGACGACGTGGCGTGGGCGATCCGCACCGTGCGCCCGCCGCCATCGTTGACGATGTTGTCGTCCACGCCCGTGACGGTGATGGTCTGCGCCGCGCTCCAGACGTTCGTCCCGGAGGGGCTGAAGGTCAGGGTCTGCGAAGTTCCCGCCGTGCCGCCGGCCTTGTTCACCTGCGCGCCCGCCGTCACCGTCACCGTCACCGTCACGTCGCTGTCCGGCCGGTTCTCCAGCGCGATCGTGTAGGTGTCGTTGTCCGAGCCGTCCTCGTTGACCGTGGTGCCCGCGCCGCTCTCGGCGATGACGAGCCCGCTCGAGGTGATGATGACCGTGACGGAGCACGCGGTCTGGCCGTCCGGGAGCGCCGCGGGCCGCGCCGTCACCGTGAAGTTCTTGTTGCTGGTCGATGCCAGGTCCGGGTGAACGGGGACGGTCATCGCCAGGTTGCGGTCGCCCGCCGCGATGGTGACCGTGTCGGAGGACGAGGCGTACACCGCGGTGTAGTCGGTCCCGGCCATCGCCGTCACGTCGGTGTAGTCGAAGTACACGGTGACATCATTCTGGACCGCCCTCGACATCGTGAGGGGAAGGTCCACTCCGCCCGCGTGCTCGTTGACGGGGAAGGAAAGATTGTCGAAGCACAGGGTGTACTCGTTGTCCATGATCGTCACCCGCGCCGTCGTGGCCGTGCCCGCGGCCACCCCGGCCGGCAGCGAGGACTGCCTGATGCGGATGCTGAACACCTCGTCCATCTCCAGCGCCGTGTCGTCCGTCAGGGCGATGGAGGCGCTCGCGGTCGTCTGGCCCGCCGGCACCGTGACGCTCCAGGGCCCGGCCGTGAAGTCGGCGCCGGAGGTCGCCGTGGCGGGGCCGGACTGCTCAAGCTCGATGGTGGTGGTCGCCGAACGGACGCTCGACAGCACCACGGGGACGCTCACGCTCTCCCCCTCCCAAGCCGAGAAGGTCGCGCCCGACAGGTCCACCGTGACCGCCGATGCCCCGCCGTCGTTCGGGTCGTCCACGACGTTGATGGTGGCGGACGACGGCGTGCCGACGCGGTAGCCGCTGCCCGGCTTCAGCGTCGCCGTGATCGACCCGTCATCCTCCGCGACGCTGTCGTCGTCAATGGGAACGCTGTGGTTGATGATGGCCAGCAGGGAACTGAAGCCAAGCGTCTGGTCGCCCTCATCGCCTGCGAGGACGAAATCGGCCGTCTCGCTGATATTCAGGGTCACGGGCAGCGCGCCTGTCGGGCTGATGTCCGCGGACACGGTGAAGAGAGCCGACCCCACCGTCCCCTCCGTTAGCGTGCCGGAGCCGGTGACGGTGAACGTCGGTCCGGTGAATTCGTCATCGAGAACGGTCACCGTAACCGGCAGCGCGACGTATGACGCGCCCACGCCGCCCACCATCAGCGTGACGAACTCGTCGTCCGAGTCCATGGTGTCGCTTTCATCCCCCGCGCTCAACCAGACGGTCTGCGGCCTGTGCCAGTCCTGTTGGGTGAACGCCAGGGTCGTTTGGGCGCCGTCCGTGCTCAGGTCGGCATCGGCGGAGACGGCGCTGCCGGCGCCCGTGACATTAAGGCTCACCGGACCCGACGGGCGGCCCGCGAGGCGGACGGTGAACGACACGGGATGTCCGCCCTCCTCCACGCGAACGCTGTCCGCGGAGAGGACGATGCCCTCCGGGCCGTCCTTGTCCAGCACGTTCACCGTGACGGCGGGCGCGGCAACGCTGCCGTAATTGTTCCCGCCGGATACGCTGTGCGTGACGGTCGCCGTCTCGTCGTCTTCGTCGCCGTCGGCGGCTGCGTAGATGGTGACCCTCCGCGGCCTGTCCCAGTTGGAGACGCCGAAGCGAGGCGGCCGGCCCGGGGTCGCCAGGGCGCTGCCCGCGTCGAACGACACCGCGCCCGGATCGCTGCTGGTGGGCGTCACGATCACGACTTCGCCCGCGGCAGGCGGCGCGTTCAGCACGACATCATAGGTCCGCGCGCCGCCACTCCCCGCCGAAGCGCCCTCCACCATGTCGATCTCCGACTCGGAGATGCGCACGGCGGGGTCGTTATCAGTGACCTTGATGGTTACCGCCGGAATGTCAGCGCTAGTCACGCCGGTGTAGCCCGTTACATTCCAGCGCAAGAAGAACTCGTCATTATCACTGTCGCTGTCGGCCTTTGCGCTGAAGCCGATCAGTTGATACTCGTTCCAGTTGCCGGAATCGCCGCCGGTGAACCGCAGCTGCCGCTTGTCGCGATCCACCTTGGTCGACAACGCGTTGGTGTTTTTCACGTCATACACACTGGGGGTCAGCGTGACGATGCCGCTGTCGCCCGGGTCGGTGTTCAGGCGGACGGCGATCTGGTGCGTGCGGCGCGCGGGGTCGCTGCCGGGAATGGGCTGGCCGCGCTTCGCGCCCTCCGTGAGCGTGAGGGACGTTGGCGTGACGGCCACGCCGGCGTCGTCGTCGGTGATGTCCACGCGGAAGGCGCGCACCAGCGTACCGGGGGGATGGGCGTTCCCGTAGCCGCTGGTCATGGTGAAATAGACGAACACCGCTTCGCTATCGGAGTCGTCGTCTTCCTCGGCGGTGAACTCCACTGTGACGGAATCGTCGTACCGGGTTCCGCTCCCTGACGAAACCCACGTAACCGTGTCGGCAACGCCATCGCCATCGTCGCTGCCGGCCACGCTCAGCTTTTCGTTGTCGCTCGTGCTGACGGTCACCACCACGTCTTCCGTGTTCGTGGGCGGCCTGCTCAGGGACAGCTTCACCTTGTGCGTTGCGGAGCCATCCTCGTCAATCTCCGCCCACGCGTCGTCCGTGGTGAGTTCGGCATCGTCGCCGGTGGTCTCCAGGCCGTTGAACACCAGGCCATCGGGCGTGGTCTGCTGGACCACCAGCCGATCCCTGGAGAGGACGTGGATGCGTTCCTCCTGCGGGCCGTTCTTCAGGCGAACGCCGGACGGCGTGTCGTCCTGGCCGGCGGAACCGTCCGCGGAAAAGGCGTCGAGCAGCTCGACGGAGAGGTCGCGCTCGCCGGTGGCGCGCTTGCCGTCGTTCCGGGACTTGATCTTGATCGCCGCGGCGGCGTTCGTTGCGGCCTTCGCCCAGGTGACGATGAACTCCGTTTTGGCGGCGCTAACGGGTAGCGCCTCAACGGTGACGTTGGGCGTGTCGGTGGTGACCTGATAGTCCTTGCCCTCGCCGTGCGCGCCGCCGACGATCGTCAGCCGCGCCGCCGCCGTCTCGCCGGTGGTGAGCGCGCGGCTCCAGCGCAAGCGCAGCGTCGTCGCCTTCCCCTCCTCGATGACGATGGGGCGGGCGGCGTCCGCGTCCAGGTATTCCAGCGTCAGCCCGCCATCGCCCGAGCTTGCGTCATCGTCCGCGATGTACACCGGCAGGTCCGGCAGGGCGACGCCGATATCGTCGCTGCTGTTGTCCCCTGTGCCGCCGCGGTTATGGCTGAAGTAGGGCGAGCCGAACTCGAAGTTGGCTGAATCGGCTTGCGTCCCGCGTATGGCGTGGTCGATGAGCAGGTTCTGCTCGCTGTCCTTGTCGTCGTCCTGCACCGCCTGCACGGTGACGAACTGCGGCGTCTCCCAGTTGCGGCGCGTGAACCGCAGGGCGATCTGCTGATACCGAACCCCATCCGATCCCGCGACGGTGAACAGGCCGATGTCCGGCGACGTGACGTACACATCCACGTTCGCCTTCGGGTTGCGGGTGAGGGAAATGCCGTAGCGCACCGACGGGCCGCCCTCCGCCAGGTGCAGGCGCGGCCTCGTGAGGTTGATGGTGGCCAGTCCGCCCGCCAGCGCCTCCCCCTCTTTATTCTTCACGGGATCCTCGAAGATGGTCACGGTATGCCGCGTGTTGGTGTCGGCCAGATCGTAGTCGGCGCCGTCGGTCAAGGTCAGGATGAACTTCTCCCCATCGTCCGGGCAACTGTAGATGCCGTCCTGCTCGGTGCAATCGTCGTTGTCGTCGAGTATGGGGATGCTAATCATGGCGGTGGTCTGGCCGCTCGCGATGGTGACGGGACTGGTCGGCGTGGTGTAGTCCGTGCCGGCTGTGGCGGCGTTCTGGGCGGGATGGGTTACCGTGAACGCCACGTCGGTGTCCTCGCTGGCCGGGCGTGACGCCTCGACCATGACCGTCGCCGTCCCGGCGCTCTCCTGAACGCTCGACGCGCTCGCGGTAAACTTCACGGTGAGCGGCAGCAAGGCTAGGTTGTCCTCCAGGGTGACGGTGTGCGTGGTCTGCGCGCCGAGTTCATAGCGATTGTCTGCAAGGGTGTCGTCCGTCAGATCGAGGACGATGGTCTCGCCGCTTTCGCTGACCGTGTCCAGGACGATGGGGATGGTGATGGTTGCAGTCCTTTCGCCGACGCCGAATCGCACCGGGCTCGCGGGCGTGGTGTAGTCCGTGCTGGGTGTTGCCGTTCCGACTATCCGGAACGTCACATCAGCCGCTTCCGCGAAGTCATGCGTCGCCTCAAGATTCACGGTCAGGTCGGTTCCCTCCAGACCTGTGGACACCGCTTCGGCGAACTGCACGTCCGGCAGGTCCCTGATGGTGACCGTCATCACCGTCTGCTCGCCGAGGTCGTAGTCCTCGCCGTCAATCAGCGTCAGGATGACGGTCTCGTCCGCTTCATGAAATACATCGGTCAACATCCTGACACTGGCGGAAGACTCGGTCTCCCCCGCCTTGATCGTCGCGCTCCTTGCAGACGTGCTCTCGATAATTACGTAATCGGAACCTTCGGTTGCCGTGCCGCCGATGGTGAATCTCACGACGGTATCCGCCGCGACCGCGCTCGAGGACTCGATCTCGGCTTCGCCAACATAGGGAAATTCAAAGGGGCGGGCCTCGTAGATCACTTTTGCGGCGTCCTTGAACTGCACCGTCGGCACAGTTGGCGGCGGCGCCCCGCCGTCGTCGTCGTTCAGCGTGACGGTGGCCTCGCTGGCGCTGCCGAGCGTGGCTTCGCTGGGCTGGCTGAGCTGGACCTTGAAGGTCTCGGCGCCTTCGCGGTCGGCGTCGTCGGTGAGGTCGATGGCGATCGTCCTGGAGGTGTCGCCCGGCGCGAACTCCAGGTGGCCGGCGTCCGCGGTGTAGTCGCCGGGGTGCGCGGCGGTGCCGTCGGCGGTGGTCCAGTAGACGGACGACGCGACCTCCGTCGCGCCGGTCTTGGTGACGGTGACGGACACTTCAGTGTCCGTGCCTTCGGTGGCGGACGCGGTAGCGGGGCTGAACTCGATCGCCGGCCTGTCCGCGGCGTCGGTGATCGTGCCGATGGCGGTCTTGGATAAGCCCAGCGGCGGCGGGGTGCCCGTGCTGGTCGGCGTGCCAAGGGTGACGGTGAAGTAGTGGTCGCTCTCGTAGGCGCTGTCGTCGGCGGTGGCGACGGTGAACGTGGCGCTGGCGCTGTTGGCGGGGATGGTGACGCTGCCGGCGGTGTTCGTGTAGTCGGCGCTGGTGGCGATGATGTACGCCGGGTCGCCGCTGACGCCGCGCCCGTCGGCGAGTGTGTAGGGGACGCTGACGCCGGCGCTGTTGGCGTAGCCGTCGGGGAGCGTGACGGTGAAGGTGACGGCGCTGCCCTCGGCGGCGGAGGCGTTCTCGATCGTGACGCCCGGCTCATCCTCCACCACGAACACGCCGGAGAGCGCGTACATCGGCTTCATCCCCGAGTTGGCTTCGTTGGGATAGCACACACCGATGAATTGGGTACGCGTCGTACTTTCGTTAAGTCCTGTCCGAGGTCCGAGCGGGTTCCTGTCATTGTGGGTCCCATCATTCAAGTAACCCACGGACGACACGCGCGCAGGTCGTCCGTCGCGGCTGGCGCTCGGCAAATGACCCAGCGCCGGGTAACCGCCGGTGAAATAGTTGGTGCCGGGACCATTCCGTGTGTCATACGAGCAGCCCCCGCCGGTCCAGTAGCCGAGGCCGCTGGTTCCTGTCCAGTAGCCGCCGGCGTTGATCGTGGCGGCGGCGCCGTCCGCCGTGCGTGGGTTCGCCTCGTCGTCCCAGTTTTCGTTTGTGAAATCCTGCTTGTCGTCGGCGACCTTGCTGCCGCCCATCCAGTAGATGGGCACGTTCGGATGGTCGGGGTTCGAAGGGTTGAACCGCGCATGGTCACGTGCGGCGATATGGGCTTTCGCTAACGGCTGCCCCACCTCCCCGATGACCCTGAACGAGCCGGCATGGTCGAGGAGCGCAGTCACGCCGCCGGAGTTCAGGTGGTCGCCGGTGATCTCCGCGCGCACGAACGCGTCGTAGCTGGCAAGGTCACGGCTCGTCGCGCTTGTTGTCTGGCTGGTCACGTAGATCAGGCGGAAACGGTCGCCGGGACTGAGCCCGCTCGGCAGCAGCGACCAGTCGGCGGGCACCGCGATGACGTCGCTCGGCGGGTCTTTGTCCTCGATGCCGAACCAGGCCGTATCGCTCGAAGTCTCAACGACTATGCCTCCGTCGAAATTCCCGGTCCAGAGCTTCTCGATGTCCTTGGGCTCGATGAAGCCGATCGAGAACCGCTCGTCGAAGCCCTCGCCGTCATCGAAGCCGTCGCGGGCATGCAGCGCGAAGGTGGCGGTCTGCGCGCCGGCGCCGCGGAACTCGAGGATGCGGTAGCCCCGGTAGTTGGGCGTATAGCGGTTGACGCCCTCAAGAGAGACGCCCGTGCCGGTGGCGGTCATCACGAAGTCGTTGTGGTGCGGCGGCCAGGCCACGTTGGCGCTGATGCGCGGCCCGCGCAAGCCTTCGACGATCACGCAATGCTCCAAGGCGTCATCCGGAACATCATTCCCGCTGGTGTCGCAATCGCCGTCGGCGGTGGAGTGCCCCATCGCTTGCAGGATGAGCGGGATGCGCGCGTACTCGCCGGCTGCCAGCGGCCGGCTGAGGGTGACGGTGAGCGAGCGGTCGACCCGAGAGGCGTCGCCCTCCAGCATCACCTGCGAGATGCTGGTGTCCGACGGCGAGGCCCGCACGCCTGCGCCGCTCATGGTGACTTCCGTCGCATCGTCGTCCACGACGGTCAGCTCGTGGGTGGCGTCGGCGATGCTCGCGTAGTCGCCCGTGCCGGTGACGGCGTGAGTGATGGTTACGGCCGCGTCCGCCGCGTCGGCGTTGTTGTTCGCGCCCTGGACGGTGACCGTCTGGGGCGTGCTCCAGATGCCCGGGCCGCTCGGCGTGAAGGTCAGCGACGCGCCCGCCCTGACCGTCGCCTTGCTCGTGTCGCCGCTGCTGACGGCGACGGTGACGTTGGCGGCGGGCGCGGTGTTGAGGCGCACCGTATAGGAGTACTGGCCGCCGTTCTCGCCGACGCGGCCGTCGCCTTCGTCGATGATCGTCAAGCCGGGGGACGCCTCGGCAAGGGTGACGGACTGGAAGCGCTGCCCCGGGTCGCCCTGGGGGCGGTTGGGGCAGCCGTGGGCGGCGCAGACGCCGCCGGCCAGGTTGGAGCGGTGGTGGTTGCCGCGCCCGGGATTGTCGAAGGGCGGCATCCCGATCTGCAGGGTCTGGCTGTCGGCGTCGCTGTCCGTGAGGGCGGTGACCTCGATGACCGCCTCCCGCACGCCGGCGCCGGCAAGCGTGACGAGGCCCTGGGCGCCGTCGTCGGAGTCGGCGTAGGTGGCGCCGGTCTGCCCGCTGGCCGCGGCCAGCGTGAAATTGGCGCCGAGACTTGCGCCGCTGAAGGTCAGCAGCGCCGTGGCCTCCTCACCCGCGGCCAGCGCGCGCTCGAGCCGCACCAGCACCGTGGCTTTGTCCGTGCCGCCCTCGGTGGCCTCATTGTCGGCGGGACTGGTGGGGAGCAGGCGGATGCGCGTCGGGTCGTCGTCGATCACGGAAAAGGGCACGTCCGGGATGGTTACGCCGGAGTAGGCGGTGCCGTTGCCTGTGGAACCGTCCGTGTACCTCTCGTTCAGTATCAGCAGACGGAATAGGAAGTTGCCGGTGTGCGCGCCGCCGGGGGCGTCCGCGATGTTGTCGTTGGCGAAGAACACGGCCTCTTTGGTGAGGTCGGCGCCCGTCGCCCCCGAACTCCACCGCGCCACCTCGACATCATGGGTGGGCGCATCGGGCGAGTTGGGGCCGACGCCGCGGGCGGTCCACCTCGTGGTGGAGTTGCCCTCGCCGTCCGATCCGGTGCGGACGGTTGCGAGCGTCCGCGCGACGAGGACGATGTCCGCTGTCGGCGATGACGCCAGCGTGATGCGCAGCCTGGCCTGTTTGTCGCGCGTGTCGTCGTTCGCGCTGGACTCCATCATGGTGAGCCGGCTGCCGCCGCCGACGATGGTGACGGTGGCGCCCGTCGCGCCGCTGACGTCGGATTCCGCCTCCGGCTCGGTGATGGTCACCGTCCACTCGCCGAGGACGGTGCCGCCGGTACAGTCGGCGGTGGTGCACAGACGGACCCCGAAGGTCTCGTCGTCCGTGCCGTCGCTATCGCCGTTCGCCGTCACTTCGAAGCGGATGTGCCGGTAGACCGCGTCGGGGTATGCGCGCGGGCCGTTGGCGTCGGGCGTGACGGCCTGCGCCTGGCCTCGCAGGTTGTTGGTGGTGATGGTGACGTCGCCCGCCTCGGCGGTGAAGGCGCCGCCGACGCTGGCGTGGAGGTAGTACTGCGAGCGCGTGGGGATGTTGGTGATCTGGAAGGCGCGGGTCTGGCCCTCAACGATGGTGTCGCGATGGAGTACGGCGGAATTGGTGACCTGCTGCGCGGCGGCCGGGGCGGCGAAGGCGAGCAGCAGCGGCAGGCACAGCAGGGCGTGGCGGCCGCGCCACGAAGACGCGCTCACGGCTCGGCTCGGCTCGGCTCGGCTCGGCTCGGCTCGGCTCGGCTCGGCTCGGCTCGGCTCGGCTCGGCTCGGCTCGGCTCGGCTCGGCTCGGCTCGGCTCGGCTCGGCTCGGCTCGGCTCGGCTCGGCTCGGCTC
>JAJEIQ010000057.1 GCA_022827905.1 Pseudomonadales bacterium | reverse complement strand
CCGGGTTGCCGCCACCGCCCCCGCGGGGGCGGTGGCGGCAACCCGAACTGGGGACTTTTACTTCGGCACTATTGGGGAGTATTACTTCGGTACTGACAGCGCCGCCACGTTGCGGCTATCCCGCCAGCGCTCGTAGGGCGTCTCGGCGAGCCGACAGGCCAGATACTCGAACGTCAGGTAGGGCCGGCGCTCGGTGCCGAGCACCAACAGCGCGGGCGGCGCCCCGGCCCCGCGCAGGAAGACGGCCACCGGCACCACGCGGTCGGTGCCAAGCATCCGCGCGAGGTCGAGGCAGTAGTGCGCCAGGCGGTGCGGCGAGAACCGGCGCGGCTCGGTCTCCTCCTCGACCACGAACAGCACGGCCTCGCGGCGGCCGTCGCGCCAGTCCACCAGCAGCGGCGCGTCGAGCTCGCGGAAGCGGTCGCCGAGCCGCTCCTTGAGCTGCTCCTGCCGCACCGGGACGATCTCGACCTCGTCCCCCGGCGCCGGCGCCTCCTCGGGCGCGAAGAACGCCAGCGCGTCGCGGGGGTAGTCGAGTATCAGGTTCTTGAAGTTGTGGTCGTGGCTGGTCGCGGCCATGGCTGTGTCCGGTGTCCGATTCGGCCCCAAAAGGATGCGCCAAGCAGCGGCGCCGACGCTACGGCAAATCGCCTACAGAGCCGTGGGCGAATCACCTACAACCGCACGGGACCCGATTCAAAATGGGGGACGGCCTTCTGCGACATTATGTTAAATTGGAGATATTCAAGCATTTGATTTCATTGAACTTAAAAATTTGTTTCATGCGAGGGGCTTGGGGACACCGCCAATCGACGCGCCAACGCGCGCGAACCAAAGCCAACGGCGCGTTTCCTCCGCCCAAGGCAATGCGCCGGACGTGGCGGCGGAGAGATCCAATCCGGCCTTAGTGAAGGCCAACTTCCCGTCGCGCTAGTAAGAACCCGCGCACTTCGAACGGCGGCGGACCATGCAATACGTGGAAGCGATTGAGATTGACCATGCGCAAAACTCGGCAACAACCCCTCTCTCGACGGAGCCAGAGGCGTGGCTGAACACTGACGACGCAACTATCGCGGTGAGAACCTGACGAATGGCGCTAGCCAATGGGCGCAAGTTTGGTGACACTGTCCATTTGGATTTTGGGGAGGATTGAATCATGGCAAATGCGAAGGCTATTTTTCAGGATGGTGGTACGCGGACCACGCGAATCGGATACATCAATAAAAATTGGCAAATTTGCCTCGGTCATCGGGGTAGGGCATACATGATGGTTTGTTTGAAGTGCGGGTTTCAGTATGGATCACACCCCGGCGACGTGTTTCAACGGAAGTGTCCATCCAACGATTGTGATAGTGGTACAGGAGAGAACTGGCGATTTTGATGGAAGTCAAGCATTTGATTCCCTTGGTTTTTCGAAACGGGATTAAGATAGCTTCGCCCCAAATCAGAATCCGGAGGAAACGCCCATGCAATCCGCTGCCCACCGCCAAACCAAGTACATCGCCGCGCCCCGGCTTGAGGGGTCGACGCCAATGCCGTTGCCCGCGCCGACGGCGGACATCGAGCAGGCTCGGGCAGACCTCACCGAGTACGGGATTTGCTTCTTGACTGGCGTGCTGAGCAATGCGGAAGTGGAAGCGCTCCGTGAGCAATTGGAGCGGCAAGCTGCGGCGGAGCGTTCGTTGGGGGCGCTTGCGCCGCCGGGGACGGAAGGGCCGAGGCAGCAGCTCTCGAACTTGGTCAACAAGGGCAAGGTGTTTCTGGACTTGGTGGAGCGCCCGGAGACCGATGCGCTGGCGGGCTACCTGCTCGGCAAGCACTTCCTGGTCTCCAGCCTGACGGGTGGCCTTTTTCATGGCGCGAGCTCCTATGTGCAGCCCTTGCATCGGGACCAAGGTCAAGTGCCGGCCACGGCGGACTTTCCGGCCATCTGCAATCTATTCTGGCTGCTGGACGACTTCACGCCCGAACGGGGCAGCACCTGGGTGGTGCCGGGCAGCCATCGCTGGGCACCGGAGCACATGGTGAAGGCGCCGCCGCGCGAACTTGCCGTGCAGATTGAGGCGCCGGCCGGTAGCATCTTCGCGTGGGACGGAAGGGTCTGGCACAGCGCTGCGGCCAACCCGGAAGGCCATCCCCGCCGCCACATCTCCACCTTCTATTGCCTGCCTTGGATGCGTCAGCAGGAGAACTGGGGTGTCACCTGCCTGCAGGAAGTGCTCGACGAGGCGAGTCCGAAGCTGAGGGCCCGGATGGGCCTGCGCACCTACGGCACCTTGGGCATGGTCAGCGGCACCCGCACCGGCGCCGAGGCCGCGAGCCTCGGCAACTACGACGTTGAGTTCCCCGAGTACGTCATCGGCGAGGAGGGCGCCCTGCATCCGCTGCGGCGGGTGAGCCGGTCAGAGGCGGAAGGGCGCAGCGATGCCGCAGCTCATCTCGGATAAGTGTGAATCGAGCGGTGTCCGTCCGCTTGGGGGATGGGTGAGTTCGATGGGGTTCGGTGGTTCGGAGCGAGGGCGCGAACCTTTGGTTCGTTATGCCCTCGAGCCGGTGCGGACCTTCGGTTCGCATTGGTATCGCTTCGAGCGAAGGAATGAAGAATCTCCCTGCACAAGTCGGAAATCTCGGGTAAATGGGATAAATTAATGTCTTTTGCGGAGCAGCCTTTGCCATGCTGGCCAGCTACCCCAACCACGGTTCCATAGCGGGCTTGTGCCGCTTCTTCGTTCTAAGCGCCCTTCTGGTGTCCTTTGCGGGCTGTTCCTGGATGCCGTTCATCGGCGGCAAGGACAAGGACGAGGAAGACGAGGACATCAACGCCACCGAGCAGATGCTCTACCGCAACGCCCAGCGCAGCCTTCGGGCGGGGAACTACGAACGCGCCATCACGGGCTTGGAGCGCCTCGAAGCGCGCTTTCCCTTTGGGCGCTACGCCGAACAGGCGCAGTTGGAGTTGGTCTATGCGCGCTACCAATCCTCCGATCACGACACCGCCCGCTTGGCAGCGGACCGCTTCATTCGCTTGCACCCGCAGCACAGCAACATCGACTACGCCTACTACCTGAAGGGCTTGGCGGCTTACAACAAGAACCGCGGGCTGCTCGACCGGGTGTTCACCTCGGACATCTCCAAGCGCGACATGACGTCGGCCCGGGAGGCCTACGCGGACTTCGCCGAACTGTTGCGCCGCTATCCGCACAGCGACTACGCCAGCGATGCCAAGCAACGGATGATTTACCTGCGCAACATGCTGGCCGCATCGGAGATCCACATCGCCGACTACTACATGCGCCGGGGCGCCTATGTGGCGGCCGCCAACCGGGCGCGCTTCGTGCTGGAGAACTATCCCCAGGCGGAGCCCATTCCCGAAGCGCTCATCGTGCTCGTTGAAGCCCAGTACAAGCTCGAACTGCCGACGGCGGCGAACGACACCTTGAGGGTGCTGGCGGTGAACTACCCCCATCACCCGGCGTTCGACGAAAACGGCGACCTGGTTCTCGCCGAGCGCATCCGCGGCCGCGACCGCTCGTGGGCCAACCTCATGACCTTGGGCCTGCTCGACCGCCCGGAGACGCCGCCGCCGTTGCGCCTGCAGCATCCCGAAGGATTCGAGCCGCCCCCTGCGCCGCAACGTAGTGAAGAGGATCGGCAAGCGCTTGCCGAAAAGAAGAAGAAAAAAGGCGGTTGGCGCCGCTGGGTTCCGTTTTTCTAACGCGGCGAAAAGACCGCAGGTGGGAGGGTTGAAGTTGGAAGGCATCGACGAGAAAACAGTCACGGCTTGGCTGGCCGAGCGCATTGATGGCCTAAAGCCGCCCCTGAGTTTTTCGCTGATTGCCGGCGGCCATTCGAATCTCACTTACCGCTTCGTTGACCAGGCAGGCGCCGCCTACGTTCTGCGCCGGCCGCCACTCGGCAATGTGCTCGAAAGCGCCCATGACATGGGACGTGAACACCGGATCATCGCCGCCTTGCAGGGTTCCGAGGTGCCCGTGGCGCCAGCGCTGGGCCTGTGCACCGACGCAGCGGTGAACGGTGCGCCCTTCTACATCATGGGCTACGTCGAGGGCGCCGTGCCCCACGACGTGACAACTGCGGAATCGATGCCGCAAGCTGAGCGGCACCGCCTCGGCTTGGACGTGATCGAAGTGCTAGCCCGCCTGCACCGCATCGACCCGGACGAAGTGGGCCTCGGCGACCTAGGACGCAAGGAAGCCTACTTGGCTCGTCAGTTGAAACGGTGGAACCGGCAGTGGGAAGCCTCCAAGACCCACGACGTCCCGGAAATGGAGGAGACTTCCCGCATTCTGGCCGAAACCATGCCGGAACAGATCGGTGCCGCCATCGTCCACGGCGACTATCGGCTCGGCAACATGATCGTCGGCGACGGGGCGATTCGGGCGGTGCTCGATTGGGAGCTCTGCACCCTTGGGGATCCGCTGGCGGATGTGGGCTACCTCCTGAACTCCTGGGTTCAGCCCGAAGAAAGCGTCGCCGATCCGGCACCCCCGCTCCCCGCGACCGCGGTCGGCGGCTTCCCTTCGCGGGAGGCCATAAGCGAACTCTACGAGCGGCGCGCCGGCCGTTCCTTAAGCGGGATCAACTACTACCGCGCCTTCTCCCACTGGCGTTTGGCCGCCATTGGCCAAGGCGTGTACAAGCGCTATTTGGTGGGTGCCATGGGCACCCAGGACGGCATCAACCTGGACAATCACCGGGAGAGCGTGCGCACCCGGGCCCAAGCGGCGCTTGCCCTGCTGGTTTGAGAAAGGGTGGTTTGAGATGGGCAGGGCAGGGGAAGAAAGGCGTGTCAGCGAGGAGGATCCGCTGAATGCAACTTCATTGCTTTTGGGGGAAGGACACTTGAAGGGAGGATTGCCTCGAAGTTGCTTGCACGCCTAAAACCCTAAACTGAAGCCATTATGTACAGTACAAACGGCTTGTCAAGCGATTTTTTCATCTTTTTGTAAAGATTTTGTTCAGGTAAAAGCTCAGGACTCGACAAAAGCTTCCAGCGCTCCCTCAAGCCGAGCCCGGGCATGGGTGGCTTCGCGCTGGGCCTGTTGGTAGCGGGCGGCACTAGCCGCCGTGGCGTCATCCGCCCCGCCACAGTCCGCCGTGTAGTCGGCAAAGGCGTTCAACTGCGAGATCAGCTCCACGAGATGCTTCGGGCAGTGGCTGGGGTCTGTGCTCCCCGCGGCGATGGCGATTAGCTCCGTGTCGCTGAAGCGCCGCTCAGCCAGTCCCGCTGCCCGCAGCGGCCGCCCGCCGGCGGCGGTGCAGGCCTGCTCGACCTCAGGCCAGGGGACGGGCCACTTGAAGATCTCCACGTTCGCTTCCGCCACCCGCCGCAGGTATTTTTCCGCCGCAAACTGATAGACCACGACGATCCGGGCGTGGGGCAGCTTTTGCTCAATCTCCTCAATGGGTTGGGTGGTCAACGTGGGCAATTGGACGACGACGGCGTCGAGTTCCGGCAGCCGAGTGGCAGCGGCGAAGGCTGCCATGTTGGCCCACTGAGCGGTGAGCTCCACTTGGGAGTCCTCGCCCCGTTGATGGGCAAGAACGCTCAGGTTGGGACCGATGACGCCTACCCTGGGCAAGGACGGGGCAACGGCAAGGGACTCGGTTAGCCGGGCGCCGAGCTGCTCATCGGTCAGGTGCGCCAAGCTCGAAATCGGCTGGCCTTGGTCGATCAGCCGCTTGATGCGCCGCAAACGTTCGAGCTGGCCGCCGCTGTAGTAGCGCGTCCGGCCCTCGCGATGCGCTGGGCTGAGGCCGTAGCGGCGCTCCCACGCCCGCAGCCGCTCCACCGCAATGCCCGTCAGGCTGGCCACGCTGCCTATCCGGTACAGATCGTCCTGAACATCCACTACAGGGTTTCCGGGGTGATCATGAACAGGACAAATTGTACACAAGACTCCCGATCTGTCCAGATGGTGTCAAGATAGTGCCGGACGCCCGCGCCGCACGCCCAATTCCGGAGGCTTCGGCTTGAAAAAGCGTTGTGCGGCCCCAAATAGGGAGTAGAATACGCCGTTCACTTGGACTTTCTGAATGCCTGCCGTTCCGGGGCAATCGGGCATTCGGCCCAAACTCCACCCGTTCAACCTGTCGAGGGGCCATGAGCGAACAGATTTCAAAGCAGCCGTCACGCCTGAAGGAACTCATTGCCAAGGGCAAGGAGCAGGGCTACCTCACTTTTGCTGAGGTGAACGACCACCTGCCCGACGACCTGTCCGATTCGGATCAGATCGAAGACATCATCGGCACCATCAACGACATGGGCATCGAGGTCCACGAGAGCGCCCCCGATGCCGATGACTTGATGAGCGCCGAAGAGAACACGGTGGATGAACTCGCAGCGGAGGAAGCGGCCGCGGCCCTCGCAGCGGTGGAGACCGAGGCGGGCCGCACGACTGATCCGGTGCGGATGTACATGCGTGAGATGGGCACGGTGGAGCTGCTCACCCGGGAGGGCGAAATCGTCATCGCCAAGCGCATCGAGGAGGGCATTCGCGACGTGCTCGCCGCCTTGGCTGCCTTTCCCGGCGTGGTGGAGCACATTCTCGACACCTACACCGAGGTGAGCCGCGAGGGCCAGCTTTCGACATTGCTCATTGGCTACCTCGACCCGGCTGACCATGTTCCGAGGGCGCCTCAGGTCGTTCCGGCGCCTAAGCCGGCCATCGTTCCCCAGGTTGTCGAAAAGGCCGAGGAAGCGGACGGTAAAACCGGCGATGGTGAGGCCAAGGCTGACGGGGAGGTTGAGAACCTCGACTCGGAGACGGCGGATGATGGCGCCGAGGCCGGCAAACCGCAGGCTGGTGCGGCGGATTCCGCGGACGCCAAAGCGGCCGACGGCAAGGCCGGACAAGCCAAGGACGCTGACAACGCCAACAAGAAGCAGGCGGATTCCTCGGACAACGACAAGGGGCCGGACCCCGTGCTGGCCAAGAGGCGCTTCCAGGCGCTTAGGCGCCAATTCAACAAGACCCGGAAGCTCATTGACGAAAGGGGCCGCAGCAGCCCGGAATCGCGCGCCCAGTTGGCCGCGCTGGGCAAGAAGTTCCACTCCTTTAAGCTGACGCCCAAGCACTACGATGAAATCGTCCGCAGGCCCCGGGAAGCGCTTGAGGAAGTGCGCCGCCATGAGCGGGCCCTCATCGACATCTGCCTGCGCGAGGCGCGCGTGCCGCGGGATCTGTTTCGCAAGGTCTTTGTCGGCAAGGAGATCAGCGTCACTTGGCTGAACCGCCTGATCAAGGCAGATGAGCGTTATTCGGCAGTGCTTGCCGAGCGCAAGCCCGACATCGTGCGCATTCAGAAGAAGCTCAAGGCCGTGTGCACTCGCACCGGCCTGTCGGTGACCGAAATCAAGGAGATCAACCGCGCCATGTCCTTGGGCGAGGCCAAGGCGCGGCGGGCCAAGAAGGACATGGTCGAGGCCAACCTGCGCCTCGTCATTTCCATCGCCAAGAAATACACCAACCGCGGCCTGCAGTTCCTCGACCTGATCCAGGAAGGCAACATCGGCCTCATGAAGGCGGTGGACAAGTTCGAGTACCGGCGGGGCTACAAGTTCTCCACCTACGCCACTTGGTGGATTCGCCAGGCCATCACCCGCTCCATCGCCGATCAGGCGCGCACCATCCGCATTCCGGTGCACATGATCGAGACCATCAACAAGCTCAACCGGGTGTCCCGGCAGATGGTGCAGGAAATGGGGCGGGAGCCGAAGCCGGACGAGCTTGGCGAGCGCATGGAAATGGTGGAGGAAAAGGTGCGCCGGGTGCTCAAGATCGCCAAGGAGCCCATTTCCATGGAAACGCCGATCGGCGATGACGAGGACTCCCACATCGGCGACTTCATCGAGGACTCCACCGTGGGCCTGCCCATCGACCTGGCCACCGAGGACGGCCTCAAGCAATTGATCGGCAACGTTCTCGGCGGCCTGACCGCCCGAGAGGCCAAGGTGCTGCGCATGCGCTTCGGCATCGGCATGAACACCGACCACACCTTGGAGGAGGTCGGCAAGCAGTTCGATGTCACCAGGGAGCGCATTCGCCAGATCGAAGCCAAGGCGCTGCGCAAGCTGCGCCACCCCAGCCGTTCCGAACACCTGCGCAGTTTCCTGGACGACAAGGTGTCGTCGAAGTCCTAACCGACCGTGGTACAGTCGCCGCCATGGAACCCGCTTTGGGGGGCTCCAAGGGCCTATAGCTCAGTTGGTTAGAGCAGTGGACTCATAATCCATTGGTCCCAGGTTCGAGTCCTGGTGGGCCCACCACCATTGCGCTGGTTGCATGCCGCCGACTGGCGTTCCGGCATGCATAATTGCGCCATCGTCCTTCGCGGAATCGACGGTTCGACATGACCTCCGCCTTGAACGCCGCCGTTTCATTCGTCCGCGACCGCATTCGGCTGAACGCATTGCTGATCGTGCTTTGCTTCGCCGGGGTGCTGGTGCTCGAATCCCAGAGCGCGGCAAGCTACCCGGCCTATCTGCTCGCCATTGCGATGCTAGTCCGTTTTCGCCAGTGGGCGGATGTTTTTTCCGTGCCGCTGATGTGGGCGGTTGCGGCCCTGCTCGCCTATTTGGTCTTGACCAGTCTGTGGTCCGAGGGCAGCCAACCCGGCGATGCGTTGTCCATGCTGTCACGGGCGGCGCAGGTGTTGCTGTTTGCCGTTGCGTTCGCTGAATGCCAGATGCACGGCGACCTGCGACGCTGGCTGGGCCGGACGCTGGCGGTTGCGGGCGTGTTGGCCGCCTTGGCGGGCATTGGGCTGTTCCTAATGGAACACTCGGAAAACGGTCGCCTAATCGGATTGGGGCAACTCGACAACAACGTGGTCGCGGCCTTGGTCTTTGGCGTGGTTCTCATCTTGATCACCGGGGAGGCATTGCGTGAGTCGGGCGTCCACTGGCGGCGCTTCGGCGCGCTCGGCATGGTCGTCATTGCTGCGGCGGTGGTGCTTTCCGACTCCCGCAACGGCCAGATCGGTGCCGTGCTCGGCGTCGGCACCTTGCTGATCGCCCATCGGGTGGCGGACCGGCACCGCTTTGCTGCCGCCGTCTTGGGCTTGGGCGTGATCCTCGTTGCCCTGCTCGCCGCATTGATCACCAATGAATCTACCCGGACTCTCGTGCTGCCCCGGGGTGACAGCTTCCGACCGGCGATCTGGCTGGCGACCCTAAGTGCCGTCGCGGACGGTGGCCTGTGGTTCGGACGCGGCATCCTCACTGACGACACGCTGGTCACCGCCGCCGGCGAGTTTCCGCATCCGCACAACATGTACTTATCGGTTCTCTTCCAAGGCGGCTTGGTTGGCGTCGCGCTGTTCGCCGCGCTGATAGCCGCCGTCGTGCGCATCCTGTTCAACCACTATGGCCATCGGGACGCCAAGCTGGCTTTAGGCATTCTTGGTTTGGCTCTGCCGGCTTGGCTTCTCGATGGCCACGAACTCATCGACAAGGTGGGCATGACTTGGTTCCTGTTCTGGTTGCCCGTGGCCATCAGCTTGGGGTTGGCTTGGATGGGCCGGCTGGACGCCAAGCGCCCGCTGGAGGGGTCGCGGTGACCGGGTTGTCGGTCGGCTTCGTCACTTGGCATACGCCGAAGGACGTGCTTGCCAGTTTTCTCGACAGCTTGGCCGAAGCCGTCGAAACGCTGGTTCGCCGGACGCCCGTGCCCGTATCCATCTACGGCATCTGCAACGATGCGCCCCAGGACATCCAAGCCGTGGAAGCGCTGATCCAGCGCTATGCCCAAGGTGCCGACGAGATCACTTGGCACTTTATTCAAGGCCACGGGAACATCGGCTACGGTGCGGCGCAGAACTTGGCCATCCGGCGCACGGAGGCGGAGTTTCACCTCATGTGCAACCCGGATCTGACCATGGCGCCCGATGTCTTGCTGGAGGCGGTGCACTTTCTCGAGGCAAGTTCAGGTGCGGTTCTGGCCGCCCCCCAGGGCTTTGACGCCGAAGGCCGCTACGCCCGGCTCGCCAAACGGTCGCCCACGTTGTTGGCGTTGGCGTTGCGCGCCCTCTCGGTGGAACCCTCCAATGGGCTTCTCGGACGCCGGGTGGCAACCTATGTGTACGACGAAGCGCTCCCGGCCGAAGCGCCCGCGCCCATCGAGCTGGCAAGCGGCTGCTTCATGGTGGCGCGGACAGCGGCCCTCAAGGCCATCGACGGCTTCGATGAGGGCTACTTTCTCTATTTTGAGGATTTCGACCTCTGCCGCCGCCTTGCCCGCCACGGTAGCATCTACGAACTGCCCACGGCCAAGATCACCCACTACGGAGGCCACACCGCCCGTCGCGGCTTGGCCAGAACCCTGCGCTTCGTGCACTCTGGATACCGCTACTTCAGCCGCCACGGCTGGCGCCTCCTCTGACTCACCCTCGCGGAAAAGAGGGGTGCTTTGGGCAATGCCACAACCGCTTCTGAAATCGGACGTGCGCAGACTCAGCCATATACCTATGTTTTCACACGACTCATAGCGATATTAAAGATAACTGGTTGCGAACTGCATCAGTGCGGTGTCATACTTCTGGCGGTGCCTTGGGATGTATTGGGATCAAAAGGAACGCCACTTCGGGAGAGGCCAAATATGTCCGACTGCAATTCCACCCTTTCTTTCCGATCATTCACGCTTTCAGCGGCCATTGTGGCTCTCAGCTTGCCCATGGAACCCGCATGGTCCCAGATTGAGGAAATCACGGTCACTGCCCGCAAACGGGAGGAGAGCTTCCTCGATGTGCCGGTGGTCAGTTCGACATTTGACGGCACTCAGCTCGATACCTTCCAGACCACGAGTTTCTACAACTTGGCAACTCGGGTGCCGGGGCTGGTGATTGGCGACAACGTCGGCAGCGTTGGCGGCAACGCCACCATCCGCGGTGTCGGCACCCAGTCGTTCAATCCATCGACCGACGGTGCCGTTTCCATCAACGTCGATGGCATGCAGTTCAGCCATGGTGGCGTGCTGCGCACAGCCTTTTTCGATGTCGAGCGCATCGAGGTCCTGAAGGGCCCCCAATCGCTTTTCTTCGGCAAGAACAGTCCCGGAGGCATCATCGCCCTGCGAACCGCCGATCCCGGCGAGGAAACGGAACTGATCGGGCGGCTTGGCTATGAGTTCGAAGCGAAGGAGATTCTCGCCCAAGCCATCGCCTCAGGCGCCTTGAGTGATACGCTGAAAGCACGCCTCGCGCTGACCTTTTCCGACGAGGATGGTTATTTCAAGAATCCCGCCCAACCCGCTCCGGGCCTCGGTGGCGTCGGGCCGAAGTACGATAACTTTCCCAATGCAGAGAAGTGGTTCGGTCGACTTACGGTGCTTTTCGAACCCAGCGAAGAGTTCTCGGCTCGGCTGAAGGTGAACTACGAAGACCGCAGTGTGCGCGGGGACGGCGGTACCGCCCAGATCGTTGGCTGCGACTACCCGTTCGACCCGATAGAAAACTGTCGGCTCGATGACGAGGCCACCATTGCCGATCTTGATCCCCTGTTCTTTCCGGGCATGCCCAAGAACGGCGTTCCGTACCAGGACACGCAGTTCTTCTATTCCACCCTGGAACTTACACTGGACATCAACGACCACCTGACCCTGACCTCACTCACCGGATACTCCGACGACGAGCACGAGTTCAACATCAACGGTACCTTTCAGCCTGGCACCGCCGATCAAACCTCTCCCATTCTGGGATTTCCGGGCAGCGTGCTGGTCGGTGCCCCGAACGGGCATGACCAGACCTATTTCACTCAGGAACTACGCCTCGCCACCAGCCTGGACGGGCCGCTCAACGGGATGCTTGGGCTGTTTTACGAAGACGGCGAGCAGGATTTCCTGCACGCCTCCACAGTGCCGTTTTTCGCAATCTTCAACAACAACGACCAAGTCGTCGACATAGAGAGCTGGTCCGTTTTCGGACACCTGCTGTTCGACATCAGCGAGACCGTGGAGTTGGGTGCCGGTGTGCGCTATCTCAAGGAAGAAAGAAACCTGACTACCGTGGACAACGGCATCAACTTCGGATTTCCGGGTCCCGGCCCCGTCTCGCTGCCGGTGGACAACATCGACGCAGACAAGGTGCTGCCCGAAGTCACGCTGAATTGGAGGCTGCGCGACAATATCACGCTGTTCGGCGCCTACCGTACCGGCTGGAAGTCGGGTTCCTTCAACGTGGACCAGCCGAGTCCGGACGACCGCTCTTTCGGGCCGGAAAATGCCAAGGGGGGTGAAGTGGGCCTCAAGGCGATGATGCTGGACAACAGCCTGCGCCTGAATGTGGCGGCATACCGGTACGAGTACAAGGACATGCAGGTCAGTCGGTTCGTTTCCCGTCCGGGAGGCGCAGGCACGTTGCTGAAGGTGGTAAACGCCGCTCAAGCAACCGTAAGCGGCGCCGAACTCGACCTGACTTATGCGCCTCCGGGCGCAGAAGGCCTGACTCTTTACGGGGCGATGAACTACAACGTGGGCGAGTTCGACGACTTTCCGGACGCCGCCTGTTACGGCGGTCAAACCATCGATCAGGGCTGCAACCGGAACTTCAACCCGGGTGCCAACGAATTGGCTCCGGGATTTGCCATCGGCGGCTTCACGGCTCAGGACCTGTCCGACCAGGACCTCCCGCGCTCGCCGAAACTGACCGCCAGCGTCGGCTTCGATTTCGACCGCCCGATCAACGGCAGCCGCCTGATGGCAGGGCTCTCGGCCAACGCGTCGTTTACCGACGATACGATCATGGACGTCAGTTACAATCCTCGCGCCTTCCTGGACAGCTACTGGAAAACCAGCGTCAGCCTGCGTTTGTATCCAACGGACCGCAACTGGGAACTGGCGATAATCGGCAACAACCTCGGCGACAAGGTTACAGCCACAACCTGCGCGCCAGGACCGTTCGACCAGGTCGGCGGGTTGTTGCCCAATGTAGTGGGCCTGCCGATAAACGTCGTGATTCCCGGGAGCTTCGACAACGCCGTCTGTTTCGCAGAGCGGGGCCGGGAAATCCGGCTCCGGTTCACGATACATCGAACCGGTTCGTGACGACCGGCAGGTTCGTGCCCTGAACATCCTTGACAGCTTTCATTCGGAGGACAGGTAGGACCGGGCCCGGGGACAGGTCGCCATCCCTTAGGCTGGCAGGCGCGTCGCCTTCGAGTCAAACCCCGCGCCGGGTCTCATTCTCGAATGCCGGGTGCTGGCGCACCTGCGAGGCCGGAGCACAGCGATGAGCAACATTCGCAAATCCGCTAGGGTCCTGATAGTCGTTCTTTTTGGGGCCGCATTCGTCTACGTCCTTGCGAGCGTGCTGGTGCACTGGAATTCCGGCACCCGGATGCTTCCCTACGAGCAAGCCGAACTCGGACGGCCGCCCGCAGACACCGAGTGGCCGCACTACGGCAATAACCCCGGCGGAGAGCGCTATTCCGGGCTCGACCAGATCAACCGCGGAAACGTCGGCAACTTAGAAGTCGCCTGGGTTTACCAGGCGGGCGAACTCGACGCCATCTTGGCCGGACACCAACCCTTCAACCCATGGGAGTCCACGCCGGTACTGGTGGAAGACACGCTCATCGCCTGCACGCCGACAGGGAGACTGCTCGCACTGGACCCGGTGACCGGCGAGGAACGGTGGACCTTCGACCCCAGCGTGTCGTTCTCGCCCTTCGGGCACACGTTCGTCAAATGCCGCGGCGTTTCAACCTACGTGGACGACTCGGCCGCTGCCGATGCCCTTTGCAGAAAGAGGCTGCTCTGGGGCACGGGGGACCTGCGGGTCTTCGCCGTCGACGCCCGTACGGGCCGACGCTGCCCGGGCTTCGGCGCTGCCGCTGGCACGCCCGGCGAGGTGCAGTTGGATCCTGGCCCCAACCTGCAGTTCCACGACGAGGTGCAGATTCACGCACCGCCCGCCATGGCGGGGCATGTGGCCGTGTTCGGTTCCACTCTGGCGGACAATCTGCAGGTGCAGGCGCCGAGCGGCATGATCCGCGCCGTGGACGCCCGCAGCGGCGAACTGCTCTGGACTTTCGACCCGGTGCCTCGCGACGGCGGCCCGGCAGCGGCAACATGGGGCCCGGACGGCACCGGGACGGTCGGCGCTGGCAACGCTTGGAGCCTCTTGTCGACCGATCCGGAGAACGAGTTGGTGTTCGTGCCGACCACGAGCCCCAGCGTGGACCTGGTGGGCAACTATCGCCCGGGCGACAACCTCTACACGGATTCGCTGGTGGCGCTCGACAGCAACACGGGCGAGGTCCGCTGGCACTTCCAGATCGTGCACCACGACCTTTGGGATTACGACCTGCCGGCGCAACCCATCTTGACGGATTTTGAGCGGGACGGAGAGCGGGTTCCCGCAGTGGTGCAATTAACCAAGCAGGGCATGGTGTTCGTATTCAACCGACTGACTGGGGAGCCCTTGGTGCCCATAGAGGAACGCCCCGTGCCGCAGACCACCGACATTCGGGGAGAGTGGCTGTCGCCGACCCAACCCTTTACGACGCAACTCGGCCTCGTCGGCCAGGGTTTGCGGCCGCGAGACGCTTGGGGCTTCACGTTCTGGGACAGGAGTCACTGCCGGCGGCAGATCGAAGATCTGCGAAGCGAGGGCATGTACACGCCGCCCAGCACCCAGGGAACCATCGTTTTCCCCTCGTCCGCCGGCGGCATGAACTGGGGCGGCGGCGCGGTTGTGCCCGATTCCGGAATCCTAATCACCCCGACCCTGCATATGGCCCAAGTGCATCGGCTCGTGCCCCGGGACCAAGTGAACCCCGACGATCAAGGTTCGGGCTCGCATCTGTTCTTCCCGATGGCGGGCACCGACTATGTGATGGAACTGTACTTCCTGACCTCACCCTTGGGCGCGCCCTGCACGGAACCGCCATGGGCGAGGCTGAGTGCGGTGGACCTTGTGGCCGGGGAAGTGCTCTGGCAGGTGCCGCTCGGTTCGATCGAGCAACTCGCCGCCAGCCGAATCGGATTGCCGCTGCCGCTCGAAATGGGCACACCGATGGCCGGCGGTCCGATTGTCACCGCAGGTGGCCTTGCGTTCATTGCCGCTACCGCCGACGACCGGATTAGGGCTTTCGATATACAGACGGGTCAGAAACTCTGGGAAGCGGAATTGCCGGCCGGGGGCCAATCCACACCCATGACCTACGCGGCCGACGGACGTCAGTACTTGGTCATCATGGCGGGCGGGCATCCCTACTACGGTACGACCCAGGGTGACCACCTCATCGCCTTCGCACTGGAGGATCAGGGCGACTGACCCGACAGCCCGGATTCGGCGCGTGCGGTTCGGTGAAACCGGCTTAGACTTCGACCAGTTCAATCAGGAGGCCGTCCGGGTCTAGGCAAACGCAGAACAGGGGTTGCGTACCGAACTCCGGAAAGGCCAGTTGCTGGGGCTCCGAGACAAACTCGACCCCCTTGGCTTTCAGACTTTCGTAAAGCTGCAGCAGGTTCTCGGCTTTCAGCGCGATGCGCGGCACGCCCAGGGCGGCAATGTCGTTTCCGTCCTTCGGCGGACTTGCCGGGCGCAACCATTGCACCAGGTCGATGAGGGTCGCGTCCCTGCCCTTGCCGGCCTTCAGAAACAGGGCTTGAGTATGCGAAGACGGTATCCCCAAGCCCTTGTTGAGACTCGCTTTGTCTTCTTCTTCAAACTCGGCGACGACGCGGAAACCCAGCAACTCGTAGAACGCCCGCGAGCGCTCGATGTCGGTGCAATTGACGTTGACGTGGTAGATTCCGGTGATCATTGGCGCCTCTCAGGTCTCGAATGTACCGCTGCGCATGGCGACGTCCTCTCCGTACAGCTTTATTTTCTGCCCCGGGTTGAAGACTGCAAAGCAGTAGCCGTCATTCCAGCGCGGGTCGGTCGATGGAAGCTCGCTGAAGGGCCGCACCGCCTGGTGCACAGGATATTTGTCGTATTTGGTCAGCGTGAATCCCCCGGTGATCGCCGGTGTGGCCTAGTCATCCGGTCTTGTTGAAGAGGGCGTACAAGCCTAACTCCGCCAGCGCTTCCAGTGCCTTGGGCGAGGGTTCCTCCCCGCTCTCGCAGATGGTGGTGTAGAAGTACATCTCGAACTGCATTAGAAACATCATCACCCTGTACTCGGCCGCTTCGCGCTGCTTGCCCTTGAATCGGGACAGGTAGCCGCTCAACTCGTCGCAGACGACTTCGTAGTTTTTCTTCGCGATGCTCGGTTCGGTCAGTTGCGCCTGCATGACCGCTTCGTAAAGCCGACGGTCCTTCTCCCAGTCCTGGGCAAGGCGGCCTATCCAGGCGCGGAACTCCTTGCGATCGGGATCGACCATCGCATTGATCATCCCGATGGTCGCTTTTCGTTCCGGCCCCACCCGTTCGTGGGCCGCCAGCATGAGGCTGGTCTTGTCCTTGAAATGCAGGTAGAACGTTGACCGGTTTGCCCCGGCGCGCTCGGTGATCATGTCGATGGTGGCGTTGTGAAAACCCACCTCCGCGAAAACTTCCAGGCCCGCATCGATAAATCGGGCTCGGGTGAATTCGCGCTGTTGGGTTCGCAGAGAGGAACGCTTTTCGGCCATGTTTCAATTGCTCTCCCAGCTACAAGTGAATTGTGTTGAACTATACACCTTATGTCTAGTTAATGTACGCTACTCTGCCTAAGCAGCAAGTTGTCACCAGTCGCGAGCAAATCATGCAAACACTCTCACAGCTGTCGCTCACTGACCCTGATACCGTCCGCCTTCCCTTTGAGTATTACGAGCGCATGCGCAAGGAGGAGCCGGTGCATTTCGATGAGCGCGCGGGTGCTTGGCTGGTGACGCGCCACGACGACATCAAGCAGGCTGCGCGCATGACCGACGTGTTGTCGAACGGCTTGGGGCTCGACAGCGCGGGCCGCCCGCCTTGGCAAGACGAGATTGACGAGATGATGCGCCGCGAGGGCTTTGGACCGCATCGGGCGGGAGACAACTTCAACGTGGACCCACCCCTGCATGCCCGCCGCCGCGGCTTGGTTAATCAAGCGTTCGGTGCCCACCGCGTCTCGGCAATTGAGGAGGACATCACGGTGATCGTCCGCGACTTGATGGCTGCCTTCATCGACCGGGGTAAGGTGGACTTGGTCAGGGCGTTCTCCATTCCCATCGCCATCTACGTCATTTCCGACTTGCTCGGCGTGCCGCGGACGCGCCGAGACGATGTGGAGCGCTGGTCGGACGCCTCGGTTGCGCCCATCGGCCGGGGCATCTCCAAGCAGGACGCCTACCGCTACGCGCGGGACATGATGGAGATGCACCGGTTCCTGCACCAACAGTTCGAGGAGCGCCGCCGCAACCGGAAGGACGACATGCTTTCCGATCTGGTGCATGCGCAGATCGACGACGAAGAGAACCCCAGCCTCAGCGAGACCGAACTGCTGTCCTGCGGCGTTGCCCTGCTCGCGGCCGGCAACGAAACCACTAGGAACGGAATTTCCTGGGGGAGCCTGATTTTGGCCCAGAACCCCAGCCTGATGGACAGGCTTCGGACTGCGGATGACCAGGATTGGGCGCTGAGGCGGTTTGTGGAGGAAACGCTGCGCATCCAGCCGCCGGTTCCGCAGTTGCCCCGGGTCGCCGTGGCGGACTGTGAAATCGGCGGCACCAGGATTCCCCGGGGCAGTTTCATTTATCTGTGCTGGGCATCGGCCAACCGGGATGCGGCAACGTTCGAAAACGCGGACGAATTCGATCTCGAACGCGCCAACGTTGGCCAGCATCTGACCTTCGGCTCCGGCGTGCACCGGTGCCTGGGGGCCATGCTGGCGCGCATGGAAATGAAGTGCGCCTTCCGTGAGATCGTCAACCGCATGGATGATCTCCGCTTGACTGTTCCGGAAGAGGAACTGGACATCTGGGGCACGTTCGTGTTCCGAGGCCCGCGCTCGCTGCCGGTCACCTTCGTGCGCCGCACGACCTAGCGGCGCTTGCGCGACAGCCGGACCGCGGAGAGCTTCCGAGAGGGCGGCAGCCGGACAGGGAGGATGGCGGATGTGGACGGTAGTCTTTCGGCAGGGTTTCAGTGCGCGGCGGGTGGCGCACCATGACGGGGAAACCATTCTCCAGACCGCGCGTCGCGCCAACATCCTGATCAACACCAATTGTGTGCAGGGCAAATGCGGCACTTGCACCTGTCTCCTGCACAAGGGGCAGGTCGCCATGCGCAGAAACGAAGCGCTGTCCAAGGAGGATTTGGACAGTGGGCTGATCCTGGCCTGCCAGAGCGTTCCCGTTACGGACGGGTGCGAGGTCAAGCTCCCCTAGGGAACCCCATGAGAGGGAGAAAGTCGCCTGCGTTGAGTGTGGGCACGCCGGTCACCACTGCAGTTCGAGCCGCTCGATCGCCCTTGTCGCCACGGAGGGCGCCATGTCGATTGACTGACCCGGCGCCAGGCGAACGCCGGGCAGCCGCGCCGCAAACTCCTCAAGCGCGACCCGTACTTCGAGCCGGGCCAAGGGCGCCCCAAGGCAGAAGTGCCGCCCGCGGCTGAAGGTCAGCGGCCGTTCCCGATTCGACCGGACCGGGCAGTAGGTTTCGGGCGTGTCAAACTTACATTCGTCATGATTGCCCGATCCGAACATCATGACGACGAACTCCCCCTTTTTCATGGTAAAGCCGCGGAACTCGGTGTCCTCGGCGACACGGCGGTACCAAGCGACCACCGAACCGTCGTAGCGGATGGTCTCCTCCACCACGTCGTCAACCATGTGCGGGTCGTCCAGCAGTGCCTGCCAACGCCCACGCTCAAGCAGCAACTGATAGAACGTGTTTCCCAACTGCGCCATGGTGGTTTCGTGCCCGGCGCCGATGAAGGTGAAGATATACATCAACACCAATTCGTCTTCGCTCAGGTCGATCTCGCCGCGATCCATCGCCAAGACCATTTCGGTCATCAGATCGTCCCTCGGGTTCCGCCTGCGTTCGTTCAGCTTGTCGCGGATGTAGCGTTGGTACGCTACTGCCTGCAATGCGCAGGCCTTCTGCTCCGCAGGCTCCATGGGTGTGAGCCACATGGCGAATGTGCTGCCGCTCCACTTAGCAAGCTGTTCAAGGTCGTCTTCCTGCTTGTTGAAGCCGATGAACTGAAACATGGTCAAGATGGGCAGCAGATAGGCGAATTCCTTCATGAACTCGCAATGCCCGCGGTCTTTGAACGCTTCGATCAACTCGGCTGCGATGGCGCGGACCGTCGGCTCTTGGGCACGCAGCCGAACGGGTGACAGTATGGGCACGAGAACTTTCTTGAAGCGTTGGTGCTCGGCACCTTCCACGCCGTTGATGTGAGAGGTGGCATTCCAGTTGATGCCACTCGACAGGATCGCCTCGGTTTCAGGTTCGTAGTTGAAGCCGGAGAGGGTCCCCTCGTTGGTGAAGACGGGATCTCTGAGCAGATCCATGATGTCGTCGTAACGGGTAACCACCCAGCACTGCAGGTCCTTGGAGTAAAAGACCGGCTCTTCGTCCCGGGACCGGCGATACAGGGAATACACCTCATCAAAGGGCGCACCCACGGGTTGAAAGCTGTCGGCGATGGTCATGGCGGCCTCTCCTTGCCGGACGTTCCATAAGCCAATCCATATTGACACTCACGCTCAAGACATGCAATCGTTGAAACAACAGATGTCTAACGAGGCGATTGCTGGGATTTTCGATGGACTACTCCACATACGCAGACATTCTGGTCGAATGCCATGACGATGGGGTGCTACAGGCAACCCTGAACCGCCCCGAACAGCTCAATGCGCTCAACGAGCGGCTGCTGGGTGAGATCAACCGGCTCTGGCTGCAACTGGCGGATGACAGGAATGTGCGGGTCGTGGTGGTCACTGGTGCGGGGCAGGCGTTCTCGGTGGGAGCCGATATCAACCTGGTCGGGAAGTTCAGTGAAGACGTGGAACAGTCCATCGACTCAAGCGTTCAATACACCTCGGCACTACGGCGGCTGATGGACCTGCAAAAGCCGGTGATCGCCGCCATCAACGGCGATGTGCTTGGCGGTGGCTTGGGTCTGGCGCTCTTGTGTGACGTCATTTTCATGGCGCGCGAGGCCAGGATGCTCACGGCCTCCCAACTCAACATCAACGTCCTGCCGGCACCCGATGCGTTTCTGTGGCCCGCGCGCGGGGTCAGCTCGGCGAAGGCGAAGTATCACCTGTTCAAATCCAGTGTGCTCGATGCCGCCGAGGCTGAGCGCATCGGGTTAATCAGCATAGTCGCGGACGGCGGCGTGCTGTTGGACGAGGCGCTCGATTATGCCCGCCAACTCGCGCGGCGCGATCCCAGAATGCTGAGCTGGACCAAGCGAGCGCTCAGCTACAACCTGCGCGCGGCCGCTCCGCTGTTGGAAGAGTGGTTGTCGCTTGAGTCGCTTTCGTTTGCCCGCGAACCCGTGAAGGACGGTTTGAAGGAGATGCGCAAGGTCATCGGCAAGGAACGGTAGCGCCGTCAGTTGACGACCGAGGCCACGAAATTCGCCACATCGTCGATGGCCGCCCGGGCCTCATCGAGCGCGCTGGCGTAGATCTGCCAAGTGTGAAACAGGCCGGGCCAAATCTGCAGTTCCGTCCTGACTCCGGCCTGTTGGGCATTGCGGGCAAGGGTTCGCGCATCGTCCAGGAACACTTCGTTTTCACAGGCCTGGATCAACAGCGGCGGCAGCCCCTGTAGCTCGGCATGAACGGGCGATGCGTAGGGATGGCTGGGGTCGCCGTCCGGGCCGAGGTACATTTGTCCCATCATGATGCCCATCTCCTTATTGCCCACGGGGCTGTGATCGGCCCTTGAGACATAGCTCTCACCCGCACAGGCAAGGTCGGCCCAAGGACAAAGCAGAGCTGCCCCAGCGGGCAGCACCGCCCCCGCATCGCGCAGCTTGACCAGCAGGGCCGCCGCGAGGCCGCCGCCTGCCGAGTCGCCGGCAAGAACGATCCGTCCGGGATGGCAGCCGTCGTCCAGAAGAGAACGGTAAACGGCCTCCGCGTCCTCCAGCGCGGCCGGAAAAAGGTGTTCGGGCGCCAGCCGGTAGCCGATGTTCAGCACGCGGGCACCGGTTGCTTTGGCGAGGTGCGCCGCAATGTCCCGATGGGTTTGCGGCGATGACACCACGTAGCCGCCGCCATGGAAATAGACGATCACGAGGCCGTTGTCGTCCGGCTCGAACGTCGTCGATTCACAGGATACGCCCATCACCGTCACCTCATCGGTCTGTGCGCCGATGTCCTGCGCAAGGGAGTCGTAAAACGAGTCGAGATCACGTCGCATGTCGACGAACGTGGTTTCCTCGCTCCACCCGGATTGGAGTGCGTTGAACTGCTCCAGTACGGCTTTTGCCTGACCTTCAGACATTGCGATCCTCTACCCCTCTCCGAGTTCGTTCCGATAGGCCGTGATCCGGTCATCGACCATCTTGTGAAAATGCCGGATGTTGTGCTCTTCGTCGATTAGCGGGTAAGTGTCGTAAACGCGGGACTCGAGCCCTCGCTGGGTCGCTTCGAGCAGGCCAAGGTCCTGCCGCACGTTGTCCAGCACTAGGGCGATGCCGGTCGTGCGGGCGAACAGTTCCGAAAAGTCGCGCGCCCGCTGGAAGTACTGGTTGATCTCGAAGCGCATGCGGTTATGGGCGAGGGGCCAGTAGTTGTAAGTGTTGATCCAGCCCGGCGCGTAGACCTGCAACTGGAAACTGGGGAACACCGTGAAGGTCACCGCCACCCAGTCCTGCTGGTCGGGCCCGAAGGCCGCCTTGGGGGCTTCGATTTCACGGGTGGGCCTTATCTGGCTGCCGGTCACGGAGGCCCGGGATATTCGTTCGATGTTGAAGGTGTAGGCGCCTTCAGGCACCGTGCCGCAACTGATGGCCGTGCGATGCGGTCCGTCGAAGCGTGACGGTGGTGCCCTGAACGTAATGTTGCGCATGGTCACCATGGCTTGGCTGTGCAGCACCGAGCCGTGCCATGCCTCTGAGAACGCGTCGTGGAGAGTCTTCCAGTTGCTGTCGATTTCGCCGAGCCCACGGACATGGTCGGTATAGAGTTCGACCGGGATGTCATCCAGTGCCGACCAGATGTGCTCGCCCATGTACGCACGCAGGGACTCACTTGGACCGCCCGGGCGGAAGTTCGCGAAAATGAAGCCGTTCCACAGTTCGACCGGCACCTCCACCAAGTGTAGGTCGCAGCCTTGGGAGCCGAACCAGTTGTCCGGATCCCGCAGCACCTCCATCTTGCCGTCCAGGGCGTATCCGAGCCCGTGGTACTTGCAGAAAAACGCCATGGCCCGGCCCGAGGTCTCTTGTGCTGGGTGGCCCTCCCAAACCAGCTTGTTGCCCCGGTGCGGGCATACGTTGTGAAAAGCGCGGATTTTCCGGTCTTTTCCTCGCACCAAGATGATGGAAGTGTTCAAAACCTCCAGTTCACGGGTGAAATAGCTTCCGACTTTGGGCAGGCCCAGTTCGTGGCCGACGTTGATCCAGGAACGCCTGAACAGGGCTTCCCGTTCCAGCTCGAAACTACGGGGCGAAATGGCGTGTTCGTAGCTGATCAGGCCGGTGCCGAGTTCCGGATGATCTTCGTAGTGCCGCTGATCGTAGGCGCCGCCGCCGGCGATGATGCGGTTCTCCGTTGGGGTGTTGACCTGTCGGACCATGGTTCGACGACTAGCTCCGAGTGGTTCGTTGGCAAAGCGTGTGCATGCCTTTGGGTCAGTGCCGCTCTGGCCCAATGGCGGCACCGTCCAGGTTCCGTTCTTCCCTGTACCGGGTCACGTGATGGTAGATCTGACGGTGAAACCCGCGAATCATGAGTTCTTGATCGGTTAGCGGCCAATTCTGGAACACGCCCATTTCAAGGCCTTTCTGCGTCGCCTCCAGGTTGTTGATGTCCTGCAGGGCCGCATCCCAGAAGGTTGCCACATGTCCATAGTGCGAGATCAGCTCGGAGAAGTTTCTCGACGGCTGATAGTGGCAGTCGATCTCGAAGCGCATCCTGTTGTAGGCCAATGGCCAGTACTGATAAACGAGGTACCAGTTGGGATAGTAGAACTGTATCTGAATGTTGGGAAAGATGAAGTGGCTGCTCGTTCCCCAGTCGTCCGTATGGATTGGGTTTGCGGCCGGCGGCAGTCGCGTAAGGTCCTCCGCCGCTGGGTATTGCGGGCCGGTGCCCGTGCATTGTGAAATTCGTTCGATATCGGTCACGAACAGGCCTTGGGGATTGCGTGGCGAGATGTAGAAGCCATGCTGCCCGACTAGGGCCATCGTCTTGACATGCATGGCCTGCAGCGCATCGAAATCCATCTTCTGCAGGTAGGGGAATGCCTCCTTGTGAACGTAGACGCCATGATAGATCTCGTTGAACGCATCCATGAGACCCTTCCAGTTGCACTGCGTCACGCCCCGCGCCACGAAGCGCTCGGTGAGTTTTTCAAAGGGCCAGCCGAAGCCCTCCCAGTAGTAGTCGCCGAGGAATTCCCTGAGCGTCTGCTCCGGCCCGCCTGGATTCATATTGACGAACAGGAAGCCGTTCCAGGAAGCGAGCGGGATTTCCGCCAGCGCGAGCTCCGTGCCCTGGTCGCCGAACCAGGATTCCCGATCGGTTAGAACCTCAAGTTTCCCGTCGGTGCCGTAACCGAGGCCGTGGTACTTGCAGTAGAAGCGGTTGCAGACCCCTTCGATGGGTTCCCCGGGCTCGTCCTTCCAGACCAGCTTGTTGCCCCGGTGCGGACAAACGTTGTAGAAAGCTCGGACATTGCCGTCGTGGCCATGCACGACAATGATCGAGTTTCTGAGAACCTCGTACTCCTTGGTGAAGAACTGGCCGGGCCGGTCAACCCATTCGGCGCGCCCCGCGTAGAGCCAGCTGCGGCGGAAAACGGCTTCCCGTTCGAGCTCGTAGAACTCCGGGGAGGTCATGCTTTCGTAGCTGACTCGGGACTCGTCGATGTCTGGATACTTGTCGGTCCATTTCTCATCCGGTTCTTTCGCCAACACGGACGGGTCGATGCCGACCGAGTAGTTCTCAGACATTTGCGCTCCTTCCGCTGACCCGTGTCACCCGCTGGCACCAAGCCGGGTCACGATCACATCTTCGGTTCGAGAACAACATCGAACATGCGATTGCCCGCGTCGGGCACGGCCGGCTGCTTGTAGATCTCAACGGACTGCGCCACGATCGCATAGGCGAACATGAGTCGTGCCAAGCATCGGTCGTTCTCCGTGTAATCGTCGAAACTCCGGGCGTCGAGCCATGACTTGATATCCTCGGCGCGCGTGACCATGGCGTCGTTGAATGCCTGCATGTCGTCCATGGAACTCGAGAGCCTCGCGGCGTAACGGCTGTTGATATCGGGCAGATCCCATTTTTCGACGAACGGCTCAAGTTCCGCGAACCGTTCAGGCAATCGAGTGGCAGACATGTCATTCGCCATGCCAATCAGACCCTCGTCTATTGAAAGGATAATTGTAGATGAAGTAGCATTCAATGGGTTTGTTCAAAAGTCAATATCCAGGCAGAGGGGAAGTGTCGCCTTGAGCCTAGGCCCCGACGTCGACCCGCTGCGCTTTGAGGTGGCGGATCACACAAACTGGTCGCGCAACAACATCGCCGAAGCACTCCCGGGAGTTTGTACGGCGCTCGGCTTCACGTCAGGCTGCGCAGCTAGGGTTCGTTGACTCGCAATGCGGCCCGTGCCGCGCGGCGGCCGGAGAAGACCGTATCGGCGATCGACAGCCCACTGAAGTTGCTCTCCGAGCAGACACCCAAGGCGGTGCGGCCGGCAGCGTACAGCCCGCCGATCACCGTGCCGTCCGCGCGGGTGACTCCCCCGGTGTCTTCGTCAACGGTCAGGCCGCCATAAGGCATGGCGCCGGAGAACGACCACTTGTTGCGCATCGACATGTTGAGCGCGACGTATGGCGGCGAGTCGACTGGCTCGATATGCACCGGCAGCTTGCCGTGTTCGGGATCCTCGCCCCGAGCCGCGCATCGATTGTAGTCGTCGATGGTCTGGCGCAGCCCGTTGCTGTCCACACCGCAGCGCTCCGCCAGCGCTTCGATGGTGCGGGCACGTTTGGTGCCGCCCACCAAGATGTTGATGAGCGCCGGCAGGCCCCACCAGGACAATGCGGTCTTCAGTGGCCAGAGTAGTTGCTTGAGGCCCTTGCGGAACACGCGGCGGTCGAGAATCAGCCAGGCTAGGCCTAGCTGGCTCTGTTCGGAAGTGATGCAGCCGACGTTGCCCAAGTAGGCATCCTCCGCTATGTAGCGCTTGCCTTCGGCGTTGACCAGCACGCCGTAAACAAAGGACTCCGGAGGCGAGACCGGCTTAGTGACGAACAGCCGGTCCATGTGGCTGAGCGCGCCGCCGACCGTGGTGCCGAGTTCGATGCCACTGCCGTCGCAACCCATCGATCCCCCGCGCACGATCTCACGATAGACTTCCCGGATGACTGGCCGATAACGGCTGAAGAGTTCCAAGTTGTAATTGTAACCCCCTGCCGCCAGCACCACGCCACTGCGGGCCCGGATTGACTGCCGATTGCCATCCACGCGCTGCTCGAACTCCCGGCAAGCGGCGATGGCTCGTTCCGCGGTTTCTCCGTTGCCCATCTTGTACGGGTTGACACGGCGGAACAGCGCCTCATGCTCCGCTTGGCTCTCCTTGGGTATGGCCTGAACTTCCACGCCCAACACCCGGTCATTCCCGTCCACGATCAGGCGGCGCACCGGCGCATGGGGCATGAAGCGAACTCCACCCTGCAACGCCGCATCCTTAAGGGGAGCGAAGTAGTTTTGTCCAGTGGGGCCCTTGCCGACCGTGCGGTGGCCCCTCGGAGCGACTCTGGCCGCTTCGCCCCTGAATTTCTCCATTCCAGAGTAGTAAAGGAAGAAGCCGTCGGGCGGATAGGCGATGCGCTCGTCAAAAAATGCGGAGCCGAAGCGAACGCCGAACTGCTCCAGCCATTCGATGTTCTCGTTGCTCGACTCGCAGAAGCGCCGTAGCGTATCCTCACGGACCGGAACGCCTTCGAACGATAGGTACTTGAACATTTCCTCCGCGGTGTCGTTGAAGCCCGCTTCCCGTTGGTGACGGGTGCCGCCGGCGTAGACGACGCCTCCGCTCATCGCCGTGGCGCCGCCGCCGGTGAATCGGTCCACGGCCAGCACGCTCGCCCCCGACTGCACCCCTTCGAGCGCCGCCACGACCCCAGCGCCGCCGAAGCCGACGACCACGAGATCCGCCTCGGCCGTCCAATCTACCGAGTCCGGGTTCTCGACCACCTTGGGCTTTTCCACGTTGGCGGTCAGGGCTTCGGCCGTTTCGGTCATCTGCATTGCCTGTCCTTTCCTGTCTTAGTGTCCTGTCCGATCAACTTCCTGCACTTCGGCGAGCCGCTCGATTTGCTCCAAGCGTTCGATGTCGCAGGCGACCCCATGCGCGATCCGCATGCCGTTCTCGTGAGCGCACCCTGCGGGATAGCCATTGGGTTTGCGAGCGGACCGCAGGACGCTGGCTTTTCCAAGACTTCCCCGCTAACTTGGTCCAAGGCGGCTGGCAACCCATGCAATGCGCCAACGACGGGCGCGCCAAGCTGGCGATGTGGGTCACCCGGGCGCATGCATCCACTGAGTCTTCCGGTTCGATGTCCATGATTGCAGGTGAACTTGTTCGCGAACGTTTGTTGACGGACGAACCCACCGTCCTGCACCGCTTCGACACTTGGGTGCGGACGCAGCCCGATCGGCCGTTTCTCTTCTACGGCGAGGACCAGCGGCGCTTTACGTACCGGGAGTTCAATCTCCTCACCAACCGGATCGCCAACTCGCTCACCGCCCTCGGCATCGGCCGAGGAGACCGGGTGGCCGTGCTTTCCACGAACGGACTCGTCTGCGCGTTCGCTATGTTCGCAGCTTGGAAAACGGGTGCGCTGTATTGCCCAATCAACTACCGTTTCGTGGGCGACCTGCTCGCCTACGTCATCGACGATCTCGCACCGCCGGTGCTGATCGCAGATCGGCATCTCGTGCCCGCGCTGAACGACTGTCGGGGCAAATTGACCGCCGGCATTCCCCGGGTGATCGTCCATGCACCGGCCAAGGACGAGGCCGACTTCGACCCTCAATACGACCAGGTCTTGCCCCACGCGGACTTCCGGTCGGTGCTCTTTTCGGAATTGTCGGTCGCTGGCGAGACGCGGCCGCCAACGGCCATCGAAACCGACGATCTCTGCAGTGTCGTCTATACCTCGGGCACCACCGGGAATCCCAAGGGCGTCATCCACCCGCACGGGTGGTTGCGGGCATTCGGCACGGCGCTCGCAACCATGACCCACCGCGATGATGTGCTGTACTGCGATCTGCCGCTCTACCACATAGGCGGCGCCTACGCCAACCTGGTGCGTGCCGCTTGGGCAGGTGCCTCCATCGCCGTCTGGAACCGCTTCAGTCCCGCGGACTTCTGGCGTCGGATCCACTTGAGTGGAGCCAGCATCACGCTGCTGCTCGATGTCATGAACGACTGGCTGATGCAGCAGCCGGCGCATTCCAGCGACCGGGAGAACCCAATCATTCGCGCCCACATGCAGCCATTGCCCGCCAACCACCGCACGCTGGCCCGGCGCTTCGGCTTCGACTTCATTGCCGTCGGCTACGGTTCCACGGAACTCGGCCTCGGGGCCACGGGCCTGATCGATGAACTTGGCGATGCTCGGGGCACCCCCGCACACCTCTGGAAGGGTTACGACAAACAGGAAATCCGAGACATCGTTCGAGCGATGGCGGGCCAGCACGCCATACTCGACGGTTCGAAACCGGTGCCGGATGGATTCATGGGCAAGACCGCGGGTGTTTACGAACCTGTGGTGGTGAACCGGGAGGGCAAGCCGGCGCCGGCCGGCACACCGGGCAGGCTCATAATGCGACCGGTGCGGCCCGGCATCCTGTTCCGAGGCTACCTGAACAGGCCCGAAGCCACGGCGGAGTCGTTGCGGGACGGCTGCTTTCACTCTTCAGACATCGTCGCCGCCGACGACAATGGCGTCCTGTGCTTCATGGACCGCGAACAGGGCTTCATCCGGGTGCGGGGCGAGAACATCGCTGCCACCCAAGTGGAGACGCTGCTCAACAACCACCCGGGGGTGAGCCACTGCGCCGTGGTGGCCGTTCCCGCGCGCGAGGGCTCCGAGGACGACATCGGCGCCTTCATCGTGCCGGAGCGCAGCGCTTCCCTGAGCGTACAGGAAATCGGCGAATGGGCACTGTCCGCAATGCCGAAATTCATGCGTCCGACGCACGTGCGCATCGTCGAGGCTCTGCCGGTCACCCAGACCATGAAAGTCGAAAAATACAAGCTCCGGGAGCAGCTCATAGGGGAACTGGAATGAAGGTCGCTCAACCGTCAAGCATGAACAACATGCCCGCGTTCATGATCTCGGGATTGTAGAACTCGCGCCACAGCACAATCTGCCCGTCCCGAAAACCGAACACCATGATGTAGCGGTTCTGGTAGGTAGCGCCGTTGCCGGCGAACACGCCCATGCTGGTTTGTTCGAAGACCACCACGTCCTGTTCCGGGCAGTCGTAGAGTTCGTGGATGTTCAGTTTGAACTTGTCGAACACGTTCGGAACAAACGACATGCCCTCCATGAACTTCGCCCGGCCACGCCGCATGGGGCCGGCGTGGAACGCCTGGAACGGGGCTTCCATGACGATGTCTTCGTGTATGTGTTGTTCCAGCTCGTCGAACCGGAAGGCCGACACCAGTTCGACTACCCGGCGCGTCACGTCCGCATTGGTCATGGTCCCAGTCATTAACGTTTCCTTAAGCTGTCAGGCGCTCGTGGCGCCATCCCCCGGTGCTTCGGCGCTCGTTGCCAAGGTGGCGAAGTACTTCTCGTGTTGTGCTAGGTGCGGTACGTGACTCAGTAGTCCTCCGTCCACCCGAATGAGTTGCCCATTCACGTAGGACGCGGCATCGCTCGCTAGGAACACGATCACCGAGGCGATCTCTTCGGGGGTGCCCAGATGCGGCGTCAGCACATTTTCGAGGAAGATCTCCCGAATCGCCGGATGCGCCTCCAGCGTGTCCGTCGCCGCTGGCGACAGAACCAGCCCAGGCAATATCGCGTTGCAGCGAATGCCCGATTTGCCGTACGCGACCGCCATGCATTGGGTGAGCACATTGATGCCTGCCTTGGCGGTCGCATAGGCAAAGCGCGTGTTGTCACCACTGGCGCCGTCCACGGACGAGACATTGACAATGGCGCCGCCTCCCGCGGCCAGCATGTGCGGCAAGGCGTGCTTGCTCGCGACCATGACCGACCGCAGATCGGCCTCCCAGGTTTTATTCCAAGTCTCGATGTCGGTTTGCAGCAGGTCGCGGTCGCGTTCGAGCAGCGACAAGTCGGCAGCGTTGTTGCAAAGGATGTGCAGCGCTCCGAAGTGCGAGACCACGCGTTCCACCATGCTCTCGATCTGCGGCGGCTGTGCGACGTCGGTGGTTACGGCCAGTGCGTCGCCGCCTGCGGCCTGAATGCCGCGAGCAACTTCCTCGGCACCTTCGCCGTTGATATCCGCGACGGCCACTGCCGCGCCCGCGCGCGCCAATTGCTGGGCGGCGGAGCGGCCTATGCCCGAGGCGCCGCCGGTCACTATTGCGACCCTGCCGGACAGATCCACCATGTTCAACACGCCCACGGCCTATCGCTGTTCAGGGCGCCGGATTCGATTGATCAGTCGGCGCTGGACGCCTGCGCACCGTCCACCTCCCGGCCGTCAAGTTCCAGACCGCGCAGATTTCCCTCTGCCCGCCAAGCCCGTAGTTGGTCGTAGAACACCACTGTGCCAGCGGGGTGCAGGTTGGCGAAAAAGCCGTTGGGGTCGTCGTGGTCCCCCTCGCCGTTGAAATAGCCCGGCGTGCAATCGACCCAGAATTCCAGTTGGCTGATGGCCAGCGGGCTCACTTCCTCCACGTAGGCATCCACAGCCTCCGGCGTCGGCTCGACACGGCCTGCGCCGCGGCGGCGCATCTCGGCCAGCACGTAGGCGACGTGCTGCGACTGCTCATCGAGAATGAAACAGAAATTGGTCGCATTGGCGTTCTGGCCGAAGCCGATGTAGAAGCAGTTGGGAAAGTCGCGGATGTGCAACCCCTTGAAGGTGCGCATGCCGTTGGCCCAATGCTCGCTCAGCCTGCGGCCATCGCGCGCGACCGGGTCGTATCCCGCCCGGCGACGGTAGGCGGTGCCCACCTCAAACCCGCTCGCAAAGATGAGGCAGTCCACGTCGTACGCCACGCCGCCTGCAACGACGCCGGTTTCTGTGACCTGCTCGACGCCCTGGCCGTCGGTGTCCACCAGCGTGACGTTGGGCCGGTTGAAGGTAGCGTAGTAGTCGTCGTGAAACAGGGGCCGTTTGCACCAGCGCCGGTGCCACGGCTTGAGCTTCGCCGCCGTTTCGGGATCGTCCACCACATCGTCGATCCACTGCCGCAGGGCGTTCATCTGCTTGTCGTCCAAGATGTTGCTGATGTACTGGCCTTCTTCCGACGTCAGCGGCCGGCCGATGAGGGGGGCGGCCCAGGTGGCAGTGGGATCAAGCAGGCGGCCGATCGCTGTCCAGCCATCGTCCACCATGTCCTCGCCAGACGGATCTCCCGTCACCCAGCGGTTGAAATTCTCCTTGCGCACTGCCTGCCAGCCAGGGGCTAGCGCGGTCCGCCATTGTGGATCGGTCGGCCGGTTGTTGCGGGGTTCGACGGCTGCGGGGGTGCGCTGAATCACGTAAAGATGCTGCGCTGTTTCCGCGATCAGCGGCACGCATTGAACGGCGGAAGCGCCGGTTCCGAGGACGGCGACCCGCTTGTCTCGAAGACCTGAAAGATTGCCGTCGAAGTCGCCGCCGGTGAAATCGTAGTCCCAGCGGGAGGTGTGGAACATGTGGCCCTTGAACCGGTCAATGCCGGGGATGCCCGGCAGCTTCGCCCGGTCCAGCGGGCCGTTGGCCATCAGCACGAAACGGGCCCGAATGCGATCGCCACGGTCGGTGGTCACCTGCCAGACGCCCTGCGCCTCGTCCCAGTGCATGCCAGTGACCCGGGTCTGGAAACAGACATCGTTGTAGAGCCCGTAGCGTTGGGCGATGCGCACGATGTAATCGTGAATCTCCGATCCCTTGGCGTATTTCTCCGTCGGCACATAGCCCATTTTTTCGAGCAGCGGCATGTAAACGTAGGCTTCCGTATCGCAACGTATGCCGGGATACCGGTTCCAGTACCAGCAGCCGCCGAAGTCGCCGGCCTTCTCCACGATGCGGATGTCCTCGAACCCCTGCTCGCGCAGACGCACCGCGCCGAGCACGCCTCCGAAGCCGCCGCCGATTACCAGCACTTCCACCGTGTCGAGGAGCGGTTCCCGTGCGGAGACGGGTTCGGCGTAGGGATCGTCCAGGAACTTCGAGTGCTCGCCGGTGACTTCCAGATACTGATCGTTCTTGTCGGGGCGCAGCCTCTTGTCGCGCTCCCGTGCGTAGATGGCCACCAGTTCGGCGGGATCGAAGTCGTACTCGCCTACCAGTGCCTCGATGGCGGGATCCATCGGCATTGTCCAGACCTCTTATATGCGAATGAAAGATGTCATCTGAGTCAGGTTCGCTCCCGCTGCCCGGTGACCGGCAGGCCAGAACCTCCCAAGGGCGCCATTCGAGCTCCTTGGAACACTATCAACACCAATTCTTACAGTCAACGCATGTTGATTGAAATCGACTGGTGTTGTCCTGCCCGGCCGGGTCGCCGCCCCTCAGTCCTCCTGCAACGTCGCCATTAGGCCGATCGGATCCGATAGGAAAACTTCCATGCTGGCTAGCTTGCCATCCCGGAACTGGTTGAGTTCCACGACCGGCTGGGTCAGGGCCTTGCCTGTCGCCTTGCTCGTCCACTTCATGACGTAGCGGGAGAAGACCAAGTCGGCATCCCGGGCCGCCCAGAGCGATTGTTCGCCGATTTCGACATCCCAGATGCCTCGGTAGATGTTGCTCACCTCGATCGGCGCGCGCTTCCCTCTATGGACGCCGCTCTGGGGCAGGCCGGGCGGTTCACGGATCTCGAAGTCCGGTTGGCAGAAGTCGGCGCAGGCGCCTTCCCAGTCGCCCGACTGAAACCTGTCCAGAAAGGCCCGCATTCGGGCAAGATTGTCGTGCATGTTCCTTTGTCCTCACTGGTCACTGCAGAGCCGCCGGTGCACCGATGCCCACCTGTCGCGCAAGGATCGGGTGCGTTCTGAACCGCTCACCCGGAGGGTCGACTTCGGCAGGTGATCCAGCACCCGTTCCAAGGGTATCGTGGTGAGTTGGAACTCCGGTGTCGCCGCCACCTGGAACGCGCGCCCGTTGATGATGCCGAGTTCCCGGCCCCCAGCATCGAGCCAGTTCGCCACCCCTGGGTCGCGGTGACTGATGACCGCCCGGAACCGGCCGTCATCGTCGATCGCCGCCTGGTGCCCGTTCAGGGAGGTCTGGCGCTGGTAGTAGTCCAGGCCTTCCCAGCCGAGGTTGCTCAACTGAAAAGCCCAGTAGACGGCATCCGGCGCCTCACCTTCCATGATCACCGCCTCGTCCGATGCGCAGCGGTAGTGGCCGTTGATGTAGCAGGTACCCTCGAATGCGCCGGGAATGTCGATTCCCTTCAGGATCTGCGGATCGGACTCCAGCATGGATTGCACGTAGCGTTGGCCCAGCGCGGACTGCACCCGCAGCCAACTGTTCATATGCGCCACCCGCTCGGCAATCGCATCAGGATCCTGGGGAGGCGGCGGCATCTCGCCCCCCTCCCGTTCGAGGACCAACCTCGCAGGCTCTTCCGACTGCCAGTCGTAGTAGTACTGCCGGATGTGCAGTTCGCCTTCACCTTCGGGCAGGGGAAGCCAGCGCTCGCCAAGTTCGGGCCGCGGTGAAGCGTCGAGCACCAAGTCGAGATCCTTCCCGGCGGGGAAAGCCGCGCCCTGCAGATTGTCCCGCAGGCAGGCAGGCTCGAAATCCGGATAGTGCGCGCTGCTGCCACGATAGACGGCGATCTGGAACAGATGCGCCGAGCCCCGGTTGCCGGTCAACCGGTAGCTGTAGGCGCCGTGCAGGCGGGCTTGGTGATAGACGGCATCCGCCGATGGCGACATCATCTGCCGCTGCAGCGACTGCATCTTGATCAGCAGCGGGTTGACGGGATCGGCCTCCAAGTGCATCAGGTGACCGGCGTTGGCGAGGCGCACGGCCTGTCGGAAGCCTTCCAAGGCGTACAGCGGATGGTCAGCGGCCGGGCCGGTGCACAAATTGGTGACCGCCGCGGCGAATGCGCTCTCGCAATCGGCCATAAGCCCAGCGACCGAGGCTGGAAGGGTCCTGTGGTCTGTCGCCTTGCTCACGTCCAGTCCTCCCCTTCATCAAATGTGTCGAACGCCGCCAGGATGGCGTCATCTTCGAGGCCGAACTCCTCCATGGAGTAGGAGGGTTTGCCGTGCTTGTGCTGCACGTTCTCCGCCTGCCATTGCTCGAGCGCGGATTCCATCTCCTCGGTCATCGTGATGCCTGCCCTTGCGAGGAGCTCACTGGCTACCCCGATAGCGTCGTCGAGAACCGCCTGATAGGGCGCATCGACGATGTTCAACCGGCCTTGCAGTTCCTCCCGCTGCATGCGGTGGCGCCGGAATTCCGGCCCCCAGTAGGCTAGGGTCTGACGGCCAATGCGCCGCGGGTCATAATCGTCGAAGAGGTCAAGGTAGATGGCCCGGATCAATTGGCAATACGATGGCAGCACGGTGCGCAGGTCGCGGTGCAGGTGCAGGATCGTGGCCTTCGGGTAGACCGTTGACAGGGCATCCAATTGACCGATGTGGCCGGGGTTCTTGAGTACCCAGTGCCGTCCCCGCTTGCCGCCCTGTTGCCACTGCAGGTATTGCAGCAACTTGCGTTGCATCTCGTATGCGGGCAGGCGAGGGCGCTTGCGCAGCCACTCGAGCAGCGCATCGCTAGGATGAACGATGAAAATCATCAGGTAGTCGATGGCGAACAAGAGCAGGTCGGAATCCTCCTCCGCCTGCTCCGCGGTCCTCTCGTGGGAGGCAAGAAACTCCGGATTGTTCGCCCGCTGCGCTTCCTGGATGGCGCGGGCGAAGGCGATTCGACCCGCGGGGTTGCCCGGCTTCTCGTCCGGAAAGGGTGCCGGATTCTGTGTCATCCATAGGGGCAGGGCGATGGTTCCCGGCGTGGCGGAGAGCAGCCGCTGCATCTTGGTGGTGCCGCACCTCGGCATGCCAAGCACGATGATCGGATCCGAGACATCCTCGTCCAATACCGCGGGATTCGCCTTCACTCCATCCACATAGCGCAGGCGGTTGACCAGCCAGCGGTGGATGTTCGCCTTAAACGCCATGAAACCGGTATCGGAAAATCGCAGGTCGTCCCTCGCGCAGCCGAGCAGCTTGGCCAGCGCCTCGGTAAAGCCGAGATCGCCGTAGTCCCTGAGCCCTGCCTCTTCCCTGGCCGCGGCCAGGACGCTGTTGAGATCGTAGGCGGCTTCCATCAGGCGGCCAGCCAGAACCCGCCGCTGGCATCGACCACTTGGCCCGTCACCCAGGCTGCCGCATCGCTGACCAGAAAAACGATGACCCGGGCGACATCGACGGGTTGCCCCAGCCGTCCGAGTGGCGTGATCTGCACCAGCGCCTCGGCGTACGCCTCGTTGGTGACGGCCTCGGCCGCAATCTCGGTATCCGTCAGACCCGGCGCCACGGCGTTGACACGAATGCCCTTGGGGCCGAGTTCGGTGGCTAGTACGCGCGTCAACTGATTCAAGCCCGCCTTCGATGCCGCATAGGGCGCCATACCGGCCGGCGGCATGCCTTGGTAGCGCGCGCCTGCGGAAGTGACGTTGACGATGCTGCCGCCACGCCGAAGCAGCGGCAGCGCCTCGTGAACAAGCAGCATGGGGGCCACCAGGTTCACCTCGATCTGCTCGCGGATCTGCTCCGGATCCTGAGCGTCGAAGTCGGCGGTTACGGAAGTGGCGGCATTGTTGATCAATATGTCTAGGCTTCCAAATTTCTTTTGCGCCGCTGCCAGCATCCGCTTCCGATCGGCGGCTTGCGCCACATCCATCCGTTCCCAGGCGATCATGCCCGCCGAGCTTTCAGCAACGCTGCGCAACGGTTCCTCGCGGCGACCGCCGATGAGCACTCGGCAGCCCGCTGCCCCCAGCAGTTCCGTGGTGGCCCGACCGATGCCGGTGCCGCCGCCAGTGATGAGTGCAGTCCTTCCGTCAAGCCCGTTCATGCTAGGCGCGCTGGTCGATGATGATCCCAACCTTCCTACCCCGAAGCAGAGTCAGTCCAATAGACGCTTGTCCACTCTAAAGATGGGTGCGCGGCTGCGCAAGCGACTCTGAATTTGCGGGGATGGCGGCTAGCCGCACAGGGACAGACTGAAACGCCCTACTCTGTATCGGTTAACATGGACGCCCGCAACGGCAGTCCGGGGACCCGCTAGTCGCATGTCACATTCCCGGCAGCTCGCAACCGCCGAAGGGCTTCTCGACACGATCTCGCGGCTCGACATCGATGGTTTGCGAACCTACCTCCATGACGACATCGTGATGGAACTGCCCTATGCACCCGGAAACACACCTCTGCGTTTCGACGGCGTCGACGATGTCATTCGGGCCATGCGATCCGCGCCGGAAATGTTCCACAGGCTTAAGCTCAGCGTACACGAACGGTATTGGTGCCCGGGGCAGGACACGGCGATACTCGAAGCCACCAGCATGGGCATCATGAAATCCCGCCGGATTTATCAGAACCGCTACATCTTTGTCTTCCGGTTCCGGGACGACAGGATCGTGCAATGGCTGGAGTTTTTTGACCCGCACCGTGCGCAACCTCCTGGAGGAGCCGCAAGTGTCCGCTGAGGTCAATTTCGGGCTCTGGTACGACTTTCGCAACCCCGCGCCCCGGCGTCTCGAGTTCGAAGATTTCTACCGCGCATCGCTGGAGCAGATTGTCTGGGCCGAAGAGCTTGGTTTCGACTCGGTGTGGCTCACCGAACACCACTTCTGCGAAGACGGCTACACACCTTCACCACTGGTGATCGCCAGCGCCATTGGCGCGCGGACCCGGACAATGCGAATCGGCACCAATCTGATACTACTGCCGCTCTACCACCCCGTACGGGTGGCGGAGGACGCGGCCACCCTTTCCCTGCTCAGCGGAGATCGGTTCGATTTGGGTGTCGGCGCCGGGTACGTGGAAGCGGAGTACCGAGCGTTCGGTCGCACACTCGGCCATCGCCCCAGCCTGATGGAAGAATCCGTCGCCATCCTTCGCCGCGCCTGGTCGGGTGAGCCGGTCGATTTCCGGGGCAAGCGATTCCAGGTCGAAAATCTCGCAATACTGCCCGCCCCAGAAAGCCCCATCAGAATTCTCATGGGCGCCATCTCGCCGCCGGCCATCGAACGGGCTGCCCGCATCAGCGACGGGTTCCTCTCCTCGGGTGGTATCGGACAGGAGGAATTCGTCAAGGCGCTGGCCGCCCTGGACAAGCCCCGTGAGAGCGGCAGCATCTTTGCAGGATGCTGGGGCATCGTATCAAACGATCCAGAGCGGGAAGCCGAAATGCTGGGTCCGCACCTGCTGCATCAGATGCAGGGCTATCTGGAGATGGGCGCGTTCGGTGGTGGCGATGGGGCGCCGAGGTTCGATACCCCAGCCGACGCGGTGACCCAAGGCTTTTACCAGTTCTGGACCCCGGACCAAGCCGTGGACCAGATCCTGTCGGAGTTGCAGGCGTTCCCACAGATCCGGGATCTGCACTTCTGGGCGCAGTTTCCCGGTGAGCCCATGGAGTCCGGGTCACGACGCATCGAACTCATCGCCCGGCAGGTGCTCCCCAAGGTTAGAGAGGCGCTGGCGGACTAGTCCCGGCCATTTGAGTTCGCGAACCGCAAACCCGTTGAGGGAGGGACCGATGATGACCGCCTGCCCCAGCAGCGTCCCCGGCTGGACATTTTCTCCCGTCTTCCCGCTACTTGCTCAGAGCTTCCGTTAAGCGCTGCTGGATGATTTCTGCGGTGTTCTCCATATTCCCCAAGGTTTCTCCGCCATCGACCGCTAGGTCAACGCCCGTGATCTGGGCCGCTAGGTCGCTGGCCAGGAAGACGGCTGCGTTGGCAATGTCCTCCGGTGCGCCGAGTCGGCCAAGCGGCATCCTGCCCCGCATGCACTCCATCGAAATGTCCGCCAATTCCTCCACCTTGTCTTCGGGCGCACCGTCCATCACTGCGGTCATCGGGGTGCGGGTCGGGCCGGGTGAAATGCTGTTCACCCGGATGCCGTACTTGCCCAGTTCCACCGCCAGCGACTTGGTCATGCTGACCACACCCGCTTTGGTGGCGCGATAGGGGATGATGCCGTAGCCACCGTAAAGCGCCGAGCTGGACGCGGTGCTCAGAATGCAACCACCGCCGTTTCGGGCCATGTGGCGGGCAGCGTAGCTGGCGCCAAGCATCGGGCCGAGCAGGTTGATCTCGATGGTTTTCCGGAAGGTTAGGAAGTCTTCCTCCAGGAAGTCCGGCTGCAGAGCGCCCATCGTGCCGGCGTTGTTGAACATGATGTGCAAGCCGCCGAATTCCTCGACCGCCGTATCGACGAGCGCCTGCACCTGGCCGGGCTGGGTCACGTCCGCGTGGCGGTACAGCGCCGAACTGCCCAAGCTGTCCGCCAAGGCTTCGCCGAGTTCGTCGAGCACGTCGCCCAACACCACCCGTGCTCCCTCCTCAACGAAACGCCTCGCACTCGCTTCGCCAATGCCTCGAGCAGCCCCCGTCACGACCGCCACCTTCCCTTCAAGCACGTTCACCATTCGCTCAGCCTCCCAATGAACATACCGTTCAACGCCCCGTCAGTCCTGCGGCATTGGAGCAAAGCCAGCAGGTTCAAACATGTTCGAGAAAGAAGGCGCAGGCATCATTCATGCTCTTTTCCAGGTACTCGCCGTCATACCAGGTGTAGTGCCCGCAATCGTAGGTAAACAATTTCTTGGGTTCCTTGGTGGCCTCATACAGTTCCCTGAAGCTGTCGGTGTTCGCCACTATGTCCTGCTCGGCGAGAAAGTAGGCAATCGGTTTTTCGATGCGATGGGCCACATCGATGGGCCGGAAATCCACCACCCGCGCCATGGAATCGAAGCCCATCCAATTGCGCCATGCGGGTACGGCTTCCCAGTATTCCGGCTCCCATGAACGGCTGTCCGGGTCGATGAAGATGTCCAGAACGGTCAGGCTGCGATCGACCTCGTTGGTGAGAACGCGCTTGCGCCGGGCTTCGGCCATTTTTCGTTCCCACTCGGCCATCTGCTCAGGCGTGCGCTGGTTGGTTATGGCCTCGTAACCATCGGCGACGCCGCCGGTAGCCACACCAGCCTGCACCCGGCTGTCGAGCGCCATGGTGTAGGCGGTGATCAGCGCACCGAAACTGGCCCCGAACTGCCCCAGGCGATCAGCGTCCACGAAGGGCTGCGCTTCCAGCCAGGAGAAGCCGTTTCGGCAATCCTCCACCTGCTCGAACGGCGCCATTCGACCACGCTCGCCACCACTGTCTCCCCACCCGCGATAGTCGATTGCCAGCGCCAGGAACCCGGCGTTGACGAAGTACTCAGCAAAAACGGGTTGGATCATCTTGCGGATGCCGGTAAAGCCCTGACATTGCAGGATTACCGGGTATTTGCGCTCTTCATCGAAGTCGTCTGGCACGTGCAGGTCCGCGACCACGACATCGCCGTCGCTGTAGTAGGTGATGGTTTTTGTTTGCATGCACTCGTCTCCGGGTGGGACTTTGGTTGGCGACCAACTGTAGCGGAGTACAGTTGGGCTTGAATTTCGTTCGGTCTGGGCATCCTCCCCTCAGGTCTGCGACTCCGGCAGGCGCAGCACAATGCCGTTCAGGGCTGCGGTCACCGGGATCTGGCAGGATAGGCGGCTCTCTTCGGCGCGCTCCTCCAGACCGAACTCCAGCATGGCCTCTTCCTCGTCGGATATCGTGGGGAGTTGGTCCAGCCATTTCGGCTCGACCATGACATGGCAGGTGGCGCAGGCGCAGGCACCGCCGCAGTCAGCCAGGATCCCTGGCACGTTGTTCATGCGCGCCGTCTCCATCAGGCTCGTTCCCGGTTTCGCTTCTACCTGGTGCTCGGTGCCGCTGAACTCAATGTACTTAACCTTGATCATGGAATGATCGCCTGCCCCCTTTGTGCTCGGTTGGGCCTACGGCCTTATCCTGGCAGTTCCACGTCAAGGACCATTTCGAAGCGGGTGGCGCCGCTGTCGGGTACCCGGCGACTCCGGTAAATGTCCACAGCCGGGCCCACCACGCTGACGGCGAACATCAGCCGCGCTAATCGCTTGTCCTCTTCCCCATACCGGTCAAAGGACTTCCGGTCCAGATAGGACTTGATGTCTTCGGCCCGTTCGAGCATGACGGCATAGAATTCCTTGAGCTCTTCCATGGAAGAGCTCAGGCGCGCCGCATAGCGGGCGTTGTAATCCGGCAGATCCCACTTCCCAGCGTAAACTTCCAAGTCTGAAAACTGCTTGGGCAAGCGCATGAATCCCTCCCGCTATCAAGCGAAGGGCCGTGAACCGACCGCATCGATAACATGAATCCTGTCTATCAACAGGTGTCTATTTACAAGCTTAGTGACACTCGATACCGTTGTCAACGCACCTGCACGCATACGCTCAAGCACTCTAATCGGCTTGCTCGAGTCCTGCCGTGTCCTTACCCACATTTCTCACAAAGGGTATGCGCATGCCGCCATCAAGACGGATGATCGAACCGTTGAGGTAATCGTTTTCACAGACGTGCCGCACCAGCTCCCCGAACTCGCGCGGGGTTCCCACGCGTTCCAGTGCCGGTACCGTGGAAGCGATCAGATCGTAGGTGGCCTCGTTGGCTCCCTCGCGGAACATCGGGGTGTCGATGCCGCCTGGCGCTATGGTCATGACGCGTATGCCGTAACCACTCAATTCACGGGCCAGGCTCAGGCACAGGCCGTTGACCGCCGCCTTGGACGTGACATAACTGCTGCCGACAACGCCGTCGAGCGCTCCGATCGAGGAAACGTTGATGATCAAACCGCGCAGGCCGTCCTTCATCCGCTCAATTCGGCTCAAACGCTCGGCAAACACTTGGTTGGCATACAAAGTGCCGAGAACATTGGTTTCGATGATCTCACGGAGTGCCTCTTTCGAGCTGGCTTCACCCCGTCCGATCAGGAGCGGTGGCATGCTGCCATTGGCGGCGGCGTGAACCAATATCCGCGGAGTGCCAATTCGGTCCTCGATCGCGTCGAATACGGTGTCGAGCGCCTCGGGGTCTGATACATCGCATCGAAAGGCGCTTCCACCGACCTTTGCCGCAGTGTTCTCGAGCACTTGCGGACGGCGACCGAGCAGGCAGGTCTTCACTCCCTTCGCGGCCAGCACGCGAGCGGCGCCGGCACCCATGCCGCTGCCGCCGCCGGTAATCACCGCGATTTGGTCATTGAGTTTCATGATCTCACCAAGTATTCCTATCAGAGAAAATCCACGCCGGTCACGGGGCGGGACTGGAGCAATTGGAAGCGCCCTCCCGATAGTGCCCATTCCACGTCCTGCGGCACCCCGTTGTAGTAGTTCGTCACACTCATGCCCAACGCCGAGAGTTCCTTGAGTTGCCGGTCGGTCAGTGTCAGGCGCTGGCGAAGAGCTGGATCAGTGGGCTCCTGCACCGTGCCGCCCTCCGGCGCGTCACTTGAGGCGGATGGTCAGCGCCTTGTCGCCCAAGCGCAGCACATCATAATCTGGACCACCACCGCAATTGGGCACTGGAAAGCCGGTGCCGATCAACCTGCCAAGACTCGCACCCTTGCCGCCGACTAGCGCTGGGTTCATGGACTCTCCTGTTCCCAGATTAAGAATCATGATGGCCGCTCGGGAAGTTTCTCCAGTTTCCGGGACACTACCAGACTAGTGCCTTCGAGCTGGCATTGACAAGTTGATGGTTTGCAAGAAACCCTTGGCGTGCCCCAGTGCGCCAAGCCGCTCGGTGCGGGGGAACCCCATTCCGGAAATTCCATGGAGCCAACACCCCACGGCAGCATCTACGAACTGTCCAAGGATAAAATCACCCACTACGGGGCGGGGGCCATACCGCCCGCCACGGCTGGCGGATTTGGTGAGTAAGAGGAACAACATGGACGAACTTCAAGGAAAAACCGCACTGATCACCGGTGCCGGACAGGGCATCGGCCAAGGGATAGCGTTGGCGCTGGCGCAGGCGGGCGTTCGCGTCGCCGCGGCAGGGCGAACGGTGGTCAAGCTCGAGCACACCGTTGCCGAAATCGAGGCGCGCGGCGGCGAGGCGGTTGCAGTGCGCTGCGATGTCAAGGAGCCCGCCCATCTGGCCCATGCCGTGGAAGCTTGCGTGCAAGCGTTCGGTGGGCTGAACATCCTGGTCAACAATGCCCAGGAAGTGCCATTGGGCACCCTGCAGCAGGTGTCGGATGAGTCATTCACTGCGGGTTTCGAGTCCGGGCCGCTTGCGACGCTGCGGCTCATGAAGCTCGCCTACCCCCATCTCAAGGGCGATGGCTGCATAGTCAACCTAGCCAGTACCGCAGCCAAACGCTGGGACATGTCCGGATACGGCGCATACGCGGCGGTGAAGGAGGCCATCCGGTCACTGACCCGCGCCGCTGCCTGTGAGTGGGGTCCGGACGGAATTCGAGCCAACGTCATTCTGCCCCATGCCAAGTCCCCGGGATTGGTCTGGTGGATGGAGAGCAATCCGCAGGAAGCGGAGGCCTTTCAGCGCACCATCCCGCAACGGCGGGTAGGTGAGTGTGAAGAGGACATCGGGCGTTTCGTGGTCCAGCTTTGTAGTGCAGGGTCCCGCTACGTGACCGGACAGAGCATCGCCGTGGATGGCGGGCAGGCGTTGCTGGGATAGGGATCCTGGTAGGGTTCGCAAGTTGTTGTTGCCAACGTGGATTGACGATAGCATTTTTCCTTGGGTGCGTTCTCGATGTTTCGGCACTAATCTGGGCAGCGGATAGGCGGCGCCATGAAAATCATCGTTACCGGCGGCGCCGGCTTCATCGGTTCGGCCTTGGTGCGCCATCTGGCCGGGGTGCGGGGCGATGAGGTGCTCACCATCGACAAGCTCACCTACGCCGGCAACCGGGCCAATCTCGAAGCAGTGGCCGGGTGCGCCAACCATCGCCTTGAGGTGGTGGACATTTGCGACGCCGAGCGGCTGCGCGGGCTCTTGTTCGACTTCGGCCCGGACGCCCTCATGCACTTGGCGGCAGAGTCCCATGTGGACCGCTCCATCGACGGGCCGGCCGACTTCATCCGCACCAACATCCTTGGCACCTGCGCGTTGTTGGAGGCCGTCAAGGCATACAACGCCGACCGGGTTGGCGACGAGGCCTGCCGCCTTCTTCACGTTTCCACCGACGAGGTTTACGGCACGTTGGGTGCTGAAGGCGCTTTTTCGGAGAGCAGCCCATACCGCCCCAACTCCCCCTATTCGGCTTCCAAGGCGGCCTCCGACCACCTGGTCCGGGCATGGCGGGCGACCTATGGCCTGCCGGCCGTGGTCACCAACTGCTCCAACAACTACGGGCCGTATCAGTTTCCGGAAAAGCTCATTCCAGTCATCATCCTGGCCGCTCTGCGCGGCGCGCGGGTGCCATTGTACGGCGACGGCCAGCAGGTTCGGGATTGGCTGTACGTTGATGACCACGTTGCGGGCTTGGAGGCGGTGCTCGAGAGTGGCGCCTTGGGCCGCACCTACAACATTGGCGGCGGCTGCGAAAAGACCAATCTTGAAGTCGCCACCGAAGTTCTGACGGCGGTGGCCGAACAAACCGGCACCGGTCAAGACGATTTGCTCGGGCTGATCGAATTCGTCAAGGACAGGCCCGGCCATGACCGCCGCTATGCGATCGACGGCAGCCGCATTCGCGAAGAACTCGGCTGGCGGCCCCAGACCAGCTTCGCGGACGGGGTCCGCCAAACCGTCGCCTGGTATCTGGATCACAAGGACTGGTGGGCGGCCACCAACGCCAGGGGAGTAGGGTGATGGAGGTCCATCAGACCAGGTTGCCCGGCGTGCTGATCATTGAGCCCGACGTGCATCGCGACGAGCGGGGGTTCTTCGTGGAGCGCCATCACCGCCGCCGATACGCCAAGCTGGCGGGGCTCGACCTGGACTTCGTGCAGGACAACCACTCCCACTCCAAGCGCGGCGTGCTGCGCGGCCTGCACTTTCAGCAGCGCCATCCCCAAGGCAAGCTGGTGAGCGTCGTCAGCGGCGCGGTATGGGATGTGGCGGCGGACATCAATCCCGTCTCACCGACCTTTCGGCAGTGGGTGGGGGTCGAGCTGAATGCCGTCAATCACCGGCAGCTGTACATCCCGCCGGGCTACGCCCATGGCTTTTGCGTGTTCTCGGCCTCGGCGGACCTTCTGTACAAGTGCACGGACTTCCATCATCCCGAGGACGAGGCGGGGGTGATTTGGAACGATGCCGAACTGGCCATCGAATGGCCGATCGCGGACCCCATCCTGTCCCCCCGTGATGCGCGCAACCCCAGCCTGCGCGACTACTTGCAGGGCTAAGTTCTGTTTAAGCGCATTCTTATCACCGGCGGCAGCGGCCAAGTCGGCACTGCCGTCCAAGCGCTCGCGCCGCCGGCGGTGTTGGTTCATGCGCCCCCATCGGCGCAGCTTGATGTCAGCGATGGCCGCAGCGTGGCCGCCGCTTTCGCTGACTATCGTCCGGATGCCGTGATTAACGCGGCCGCCTACACGAGGGTGGATCAGGCTGAGGACGAGTCCGAGGCGGCGTTTGCCGTCAACGCCGAGGGCGCGCGTCACATCGCCAAGGCGTGTGTCGCCAACGGTTGCCCGTTGTTGCATATTTCCACGGACTACGTCTTTGATGGCGCAAAGCGCGGGCCCTATGCGGAATCCGACCCCGCCGCGCCGATTAACGCCTACGGCCGCAGCAAGCTGGCGGGCGAACAGGCGGTGGCGGAAGTTCTGGATGCCCACCTGATACTGCGTGTCGCATGGGTGTTCAGCGCCACGGGTGGCAACTTCGTCAAGACCATGCTGAACTTGATTGACCGCCATGAACTCAGAGTGGTCAACGACCAACGGGGCGCGCCCACCGCCGCCCGCAGCATCGCCGCCGTCCTATGGCGCATCCTCGAACGCATGGCCACCACGCCGCGTTTTGGCCTTTATCACTTCGGTTGCGAACCCCCAACCACCTGGCACGGCTTCGCCGCCACCATCTTTGCCGGACTGGCGGAGCGGGAGAATCGGGGCGCAATGCCTAAACTCATCCCCATCCCGACCGCCGAGTACCCCACCCGTGCAGCCCGCCCGCCGAACTCCCTGCTCAACGGCGCCCGTCTGCAGCGCCACTACGGCATCGGCCCCGCAGACTGGCGCACGGAATTGGAGAAGGTGCTTGCCGCCCTCATTCCGCGATCGCGGACGTGATGCGTTCGCCGAACTCGCTCAAGCGGTCTAGGCCGCCGGGGCCAGCGAAGAAGAACGCCGGCACCATGATGCGGCCGACGCCAAGCTCCGCCATCTGCTCGACGCCGCGAACCGGATCGGCCATTTGGGCGCCGAATATGGCGCTGATCTCCATGCTGTCCGGATCCCGGCCCGCCTGCTCAGCGGCGTTGCGCACGCGGCCGATCAGGGCGCCGAGGCGTTCGGGGTCGCCTTCGCCGGGGAAGTAGCCGTCGGCGATGCGCGCGGCGCGGCGGATGGCGGCCTCCGTGTCGCCGCCCACATGCACCGGAATGTTGCCGTTGACCGGCCGCGGGCTGCAGGTGGCGGGGGCGAAGTCCACGAATTCGCCGTGAAACTCCGCATGCGGCCCTGCCCAGAGCGCCCGCATGGCGGCGATGTACTCATCGTTGCGGGCGCCGCGCCGCTCCCAGGGAACGCCAAGCGCCTCGAACTCCTCCTTCAGCCAGCCAACGCCCAGACCGAGTTCCACCCGGCCGCCCGACAGTTGATCGAGTGTCGCCAGCTCCTTGGCCAGCACCAGCGGATTGCGCTGCGGCACGATGAGAATGCAGGTGCCCAGCCGCAGCGTCGGCGCCGCCGCGGCGGCGAAGGCCAGCCAGATGAGCGGATCGGGGATCGGCGTGTCGGGCTCTGCGGGAATCTTGCCATCGGCGGAGTAGGGGTACTTCGAGGCAATCTCATCCGGCAGGATGACGTGTTCGCCACCCCAGACGGATTCAAAGCCCGTGGTCTCGGCACGGCGGCAAATCTCCAGCGCCCCGTTGCCGTCGATGCCAATGCTGCTGGCGAAGGCGAGTCCGACTTTCATGCGATCTCCGATGTCTGGTTGATGAGAGCGATCTTATGCTTCCTCCACCGCAAACGAAACCAAGTTGCGCTGCTCGCGGCTGAACTCAACAGCGATCAGGTGCACCGGCTGGTTCACGGCGCGGTACTTGTCGGCGTACCCCCTTTCCTTAAGTTGCGCCATGGCGGTGCCTTCGGGGGCGAGTTCCACGACCTTGAACTCGAAGAGATAGATGTTGCCGTTGGAGCGCACGCACATGTCCACTCGACCGCTGCTGCTGGCGTCCTCCACCCGAATGTCCAAGCCTGTTGCGGCGAAGTGTGAGTAAAACACGCTGGCGTAGTAGCCCTCGTAGTTCGCGATGTCATTCCTCACGTGCCAGTTGTAGGGAATGCTGGCGAACAGGGTGCGGATTGAAGCCTCAAGCCCGATGAAGTCGTTGCTGGTGAGTCGTTTGACCAGCTCGATGCTCTCATCCAGGCTGCGCGAGTCCTGGGGCAGCAAGCTGGACATCAGGCTTTGGTTCAGGCTTTGGCGCACTTCGCGGTTTGGGTAGCCTAGGCGGAGCAAGGTATCGCCGAGCCGGTCTTCCGTGTCCGCTATGGTTAGGTAGCCGGTCTGGAAAAGGAGCGCTTCCGTGCCGATGTTGTCCACGTCGAAGGCAGATAGCAGGTCTTGTGTGCTGACCAAACCGTCGAGAACGGGGGAGGCCACGCCGCGTTTGAGCAGAGTGTCAACCAGGAACGCTGGCGTTCCGGTCTCGAACCAGTAGGCCTTGAACCGCCGGCTGCGGAAGAGTTGAAGGATGTCGAAGGGGTTGTACACTCGCTCTTCGCCCAGCCAGTTGTAGCCGTTGTACCAATCGCGGACCGCGCCGCGGTCTAAGCCGGGCAGTTCCGGCCCGAACACTTGGTCTAGATCCCCATCTGTGTAGCCGCAGATGGCGGAGTAGGGCGGGTCCAAGGTCAGGTCGGTGAGGTTGTTCAGGCCGGAGAAGACGCTCACCTTGGAGAACTGGCTCACGCCGGTCAGAAACGTGAACCGGATGTGCTCGTCGCAGTCCTTGATGGTGGCGTAGAGCGCCCGTAGGGTGTCACGGTTGGCGCGCGCTTGGTCCGGCGCTTCCAGCGCGTCCAGCATCGGTTTGTCGTATTCGTCCACCAGCACGGCGACTCGTTGCCCAGCATGCTGATGAAGCGTGCGCAGCAGGTGCCGAAAGCGCGATGGCGCGGTGTCGTAGCGCACGGGCACGCCGGCGTCCTCGGCGATCATCTCCAACTGGGCCAAGGCCTCTTTGCTGACCTGCCCGGGTTCCGTGAAGTTGCCGCCGCCAAAGCTCAGCCGCACCACGGGATGGCGGACCGACCAGTCCCAGTGGCTGTGGATGTCCAAGCCTTCAAACAGCGCCTCGCTGCCTTGGAATAGCTCTTTCAGGGTATCCAGGAACAGGCTTTTGCCAAATCGACGGGGACGTGACAGAAAGTAGTGGCTGCCCTCATCGACGAGCCGCTGGATAAAGCCCGTCTTGTCCACATAGTAGTAGCCGCCCTCGCGAATCGTGCGGAAGGTCTGAATGCCGATGGGCAGCTTGCGTTTGGTCATGGCGCATTCCATGGGGACCGGTTAGCTCCGCTCTATGGGAGCCTTGTCAAGCCTAACTCAATTCGGGCCAGCGTTCTCAGCGAACCCGAATGCGCGGGTCCGGTGCGCCGCGGCGGATGGTGCGCAGGAACTCGTCGAGGGGTGCCGGGGCCGCCACCTCGGGTTCGTCTTCGGTGGGCGGATGCTTCCAGAAGGCCTCCCAGGAGGGGAACAGGTCGTGGAACGCGCCCTCGTAGGGCGCGCGTCCCGGCCAGCGCATCTTGCGTTCGCCGATGGGTGGCTTGTTGAGGTCAGTGGCGTACCAGTAGCAGGGCAGGCGGCGGCGGAACAGCCACTGGCCGTCGATGCGCTCGTAGTCGTCCCAGTAGAGCATCTGCATGATGACCCACTCGCCGTCGGTCTCGTGCTCGTTCTTGGAGTACAGCGCGCCGTGGGCGTGGTCGGCATCGTCGAATTCGATGATGTGGTTGCCAGTGTGGTGCGAGGTGCCGGTGAACTGCAGGCGCAGGGTGTCGTCCAGCCAGCGCTTCAGATGGCTGCGCCCGATCCGGCCCCGGCCCACCCGGATGTCGGGCGCGAATAGATTGACGTGGGCGTCGAGGTCGCGCATATCCAGCGACAGCGCGTACTTGGCGACCAGTTGGCGAATCTCCTCGATCGCCTCCAATCGATCCAGTCGTTGCTCCAAGGAAACCGTCACATCGTGCTCCTTCTCCGGCACAGGCTCCTAGGTTAGCATCGGCGCGGGACTACTGCCCTGTGGGGGAGGCTTGAAAATGCCGTACATGCCCGACGAGCTCGACGAGGGCATCATCGCTCTGTTGCGCGAGGATGGCCGCATGTCCGCTCGGGACATCGCCACGGCGTTGGATTCATCGTCCTCAACCGTGCGCAAACGCATCCGCGGCATGGAGCAAGCCGGATTCATGCGGGTGGTGGCGGTCACTGACTTCGCGGCGGCGGGCTTCGATCTGCTGCTGGCCATCGGCATCGAGGTGGAAAACCGCAATGCCGAGGCCGTTGGCCGGGCGCTGGCGGAATTGCCCGAAGTGTTTTCCGTCAACCTCACCACGGGCCCCAACGACTTGGAGATCCTGGTGGCCGCCCAATCCTTCGAGCAACTCGCGACCTTCCTGCACGAAGAGGTGTCCCAAGTGGACGGCATTGGCCGCTTGACGCCGGCGCTCACCGTCGAGGTGTACAAGTATCAATCGGAATTCGTGCCCCAGCTATGACCCAGCACAGACTCCATGATGTGGACCGCCGCATACTCGCCTATCTTTCCGAGGACGCCCGGATGAGCAACCGGGAGGTCGCCCAGGCCCTCGGGCTCGCGGAAGGCACGGTGCGCGGACGCATCAAGCGCTTGCAGGACCGCGGGATGATCAAGATCACCGCGGTGACCCGCTTCTCCGGACCGGGCGCGCCCGTCATGGCCTACATCGGCGTGCGCGCCGACCTGCATCGCATCGCCGAGACCGCCCAAGCCATCGCCCGCCTGCCCTTCGTCCGCTTCGCCGCCACCATATTGGGCCGCTACGACATCCTGGCGATCACCGTCGTGGAGGACGGCGCGGAGTTGGTGCGCTTGGTCAACGACGAAATCATGCCGCTGGCCGGCGTGCGCCACGCAGAAACGGCGCTCGCCGTGAAAAACCTGAAGTACGACTACCGCTGGGGCCGCATCATCGATCCCAACGCGAAAGCCTGAGCGGACAGCAGTTTAATCACCTCGCCGATGGCGAAGCGCGTCTTGGGCGATGGTCAGAAAGCTCGGCGGCTCGCCGCCGCCGAACACTTCAAGGGAGGCGCCGGAGACGTAGGCGGCGGCGTCGGAGGCCAGATACAGGCAGGCATTGGCGATGTCTTCGGCGGTTCCCATGCGTTTGGCCGGCAGCTTGTCCTCGATGGCGGCGAGGCCCTGCTCGCCGCCGTAGTGCTCATCGGCGGCCTCGGCGGAGGTCTTGATGAGGCCGGCGACGATGGCGTTGACGCGCACCTCGGGGCCCCATTCCTGGGCCAAGGAGGCAGTGGCCGACAGCAGGCCCGCCTTGGCTGCCCCGTAGGCCACTGTGCCGGGCGATGGCCGGATGCCCGAGACGCTGGCGATGTTGATGATGGAGCCCTTGGCGGCTTTAAGGGCAGGATGGGCCTTCTGGCTGACCAGCAAGGGTGCGAGCAGATTCAGCCGGATGATGGCTTCGGTGAAGCGCGGCGAGACGGTCGCGGCGTCCGCCGCCGGGCTGCCGCCGGCATTGTTGACCAATACATCGAGCCGGCCTGCCTGGTCGAGCACGGTGTCGACTAGGCGTTGCACTTGGTCCGGGTCGCGCACGTCGGCTTCAATGAACTCGGCATCTGCTTCCGCCTCGGCGGGCGCGCTGCGTGCGCAGGCGAAAGCCCGGGCGCCGCAGTCGAGAAAGGCATTGACGATGCCACGCCCGATGCCGCGGCTGCCGCCGGTGACGAGCACCACCTTGCCGTCGAATTGCGGCACGCCGCCTCTCAACCTTGGAAAGCACCGATTGTGTTTCAATATTGCTGATAGCGCAAGCAAAAGGCATTTGCGCTCCTTGTTTGCGTAGATCGGTCTCATGGGAATTGCGCAACAGCGTTAGGGTGAAGGTGGACACTTTCCATTTACTGTGGGACCATCAGACCAACTCAGCGCCAGCTTCCAGAGGTTGAAATGTCCCAGTCGGCCGTGTCGGCGATCGACGAGTCCGAGCTTCAAGCTCTCGACATCGAACCGCACTTGCCCTTGATTGCCGAGCTGGCGTCCGAGGGCCGGGCCGACCGCCAAGTCAAGCGGGAAGCCATTGACGCCATCATCGAGTCCGGCTTCATGCGCGCCCTGCTGCCGAAGCCTTGGGGCGGCTTGGAGGCGACCCCTCAAGACTTTTTTCGGACGCATTTGCGCATCGCCGAACAGGACATGAGCACCGCTTGGGTGGCGGGCATCATCGCCGTGCATGCCTTCCAACTTGCCATCATGAATCGCCAAGCGCTTGACGAGGTGTACGCCGAGGGTCCAAACACCTTGATTTCGAGTTCCTACAACCCGGTTGGCGCCAAGGTCGAGGCAGCCGATGGCGGCTTCATGCTCAGCGGCCGCTGGGGTTGGAGTTCGGGCTCCGAGCACTGCACCTGGGTGTTGCTGGGAGGCATCGTGCCCGGGGAGGACTACCGCACCTTTCTGGTGCCGCGCACGGACTATCGAATTGAAGACACCTGGTTTGCCTACGGCCTGCAGGCCACCGGCTCCAACGACATCGTCATTGAGCAACCCGTTTTTGTGCCCGAACACCGCACCCACAAGCGCATGGATGGCTTCAACTGCGTCCATTCCCAGGACAATCCGATGTATGGCATCCCTTGGGCGCAGATGTTCGTGCGGGTGGTTTCCACCCCGGCCATCGGCGCGGCGCGCCATGCGGTGGCGGCGTTCGCCGGCAGAGCGGCCGGCAGCAGCACGGACCCGACCAAGCTGCAGGGCGACCCGGACATCACCCGGCGGGTGGCGGAAACCCTCAACGACATTGATCAGGCGGAGGCCGTGCTGTTCCGCAACTTCGACCATATGATGGCGCACATGCAGACCGGTGAGTCGTTGGAGTTGATGGACCGGGTGCGCTGGCGCTATCAGGCTAGCCTCATCATCGACGACATGACCCGCGCCGTGGACCGGCTCTTCGAGGTGGCCGGTGGCCATAGCGTATTCAACGGATCCGCCATTCAGGATATCTGGCGTGACATCCGCGTCGCCCGCGCCCATGTCGCCAACAACCCAACGGCCTTTGCCCGCAACTTCGGGGCGATGGCCTTGGGTGCCGACAACGGCGACGCCTTCGTTTGAGAAGCGCGGTGTCGAGCGCTGAGCAGAGCGGTCCACCCCGCGGCGAAACTGTCGAATCGGCGGATTTGACGCTGCACTATCACGACCATCAGGTTGGCCGCGGCAATGGCCGGACAGTGGTGTTCGTCCATGGCAGCGGCCCCGGAGCGAGCGGCTACAGCAACTTCAAGCTGAATGCCCCCGTCTTGGCGGAGGCGGGATACCGCGTGATCGTGCCGGACCTGCCCGGCTTCGGCTACTCCTCCAAGCCCACTGGCATCGACTACACCACGGATTTCTTCGTCACGCACCTAGTCGGCCTGCTGGACGCCATCGGCGTCGAGCGTTGCGCCTTGGTGGGCAATTCCCTCGGCGGCGGGGTGGCCATTCGCACCGCGCTCGACCATCCGGAGCGCGTCGACAAGCTGGTGCTGATGGCACCCGGCGGCATCGAGGAGCTGGACACCTACATGGCGATGCCGGCGATGGCCCGCATGATCGCCAACTTCACCAGCGGTGCCTTGGACCACGGCGGCTTGCGGCAGATCCTGCAAAACTTGGTGTTCGACCCGGCGGTGGTGACCGACGCGCTGGTCGATGAGCGCTACGCCATTGCCCAGACCCAGCCGCCGGACGTGCTCGCACGCATGCGCATCCCTAACATGGAGGGGGAACTGGGCAGCATCACATGCCCGGTGCTGGCGTTTTGGGGTATGGACGACGAGATGCTGCCTCCGGGCGGCGGGCGCAAGATTCTCAAGGCCTGCCGTCCTAGCCGGCTGATCGAGGTGGCCGACTGCGGGCACTGGGTCATGGTGGAGCATGCCCGCATGTTCAACGCTGCCTGCCTCGACTTTCTGGACAACGACTGAATGAAAGGTTGCTGCACTGGACGGCGCTTCGCGCCGTGCGAGGGCAAGATGCCCTCGAGCCGGGCTCCGCTCGACGGCATCTTTCGGAGCGAGGGCGTCCCGCCCTCGAATGAGGACTTGGAATTGCGGTGATGGCGATTGCTTCGCTGAGTTACGTACGGCTTGAAATGCGGGAGCCTGCCGACTGGCTGTGGTTCGGCGAGCAGGTGCTCGGCTTCGCCAGTCGGCCCGCCGAGGGCGGCACGGTGCGCGGCACCCTGTGCTTGGCCATGGATGCCATGCCGTTCCGCTACCTCATCGAGCCGGGCGAAGCCGACCGCTTTGCGGCTGCCGGTTGGGAATGTGCCGACGCCGACGCCTTCGGGCAGTCGGTGGAGGCCCTGCGCGAGGCCGGTGCGCTGACCAGGCTGGGTTCCGATGTCGAGGCCGGGTCCCGAGGCGCAGTGGGCTTGGCCTTTGGCGTGGACCCCTCCGGCAATGCCTTTGAGCTTTGCCATGGCCGCACCGTGAACGAGGCCTCATTCAGCTCGCCCATCGACGGCTTGCGCTTCGTCACCGGCGCCATGGGCTTGGGCCACGCGGTGCTGCCGGCGCCGGAGTTCGAGGCCACCGACGCCTTTTATCGCGAGGTGCTTGGCTTCGGCGTAAGCGACGAACTGACCCTGCCGCCGCCGGTGGAAGGCGCGCCGCCGCAACGCATTCACTTTCTGCACGCCGATAACCCCCGTCACCACAGCGTCGGCTTGTACAACTTTCCCGCGCCGAGCGGCGTGGTGCATCTCATGGCGGAAGTGGAAACGCTGGACGACGTGGGCGCTTGCCTTGACCGCGCCAAGGCGGCCGAGGCACCCATCGTGGCGAGCTTGGGCCGGCACCTCAACGACGGCATGGTGTCTTTCTACATGCTGGCCCCCGGCGGCATCCCCATCGAATACGGCTACGATGGACGCCAGTTCGATTGGAGCGCCTTTGAGCCCACCCGCAGCACGGCGGGCGACATCTGGGGCCACGAGTACAACTTTCCGGGCTGAGATGGACAAGACCTGCGCCGTAGCGGACATCACCAACGCCATCGAGTCCGGCATGACCCTCGGCATCGGCGGCTGGGGCGGTCGGCGCAAGCCGATGGCCGTCATCCGCGAACTCTTGAAAACGGATGTCCAGGATCTGACCGTCATCAGCTACGGTGGCCCGGACGTGGGCATGCTGGCGGCTGCCGGAAAGATCGCCAAGCTGGTGTTCGGCTTCGTGTCCATGGACTTGGTTCCCTTGGAGGCGCACTTCCGCGCCGCCCGCCAAGCGGGCGCCTTTGAAGTGATGGAACTCGACGAAGGCATGCTGCAACTGGGCTTGAAAGCCGCCGCGTCACGGCTTCCGTTCCTGCCCACCCGGGTCGGGTTCGGCTCCGACGTGTTGACCGCCAATCCGGAGATCAAGACCATCACCTCGCCCTACCCGGATGGCGAGACCTTGGTGGCAATGCCGGCGCTGCCGATCGACGTCGCGATCTGCCACGTCAATGAAGCCGACGCGCTCGGCAACTCGCGCATCTGTGGCCCTGACCCCTTCTTTGACGAGTGGCTGTGCCGAGCTGCGAACCAAGCCTTCCTCAGCGCCGAAGCGCTGGTCGATACCGACACCTTCAATGATCCCCTGACCGCCTTGCAGATGCCGATCGAGCGCTCCCTCGTGCGGGGCGTGGCAGCCGCGCCCTGGGGCGCCCATCCCACTTCCTGCGGGCCGAAGTACGGCATGGACGTTGAGCATCTGCGCGCCTATTCAGCGGCTGCCAAGGGGGGCTGGACGGACTACCTTGAGCGCTACGTCCTCGGCAAGGACTTGTCCGCCTACTTGGCGGAGGTCGGTGGGCCCGAAGCGGTCGGTGCCCTGCCGTTGCCGGTTTTTTGAGACGTCGTTAGTGAGCGCTTACACCCTAGCGGAACTCTGCATCTGCTGCGCTGCGGAGGCCTTCCGGGGCGACGGCGAAGCGTTGGCCACCAGCATTGGCTTGGTGCCGCGCCTGGGCGCCGGGCTTGCCAAGCTGACCTTCGAGCCGGGGCTGATGATCACCGACGGCGAGGCGTACTTGGTGCGGGAGCCGGTGCCGGTGGGGCCGCGCGGGGACTACCGGCCCAAGATCGAGGGGTTGATGACCTACGAGCGGGTGTTCGACCTCATCTACAAGGGCAAGCGCCACGCCATGGTGACGCCCGTGCAGGTGGACCGCTTCGGGCAGATGAACATCTCCATCATCGGCGACTACGAGCGGCCGAAGACCGCGTTGCTGGGCGTTCGCGGCTACCCCGGAAACACCATCAGCAACGCCAACTCCATGTTCCTGCCCCAGCACACGAAGCGCGCCTTCGTGACGGGCGAAGTGGACATGGTGGGCGGCATCGGCTACAACCCGGCCCGCTGGCCGAATGGCCATAAGCCCGAGCATCTGGACTTGCGCCGCATCGTCACCAACCTAGCAGTCATGGACTTCCAAGGACCGAGCCACGCCATCCGCGTCATCAGCCTGAATCCGGGCGTGACGTTCGACGAGGTGCAGGACAACACCGGCTTCGAACTCGCCACCGCGCCCGGACTTTCGACCACCCCCGCGCCGACGGATGAACAGCTCAAGCTCATTCGCGAGCGATTGGATCCCCATGATCTGCGGGCCGGGGCCATCCCCGGCAATCCGCCGGGAGAGCGCTCAAGCTGACGATGGACACCCTCGCCACACCCGCGACAAAGCGGTTGGACTGCCGGTACCCGATCGTGCAGACCGCCATGGGCTGGGTCTCCACTTCCGCCTTGGTCACCGCCAGCGTCCGTGCCGGGGCATTTGCCTTCCTGGCCTGCGCGGTCATGACGCCGGATGAGGCCGAGGGTGAGATTCGAGCCGTTCTCGATGCGGTTGATGGCCCGTTTGGCGTCAATTTCCATGGGTTTCAGCCGGGTGCTGAACGCATTGCCGATCTGGTCATCGACCACGGCGTCAAGGCGGTCAGCTACGGACGCGCCCCGTCGCCGAAGCTGATCGACAGGCTGAAGGGCGCCGGGGTGCTCTGCGTGCCCACCATCGGCGCCGGCAAGCACGCCAAGAAGGCGGTCGAGCTCGGGGCCGATCTCATTGTCTGCCAAGGCGGCGAAGGCGGTGGCCACACCGGCGTCACGCCGACCCTGCTGCTGCTCGCTGAAACCCTGGATGCAGTGGAGGTGCCGGTCCTTGCCGCGGGCGGCTTTCGGGATGGACGGGGGCTGGCGGCGGCGCTGGCCTTCGGTGCGGCCGGCATCGCGATGGGCACCCGATTCATGCTCACCTCGGACAGCCCGACGCCAGCTGCCACCAAGGCCCGCTACTTGGCGGCCGAGGTCAACCAGATTCCGGTCAGCGCCAAGCTCGATGGCTTGCCGCAGCGCATGCTGATGAACGAGACGCTGGCGCGGCTGGAACGGTCCGGAAGCCTGTCGATGGCGGTTCGGGCGCTGGCCAACGGCTGGCGGTTCCGCGCCGAAACCGGCGCCTCCGTCCTGGCGCTGGCGAAGTCGGCTTGGGCGATGACGCGGGGCGGCGGGCTCACCCTCTCCCAAGCGATGATGGCGGCCAACGCGCCCATGATCATCAAGAAGGCCATGGTCGAAGGCGACCCGGCGCGGGGGGTGCTGCCCAGCGGCCAGGTGGCCGGGCTGATCGACGACCTGCCGAGCTGTGCCGATTTGGTGGCAGGCATGGTCGCGGATGCGCAACAACGCATCGGTGGCTTGACGGGTACGCCATCCGATGCCGCAACGAAGGACCTTCGCCATGCCGTTTGATGTGGAAGTCCGCGAGCGCATCGGCGAGATCGTCTTCAACCATCCGCCGGTCAATGCCTTCGACTCCCGAATGTGGCTGGAACTGCCGGGCATCATCCACCAATTGGCGGAACGCCAGGACGTACGCTGCCTGCTCATCCGTGCCGAAGGCCGGGGCTTTTGCGCCGGGGTGGACATCAAGGAACTGCAGGCCAATCCGCAGCGCATCGTCGAGGTGAATCGGGGCAACTTCCTAAGCTACCAAGCGGTGCATCGCTGCGAAGTGCCGGTGGTGGCCGCGCCGCACGGCTTTGTGCTCGGCGGCGGCATCGGCATCTGCGGTGCCAGCGACGCGATTGTTGCCGCTGACGACGCTTACTTCGCGCTGCCGGAAATCGACCGCGGCGCCATGGGCGGCGCCGCCCACATGCAGCGCTTCCTGCCCCATGCCAAGGTGCGCGCCGCCTTTCTCACCGGTGGGCGGATTTCCGCCGAGGAGGCTTGGCGCCTTGGTGGGGTGGAGCGGGTCCTGCCACGCAATGAGCACGCCGCGGCGGCCCGCGAGTTCGCTGCCGTGATCGCCTCCAAGAGCCGCGATGCGCTGCGCATCGCCAAGCAGGCATTGAACGGCATCGAGGCCTTCGACGTGGACCGCGCCTACCGCTGGGAGCAGGGTTTCACCTTCGAGATGTACATGCACGACGACTCGCAGACCGCGCGGGACGCCTTCGTGGAAACCGGAAGTGCGGCCCAGTTCGGCGGCGAATCCCAAGGCACTGGTGTTGAAGGTGCCGGCGTCGAAAACGCAAGACAGGAAACAGGCAAGGGGAAGGACCCATGACGGAGGCCTACATCATCGACGCGCTGCGCACGCCCACCGGACGGCGCCGGGGCGGATTGGCGGAAATGCATCCTGCGGATCTCGGTGGGCTGGCGCTGAAGGCCCTCGTTGAGCGCAATGCCGTGCCCGCCGACGACTACGAGGACGTGTTGTTTGGCTGCGTGGACACCATCGGCCCCTTGGCCGGCGACATTGCCCGCACCTGCTGGCTGGCCGCGGGGCTGCCCTTGCATGTGCCGGGGGTAACCATCGACCGCCAGTGCGGCTCCTCCCAGCAGGCCGTGCACTTTGCCGCCCAGGCCGTGCTGAGCGGCACCAACGACGTGGTGGTTGCCGGCGGTGTGCAGACGATGTCGCAGATCCCGATTTCCGCCGCCATGCTGGCGGGCCAGGCCCACGGATTCGGCGACCCCTTCACCGGCTCGCCGGGCTGGGTGGCCCGCTTCGGCGATGGCTTGGTGACCCAGTTCAACTCGGCGGAGATGATTGCCGAGAAGTGGGGCTTCTCCCGCTTGGACATGGAACTATTCGCGCTGACCTCCAACGAACGCGCCTGCCACGCCATTGACACCGGTCGTTTTGCACGCGAAATCGTGCCCGTCAACGGGGTGGCGGATGATGAGACGCCGCGCCGGGGAACCAGCCTAGAGGCTATGGCCGGGTTGGAGCCTTTGCAGCCCGGCGGCCGCATCACCGCGGCGGTGTCCAGCCAGACCTGCGATGCCGCCGCCGCGCTGCTGATCTGCTCGGAAGAAGCCGTCAACCGCTACGGCCTTGAGCCCCGGGCGCGCATTCACCACATCAGCGTGTTGGCCGACGATCCCATCTGGATGCTCACCGCGCCCATGCCAGCCACCGAGCGGGCGCTGCAAAAGACCGGCATGACCATCGACGACATCGACTGCGTGGAGATCAACGAGGCCTTCGCCCCGGTGGTGATGGCTTGGTTGGCCGAGACTGGCTGCGACCCGGAACGAACCAACGTCAACGGCGGCGCCATCGCCTTGGGCCATCCGCTGGGCGCCACCGGGGCCAAGCTGATGACCACCCTGCTCCACGAGTTGGAGCGCAGCGGTGGCCGTTGGGGTTTGCAGACGATGTGCGAAGGCGGCGGACAGGCCAACGTCACCATCATCGAACGGCTTTAGAGACTGCTGTGGCCGATTTGTCGCTGCCTCCCGACTACCCGCCGGGCCACGACCTGCTGGCGGGCCGGCGGGTTCTAATCACGGCAGCGGCGGGCACCGGCATCGGCTTTGCGGCGGCAAAACGCTGTGTGGAGGAAGGCGCTTTGGTATTGATCTCCGACATCCACGCCGCCCGGTTGACGGAGGCCGCGGCCCGCCTGGAGGCGCAGGCCAAGGGGCGAGTCGTTGCCCAGCGCTGCGACGTGACGGTTCAGGATGACGTGGATGCGCTATTCGCCACGGCGGGGGACGCCTTCGGAGCGGTGGACGTGGTGATCAACAATGCCGGCCTCGGTGGCACCGTAAACTTGGTGGACATGACGGACGGGCAGTGGGCCAAGGTGCTGGACGTCACCCTGAACGGCACCTTCCGCATGACCCGCGCCGCCATGCAGGCCATGCGCGGCAAGGGCGGCGTGATCGTCAACAACGCGTCGGTGCTCGGCTGGCGGGCGCAGCAGGGCCAAGCCCACTACGCCGCCGCCAAGGCGGGTGTGATGGCACTGACCCGCTGCGCTGCCTTGGAGGGCGCGGAGCTTGGCATACGCGTCAACGCCGTCGCGCCCAGCTTGGCGATGCATCCCTTCCTCGCTAAGGTGACCACCGAGGAACTGCTCAGCAAGCTAAAGGCCCGGGAAGCCTTCGGTCGACCCGCCGAGGTCTGGGAAGTGGCCAATGTGATGGTGTTCCTCGCCAGCGACTACGCCTCCTACATGACCGGCGAGACGGTCGCCGTCTCCAGCCAGCGGGCCTAGGTGGCCCAAGAGCAATCCGTAGCGAGGGCGGCACGCCCTCGCTACAGCGAAGCTCGCCTCAGTTGCCCATTCGGTAAGTGACCGAGAACTTGAACATCCGCCCGAAGGGGTTGTGGCTGAAGGCGTCGTAGTTCATTTCCCGGCCCGTGAAGGGTGGATCTTCATCGGACAGGTTGATGGCCGAAAGGGAAAGGACTGCCCGGTCGTCCATCAAGCTGTAGTTCAGATGCACGTCATGGGTCATGTGGCTCTTGATGTAGGAGACGCCGGAAGGGTTGCCGCCCAAGTCGTCGTAGCCGTCGATGTAGTTCAGGTTGTAGCGGACGTTCATGGGGCCAATTGCGTAGTTCAGGATGCCGCGAGCCTTCCATTTCGCCAAAGTGCGGGCTAGGGAAGTGCCGTAGTTCAGGCGGCCCAAGGCGTCGTAGGCGCCGCCTAGCTCCCAGGCGTCTATGTCGTAACCAAGAATGCGGGTGCCGGTCGCTCCGATGCTGGCGATGCCGGGACCGATCGACCGGCTGTAGCGCGCCGTGAAGTCGATGCCGTCGGTCTTGGTGTCCGGTCCGTTGATGATGTTGACGTCGATGATCTCCACATCCGCAGCCGCCGGATTGCCGCCGAAGGTCAGGCGGGAGAAGTAGGGGCTTGAAGTGTTGCAGGGATCGGTTGGCGCGCCAGGACAAGCCGCTGCCAGCACATTGCCGAAGGGTTCGGTCACCAACGGCTTCTTAAAGTCATAGGACCAGTAGTCCACGGTGATGAACAGATTGTCCGCGTCCCCGATCAGGCCGTCGTGGTCAACCAGCAAGCCGACGTTGAAGGTGGTGGCCTCTTCGGGCTCCAAGTCCGGATTGCCCTTGGTGTCGACGCGCTTGAAGGCGCCGGTGGCGCCGACGAATTGCAGCGAATTGGACGAGTTCGCGGCGACGGTCTGGTTCAGGGTGGGGCCGCGGAAGGTGGTGCCCACGGAAGCGCGCATGCCGATGCTGGGCAGCGCCTGCCAGCGGATGGCCAACTTGGGATCGACGCTGGAGCCGGTGGCGCCGCCGTAGTCCTCGAAGCGAACGGATAGCTGCGCCTCCACAGTATCCGCGACGGGTAGCTGCAGTTCCCCAAACACCGCGTAGATGTCCCGGTCCTCGTCGATGTGGGCGCTCGGCGGCAGGAATCCGAACAGGCCGCTGCGGTTGGTGGTGCAGTCCTTGATCTCTGGGCCGGCGGTGCAGGGGAACTGCGCCGAATCGTTGATGTCGCCGGGGCCGCTCTTGTAGGTTTCGCTGCGCAGCTGCGCGCCCACGGCAAAGTTCAGCTCGCCGCCGGGCAGGCTCCAAGGCAAGGCGCCGTTGAAGATGCCCTCAACCACCAGCAGGGAGGTTTCGCCGTAGCCCGGAAGCTCGGTGAGCATGTAGTCGTACAGCGGCTGGTTGTCCAAGGCTGGATTGAAGTCCGGGTTGGACTCGATGCCGCTGAGCACTTGCGGGTGCGAACCCGCCATCGAGTTGGAGAACGGAATCCAGTATTGGCAAGGGCCTTGGCCGGCATGGGCCATCACGGTGTCCAGAGAGAACGACAGATTGCCGTTTTCGTCGTACTCATTCGGCACCTGCTGCTCGCATTCGTGGCCACCGAGGCCCTGCCGGGCCCGGGCGTCACGGTACACCATGGTGTCGCCATTGACGGTGTCACGATTGGACTCCGAATAAGTGGCCGATGCGCTCCAGCCGTATTCGCCGATGGAGCCGTCGATGGCGACGTTCAAGCGCCAGAGATCGTTCTTGCGGAAGTGGCCCCGCAACGGCCCGTCCTGGCCGTAGCTGCGCCCGTAGTACCAAGCCACTTCCTGCCAAGCTTCTGGAACGCCGGCTGCGGACTGCGCGGGATCCCCCGCCCAACGGCAGTAGTCCGCATCGCACCATGCGTAGTCGCCGTAGAGGTCCGGATACTTGCTGGCCATGTCGATCAGGCCGGGATTGTTGGCCCGGATGGTGCGGTTTTCGTCCACCAGCCGGTTCGGCGGATAGGAGGGGGAGGTGCCCCAATCGGGCACTTCGCTGTCCGTCATAAGGAACTCAGCGGAGAGCGTGGTGGAGTCGTTGAGATCCCAGGACGCCTCGGTGAACCACTGCCAACGTTCGGCTTCCTCAGCGAGGTTGTCGAAGGCCGTGTACTGAAAACGGCAGAATCCGCCGCCGGTGTTGCCGGCGACGCCGGCGGTGGTGATGGTGCCGCCAAGCTCCTCGCAGTTGGGGTCCACGACGCCGGTTGCCAAAAGCCCGACAAAACCGCCAATCGGGAAGGCGTTCCAGCGATTCAGCGGCACGAAAACCGATGGCCGGCCGACGCTGGACCAGCCGCCGCCAGGGCTGTCGGCGTAGGGTTGCACCGCCCAATCGCGCTCGACGAGCTCGAGTTCGCCGCGCTTGATGTAGCTGAACGAACTGACGATGTGGCCGCGGCCGTCGGCGAAGTCGGTGCCGACGATCAGGCCCGCCTCGGTGTCGCCGCTGGCGTCTTCAATGGTCTTGTGGTTCGCGGAAACCTCGAAGCCGGTGAAGTCGCTGCGGGTGATGAAGTTCATCACCCCGGCGATGGCGTCCGAGCCGTAGGTGGCGGCGGCGCCGTCACGGAGAATTTCGATCCGCTCCAAGGCGATGGAGGGCATGCTGTTCACGTCAACCAGCAGTTGCGCTTGGGCGCCGATGGCGTGCGGCGACCAGGTGCTGCGGCGGCCGTTGATGAGCACCAGCGAACGGCTCGGCCCGAGGCCGCGAATGTTGATGGTGGCCCGGTCGGCGCCGGCGCCCGCTTGGAATTGGTCGGTTTCACCGTCGGCCCCTTGGCTGAAGGACAGGTTCTTGATCAGGTCCAGCGTGGTGGGGGAGCCTTCAAAGGCGAGATCGTCACGGGTCAAGGTGGTGACCGGCAGGGGCGCGTCCTCCGGCGTGCCCTTGATGTAGGAGCCGGTGACCAGGATTTCCTCGATTTCAGTATCGACTTCCGCCGCCCAAGTTGGCGCTCCGGCGCCGAGGATCAGGATTGGCAGAAAGAGACGGACAGCCTTGCGGCTGGGGAACGGATGATTCATGGATACCTCTCCAACTGGTACAGATTGTCAGAATCCCTACTTCCGATTCGCTTGTCAGCGTGACGGGAAAGAGAAGGCGCTACTATAGTCGTGTCGCTCGCGTGTGACCACAACAACTGCCCTTTCCTTTGCGGATTTCAGGTCGCACAATGGCGGACTTGAATCGGAACGGGGCGGCCATTGGACACTTCATTCAGCGACGAGCACGAGGCGTTTCGCGAACAGGCGCGGGCCTTCCTCGACCACACCCTCCCTGAAGACCTCAAGAGGGCCCAACGCCTTTGCCCCGGCATCTTTCTCGACTACGAACACAACATCCGCTGGCACCGCATCCTGCATCGGCAGGGCTGGGTGGCGCCGGCTTGGCCGAAGGAGCACGGCGGGCCGGGCTGGGACCTGACCCGCCGCTACCTATGGTCCGTCGAGGCCACCCGGGCGGAGGCGCCGAGCTTGGCGCCGATGGCCCTCGGCATGTGCGGCCCCATGCTGATTGGCTACGGCACCGAAGCGCAGAAGGCCGAGTTGCTGCCCCGCATCCTGTCCGGGGAGGACTATTGGTGCCAAGGCTATTCGGAACCCGGGTCCGGTTCCGACTTGGCCTCCCTGAAGCTGAAGGCCGTCTCCGATGGGCACAGCTACCGGCTCAACGGCTCGAAGATCTGGACCACCCACGCCCACTACGCCAACAAGATGTTCTGCCTCGTGCGCACCCGGGACGAGGGGCGGCCTCAACAGGGCATCACCTTCCTGGTGCTCGACATGGATTCGCCGGGCATCCGGGTGGAGCCCATTGTCTTCGCCTCCGGCACCCACGAGGTCAACCAGGTGTTTTTCGACGACGTTCGGGTTCCGAAGTCCAACATCGTCGGCCAGGAGCATGACGGCTGGACCGTGGCCAAGTACCTGCTCGAGTTTGAACGCGGGGGCGGCGGCGGAGCGGGCTATCAGACGGCGCTGGACCGGGTTCGCCGCTTGGCCGCCCAGATGCCGGCCGAGCAAGGCGCACTCATCGACGACCCCGACTACCGCCGTCGGCTGGATGCCACCGACGTCAAGCTGCAAGCCATCAAGGCCACCGAGTTCCGCATCATGGCGGCGCTCTCCAAGGGCCAGCCGCCCGGGCCGGAATCCTCCATCATGAAGAACTTCGGTGCGGACATCGGCCAAGCGCTAACGGAGCTGGCCTTGGAGGCGCTCGGCGCTCAAGCCGCCCCGCACCAGCCGGAGGCCTTGGTCCCAGGGCGCAACGTGTCGCCCATCGGCCCAGCGAACGGTGTGGCCGTCTTTCCGCGCTACTTCAACCTGCGGGCCAGCTCAATCGCCGGCGGCACCAACGAAGTGCAGAAAAACATCGTCGCCAAGCTGGTGCTCGGCTTGTAGCGCATCTTGCCCCAGAAACCACCGGCCACCGGAACCACAGGAGAAATCCATGACCGAACTCGTGTTGCGCGAAGACCGCGACGGTCTTTGCATGCTGACCCTCAACCGTCCAGACGTGCTTAACGCCTTAAGTCCCAACCTGTTCGTCGAGCTGCGCGGACACATCGACGCCATTGCGGAGCAGACCGAAACCGTGGGCTGCGTGATCCTTTGCGGCAAGGGCCGTTCGTTCTCCGCTGGCAACGACCTCAAGGCCATTCAGGCAGGGGAGCGGGCGCCGAGCCCGCACTTCCAGGCGGAGACCTTGGAGGCCATCGAGCGGTTGCCGCAGCCGGTCATCGCTGCGGTGCAGGGCCACTGCTACACCGGCTCCCTGGAACTGGCCTTGGCCTGCGATCTCCTGATCGCGGCCGAGGACGCCCGCTTCGCCGACACCCACGGCAAGTGGGCCATGTCGCCGTCCTGGGGCATGACCCAGCGCTTGCCACGCCGGGTGGGGCTGCTTAACGCCAAGGAGATAATGTTCAGCGGGCGGGTGGTCGGCGGCGAGGAAGCCGCCGCCCTCGGCCTCGCCAACCGCTGCGTGCCCACCGATGGGCTGATGGAGGCGGCCGAAGCCATGGCTCGCTCGTTTCTGGCCAATTCCTGGTTCACCCTGCGCGCCGACAAGATGCTGGTCAATGGCGGTCTGGATCGGGGCTTGAGCGAAGGCCTGCGCTACGAGCGAACCGAGGGCCCAGGTGCCGGGCCGGATATGGCCGAGCGGCTCAAGCAGTTCGGGAGCTAGCCGAGCTCGTCCACGTTGGCGATGATCTTGCCGACCAAGCCGTACTCGACGGATTCCTCCGCGCTCATCCAGTAGTCCCGGTCGGTGTCCTCGGCCACCTTCTCCAAGGGCTGCCCGGTGCGCTCGGCGATGATCCGGTTGATGCGCTCCCGGGTCTTGATGATCTCCCGGGCGTGGATTTCGATGTCCGAAGCGTCACCGCCGAAGCCGCCCGCCGGCTGGTGAATCAGGAAGCGCGTGTTGGGCAGGCAGAGCCGGTCCTCCTTCTCCGGAGCCAAGTAGATGTGGGTGGCGATGCTGCCCACCCAGCCGGTGCCGACGATGCGCACCTTCGGCTTGATGTAGCCGATCATGTCGAAAATGGTGTCGCCGGACTCGACGTGGCCACCGGGGGAACCCAAGTAAATCGTGATCGGATCGTCCGATTCGAACGACAGGCTCAGCAGCTTCTCCGCCGTCCGCTGGGCGAGTTTCTGGCTGATTTCGCCAAACAGGGTCAGCGTACGGTGCTTGAACAGCGAGCTTTCCAGCAGATTGAACTGTTTGGCGGCTTCGGTCAGGTCCTTCTCGGCGTCCAAGTTTTGCATAGGGGCTCCTCTAATGGGGCAGGGCTGCGGGATGGGGAGGGCATTGCCGCAGCTTGTGCGCTAGACTGAAAGGCCGCGAATTCTACACGAGGGAGACCCATGCCGTTAGTGCCGGAATACCAAGCGATGCTGGAGGCGCTGGCCGCCGAGCCCGGTCCGCCGATCACCGCGATGACGCCGGAGGAAGCTCGTGCGCTCTACCGGATGATGCGTCCTTTGAACGACGGCTTGGTGGTGGGCGAGGTGTTGGAGCGCGGCATTCCCGGCCCGTCCGGGGAGGTGCCGCTGCGCATCTACCGGCCGCAATCGGCGGGGCCGCATCCGGTGCTTTTGTATCTTCATGGCGGCGGCTGGGTGATCGGCGACTTGGACACCGCCGATGCCGCCTGCCGCGATCTGTGCGCAACGGCGGGCTGCTTGGTGGCGTCAGTGGATTACCGCTTAGCCCCAGAACATCGCTTCCCCGCCGCGGTGGACGACTGCTACGCCGCCTTGGAGTGGGTGGCCGGCAACGGGGACGAACTCGGCGGCAACGGACGCTTGGCGGTGACAGGCGAGAGCGCTGGCGGCAACTTGGCGGCAGTCCTATGCTTGAAGGCCCGCGATGAGGGCGGACCAAGGATCGACTTCCAACTGCTGCTCTACCCGGTGGTGGACGATGACCTGAGTCGCCCCTCCTACGACGAAAACGCCACCGGCTACATTCTGGAGACCGACACCATGCGCTGGTTCTGGGACCACTACTGTCCCGACCCAGCCAGCCGCAACCACCCCTACTCGACGCCGCTAAAGGCCGCCGACCACAGCGGCTTGCCCCCAGCCTTGGTGATGACCGCCGAGTTCGATCCGCTGCGCGACGAGGGCAACCTGTACGCGGAAACCCTCGCTGCCGCCGGAACCCAAGCCGAGGTCATCTGCTATGACGGGTTGCTCCACGACTTTTTTGCCACCGCGCAGCAGTTCAAGGCCAGCCGCGCCGCATTCGAGACCGCCTGCGCTGCGCTGCGCAAAGCGCTCGCCTGACAGGGAGAGGCCAGCATGAGCGAACTTAAGGATCAACAAGCGGCCGCGGCTGAGGTGCCACTTGAGGAAATCGACGTCAGCCGCCCCGAGCTGTATCGAGACGATAGTTGGCGTCCCTGGTTCGCCCGCCTGCGGCGCGAGGCGCCCCTGCACCATCTGGCCGAAAGCGACAACGGCGCGTTCTGGTCGGTGACCAATCATCGGCTGATCAAGGCGGTGGACACCAACCATCAGGTGTTCTCCTCAGAGGCGGGCGGCATCTCCATCCTGGACCTCCCGGACTACAACGAAGGACGCCAGCGCAACGAGAGCTTCATCGACCTCGACCCGCCGCACCACGCACCGGACCGGCAGACCGTGGCGCCGGCGGTGGCGCCACGGAACCTGAGGGAGCTCGAACCCCTGATCCGCGAGCGGGCGGTGGACATCTTGGACAATCTGCCGGTGGGGGAGACCTTCAATTGGGTTCGGGAGGTGTCCGTGGAGCTCACCGGTCGCATGCTGGCCACCTTGTTCGACTTCCCGTACGCCGAACGGCACCGCCTGATCCACTGGTCCGACATCACCACGGCGGTGCCGAAGGTCACCGGCGACGACACCATCGACATGAGCAAGCGCTTCGCCGAACTCATGGAATGCGCCGCGGCCTTCGAGCAGCTCTGGCGGGAGCGGGCCGCCGCCCCACCGAAGTTCGACCTCATCTCCATGTTGGCCCACGGCGAGAACACCCGGGACATGATTGAGCGCCCGGAACGCCTGCTCGGCACCATTCTGCTGCTGATCGTCGGCGGCAACGACACCACCCGCAACAGCATCAGCGGCGGAGTCATGGCGCTGAACGAGCATCCCGACGAGTTTCAAAAGCTCAAGGACAACCCCAAGCTCATCCCCAACATGGTCTCGGAGATCATTCGCTGGCAAACCCCCGTCATCCACATGCGCCGCACCGCCTTGGAGGACTTCGAGCTGGACGGCCAGCGCATCCGGGCAGGCGACAAGGTAGTGATGTGGTACCTGTCCGGCAACCGCGACGAGGCGGTCTTCGACGACCCGGACCGCTTGCGGATCGACCGCCCCAACGCCCGGGCCCACCTTGCGTTCGGGTTCGGCATCCACCGCTGCATGGGCAACCGGTTGGCGGAACTGCAGCTTCAAGTGCTGTGGGAGGAAATCCTAAAGCGCTTCCGCAAGGTGGAACTGGCCGGCGACGTGGAGCGCCTGCCCAACAACTTCATCCGCGGCCTCAAGGACGTCCCGGTGCGCATGCACCCGATTTGAGGCTTTGGTTCTACGGAAAATCAGCAAACCAAGGGGGCCATCCATGGATACAGCAGTAGTCATTGGCGTCGGGCCGTTGGCGGGCCTTGGCGGCGCGCTCTGCCAGCGCTTCGCAGCGATGGGGCTGCACGTTTACGCAGCGGGCCGAACCAAGGCGCAAGTGGACAGCGTGGCGCAGAGCATTCGGGAGGCGGGCGGCGAAGCCACTGGTGTGGTCGCTGACGCTACTGATGAAGCATCTGTGGCGGCGTTGTTCGACGCTGCTGGCGATGGGTTGAGCGTTGCCATTTACAACGCCGGCAACAACCAGCCCGGGCGTGTCATCGACATGGACGCGGAGTACTTTGAGTCCGCTTGGCGGGTGTGCTGCTTCGGCGGCTTCCTGTTTGGACGCGAGGCGGTGCGCCGCTTCCTGCCGAAGGGCGGCGGCACGCTGCTGTTCACCGGTGCCAGCGCTTCCATGCGCGGACGCGCCAACTTTGGGGCCTTCAGCGCCGCCAAGGGGGGCTTGCGCAACTTGGCCCAAGCCATGGCCAAGGAGTATGGCCCCGAGGGTGTCCACGTCGGTCACGTGGTGGTGGACGGTGCCATCGGCGGCGAGAAGATCAAGCAGGGCTTCCCGCAATACGCCGAAAAACTTGGCGAGCAGGGCATGATCTCCCTAGAGGGCATCGCCGACGGCTTCGCCTACCTGTACAACCAACCCCGCCGCGCCTGGACCTTCGAAATCGACGTGCGCACCTCTGTGGAGCGGTGGTGACAACGTTCAAGAACAGTTCAGACAGACGCTCTCACCGGGCAGTGGACGAGGAAGCGGCAGCGTTGGAGCGTCGGTTGCACGAGTACTTTCGAAAGTTCGAAGGTCGCAGCCTTGCCGACGAACTGATCGCGGAACGTCGGGAAGAAGTGCACTGGGAAGGCGGCGACCTCAACCCGCCTTGCCCCACTGTCGTGGAGAAAGGCGGGTCTGATGAGGAACGACCGGCTTAAGGATCCACCCGCGCCGAAGCGTACCCTGACACCACCACCTTGCCGTCTTGGTTGGTGGTCTCGACCTTCAGCTTCACCACCGGGTCGCCGTCCTCCTGGGTGACTTCCTCCACCGTGGCGGTGGAGTGCAGGGTGTCGCCCGGCCAAACCTGGTTAGTGAACCGCACGCCGAAGGACTTGAGCCGTCCGTCGCCGACGTAGTTGGTCAGCATCCGGCCGGTCATGCCCATGCTCAACATGCCATGGGCGAAGACGCTGGGATAGCCGGCCACCTGGGTGGTGAAGATCTCGTCGGTGTGCAGCGGGTTGTAGTCACCGGAGGCGCCGGAGTACTGCACGAGCTGGGTGCGCTTGAGGTCTTCCACCAAGCACTCCTCGTAGCTGTCGCCGATGTTCAAACTGCTTGCGCTTAACGCCATCTCGATGTCCTCCTACTGATCCACGGGGCGCTCGGTGCGTACGCCGACGCCCCGGGCGGTGATGACCAGTTCGCCGTTCTGGTCGCGGTACTCGGTTATGGTTTCGCTGAACGTCAGCTTGCCGGCGCGCTTGCTCTCCCGCTCCCAGGTCTTGCCCGGCTTGACGGTGGCGGTGAGCACGTCGCCGGGGCTGATGTGGCGGTGGTACTCGAAGTGCTGCTCGGCGTGCAGGCCGCCGCCTCCGCCCCCACCGCCGCCGCCACCGGAGCTGTCGCGCTTGATGCCGGTGGCCTCTTTGCCCGAGCCGAACCAAGGTTCGCCGATCTTCGGGCGCAGGAAGTAGTCGGGGTCGAACTGGGCGCTGGACTGCGCGAAGGTCGGCGGCGCGATGATCTTGCCCGGCTCCGTGCCGGCAGCGTATTCCTCGTCGTAGTAGATGGGATTGGCGTCCGCCACCGAACGGGCGAACATCATGATGTGGCTTGCTTCCACGGGAAAGCGGTCAATGGACATGGATTCCCCTTCGTCTGTCTGGTTGTTGGAATTTCGGCGCAACGCCCGCCAGCTACGTTGAGCCAATGGCAACGTTGCGGGCGAAAGTATCCCTCAGCGGCAGGCTGGGTTCAACGGCCCTTGAACTGCGGCGGGCGCTTCTCCAGGAACGCGCTGATGCCCTCCGCCTTGTCCTCGGTCTGGACCAGAGCGCCTTGGGCGTACTTCTCCAACATCAGGGCGCCGGCCAGGCTGGCTTCCATACCGAAGTTGACCATCGCCTTCATGGTCCGCGGCACGAACGGGGCGAAGTTGGCCAGATGCTCCGCCATGCGCCGCGCCTCGGGCAGCAACTCGTCCGATTCCACGATTCGCGTGATCAGGCCGATGGACAGGGCCCGTTCCGCGTCAATGGATTCGCCCATGAGCAGCATCTCCATGCCCCAGCCGCGCCCGACGATGCGCGGCAGGCGGGCGGTGGCGCCGCCGCCGGGAATGATGCCGAGCTTGCCCTCCGGGGTGGCGAACCGGGCGTTGGGGGTGGCGATGCGCAAGTCGCAGCCCAAGGCAACTTCCAGCCCGCCGCCCATGCAGATGCCGTTGATGGCGGCGATGGTCGGCTTGGGGGTCCGCTCCAGGCGGTCCGCCAAGCCTTGGACGATGGGTTCCAAGGCCTTCCTGAAGTCCCGGTGCAGCACTTCGCCGAGGTCGGAGCCGGAGGCGAAGGCGCGGTCCCCCGCGCCGGTTAGGGTGATGACCCGTATGGCATCGTCGGCCGCCGCCTGCCTGACAGCCTGGTGCAGCTCCTCCAGTGTCTCCAGGGAGATGGCGTTGTGCTTGTCGGCGCGATCGATCGTGACGAGGGCCATGGCCCCCTGCGCTTCATACTGAACGTTCACGCCGAATCCGGAATCACTTCATCCGAATGACCATGCGGGTGCCGTCCGCCTTGCCCACCACCCGGCGGTTGCGCTGGCGACCCTCTTCGGTGTCGTTGCTGGCGATGGGCTGGGATTCGCCATAGCCGGTTGCCGTGATGCGGCTGGCCGCGATCCCCTCCGCGTCAACCAACCGGTCAAGCACCGCTTGGGCACGCTCCTGCGACAGCCTTTGGTTGTAGCGGTCGGTGCCCATGGAGTCGGTGTGGCCCTCGATCACGGCGTCAGCCTCGGGATGCTGGCGCATGAATTCGGCAATGCGCCGCACGTCCCTGTACTCGCTGTTGCGCAGTTCTGAGGAATCGAAGTCAAACTCGATGACCACTTCGGCGCTGATGGCCTCCTCGTCCTCAAAGTGGCAGCCCTTGGCGTCCACTGCGGCCCCGGCAATCGTGCCTGGGCAGTCGTCGAGGTAATTGGGCACGCCGTCGCCGTCGTCATCGAGCGGGCAGCCGTTGGCGTCCACCGCTACGCCGGGGGGTGTGTTCGGGCAGCGGTCGTTGGGATCGGCCACGCCGTCCCCATCGGAATCCGGGGGCGGTGGCGGCGCGATCTTGCCGAGCGTTGCGGTCAAGCCGAGGAAGGCAAACGGTTCGATGCCGCCCTCATCGGTGGAATGCACGGCGCGCACGTCGGCGCGCACCGACAGGCGGCGGTTGAGTTCGGTGAAGACGCCGGCTCCAACGTTGATTTCCGTGTGGTTCGACCCGCCGATCTCCGTGCGCCCGACGCCAAACAGGGTGAACGGCTGGAACCTGTCCGTGCCGCCGATCTTGTAGAGCGCGTTGGCCCACAAGAGTTCGGCTTTGCGGCCCTTGCCGCCGCTCGCATCCTGCCGGCTGGCGACGCTGCCGTCGCGATCGACTTTCACGTCCGAGTAGAGCAGTTCAAGGCCGAGGTTGCGGTTGACCATGTAACCCAAGCCGATGGCCGGGCCGCCCCTCAGGTCTTCGCCGTCCGGCGCTCGGTAGATCGCCAAGCCCGGCGTCAAATAGACCTTGCCCGCACGAGGGCCCACCTGTTCGTCGGCAATTGCCGGACCGCTGAAGGCCAGCAGGCCGGACAGCACGAGCCATTGGCTCCTTAACTTCATTTCAACTCCTTGTACTCATTGACACAACCGGCGTTCGCAGGGTCTTTGGGTGGTTGATGGATTTCAAGGGGCGATTGTACAGCACTGCGGGTCGCCTGAAGCCGTTTCGCGGACCAAAATAGAAAGCCGCCGGCCTGGAGAGGAAGCCGGCGGCTTGAGGCGGCCACTGCAAGTGGCCTAGGGGATAGAGATTGCCTCTTTGCGGAACGGCAATTTGTCCATTCCGGGAACGCACTTTGGTTGGCCGCTGTTACTCGGCAATTTCAAGAATCGGGAATTTTGTGTCAGTTTGTATCTTTGATTGTCATTTTGTTGACAAGGTTGTCAATGAGGTAGGGCCAAGAGTAGGGCAAAAAGTAGGGCTAAAGGCAGGCCAAAAACCGTTTAGATGCTGACGCGCACGTCGGTGCCGCCGCCGGGATGGTCGCTGATCGTGATGCTCCAACCGTGCGCCTCGCAAAGCTGGTGGGCAATGGCCAACCCCAAGCCGCTGCCGCCGGTGGCGGCGCTGCGGGAACGGTCCAGCCGAAAAAAGGGCTGAAACACGGCTTCGCGGTGGGCTTCGGGAATGCCCGGCCCGTTGTCGATCACATGCACCTGCCTGCCGCGCAGCCGCACCGCCGCATCCTGGCCGTGCTGTTGGGCATTGTTGATGAGATTGGTCAGCACCCTTGTGAGCGCCCCTGGAGCCACATCCACCACGGTTGTTGCCGGCTCGCCGCAGTCGAAGGGGATGGGCGGGTCCAGCCGCTGCAGCAAATCAGCGACCAACGCCCGCAGTTCGGTCGGCTTGGTCGGCTCATGGGTGCCGCGCGCGAACTTGAGCGCATCGGTGATGAGCTCGTCCATGGACTCGAGATTGCGCTCAAGACGGGCGACCAGAACCGGGTCCACGGTCTCCGGCAACAGTTCCACCGCCAAGCGCATGCGCGCCAACGGCGTCTTCAGATCGTGGGAGATGCCAGCCAGCAAGGTGGTGCGGTTGGACAGCAGGGAGGATATTTCCCGCGCCATGGTGTTCAGGTTGCGCGCCAGCACGACCAGTTCCTTGGGGCCTTTTTCAGGCAGAGGGTCGAAGTTGGCGCCACCGCGGAACGCATCCGCCCGCTCCGCCGCCTGCACCAACGGACGGGTCACCCGCAGCACGATGATTGCTGAGGTGATGAGCACCACGCCCGCGCCGAGCCCGGCGATGATGAGGCCGACATTGAGCGGCTGGATGTCCCGCCGGGTGCCGGAAAAGCCGACCTGCAGTTGGTAGCCGCCCATCGGCAGCGTCGCCCACAACAGTTCCTTGTCTTCGGTGATCGCTACCGGCTGGCCCAGGCGGGCGTTTAGGCGTTCTTCAAGCTGGGTCAGAAACGGTGATTCGTCGTAGCGGGCGGGTGGATAGGCAGCGGCCTCGGCGCTGATGAAGAGGTCGTGCTGCTCCGCCAGCTCCAGCTCGAAGTAGGGGCGCGACTCGGGGGGCAGTTCGACCCAGGTCTGTGCCGTCAATACCAACAGCGCCGCTTGGTCGTCCGCCGACTGCTCGGCGATGGGTTGCACAACGAAGAACTGCAGCGCCACGACGGCGATGGCCACGATCGCCAACGAGCTGACAGCCAAGGTCAGATTGGTGCGGACCAGCAGCGACGTGGGCCGGGCGATCAAGGGAAGAATCCGCTATTGGCCATCCGGGCAAAACATGTAGCCCTTGCCCCACACGGTCTTGATGTAGGTCGGTTCGGCGGCGTCGGGTTCGATCTTGCTGCGCAGGCGCGTGACGCGCACGTCGATGCTGCGGTCGAAGGGTGAGCGTTCAGCGCCGGTCAATAGGTCCAGTATGCGGTCCCGATGCAACGCTCGGTTGGGGTGGGTGGCGAGGATGCGCAGCAGGTCGAACTCACCGGAGGTGAGCGCCACCGTGGTTCCCTTGTTGCTCAATCGATGTGCCGAGAAGTCGAGCTTGAAGGGGCCAAACCGAATGATGTCGGTTTCGTCGGCGGAAATCGGGTGGGTGCGGCGCAGCACCGCCCGCACTCGGGCCAGCAGCTCCCGGGGGTTGAAGGGTTTGCCCAGATAGTCGTCCGCGCCCACCTCCAAGCCGACGATGCGGTCCACATCCTCGCCTTGGGCGGAAACCATGATGATGGGCAGGCCGCGGTCGGCCTTCAGCCGCTGGGCAATGGACAGCCCGTGCTCACCGGGCAGCATCAAGTCAAGAATGACCAGGTCGGGTGTCGTCTCCGCCAGATAGGCATCCATGGCGGCTCCGCTGTCGACGCAATCGACGTCAAACCCCTGCTGGGACAAATAGGCCTGCGTTAGTTCTGAAAGCTCCGGGTCGTCGTCCACGACGAGCAGCTTGGTGCCCTCGATTTCCACAGTTTAGCCGGGGTCGGACACCTGTTGGGTGGACGCCTTTTCCGTCGGTTCGGAAGCTTTCGGATCGGCGGCTTGCGGCTGGCCTGCGCGTTGTTCGAAGCCGACGCCAAACTCCTTGGCGTTGGCTTTCCCGGGGCCCACGCGAATGCGCAGTTGGCCTGCCGACGGGCCCTCGGGAACGGCACCGTAGCGCCGTGTCAGGCGGATGCTCAGGACGCCTTTGGTGCCCACTTGGCGGCGGGCCATGCGCATCTTCACTTCGGAGAGCAGTGCCCGCCGTTCGGCCGCTGCCAACTCATCCCAGCGGGCCGCAAGCGCAGTGAGCTGTTCGTCGCTTGCATCCGCGTAGCTGACCGCTGGCGGATCTTGGGAATTGCCCTCCTTTGGCTCTGCCGCAACGGCCGCGAACCCGACGTTGGCGGCGCAGCACAGCGCGATGCACAGGCCGGCGAGGCGTTGCCGCAGGAGTCGCTTGTTCACCATCTTCGCGGTTCGAGAGAGACAATTGGACAACGCAGCGCCATGGACCCGCCTCAGGCGGCCTCGAACAACCCAGCGGCGCCTTGGCCGCCGCCGATGCACATGGTGACCACGCCGTACCTTTTGTTGCGCCGCTTGAGTTCGCGCAGGATCAGCCCGGTCATGCGCGAGCCGGTCATGCCAAAGGGATGGCCGATGCTGATGCTGCCGCCGTTGACGTTGTAGATGTCGTTGTCGAGGCCGAGCGCATCGCGGCAATACACGCACTGGGAGGCAAAGGCTTCGTTGAGCTCCCACAGGTCGATGTCATCCTGCTCAAGGCCCGCGTTCTGGAGCAGCCGCGGAATGGCGAAGACCGGACCGATACCCATTTCGTCGGGCTCGCAGCCGGCCACGGTGAAGCCGCGGTAGATGCCTAAGGGCTCAACGCCGAGCTGGCTGGCCCGCTCGCCGCTCATCAGCAGCGTCATGGACGCGCCGTCGGAGAGCTGGGAAGCGTTGCCGGCGGTGACCGTGCCGTCCTCTTCAAAAGCGGGCGGCAAACCCGCCAAGCCGTCCAAGGTGGTGGTTGGCCGGTTGCACTCGTCCTGGTCCACCAGCACATCCGCCAAGCTTTCCTCGCCGGTCTGCTTGTCCACCTTCTTCATGGTGGCCGGCATCGGCACAATCTCTTCGCCAATCCAGCCGGCCTGCTGGGCCTGGGCGTAGCGCTGCTGGCTTTGCAGCGCGTATTCGTCCTGCATTTCACGGGTGACCTGGTAGCGCCTGGCCACCACTTCGGCGGTATTGCCCATGGCCATGAAAATGTCGGGTTTCTCCTCAAGCAAGGTCTTGTTCATCTCGGCCTTGCCGGGATCTTGGCGGGTGCGCATGGAGATTGAGTCGACGCCGCCGGCGATGGCCACTTCGGTTTGTCCGGAGGCGATTTGATTGGCGGCGATGGCGATGGACTGCAGGCCGGAGGAGCAAAAGCGGTTGATGGTGACCCCGGCCGTGGTGATGGGCAGCTTGGAGAGCACCACGGCCAAACGGGCGAGATTGCCGTCCTGCTCACCGGCGTGGCTGGCGGCGCCTACGACCACGTCCTCCACTTCATCCGCAGCCAGTTTTGGGTTGCGGTCCAGCAGCGCATCGATGCAATGCGCCAGCATGTCATCGGATCGAGTCAGGTTGAAGCTGCCCCGAAACGATTTGGCCAGCCCCGTACGCACACTGTCGATGACGACGACATCTCTCATGTTCCTTCCCTCAAACGCTGGTGTTTTTGTAAACGCTCATGCACTGTTGCATGGAACGGCAATCAACCCGGAATGGTAGCAAAAAAACGGGGCATTGGGGCGCGTTTCCGGCCTCAGCAGCTTGGCGCAGCCGCCTCCAGAACCTTCTTGAGGTAGCGGCCCGTGTGGGAGCTGGGCTTGGCCGCCAGTTGCTCCGGCGTGCCGACGGCGACGACGCGGCCGCCGCCGGAGCCGCCTTCTGGGCCTAGGTCGATGATCCAGTCGGCGGTCTTGATGACATCGAGGTTGTGCTCGATCACCACCACCGTGTTGCCGTGGTCGCGCAGCCGGTGCAGCACTTCAAGCAGCTGGGCGATGTCGTGGAAGTGCAGGCCGGTGGTTGGCTCATCGAGTATGTAGAGCGTCTTGCCGGTGTCGCGCTTGGACAGCTCCCGGGACAGCTTCACCCGCTGCGCCTCGCCGCCGGACAGCGTGGTCGCGCTCTGTCCCAGTTTGATGTAGGACAGGCCCACGTCCACCAGGGTCTGCAGCTTGCGGGCCAGCATCGGCACCGGATCGAAGAAGGTTCGCGCCTCCTCGACGGTCATGTCGAGCACCTCGTGGATGTTCTTGTTCTTGTAGCGCACGTCCAGGGTCTCCCGGTTGTAGCGCTTGCCCTTGCATTGATCGCAGGTGACGTAGATGTCGGGCAGGAAGTGCATCTCCACCTTGATGACGCCGTCGCCTTGGCAGGCCTCGCAGCGCCCGCCCTTGACGTTGAAGCTGAAGCGCCCCGGCTTGTAGCCCCGGGCCCGCGCCTCCTGGGTTTGGGCGAACAGTTCGCGTATCGGGGTGAACAGTCCGGTGTAGGTGGCTGGATTGGAGCGCGGCGTGCGGCCGATCGGGCTTTGGTCGATATCGACCACCTTGTCCAGATGCGCCAGGCCCTGGATGCCCGCATGGTCTTGGGGCGATAGCGTGGTTGCGCCGTTCAACTGCGTGGCGGCAACCGGGTAAAGGGTCTGGTTGATCAGCGTTGACTTGCCCGAGCCGGACACCCCGGTGACGCAGGTCAGCAGCCCGCAGGGGATGTTGACCGTCAAGCCGTGCAGGTTGTTGCCCGAGGCGCCTTCCAGGCGCAAGATCGCCGCCTTGTTGTAGGGCGTTCGCTTGGCCGGCACGGCGATCGACTGCTTGCCGGACAGGTACTGCCCGGTGATGGAGTTGGGTTCGCCCAAGATGCGTTCGAGCCTGCCGCTGGCGACGATTTGGCCACCGTGCACGCCCGCCCCGGGACCGATGTCCACGATGTGGTCGGCGCTGCGAATGGCCTCCTCGTCGTGCTCCACCACCAGCACCGTGTTGCCGAGCTGCTTTAAGTGGGTGAGCGTGCGCAGCAGGCGGGCGTTGTCCCGCTGGTGCAGGCCGATGGAAGGCTCATCGAGGATGTACATGACGCCCACCAGGCCGGCGCCGATCTGGCTGGCCAGGCGAATGCGTTGCGCCTCGCCGCCGGACAGGGTTTCGGCGCTGCGGTCGAGGGTGAGGTAGTTCAGGCCGACATCGACCAGGAACTGCAGCCGCGCCCGGATCTCCTTGAGAATCTTCTCGGCGATGGCACCCCTGCGCCCTTCGAGCTTGAGTTGGTTGAAGTAGGTCAGCGTGTCCTCGATGGAGCCGCGGGATACCTGCGGCAACGTGACGCCGCCCACGAACACGTTGCGCGCGGCCTGCCGCAGGCGGGCGCCGCTGCAGTCCGGGCAGGCCCGCACCCGCAGGTAGCGCTGCAGGTTTTCGCGCACCGTGGAGGAGTCGGTTTCCTGGTAGCGGCGCTCCATGTTGGGGATCACGCCTTCAAAGGCAAAGCGCCGCCGGATGCGGTCGCCGCGGTCGTTGGTGTAGCTGAAGTCGATGCGCTCCCCATCGCTGCCATGGAGGATGGCCTCCCGGTGCTTGCGCTTGAGGCTGTTGAACGGCGCTTCGACGTCGAAGCCGTAGTGGCGGGCCAAGGACTTCACCATGTGAAAGTAATAGACGTTGCGCCGGTCCCAACTGCGGATGGCGCCGTCGGCCAAGGTCATGCTGGGATCCTGGACCACCAGTTCCGGGTCGAAGTACTGCTTCGCGCCGAGGCCGTCGCAACTCGGGCAGGCGCCGGCCGGATTGTTGAAGGAGAACATGCGCGGCTCAAGCTCCGCGATGCTGTAGCCGCACACCGGGCAGGCGAAGCGGGCCGAAAACACCAGTTCCTTGGCGTTCGAATCGTCCATGCTGGCCACCCGGGCGATGCCTTCGGAAAGGCCCAAGGCGGTCTCGAAGGACTCCGCCAAGCGTTGCTCCGCGCCTGGCTGAACCCGCAGCCGGTCCACCACCGCATCGATGCTGTGCTTCTTGTTCTTGTCCAGTGTCGGTGGATGGTCCAGGTCGGTCACCAGCCCGTCGATGCGGGCGCGGATGAAGCCGCCGGCCAGCAGTTCCTTGAAGACGTGCAGATGCTCGCCCTTGCGCTCGACGATCACCGGCGCCAGCACCATGATGCGCGAACCCTCCGGCAGGGCCATGGCTTGGTCCACCATCTGGCTCACTGTCTGCGCATCGAGGGGCTCGCTGTGGTGCGGGCAGCGGGGTTCACCGGCCCTGGCGTAGAGCAGGCGCAGGTAGTCGTGGATTTCGGTGATGGTGCCGACGGTGGAGCGCGGATTGTGGGAGGTGGACTTCTGTTCGATGGAGATGGCCGGGGAAAGCCCTTCGATGTGATCGACGTCGGGCTTCTCCATGGTGGACAGGAACTGCCGCGCGTAGGCGGACAGCGACTCCACGTAGCGTCGCTGCCCCTCGGCGTAGAGCGTGTCGAAGGCCAGCGAGGACTTGCCCGACCCGGACAGCCCGGTGATCACGATCAACTGGTCGCGGGGCAGGTCAAGGTCGATGTTGTCTAGGTTGTGCGTGCGCGCGCCGCGAACGGAGATCGTGTCCAATGCTGGTCTTCAAGGGATCGGGGACGACGCCGCTAACGTTATCGGCTATGGCCATCGGGGGCAACAGGGCGCGACCGTTTCGACTTTTGCTGAACCCGGACCCAAAGGCGCTACAACTGAAAGGCCAGCGCGGCGGCAAATCGAGGTTCCCCAAGGTCAATGAGCTGCCAGCTATCCTCCGGCTGGTGGGGGAATCGAAATCGGCTTGAGGCTTTGCCGTGGAGCATTGGCTCGGGCACCTCGAAGGTGGATGGGTTCAGCGTGAAGCCGGTGCCCAAGGCCTTGATCAGCGCTTCCTTCAGGGTCCATAACTGATAGAAGAACGCCGCCTTGCGCACGCCCTTGGCCTGGGTCAGCAGTCGGCGCTCCGCCAGGCCATAGACGCTTTCCCCAATGCCGTCGAAGTTGCGGCCTGGTTTGCGTTCCTCGACATCGACGCCGAGCCGCTCGCGCGCCGCAATGGCAATCAATCCGTGCCCGCCGCTGTGGCTGAGATTGAAGCCGATGGGCATGCGCTGGCCGTTGACTTCGGCGAAGGGTTTGCCGTGTTCGAGGTAACCAAAGGAGAGTTGGTCGTTGGGGCAGTCGAGCCGCTCGCAGAGGCTGATCCGCAACGCCGCCCGGCAAAGCGCAAACCGGCGCCGGGGCGGCTCCACCACGAATCGCCGTGCCCGCCGCGTCTCTTCCACATCGAGCAGGGCGAAGGCCCGCTCCTCGTGGTCCGCGTCGGGCCTCAGGTCCACGTGCAGGATGGTCACGCCCGCCGTCTCCCGCCATGGGCGCCACCAGCGATCATCGTTCGCCATCATCGATCAGCAGGCGGCGGGGACGGTGCGATGGCGACGGTAACTTCGCGCAGGTATGCGCCGATGCCAAGGCTTTGATCCCATTGATCGGGGTAGCCTAGGGAAACCTCCTGAAAGGGCACGCCATCGAGCCAGCGGGTGCCGCGGATGTGCAGGTGCCCGTAGACCACGGCGCAGGCGTTGAAGCGCCGGTGCCAGCCGTGGGTCAAGCGGGTGCCGCACCAGGGCGTGAAGCGTGGCACTCGCGGCAGCACGGCAAGCCGTTCCTCGAGCGGAAAGTGGTTGATCAGCACTTTGGGGAGGTCGTCGGGAAAGGCGGCGAGCCGTGCTGCGGTTTCTTCGCAGCGTGACGCGCACCAAGCAGCGCGGTCCGCAAACGGCTCTGAGTGCAGCAGCGCCTCGTCGGCGCAAACTGAATTGGCCTCAGCGGCCCACTCGACCACTTGATCGACGGGCACCTGAGTCGGCCGGAAGCTGTAGTCATAGAGCAGGAACAGGGGCGCGATCAGCACCTGGCCGGCGGGATGGTCGATCACCGGATAGGGGTCCTCCGGGGTCAGCACGCCGTGTTGGCGCGCCACTTCCACCAAGCTTTGGTACAGGGCCACTCCCCGAAGACCGTAGGGGTCGCGGGGCAGCGACCAGAGTTCGTGGTTGCCCGGTATCCATACGACTTGACGGAACTTGCCGGCCAAGCGGCGGAAGCAGCCATCGAGCCGGCGGGGACCGTCGCTGATGTCGCCGGCGAGGATCAGCCAGTCGTCAGGGCGGGCGGGGAGGTCGGCGAGTGCCTCCCGATTCCTCGGGTGGGAGAGGTGCAGATCGGAAATCGCCCAAAGCCGCATGGATGTATCCTACCTCAGCCTCATTCCGGAAAAGACTTCGTGAATCCGAACGGACGCGCCTACTGAGGTTTCGGTGATCAGGCGCAAAACGGCGTCGAAACTATCCGTCCCAGCCAGCTCGGCGATGATTTGCCGCTGATCTGGCCGAATTGTCTTGGGATTGAATCTGCCGCCGTTGGTCATGCGGAAGAAGCCGTCCAGGTTTTGCCACAGCAGCGTGGCATTGACCAAATCCCGGGCGGCATCCGTCGTGATGAGCCCGCGCTGCGCAGCCGCCTCGAAGGTGGCGGGCAGGGTACTTGGCCCCGATCGGGACGCGGCGCCGCGAAGCAGCAGGTACTCCGCCGCCATGGTCAGGTCGGCGAGACCGCCGCGGAATCGGTCGATCGCCCAAATGTCCATGATTGTGTGGTCCTGTCGTGCTTGGTTGCGCAGTGCGGCAAGCTGACGGGCGGCTGCAGCGAGATTGTCGCGCTGTCCAAGCAAGGTGTGGTGCAGCGATTCGAAGTTGGCGCCAAGATCGCCTTGGGCCTCGATGACGCGCGCATGAGCGAGCATGCGCAAGTCCTCCAACTTGGCGCTCTGGCCGAGGTGCTCCCGAAGCTGTCCAATTGACAGGGCGCTGACGGCGCTGCCGCCTTGTCGCAACGCATAGGCAGGTTTGGCTTCGTAGAGCATGCCTTCCGAGGAAAGCTGCCGCACCAGCAGCATGAGGCGTTGCAGAAGCTGTTCGTGCCACGCTTCCGGGGCTTCGGTGTCGGCGTTTGCCCGCACCGGGTCGTGATCGTAGATGAACGTCAGTTCAAGAGGTGCCCCGTTGGCCAACTCTCGCCGCCCCGCAGCCCCAAGGGCGACCAGGCCGATGCGACTATTGGGCATGCTGCCGTGGGACTGTTCGAACTCACGTTTGACGACCGGCAATAGGGCACCGAGGCAGATGTCCAGGATGTCCGATATGGATCGCGCGGCGTCCACCGGCGTCAACACGCCCTTGGTCATGTACACGCCCAGCCTGATGGTGTGCTGCTCCGCCCAGTTCCGGGCCTCATTGACCAAGCTGTCGCTCCCTGACGCCCGCTTGGCTACGATGGCGAATTGCTCGCGCATTTCGCTCGGGTCGAACTCCTTTTCGCAACGCAACCGTGCCTGTTGCCGGTAGGCGGCTCGGGCCGCTTCGGGATCGGGATGGCCCAGCACGTCCACCGTCTGGAATTCCTGCGCACGCAGGCTCTCTTGCACGAAGGGGTGGCGGGACAACCAGGCGGACAGTCGCGGCGCCTCGCCGATAAGGTTTCCGAAGCGGCTCGAAATCCGCTTGGTGCCGGTGATGACATCTTGGCTCACCAGCCAGATTGCCGGCACCACCAGCAGCGCTGCCGGCATGGAAAACAAGATGCCAAAGGCCAACGATGTGGCCATGGGCACTAGCAGTTGCGCTTGGGTGCTGTCATTGAACATCAGCGGAGTCAGTCCCGCAAAGGTGGTCGCCGTCGTGATCAGGATCGGACGGAATCGGGAGATGGCGGAGTTCACCAGCGCGTCCTGCAGTGAGTCCCCTCCCGACCGGAGTTGATTGACGCCGTGAGTCAACACCAGCGTTGAGTTGACCACGACGCCCGATGCCGCGACCACGCCGAACAGAGAGGATACGGACAGGGCGTGGAGAATTCCGAGCGACTTCATGAGCGTGTGCCCAAAAATGGCGCCGACGAGGGCGAAGGGAAGCACCGACATGATGATCAGGGGCTGCGTGTAGGAGCCCAGTGGCATGGCGAGCAGCGCGTAGATGGCCAGCAGCACGAAAAGAAAGAGCGGCCCCAGCGTGGCGGCCAGTTCCGACTGCTCCTCGGTGCTCTTGAACCAATAGGAAACGCCTGGATGCTGGGCAACGGTGTTTTGCAGGAATCCGGAGTCGAGGGCAGCGAGCACCGCAGTCCCGGAAGTCACCGTCGGATCGACCTCGGCGGTTACCCAGGCAAAGCGGGTGCCGTTGGTGCGCTCGATCACGGGGAAGCCCTGTCCGTAGCGCACTTCGGCCACGGTTGTGAAGGGGACCTCACCGCCGTTTGCGGTGCGGATGCGCAGATCGTAGAGCGAGTCCAAGGAGCGGCGTTCCTGTTCGGTGTAGCGCACCATGAGGCGAACGTCATCCTGGCCGCGTTGGATTCGTTGGACTTCCTCCCCGTAGAACGCCTGCCGCACTTGGGTTCCCAGGTCCGCCAGCGTGATGCCCAGTGCCTCGCCGGCTGGGGTGACCGTCAGGATCATCTCCGCCTTGCCGCTGGTCAGCGAGTCGGCAATTCCGTAAACCCCCGGAAACTCAGCAAGCTCCCGGCGGATTGCTGCGGCGACGCTGCGCATGGCGTCGGATTCGGTGCCGCTTATGCGTATGTCGACTTCCGGCGCGGTTTCGAACCGGTCGGCGACGAAGGCCACCTCGACGGCGTCCGCTATGGGGTCGACTCGGGCGCGCCACAAGGTGGCCACTTCGTTCGTCGTTATGGCCCGCAACTGGCTGGGGGTGAGTTGCATGGTGATCTCGCCGAGGTGGGCTCCTACAGCGTTGGTCCGAAAGCTCAGGCCTGCGGGGGCGGCGAATTGCCCACCCCGGGCCTCCATGATGTTCAGGACCACCGGTTCGTCGTAGCGGGCCTCAAGTTCCCGGCGCACATTCTCCGCCGAGTTCGACAGTTGGGCCAAGGCTTGGGTCATGGCCGGTTGGGAGACGCCCATGGGCATCGTGAGCTTGGCCACCACGCTGTCCCCCGACTGCGGCGTTCTGACGGAAAACGGAAGGTGGCCCCCCGCCAGAATCGCGATCGCCGATGCGAGGGCTGCAATGCCAATCGCGAAGGTGACGAATCGCTGTTGGAATGCGGTGTCGGCAAGTTGGCGAAACGGATTGTTGATAAACCACGCCAAGCCGGATTCGAACAGCACCTGAACGCGGGCGAATCCGGCCGCGGCCTTGCTCAAGAATCCGGAGATGTGGGCCGCGCACACGGCAGCGAACAGCATCGCCGCCACTGCGGCGCCGGAACGCAAATCCGGGGAGAACGCCACTGCGGCAACGATGCCGGTTGCGAGCAGGGTGAGGCCGAAGTCGCCCAGCGGCACGCGGCCGCTACCGTGGCCGAGGTGCGCCGGCAACACCATCTGGCACTCGATTAGGGAGAACGCCAGGCAGCAGATGACCACCACGGCCATGAATCCGTAGGCCTGACCCAGTGTGCCAACCGCGAACAGCAGGGGCAGAAATGCCACCGCGGTCGTAATGACGCCGAAGGTGACGGGCACCAGGACGTCTTGGGCCCCCCTGATGGCGCCGGCGAGCTTGCCGCCGCCCCTTTCCTGAGCCGAATAGACGTTTTCTCCGACCACCACCGCATCGTCCACGAGCATGCCCAGCGCCAGAATGAAGCCCATGACGGACATGGAGTCGATGGAATACCCGAACCAGTACATCAGGAAGATGGCGCCGAGGAAAGCGATGGGGATTCCGGCAGCCACCCACAACGCCAAGTGCGGGCGCAGAAAAAGCGTCAGCAGGATGAGCACGAAAAGCAGCCCTTGCACGCCACTGTCCAACAGAGCCTGCAGACGGTAGGCCAAGGTAACGGATGTATCCCTCCAGACCGTCAACTCGACGCCTGCGGGGTACTCCGCTGCGGCCTCCGCCACGAACTGTCGAACGGTCCGGCTCACGGTTCGCACATCCTGGTCGCCGACCCGGAACACCTGCACCAAGGCGGCGGGCTTGCCCTCGAACTTCAGGCCCTGGCCGGTATCCTCGAAGCCATCCACAACCTGCGCGACATCGTTGAGCGTGACCCTTGTGCCATCGCTGCGGGTGGTGATGGTCAGCTTTTCCAGTTCGTGCCCCCAGTAGGCCTGTCCGGCGGTGCGCAGCAGGATTTCCCCCCGGTCGGTCTTCACCGAGCCCCCCGGCAAATCCAGCGAGCGTTCGCGCAGGGCTTGCGCCACGTCCTCGAAGGTCAGGTTGTTGCGCGACAGGGATGCCTCGGAGACCTCAACGGAAATCTCGTAGGGCCGTTCGTTGACGATGGCGGCTTGGGTGATGCCAGGCAGCCGGAGCAGGTCGTCGCGCACCCGGCGGCCCATCTCCTTGAGCGAGCGCTCGTCCATCGTCCCGGTCACGGCAACCTCGATGACCACGTTCTTGACGGTTGCCGCTTCGATGATGGGCTTCTCGGCCTCTTCGGGAAAGGTGTCGATCGCGTTGATGCGGTTCTCCACCTCGCCAAGCGCTTGCATGCGATCCGTGTCAAAAAACAGTTCGACTTGAACGGTGCACAGATCCTCTGCGGAGACCGAGCGCACTTCCCGGATTCCGCTGATGCCCTCCAGGCTTTCCTCGACGCGGGTGCAGACCCCGGATTCGACCTCCTCGGGGGCGGCACCCAAGTAAGGGACCGTCACGATGATCAAGGGCACATCGACATCGGGATAGAGCTTGACGGGGATGCGCTCCAAGGCGGCCAAGCCCGCAAAAACTGAAAAGCCCATCACTAGGTTCGCCGCCACGTGGTTGGTGGCAAACCAAGCGATCATCTTTCTCATATGCGACGATCAGTTGGGTGGGGCACTAGAGTTCACTCTCCAGGATCGGGCGAACGCGCTGTCCCTCTTTCGCGTTGGCGAGTGGGGATAGGCAGATCACTTCGTGGGATGCCAAATCGCCTTGCAGGTAAACGGTCTCGCCGGTTCTGCGCAGCACCGCCACATCGCGAAACGAGAGGCGGCCGTCGTCCGCCACCACATAGACCTTGCCGCCTTCCTGGAGCGCCGTGCGTGGAACGACCAGGACATCCTCGACCCAATTGCCAAAAATCTCGGCCTCAACGAACAAGCCGACGGTCAAGGGTGGCGAGGCACCCGCAGGTTCGTAGGGCTTCGGCACCTGGGCGACGACGTTGACCATGCGGGTAAGGGGATCGAGTTCGCCTTCCGTGCGCACGACCTCGGCCACCCAGAAGTGCTCGGCCCCGGCGAACTCCGCGCGCAATCTTGCCTTGGGCGGCGGTTCGTCACTTGGCCGGCTCGCTAGGGACAGCGGCAGGAATGCAAGATCGACATCGCGGATCGGCAGCCGCACTTCCGCATAGTCGGTGGAGTAGAGGGAGGCGATCGTCTCGCCGCGGTTCACGAACTGACCAACGTCCACCCGTTCCGTGCGGACCCGGCCGTCATAGGGCGCCGTAATTTGGGTGCGGGCCAGGTCGCGCTCGGCACGCTCCAAGCTGGCCTCGGCCGAGCGTTGCGCCGCGCGCGCAACCGCCAGCCTGTTGGACGCGCCATCGTGCGCCGATTCGCTGACGAACTGGGTTTTGGCCAACTCCTCGAGTCGATCGAAGTCCTTTTCGGCGGTATCGAGTTCGCTGCGCGTTGACGCCAGGTGCGCCCGTGCTTGTTCGAGAGCGACCCGGTAGTCCACGCTTTCGATTTCCACCAACACGTCGCCCCGGGCAAAAAAGCCGCCGGAAACCATCGCCGGCGCCACGCCGACAATTCGCCCAGCCACCTCCGCAACGAGGTTGCTTTCCGTCTTCGGCACCACTTCGCCGTGAGCGCGAACCGTCATCTGCACCCACCGCGGCTGCACGGGTGTCGCCTGTACGGCCGGAACGTTCGGTCGACTGGCTTGCTTGATGGTTGACGGGCCGGTGGCCACGATCAATGCGGCCACGCCGACGCCAACAGCGAGAACGAACAGGGCGCCCAGATACTGCCTGATCACAAGTGCTGCCTTCCCCGGTGCGGCGGTGGATGACTGCCCCACCTTCGGTGCGAAAAGTTACTCGTTTGGCGTTCGGCGGTCCAGAGGCAGTGAGGCAGTGACATGAGGCAGTGGTAGTGTTTGTGACGCGGCACACATGGTGGTACAGTCCGCCGAGAAAACACTCAAGCTGGCCAATTGCTGAGGAGGATCCAAGCATGTCAAAGGGGATAGGTGCGGATTCCGCGATGCGACGGGGGATTGATGCCGGTATCATGGTGAGCCGAGCCGAGCCGAGCCGAGCCGAGCCGAGCCGAGCCGAGCCGAGCCGAGCCGAGCCGAGCCGAGCCGAGCCGAGCCGAGCCGAGCCGAGCCGAGCCGAGCCGAGCCGGGGCGTTCTGATGCGGGGCGCGAAGCGGCGGCTGCCGCTGGTGGCCCTGGCGCTGCTGGCTATTGCCCTGACGCCCACCGAGCGGGCCCAGGCGCAGAGTGTCCCGAGGGTGACTTGGGCCGTTAATAATTTCGCGGTATTTGAACCCCAAGTCGCCAATATCCTAATCTTTGCCACCGTCGATATCCCGGCCGGCCCGGGC
>JAJEIQ010000046.1 GCA_022827905.1 Pseudomonadales bacterium | reverse complement strand
GCTTCACCAATTTGGATACGAACTCGCGCCGTTTGAAATTAGTAGAGGAAGAGAGCATAGCTGGAGTTGGAACAATTGAAAAATCGATATTTGTTAGGGTTCATATCGAATTCTCTGATGCAGGGATCCTCACATGGGCATAGTGCGACCTGTTCAAATCCACTCACCTTGACCAATTCCATCAACCCCTACAGCGTCTCAACGCACCAGTTAACAACATTTGGACTGGTACATGTCGAGTACCTTGCCAGTGGTGAGGGAGACGTAGATGACGCGGTGCAGCCTCGGATGGAGTCTGGCGATAGAGGTGGGCTCCATTCAGGCGTACTGGGAAGTGCCCCAGCCAGCCACGGCTGTTCAATCCGAAAAGGTGCCAAGACTCTCCCTGATAATCATCCGGAGCCAATTCATGGCTGGCGTCTTACTGTGCGCCTCAATCCAAAACATGCCTGTATCGATGGGGGATTCCTCGTTGATCAGCTCGATTTGCTTGAGCGGCAGTTTTTCACCAAGCGCCTCCGCCAGTGACTTGGGGGCTGTGGTCACACAGTACGTGTCAAGAGTCAGAAGCACTGCATCAGTTGTCTGGACGATGCTGACCTGTGACAATAGATCGAGGCTGGGAATGCCGGTTTGAGTCCGTTCCTGGTGCTTGTACCTTTCGATACCTGGGCGGAAGGCCAGCCACGGAAACTCCTGCAACTGTTCGATGGATACCTGCTCGTGCCTGCCGAGCGGGTGGTCGGCAGGCGTGACGGCCACCATGGGGTCGTGGAAGATCGGCTCATACTCCAGTTCCGGCCAGATCCCAAAATTTCCGCAGACCGCCAGATCGATATCCGCATTCTTCAGCCAGACTGGCAGGTCCGTGGGCACATCCACCAACCTCAACGTGACGCCTGGAGCCTCTCGACTCAGCCTGGGCAGCAGTTCCCTGCTGATGAGGTAGGCGAGGTAATCAGGCGTGGCCACGACGAACTGGTGGTCCGCCGTCGATGGATCGAATACGGCGGGTTCGAACAGCTTCTCGATCTCGTCGCAGAGCCTGTTCACGCTTGGCCGCAACTCCTGGGCCCTTGGGGTGAGGTGCATCGACCGGCCCGACCGAATCAGCAGCGGGTCGTTCAGCGCATCACGGAGTCTCGCAAGTGCGCCGCTCATTGCAGGCTGGGAGAGGTTCATCCTGCGGGCCGCCGCAACAACGCTTTCTTCTTCCAGCAAAGCCTGCAGCAACGGAATCAGGTTCAAGTTTTTGGTTCTTACCGCCAAGTGAAGGCTCCAGTCCCAGCTAGCGCCAACATATCACATCTGTCGATAGACACGTTCGAAAATATCGACTTAACGGATGGCTGCTCTCGCGTTAGAGTCCAGATTGCGGGCAGAGGAGGGAGCGCCAAGACCATCAATGTTCAATCCTTGACGTAGCGCGCTTGCGGATGGTGAAACCGGAATATATGGAGGGCACTCGAATGCGAAACGCAAATCTTGGCTGGCTGATGCTTGCAGGATTCCTGGTAGCCGCGTCAGGTACCGCTCGAGCACTGGCAGCGGACCAAGGCGAATCGATTCTCGAAGAGATTGTCGTGACGGCCCAGCGGCAGGAGACCAGCCTGCAGGAAACGGCCGTCGCGGTCACCGCACTTTCTTCCGCGGCTCTTGCGGAACGCAATCTTCGTTCCCTGCTCGACGTGGACAGCTTCGTTCCTTCAGTTTCCACAGGCGTGCGGGCCGGCACCGGCACAGCGGGCGGCAGCGTCGCCATTCGGGGCATCGGCGTCGATGCCCAGGATTCGTCCGCGTCCGTGGGCACCTACATCGATGACGTGTTCTACGCTTCTTGGCGCGGAAATCTGCTCGGTTTCCTGGACATGGAGCGCCTTGAAGTGCTGCGGGGTCCCCAGGGCACGCTGTTTGGCCGCAACACCATTGCCGGTGCCATTCAATATGTTTCGAAGGCGCCCAGCGATGAGTTGGGGGGCTACTTGAAAGCGACGGCCGGCAACTTGGATCGGCAGGATGTTGAAGGCGCGGTGAACATTCCTTTCGGCGAGAACCTCGCTGTGCGATTGGCGGCCATCAGCACCGACCGTGATGGCTATGTCAAGGACTTGTTCAACGATGTCGATCGCGGCGGGCACGAGAGCACGGCGGCCCGCCTGCGCGTCCAATGGACTCCCTCCGAGCGTCTGCTGGTCGATTTGAAATACGAGCTGGTGGAGGAGGAGACCAACGGTCGGCCTGTGCTGATTGCGTCGGTGGAGCCGCGCGCCCAGTTTCCGGGGCTGGCCTTCATCTTTGGCGAAAATCGGGCGCTATCCCTCGATTCGACTTTCCTTTCCCCGGACCATGAGACCTTCGTGGGCTACAACGAGGAGGACTACTGGGACTCCAAATTCGACGTCATGCAGGCCAGCGTCAGCTACGGCCTTACCGATTCGATGACCATCAAGTCGATTTCCGCTTGGCAGGAGTACGACTCAGCGTTGGCTCAAGATTTCGACCTGACGCCCCTCTCGATACTGTATGTGACCTCTCCCAACGATGACATCGAGGTATTCACGCAGGAGCTGCAGCTTACGGGGGCGGCTTGGTCGGACCGCCTGAACTACACATTGGGCCTATACTACTACGACTACGATCAGACCCAAGCGCCGCTGAATGGCATCCAGTTGGGGTTCGGTCCGACCATGGATCCGTTCGGCACCACACGGCTGGAAAACGAGTCTTGGGCCGGATACGCGCAAGTGAGCTACGACCTGACTAACCGCCTCGCGGTGACGCTTGGCTTGCGCTACACCGATGAGGACATCCGCTCCACGTTGGTTGGCGAGACGCCGCCGCTGAAGCTCGGCTTCAGCGAAACCTCCCCGCACATCGGTATGCAATTCCAAGCCAGTGACGACATCATGCTCTACGCCAAGGCATCTGAAGGATTCCGTGCGGGGGGATTTACGGCCAACCGGTCGTTGCCGGGCGGCGGCAATCCGTTCGATCCGGAGACCGCGTGGACATACGAATTTGGGGCTCGGATGGAACTGTTGGATGGTCGGTGGCGTCTGAACCCGACCGCCTTCTTCACGGATTGGAAGGATACCCAGTTCAACCTCACGGTGGTCACCGGCGGGGCAACGGCCGTGACCACGGCGAATGCCGGGGATGCGGAGATCAAGGGACTGGAGATCGAGTCGGAGTTTGCGGTGACCGACCGATTAACTGTTACGGCCATGTTGTCGTTACTCGACGGCGAGTACACTCGAGTTGAGCACATTACCTATTCCACATTTCCGTTCGGCTTCCTAGCGTCGTTTCCGGACCCGGCGACGGGCCAACGCCTGCCGGGTTCGGTAGTGATACTGCCCGCCCTGTCCGAATCCTCGGACCTCATGCGTTTGCCCGAAGCAAAGTTCGCCTTCGGAATCAGCTACAGCCACCCGATTGGCGATGGCGCGGCTCTGACAACCCACCTCAACTATGCGTGGACCGACAAGCAACGCTCCAACGTGATGGACCAGAGCGGCATTGAGATGCCGTCCTACGGGCTGTTGAATGCGCGGGTGCAGTTTGATTCGGCTGATGGTCGTTGGAGAATCGCCGCCTTCGGCACAAACCTCGGCGATGAGGAATACTTGATCGGCGGCACTTCCTTCGCGGAAGGCTTTACCTCGGGCGTGACCCAGCACGACCCGGCTCGGCCCCGTGAATATGGCGTGGAATTGACCTTTAGCTTTTGAATCACCGGAAGAGTTTCAGGCTTTGCCAATCAACCGCATGGGCAACGATCCGTAACCCTGCAGGCCGTTGTTGACGATCCGTGTGGGCGTGCCGTCCATTTCGATGCGCTCGACTTGGCGCACAAGGGCTCTTAGGATCGACTCCATTTCCAGTTGCGCCAAGTGCTTGCCGACGCAGTGGTGAGCGCCCAATCCCCAGCCGAGTTGATCCCGTGGATTTCGCTCGACATCGAACCGGTCGGGGTTGGTGTAGTGCCGCTCGTCGCGGTTGGCCGCGGCATAGAGCAGCCAGACCCTTGAGCCTGCGGGAATGGTCCTGGTGGTCGTCAGCGAGTAGTCCTCCGTCACCCGGCGGCTGAAACCGCGTATCGGCGATGCTAGGCGCACCGACTCATAAACTGCGCTCGTGATCAGCTTCGGCCTTTCTCGAAGTGTAGCCATGGCGCTCGGATTCAAGGCCAACTGGCACAGCATCTCGCCGATCGCGTAAACCGTCGTGTCAATCGACGGAACCACATAGTCCGTAACCATCAAACTGGCCTCCCGCTCGGAAAGCTCGCCGCGGTCCGCCGCCTCCATCAACTGCCATGCCCAGCCGCCCGGAATCAGCCTGTCACGGTCGAGCTCGGCCACGAAGTTGGTCAGGTCCTCCAGTAGCGGAACTGCATCGTGCGTTCTCCTGTGGGTGATCGGGCCGAACGCATCGAATGCCGCACTGGACCAACGGCGCAATCGCTCGGCATCGACGCCACGGACGCCCACCATGTCCGCAACGATGCTCACCGGCACATAGGATGCGATCTTCTCCATCGCATCGAAGACGTTGCCGTCCACAAGCGAGCGGACGCATTCGTCCGCGAGGCCGGCGACTTGCTCGCGAATCGCCTTCAGCGACGCGGGCATCAGGGGCTTCATTTCCACCCTTCTAATGCGGCGATGCAAATCGCCGTCCGAGGTGATGGTCGATACCTGGCTGCTGTCACCGGGCGGCGTGAACTGCATTTCATTGATTGACACGCCCCAGCCGCTGATGAGCTTGTCGCTGGCGCGAACGGCAGCGGCCACATCGTCGTAGCGGGCAACGACGAACATGTCGATCGGGGGAACCCAGACAGCCTCTCCAAGCTCGCGGAGCTTCTTGAAGTTCGCTTGGGAGTTGGCGAGGCTTTCGTCGGAGAACAGGTCCTCTTCGAAAATTGGCCAACTTTCAGCAGATTCCATGCCTCACTTCCAAGGTGGCGATCCAAACGGCCATAGCGCGTCGCCTCGACCGTTGCGGCCGTTCTACAGATCGGGCGTTGGCATCAGCCCAAGCATGTTGCGGCCGTGGTGCTGCAGGCTCAGGTCGTAGTCCGACCCGGTATGTAGTCGGACGGTGGTCCCATCCCGCCAATAGCGTTGCATTTTGTTGAAGTCGGCGATTGCACTCGATCCTGCGCCCTTGAACAGCCGGTCGAGTACCGCGACCGCCCGATCCGTGATGAAGGGCCACTTGGACTGCAGTTCGAAGAACTTCTCCTGGGTCAACGGTGCGCGGCTTTCACCGTGCTCCTGCAGGGTATCGAGCAGATGCTTGTAATAGACCGTAAGCGATTCCAGTTCATGAATGGACTCCGCAAGGCGCATGTGGCCAGCGGGATTCAGGATTCCCTTGGCGTGGGTGTAGGCATGCTTCCGGCTTCGTTGGCGCGTGACGAACTGCTCCACCATGCCGTCCGCGCATCCTAAGGCGATGGCCGGCAGAAACGTCACGAAGACGAGGGGAAACGGCATTCGACAGAGCCAGCTATCTACGGTGCCAGCACCATGGGCGTAATTGAAGTTCAACGCCGCGCTTGTCTCCAAGCGCTCCAGAGGCACGAATAGGTCGTCGAATATCAAGTCCTTTGAGCCGGTGCCCCGCATGCCGGTCGAGTACCAGGTGTCTTCGATCTCATACTGGCTGCGGTGGGCGAAGAACATGTGGTCCACGTAATTCCGCTCCGGATAGTGAGGATCCGAAGCATCGGGGACTTTTATGCCAATCAATATCCATTCGGCATAATCGCACCCGCTCGACCAGCGGTTGCGTCCAGATACGATGATGCCGCCATCGGTCGGCTTCGCCTTGATGAGCGGCGAACCGGAAGATCCAAGGACCACGTCGGGACCATGCGCCCATATCTCCTTCTGCACCTCCGGATTGAAGTGAGGAACCGCAGGCGGATGAATGCCCAGCACGCCAGCCACCCATCCGGTGGAGGGACAGGCCTTGGTCAGCGTTCTTACCGCGTCATGGAACTCGGACAGATCGACTTCGTCGCCGCCAACTGCCTTCGGGGCCAGCGCCCGCATGAACCCGGCATTGATGATGTGGCGCATGTTCGCGGCAGGCAGGTTGCGTGCGGCTTCCGTATCTGTGGCCCGGGAAGCGATTTCCTCAAGGTAGGGCGCTATCCGCTCCGATAGCGTCTTGCCTTGGTATCGCTCGACGTCCTCGTGCCTTTGGCTGAGCCGGTCGGAAAGCTGCACGCTCATGCAGCCACCCTGGAGACGACGTCTTGGGCATTGCGGATGATGCTGTCGGTGTCCTCCTCGCGCTGACGCATCCCTTCGGCCCGAATGAAGGACGCATCGAAAATGCCTAGGAACATCAACAACGCCTTCAGCAGAGGCTCCTGGAAGTCGAACGCGCTGAACGGCAGGTCGGTGTACTCCCCGCCACGCGCTTCAATGACAAACGCCTTCTTGCCGAAAAGCAGGCCCCGGGCGACCCCAGGGGCGGAGAACTCGAACGTCCTGCCGGCGATCGTCACGTGATCGAACCAAGCCTTCAACTGACTGCATATCGTGAAGTTGATCATCGGCGAACCGATGACCAGGATGTCCGCATCTTCCAACTGCCTGATGAGCCGATCGGACAACGCCACTGCAGCGCGTGTTTCGTCGCTCATCGACTCGGGTGGCGTCACAGCGGCCTGTAGAATTGCTGGCCCGAAGTGCGGAAGAGGCTCAGCAGCAAGATCAAGCACTTCAACTGCCACATTGTGGTGATGCTCGGCCCATCTCTTGACGAACTGATCGGAAAGCGAGCGAGACACCGAGTTCTCGATGTTGGGGCTGGATTGAATGTGAAGCAGTTTCGGCATGCCCTGTCCTGAATCAACTTGGTCTTCGGGAGCATACAACAGCTAAAATCATCCGAAAAATTGATATTAGTTAAGTGTTTCATCGACTAATTCGATTATTGGGCGGTGTCCGAGTCCCGTGCAAGCGTGCGTCTGATTCGGTGTATCGAACGCGTTAGTCGCACAGTATGGTGGTTGCCGCGACAGGGGCCCTGGGTCCAATCCGATGAACTGGCCAGCGGTGGCCAGTTGCTATGAGGTGGGTGGAACGCTGGCCAAGGTGGGACGAAGCCCTTCGAGCAGCCCCTCGATGCGCGCCACCCGCCCCTCGATGCGCACCACCCGCTGCTGAAGCTCCTTGATCTGGTCGGATTGCGCCTTGATTTCAGTGCGCATCTCGATCCGTAGTTCGCTGATTTCACTGTGCATTTCAGAACGCAGTTCAGCGATGTCCGTGCGCACTTCCGTGCGCAGTTCGGAAATGTTCCCGCTTTGGTGCAGCATCAAGCCAGCCAGCCCGATGATGCCGGTCACGAGCATTCCGCCTATGGTGAGAGTGTCCTTGGACATGTGATCATCCTATCACGGTCGGTTTCGTTTTCGCGGCTGGTGGCCATGCGCTCGCCGCGTCGTCACGGGGGTACGCTACCCATCGCCGGAGTGCGGTGCTAGAGGCAATCTCTCCAATGCCTGTAGGAAATTGCCCCGTTATGTAGTGTCGAGTTGGTTCGACAAACTAGAATATGTCGATTAGACTCGACAATATTCAAACTGTAGAGCTAACTCGACAAATGGATGGCAATGAACTCCTTGACGTGGCTGCCTCCTGGAGCTTTTGGGACCGGGCGCCTCCTAAGACGATACGGCGAACCCTCAAGCTGCCGCATTCATTGTCCAATCGCATCGCCTTGATCGTCCAAGGCGTTCGCCGCTGCGGCAAGTCCACGTTGCTTGCCCAGCTAATCGAGCGCTATGGGCTTGAAAGACGGGATTGCCTGTTCATCAACTTCGAGGATCCTCGGCTGGTGGGTTGCCTGAACTTTGAGACCCTCGAACGGATGTGCCGTTCCTTTGCGGGGATCCGGCCCAATGCGGCAACGCTTACGGTTTTTCTGGACGAGGTTCAATGGGTGGCGGGCTGGGAGCGATGGCTGCGTTCCAAGCTGGAGCGTCCCGGCCGCTTTCAATTTGTGGTCAGCGGTTCCAACGCGCAGCTGCTGTCCGGCGAGTTGGCTTCGGCGCTGACCGGACGGCATCTCACGGTCGAACTCTTTCCCTTCGACTTATCTGAATTCCGCCAAGTTCATCGAAGCGGCTCCGTTGTCGATTACCTCCATCTTGGCGGCTTTCCGGAGCCGCTCGCTAGCGACGAGGGGGACCTCCTCCTGCGGCAGTACTTCATCGACATCCTGCAGCGGGACGTGCGCGAGCGGGTTGGCGCCCGATCGTCCCTGACCCTGCGGCAGATCGTGCAGATGGTCTTCGAGTCCGCCGGTTCCGAACTCAGCCTGCGGCGGATCGCCGCTGCCAGCGGCGTCGCCGTCGAGACGGTGTCGGCCTACCTCGAAGCCTGCGAGCAGGCCTACCTTCTGTTCCCCTGTCCTTGGTTCGCCTTCTCGGAGCGAAAGCGGTCCCAGAGAAATCGCAAGTACTATCCGGTCGATACCGCTCTACGGCGGGTTTCCGTGACTCGAACGGGGCGGGATGTCGGCAAGGCGCTCGAATGCGCGACCTTCGTGGAACTTAGGAAACGCCATCAGGATGTTTTCTACTGGCGAGCCACCGGGGAGGTGGACTTCGTGATCCAAGCCGACGGCGGGCCCACACCCATCCAAGTCACCTTGGACGGGGCCACGGAACGCCACCTGCGTTCGCTCGATGCCTTCTACGAGGCGTTCCCCCATGCCGAGGAAGCCGTCATCGTCACAATGGAGAACTTCCCGGACGTTCTTCGGACAACGTAGCCACCAGCGCATCGGCGGTGATGGCGGCTGACGCCGCGATGGCAGCGCGGTCCTCTTCGTCAGCCAGTTCGTAGGTAATGGACGGCACGCCGAACCGGGCGTGGAAGTAGTTCTTGGCGGTGCCAAGGTCAGTCAAGGGGCGTGGTGCGTACTCGAAGGGCACCGGGTTGCCGGCGGCCGTGGCCCGCGTCGACCAACGCCGGGCAAAGTCGGGCGGTTCGGTGGGGGAGTCCGCATCCTGAACGTAGAAGACGTTGCGGTAGGTGGAATGAAAGTCCAAGGCCAGCGCCAGACGTTGACCGGTTGCCTCAAGGTCGTCCACCCAGTCCCGAACCGCTTGGGTTTCCGGCTGCGTGAAGGGGCCCCAGTCGCGATTTAAGTCCACGCCGCCCACGTTGTGCCGCCAATGGCCGCGGGCCACCCCGTCTGGGTTGAGGTTGGGCGCCACCATGAATCCGTGGCCCTTGAAGAAGGCGCAGGTGGGCCCGGGTTGCGTGCAGGCTTTGCGGCGCATTGCCAGCAGCCGTTCCACGAAGGACATCAAGGCCAGTGCGCCGGTCACTTCCGGGGGATGCTGGCGCCCCAACAGCAGCAGGTGCCGTGGCGCTTCGGGATTGACATGCAGCGCCCGAATCGGACGGCCTTCGACGCTGCGGCCAATTTCCATGAGTCGAGCGTCGGGATGGTCCTTGGCCAGTGCGTTGAGCCAAGCCTCGTAACGATCGTTGCCAATGTTCTCTTGGGCGGAGACAAAGAGTCCGCCTTGGCCAGGCTGCACCCGGACCACAGCGTCGCCTTCATCCGACACGGTCACGGCGCTTGCCGGCAGCGCCCGCCAAACCGCCCCGTCGGCGCTGGTCTTCGGTGTGTAGCGATGTTCGTAGGGGCCGTACCGCAGTCGGATGCTTAGGGTTCCAGCACCGGGTTCGGTGGCGTGCGCGTGGAACCCGTACCAAGGGCTTGGATTGATTGGCTCATCTTCCGGCTCAATGCGAACTTCAAGCTCTCGCAACCCAATCGTGCGGCAGGGGCCGAGTCGGGCACCCGGAAAGTCCGCCCGCAACGTGAACAACCCCGTGGCGCAGTGGCCTTGCTGCGCGCTCCAAGCGGGCGCAAATGCTAGGGCTGCGAGCGCTGCGGCAAAGAGCAGGGCGCGCCCTGCCGAACTACCAAGTATCCACATTCGGCCGCTTTTTGTGCGTCCTCGGCGGCCTCGGCGGTATGGAGCGCAGGCCGGCGCTGATCCACTTGCGGGAATCCGCGGGGTCGATGACTTCGTCGAGCTCGAAATGGGAGGCCGTGTTGACCGCCTTGCCGCGCTCGTACATGTCGGCCACCATCTTTTCGTAGGCGGTCTTGCGTTCGGCGGGGTCTTCAATGGCCTGCAGTTCCTTGCGGTAGCCGAGCTTCACGGCGCCTTCAAGGCCCATGCCGCCGAACTCGCCGGTCGGCCAGGTGACGGTGAACAACGGCGCCTTGAAGCTGCCGCCCGCCATGGCTTGGGCGCCCAGGCCGTAAGCCTTGCGGGTGACGATGGTCATCAGCGGCACGTCGATGTTGGCGCCGACCACGAACATGCGTCCGGCGTGGCGGACCAGCGCGGTCTTCTCCGACTCCGGGCCAACCATGATGCCGGGGCAGTCGCACAGGCTCAGGATGGGAATGTCGAAGGCGTCGCAGAGCTGCAGGAAGCGCGCGCCCTTGTCGGCGCCGTCGGAGTCGATGGCGCCGGACAGGTGGCCGGGGTTGTTGGCGATCACGCCCAAGGGACGGCCCTCCACGCGGATGAAGGCGGTGTAGATGCCGGGGCCCCAGTCCTTGCGGATCTCGAGCATGGACCCCACGTCTGCGATGCCCTCGATCACCTCGCGCATGTCGTAGTAGCGCAGGCGGTTCTCCGGCACGATGAAGCGCAGCTTGCGCTCGTCGGGCGCCTCCCACTCGGTCACAGGCCCTTGGAAGTAGGAGAGGTACTGCTTGGTGACGGCCACCGCCTCCGCCTCGTCGGCGACCGCGATGTCCACCACGCCGTTGGGCCGCTGCACCGACATGGGGCCGACTTCCTCGGGCTTGAAGATGCCCAAGCCCCCGCCCTCGATCATGGCGGGCCCGCCGATGCCGATGTTGGAGTCCTCGGTGGCGATGATGACGTCGCAGCAGGCCAGCAGTACCGCATTGCCGGCGAAGCAGCGGCCGGTGGTGATGCCGACGATGGGCACCAGCCCCGACAGGCGGGCGAAGTAGGTGAAGGCCCAGCAGTCGAGGCCCGCCACCCCGGAGCCGTCGGTGTCGCCCGGCCGTCCGCCGCCGCCCTCCGCGAACAGCACGGTCGGCAGGCGGAACTGCTCCGCCACTTCAAACAGGCGGTCCTTCTTGGCGTGGTTTTTGATGCCCTGGGTGCCGGCCAGCACCATGTAGTCGTAGGACATGAGCATGGCGCGGGCGCGTTCCGGCCCGAACAAGTGGCCATTGACTTGGCCGAGCCCGCAGACCATGCCGTCGCCGGTGGTGTTCTCGATGAGGTCCGCGATGCTGCGCCGCCGCCGCTGCCCGGCGACCACCACCGAGCCGTACTCGACGAAGGTGCCTTCATCGCAGAGGTCGGCGATGTTCTCCCGGGCTGTGCGATGGCCGGTCTTGCGCCGTTTGGCCACCGCTTCGGGGCGGTTCTCGTCGTGGCCCGCGGCCTTGCGCTCGAAGACTTCGGCAAGATCGGGGCGCACCCGATCCAGGTCCAGGGCGCCGCTGCCGCCTTCGGTGGGCGCCTCGACTTCGGTCTCGGCGAGGTAGATCAGCGGATGGCCCTCGAACACGGTGTCCCCGGCTTCGACGCCGAGGCGCTGCACCACGCCGCTGACTTCGGCGTACACCACGTGCTCCATCTTCATGGCTTCCATGACCAGCACCTGCCGGCCGCTCCAAACCTCATCGCCGGGACCGACGTCGAAGGCGACAATGGTGCCCTGCATGGGCGCGGCCACGGCGACGACGCCCGGTGGCAGCTCTTCCTCGACCAACGCCAACGCCACAGGGGCAGCGGTGGCGCTGGCGGCGTTGGATTTGCCGTGGTCGAGAACGGCGAGCGGGTCGATCGCATCGACCTTGGCGCCGGCCAGCGTCTTGTCAGCGGCTGCCGCTCCACCTGATGCGCTCATGCCGTCTTGGCGTTGGGCTAGGGTGCCGTGCTGGGTTGGCTCGGCCAAGCGGGCCAGGTTGCCATCGACGAACTCGGTGTCGAACGCCCCGTCGGTGAATTGCGCATCGGCAAAGAGGTTGCGCAGGAAGTCCAGGTTGGTGGCCACGCCCTCGATGCGCGTTTCGCACAGCGCCCGGTAGCCCTTGCGCACCGCGGCCCCATAGTCGCCGTGCGGGGCGTGAACGATCAGCTTGGCGAGCAAGGAATCGAAGGCGGGACTGGTGGTGTAGCCCGTGTAGCCGAAGCTGTCGGTGCGCAGTCCGGGGCCGGTGGGCAGTTCAAACAGGTTCAGGGTGCCGCCTGCCGGCTTGACGCTGCCATCCTCGCCAAGGGTTTCCATGTTGATCCGCGCTTGAATGGCGAAGCCTTGGGGGGCGGGGATGTTGGCCTGCTCAAGGCCGAGCTTCGCGAGTGTCGCGCCTTCGGCAATCTCCAGCTGGGCGCGCACCAGGTCGATGCCGGTCACTTCCTCGGTGACGGTGTGCTCCACCTGCAGGCGGGCGTTGGCTTCGATGAAGGCAAAGCGATCATGGGTCACCAGAAACTCCACGGTGCCGGCGCTGCGGTAGTTGGCCGCTTGGCCGAGGCGCAGGGCTGCGTCGGTGAGCGCTTCGCGCAGGTCGCCATCGAGATTCGGAGCAGGGGCGATTTCCACGAGCTTCTGGCGGCGGCGTTGAACGCTGCATTCCCGCTCCCACAGGTGGCTGACCGCGCCGCTGCCGTCGCCAAGAATCTGCACCTCAACGTGGCGGGCCCCGGGCAGGTACTCTTCCAAGTACAGTGATGGATCGCCGAAGGCCAGTTCCGCTTCGGAGGCGCAACGCGAATAGGCGGCTTCGAGCGCCTTGGCGTCCTCCACCACCCGCATGCCCCGGCCCCCGCCTCCGGAGACCGCCTTGATGATGAGCGGCGCGCCGTCGAGCGCTTTGAAGAACGCATGGGCTTCGTCGAGGGTGGCCGGTCCGTCGCTGCCGCGCAGCAAGGGGATGCCGCACTGCGCCGCCGACGTGCGGGCTTGGGACTTGTCGCCGAGTGCGGCAAGGGTTGCGGAGTCCGGCCCGACGAAGGTGATGCCCGCGGCTTCCAACCGTTCTGCGAACTGGGCGTTTTCGCTCAGGAACCCGTACCCCGGATGCACCGCGTCGCAGCCGTGGGCGGTGGCCAAGGCAACGAGTTGTTCGATGTCCAGATAGGCGGCTGCGCCGCGCCCCTCCAACGCCACCGCCGCATCGGCTTGCAATCGATGCAGCGAGTTGGCGTCTTCGGAGGCGTAAACTGCTAGGCTCGCCACACCAAGGTCGGCGGCGGCCCGGGCAATTCGAATGGCGATTTCGCCCCGATTGGCGATCAGCAGTCTTTGCATGTTGAATGACCTTCAAAACCCGGCAATGGTCTCGGCCGGGTAGGCGGCGCAGCCCAACCTTTGATACTCGCCGTCGTCGAACAGGCCCTGCCACCGGAAAAGGCGCACATAGAGCTCGCATCGCTCCCGGCCTTCCGGCAGGGAGGCATCGGCCATCAATTCCAGTTTGATGTCGGCACTGGTGACCACCTCGTCATCCATGCGGATGCCGCCGTCGGTGGGCGTGTCCAGCAGGATGGACGTCTTGCCGTCCTCGCCCCAAGCCAGCCAAGGCGTTTCGGCGCCGTCCCGTCCCTGCCCCGGCGTGCCGTTGTAGGCGAACTCCGCCCAGTAGGACATCATGCTCCTCGACAGCGCCGCTTGGTTCTCGTCGTTTGGGTAGATGTATCCCAAAGCGCCGATTCCCCCTTCGAAGTCATCAAAGACGAAGGCGATTTCCAAAGCGTGGGCCGCGCCTAGGGCGACGCTGAGGTCGTAGCCGAGGGCACTCGGCTCCTCGTCCCAATCCCAGCGGTAGGCATAGACGTTGGGATTGCCGGAGGCGGCCAAGAACTGCGCCAGCTCATCCACGCCCCGGGCCTTCCAGGCGCGGGCGCTGTAGCGGACTTCGCGGCGGTAGGCGTCCTCGTCCTTGAGCGAGTAGAAGATGCCCAGCAGATTGTCCACGTAGCGGGGATCTCGAGACATGAACAGGGTAGGCTCATCCCGATTGGTGCCCAGAATCACCGGCACGGCGCTGTAGTTGCCGAGGTCGGAGAACAGCTCCTCGGCCTCCAGGGCGGGCAGCACGTGGCCGTCCTTGAAGTTGTTCGGCACATCGACCATGCCGAAGCCGCCCCCGTCGAGCAGGCTGTAGATGTCCGCCGGCGTTTTGGCGTAGAGGTAGTCCCGTATCTCGGCAGGGGTCCAGCCGTCCTGGATGGCGCGGGCGGCGGTGGCGTCGGACGCCCTTTCGTCGGCGATGAGCAGCGCATTGACGATCTCCGGGGCGCTGTACCGATGCCCGCCTTCGTCCTGGTGGTTTTGGCCGCTTGCGAGGCTGGCCACGCCGTAGCCGCCGCTCTGCACCACGGCTCGATGAAAGAGGCCCTTGGCCAGTGGCGAGGCCATCATGGCCAAGGTATTGAAGGCGCCGGCGGACTCGCCGAACACGGTGACATTGCCCGGGTCGCCGCCGAACTCGGCGATGTTGTCCCGGGTCCACTCCAAGGCCCGGATCATGTCCAAGGTGCCGTAGTTGCCGGAATCGTTGACTGGGTCGCCGGTATGCAGCGCGGGGTGGTTGAACCAGCCGAACAGGCCCAAGCGGTAGTTGATGGAGACGACCACAACATCCCCGCCGACGGCCAAGTTGCCGCCGTTGACGTTGCCGCCGTGGCCGATGCTGTTGCCGCCGCCGTGAATCCAGAGCATGACCGGCAGGCTGCTGGCGTTTGGCGGCGACCAGATGTTGAGCGTCAGGCAGTCCTCACCACCCGCCACCGCAGTGCTTTCGGGCGACTGGCTGTCGCCGCTCAAGAGCGACGGCAGTTGCGGGCACATCTCCCCAAATGCCAGCGCCTCGATGACGCCCTCTGCGGGCACCGGCGGCAGAGGCGCCTGCCAGCGCAGCGCACCCGCTGGCGGGCGGGCAAAGGGGACGCCGAGCCAAGCCCGGGCGCCGCTCGCATCGATGAATCCCACCACGTCGCCGGACTCCGTGCTTCTGAGCGTGGTGCCGTCGGCCTCGTTCGGCGCCGGCGGGGCCGGCAGGCTGTTGATATACCAATTGGCGCCCACGATGACGGCGACGGCGACGATGATCAGGATGACGGCGAGCTTGCGCATGGGATCCGGCCTTAACTGGTTTCGGGCCTATTTTAGCAGTGTGCGGGAAAGCACCGCCCGCACGCAGGGCCAATGGAGAAAGGGGGAAAGCCCATTGGGGTGATAGCATCTCCGTCACACCACTTTGCGGGACAGCACACTAGGCATGACCCTGACCATCGGCATAGTCGCCGGCGAAGCGTCGGGGGATCGGCTGGGCGCGGGGCTGATGGGCGCGCTGTCCAGTCGGATCGATGGCGTTCGCTTCGTCGGCGTGGGTGGTGAGGCCATGCGTTCGGCGGGACTTGAGTCGCTGGCTGGCATGGACGCGCTGGCGGTCAACGGATTCACGGAACCTCTCATCAAGCTGCCCGGATTGACGCGCCTGCTGTTCGACCTGCGCCGGCGCTTGTTGGCCGAGCGCCCGGCGGCCTTCATCGGGGTGGACTTCAACGTGTTCAACTTGATGTTGGAAGGGCAGTTGAAGCGCTCCGGCGTGCCGACGGTTCACTACGTGAGCCCGTCGGTTTACGCTTGGCGACGGGGCCGGGTCCGGCGCATCGGCCGGTCAGCGGATCTGCTGCTGGCGCTGTTTCCCTTTGAACCCGCGTTCTACGACGGCACGGGCCTCAAGACGGCATTCGTCGGCCACCCGTTGGCGGATGCCATTGGCTTGGACGACGGCGGAGAGGCTTTTCGTCGCGCCGCCCGTTCCGACTTGGGAATTGGCGAGGAGGCGCAGGTCATCGCGCTGTTGCCGGGCAGCCGCTCCGGTGAGATCAAGCAGCATCTTGATCTCTTCCTCGCCGCCGCCGTCCTATTGGCAGAGCGGCTGAACAGCACGGCGTTCCTGATTCCCTGCGTGCGGCCCGATTTCGTGCCGCTCATTGAGCGGGCGGCCAAGGCCCAGTCTGAATTGGACATCCGAATTTGCCAAGGCGACGCCCGCCGAGCGCTGACCGCCTGCGATGGCGCCATCGTCAAGTCAGGGACCGGCACCTTGGAGGCGATGCTGCTGCGCCGGCCCATGGTGGTGGCCTATCGGCTCGGACACTTAAGCTACGCCCTGGCCCGCCTGCTGGTGCGCACCGAGTTCGTGGCCCTGCCGAACCTGTTGGCTGGGCGCGAGCTGGTGCCGGAGCGGCTGCAAGGCGAGGCGACCCCGGAAAAACTGGCCGATGCGTTGCAGATTCAACTCGACAAAGCGGCGTTGCTGACGGAAACTCAGCAGGCGTTTTCGATGCTGCATCTTGAACTGCGCCGGGATGCCAACGAACGGGCCGCCGATGCGGTGATGGAGCTATTGGGGGATGCCTCGCACCCGACATGAACGCTGCTGCACGCTGCTCTGACCAAGGTGCCATCCATGCGCAACAAGGCTGGGAGTGGGACGCTTGTTCGGCCGGTGTTGACGAGGCGGGGCGCGGGCCGTTGGCCGGTCCGGTGGTCGCCGGGGCGGTCCTGTTGGATCCGAAACGCCCCATCAGTGGACTCAGGGACTCCAAGCAGTTGTCCGCCAAGCGCCGGGAGGAGCTTGCGGCCTTGATCCGGGAGCGGGCCGTCGCCCATGCGTTGGGCCGCGCCGAGGTGGCCGAGATCGATCAGCTCAACATTCTGCAAGCCACCCTGCTCGCCATGCGCCGGGCGGTTGCCGGCTTGGCTGTGCAGCCTGAACGGGTGTTTGTGGACGGCAATCACTGCCCGGACTTGAGTGTCCCCACGGTGGCTGTGATTGGCGGCGATGCGCTGCTGCCACCGATCAGTGCCGGGGCCATCTTGGCCAAGACCGCGCGGGATGCGGAGATGGCCCGCTTGGCCGCCGATTACCCCGGCTACGGCTTCGAGCAGCACAAGGGCTACGGCACCCGGGCCCATCTGGCCGCCTTGCGGGCGCTTGGGCCCTGCCCAATTCATCGCCGGAGCTTTGCGCCGGTGGCCGCGGCTGCTAAATTGGAACCCTACGGAAACGAACCAATTAACCCGGTTGTGGCCCGATGAGTGCGGCTGAATTCGTCCATCTGCGTACCCACAGCGAGTACTCCATCGTTGATGGCCTAGCTGGCGTCGACGACTTGGCGCGCCGCGCTGCCGAACTCGACATGGGTGCCATCGGCCTCACCGACCACGGCAACCTCTTCGGGCTGATCAAGTTCTATCGCGCCTGCCTCAAGGCGGGGGTCAAGCCGATCGTTGGGGTGGATCTGCCGCACCAAGTCGCCGAGGCGGGAGAGCCGCTGCGCTTGACCGTGATCGCCTGCAATCCGGTTGGCTACCGCAATCTGATTCAACTCGCCTCGCTGGCCTACGTGGGTGGTGAGCTGCCCGGCGCGGTGACCACTGCGGAGGTGCTTGAGCGCAGCGACGGCCTCATTCTGCTCGCCGGGGCCCGGGACACCGAGGTCGGCCATGCGCTGCTGCGCGGCGATGACAAGGGTGCGGAGCGCGCTGCGGGGGTCTTGGCGGAGCGGTTCGAGGATCGCTTTTATGTGGAGGTGGAGCGCACGGGCCGCGAGAACGAGGAAGCCTGCCTGCGGGCCGCCGTTGGGCTCGCGGCGCGGCTCGAACTGCCGGTTGTGGCCACCAACGAAGCCTGCTTTCTTGCCCCGGAGGACTTCGAGGCCCACGAAACCCGGGTCTGCATCCACGAAGGCAAAGTGGTCAACGATCCCCGCCGGCCGCGGCGCTACTCCGCGGAACAGCACTTGAAAGGCTCTGCCGACATGGCGGAGCTCTTTGCCGACTTGCCGGAGGCATTGGCCAACAGTGTGGAGATCGCCAAGCGCTGCACCCTGGAGCTGGACCTCGACCAGCCCCAACTGCCCAACTACCCGGTGCCGGAAGGCGAGACCCTTGAGAGTTTCTTGGCCAAAGCCGCCGAGGAAGGCTTAGCCCGGCGTCTTGAAGAACTGCGCGCCTTGGATGCCTATGCCCTTGATGAGCGGGCCTATCGGGAACGCCTGGCGGACGAGCTCGGCATCATCAACCAGACGGGTTTTCCGGGCTACTTCCTAGTGGTCATGGAATTCATCGCCTGGGCCAAGGAGCAGGGCATTCCGGTGGGGCCGGGCCGGGGATCCGGCGCCGGGTCGCTGGTGGCCTACGCGCTGCGCATCACCGACTTGGATCCCGTCCACTATGATCTGCTGTTTGAGCGCTTCCTCAACCCCGAGCGGGTCTCCATGCCGGATTTCGACGTGGACTTTTGCGTGGAAGGCCGCGACCGGGTGATCCAGCACGTTGCGGAGCTATACGGCAAGGACGCGGTTAGCCAGATCGCCACCTTTGGCACCATGGCCGCCAAGGCAGTGGTGCGCGACGTGGCCCGTGCCCAAGGCAAGCCCTACGCCTTGGGGGACAAGCTCTCCAAGCTCATTCCCAACGAACTCAACATCAAGCTGCGCGAGGCCATGGCGAAGAGCCCGGAACTCCGGGATTTCATCGGCGCCGACGAGGAAGCCGCCGAGATCATGGAAATGGGCTACAAGCTCGAAGGCATCGTGCGCAACGTCGGGCGCCATGCCGGCGGGGTGGTGATCGCGCCGTCCCGTCTGACCGACTTCGTGCCGCTCTACGTCGATGAGCGCAGCGGCAGCCTGATCTCCCAATACGACAAGGACGACGTGGAGAAGGCGGGCCTGGTGAAGTTCGACTTCCTGGGGCTGACCACGCTGACCATCATCGACTGGGCCGTGCAGGCCGTCAACGGCTCCATCGAAGCCGAGGGTGGCGGGGCGCGGGTGGACATCAACCGAGTGCCCTTGAACGATGCAGCCACCTTCGATCTGCTCAAGCGCGCCGAGACCACTGCCGTGTTCCAGCTTGAATCCCGCGGCATGAAGGACTTGGTGCGCCGCCTGCTGCCGGACCACATCGACGACATCCTGGCGCTCGTGGCGCTGTTCCGGCCCGGCCCGCTGGACAATGGCACTCACGATGACTACATCAACCGCAAGCACGGCAAGGAGCCGGTGACCTACCCCCACGATGACCTGGAGCCGTTCCTGAGCAGCACCTTTGGCACCATCATCTACCAGGAGCAGGTGATGCAGATCGCCCGGCAGCTGGCCGGCTTCAGCCTCGGCCAGGCGGACATCCTGCGCAAGGCCATGGGCAAGAAGGACCAGGCAGAGATGGCCAAGGTGCGCAGCGATTTCATGGCCGGCGCCGAGGCCAACGGCGTGGAGGGCAAGCTCGCCAAGAACCTGTTCGACGAGATGGAGACCTTTGCGGGCTACGCCTTCAACAAGTCCCACTCCGCCACTTACGGCCTGATCGCCTACCAGACAGCCTGGTTGAAGGCGCACCACCCAGCGGAGTTCATGGCCGCCAACCTGTCCGCCGCCATGGACCACACCGACAAAGTGGTCACCCTGATCAACGAGGTGCGGCGCATGGGCCTGAAGCTGCGCCCGCCCAGCGTCAACCGGAGCGAATTCCGCTTTTCGGTCATCGACGGCGACATCATCTACGGGCTGGGCGCGGTGCGCGGGGTGGGGCCGATGCCGGTGGAGAGCATCGTTCACGCCCGCAAAGCGGGGGTCCAAGCCCGCAAACCGGGGGTTGAGGCCCGCAAAGGCGGGCGCTTTGAGAGTCTGGCGGAGTTTTGCCTGCGGATTGATGTGAAGCGCGCCAACAAGCGGGTGATCGAAGCCTTGATCCATGCTGGTGCCATGGACGAGTTCGGCGCCGCGGGCGAGGATCTGGGCTTGGTCCGCGCCAAGCTGCTCGGTGAACTCGATCAAGCGCTGCAGGCGGCGGACCAACAGTCTCGAGACGCGGCGCTCGGCATCGGCGACCTCTTCGGCGGCGTCGGGGAAGACCGCCAGCCAGCCCTGCGGGCGACGATCAAGCCGCAACCTTTCCAGGAGCGGATCGAATTGGAGCGGGCCGCTCTCGGGCTGTACCTCACCGGCCATCCCGCCGAGCCCCACTTGGCCGAGTTCAGCGAAGGTTGCCAGCGCCTTGCCGACTTGCGGACAACACAAACCGCGCGGGTGTTTGGCCTGCTGATCGACCTGCGGCGGATGCACGGCAGAAAGGGCCGCAACATGGGCCAGGAGTGGGCCGTGGCCGTCATTGACGACAGCACGGCGCGTGTCGAAGCGATGGTTTATGCCAAGACCTACGAGCGAATTGGGCACAAGCTTGAAAAGGGGCAGGTCCTTGTCATGGAGGGCGAGGTGCAGCCGGACGAATACAATGGCGCCCACAAAGTCATCGTGGAGTCGGCCCTGACAATCGACGAGTGGCGAGAGGAGAACCGCCCCATCCTGCGCATCGACATGAATCACCAGGATGCCCCCTCCGACTTCTCCAGCCGCTTGGCGGCCAGCTTGCAGCCCTATCGCGTGGAGGAGGGTGGCTCGCCGGTCGTCGTGGACTACCAAGCGCCGAAGACCGCCGGCAGCATCCGCTTGGGCTGGCGCGTCAAGGCCAGCGAAGCCTTGGTGACGCACTTGAAGACCGAATATGGCGACGACCGCGTGAGGGTGGGCACGGACGGGCCGTGAATGCGGTGCTCCGCCACCTGCGGCTTGAACTGGCAGGTTTTGATCGCCGGCGCTTGGCGGTAGCCTACTCTGGCGGCCTCGATTCCACCGTTCTTCTGCACGCCGCCGTTCGCGTCGCGCCCCCGGTCAAGGCCGTACACATCAATCACGGCCTGCATCCTGACGCCGACCGGTGGCAGGCACACTGCGAAGCCGCCTGCAAGTCGAATGGCATCGAACTGCTGAGCCAGCGCGTCGAAGTGGCGCCTGGCAACGTCGAAGCACAAGCCCGGCGCGCGCGCTACCAAGCCTTCGATGCCCTGTTGGGCGCGGGCGATCTATTGCTGCTGGCCCACCATCAGCACGACCAGGCGGAAACGGTGCTGATGCGGCTCGCCCAAGGGCGCGGCGCTCGAGCCATGCCCCGCACCCGGCACCTGGCCGGTGGGGCGGTGCTGCTGCGTCCATTCCTCGGCCTCCCCAAGCACGCGCTGCGCGCCGCCGCCAAGGAACTGGGCGTTGACTGGCTGGAAGATCCCAGCAACGCCAACACTGCATTCGACCGCAACTTCCTGCGCCGCGAGGTTTTGCCCCGCCTGAAGGAGCGCTGGCCCAGCGCAGACGCGGCCTTGGCGCATGCGGGGGAGGCCCGGGCCGACGCCGAAGCGCTGCTGCGCCATCTGCTGAACCGCGAAGCGTTGCCCTTGGAAGACTTGCCGCCCGAGCTGCGGTCGCTGGCGTTGCGCGCTTGGCTGGCCCGCTTCGATGAGCAAGGCGTCAGCGAGCGGGCGCTGGCGGAATTCGCAGCCCAATTCGACGCTCCGCCGGACGCCCAACCGGAACTGCGATTGCGCCACGGGAGTTTGCGCCGCTGGCGCGGCGCGGCCCACTACGTATTGCCGCCACCGGCGCTGGCAGCCTGCTATGAACTGCAGCCACCCGGGGTGTTGCGGCTGCCCCATGGCGAACTGGTGGTCGAAAAGGCCGCCAGCGGCGGCTTTTGCGCAAAAGGCGCCCTGACCATCCGGTTCCGCCGCGGCGGCGAAAGGGTTCGGACAGCCCAAGGGTCGCGATCGCTCAAGAAGGCGATGCAGGATGTCAACCTACCGCCTTGGCTAAGATCCAGCTACCCATTGCTGTACAGTGGCGATGCGCTGGTCGCCGTTCCAGGCATCGCGGATGCTGCCCGTGATGAGCCGAAGACGGAATCGCGCTGGCGAGCGATTTGGAACTGGAGGGAAAAGTTTGGCTGAAGCCGGTCCCAAGAAGGCAACTATTTTTGATGTTGCGGAGCAGGCGGGCGTTTCGATAAAGACCGTCTCGCGGGTGGTGAACGACGAATCCAACGTGCGCGATGCAACGCGCGAAAAGGTGCTGAGCGCCATTCGTGAACTGCGCTACAAGCCCAATGCGGCCGCCCGGGAACTGTCGGGCAAGCGTTCGCGCTTGGTGGGGCTGGTTTACGAGAATGCCCAGGAGTTCAACTATCTCAAGGATGTGCTCGACGGCACGCTTGAGGCTTGCGAGGCGCGGGGCTACTCCCTTCTGCTCTGTCCTCTCACTCTGCCGAACCCCGACATCACGGAGCGGGTCAGGGAGTTCGCCACCCAGGCGCGCGTCGAAGGAATCGTTTTGCCTGCCCCCTTGGGAGACGTTGCCGCCGTCACGGCGTTGCTGCATCAACTGCGCATCCCCCTGGCCGCCATAGCGCCCAAGGATCCACGGCCGGAGGAGATCAACGTGAGTTGCAATGACGGGGAGGCGACCTGTTCCCTTACGGAGTACCTGATCGAACAGGGACACCAAGCCATCGGCTTTATCGAGGGACATCCGGACCACGGCGCGAGCGCGGCGCGATTTTCCGGTTACCGGCGTGCCTTGGAACGGCATGGCCTGGCGTTCTCGGCCCTCTTGGTTCGACAAGGCTACTTCGATTTCGATTCCGGCAAGACGGCGGCGAGCGAACTGCTCGATCTGCCGAAACCACCGAGCGCCATCGTCGCGAGCAACGACGACATGGCCGCTGGCGTGCTGTTCGAGGCGCGGGAGCGGGGCCTATCCGTGCCCGGCGACCTGTCCGTTGTCGGCTTTGACGATACCCAGATCGCCTCCCGCATGTGGCCGCCGCTAACCACCGTGCGCCAACCCATCGTGCGGATGGCCCAAACCGCCGCCAAGCTCCTGATCGACAAGTTGAACGGCGAGGCAGTGCATTCGTCCGACCAGCCGTTTGAATGCGAGGTGGTCATCCGCAAATCCACCGCGCCGCCGGTTCCAGTCACACCACTGGATCATTGACAGCGCTGTCAGCGACTTGGTAAAACACCGCGCTTCGTAGTTGCCAAGTTCGAAAGGGAGGGTATGGGCGTACGAGCATCGGCCCTGCGGGCGTTGCTGTGCCTGACCGGCGTATCAATGATCAGCGCCGCCGTTGTTGCGCAATCTGCCCCGGTGCCCGTGGAAATTAAGGGAGAGGCCGGCAACTTCAAGCTGTTCCGGGGCGGCCAACCCTATGTGGTCCGGGGCGCCGGAACCCAGTCCACGGACGATCTCGGCTCGCTCGCCCGTCATGGGGCCAACTCGGTGCGCAACTGGGCGGTCGGCGACGGAAGCGTTCTTGATCGTGCCCAGGAACTCGGTCTCACGGTGGCGTTGTGCCTCGACCTCGAGCGGGAACGGCATGGTTTCGACTACAGCGATCCATCGGCGGTCGACGAGCAGTTCAATCGCGTGCGGGCCGAGGTTCTAGCGCATCGGCATCATCCCGCACTGCTGGTCTGGATCATCGGCAATGAGCTGAACCACGACTACCGCAACCCGGCCGTTTACGACGCCGTGAACGACATCTCGATGATGATCCACGAACTCGATCCCAATCATCCGACCACCACGACCACGGCGGGGATTGACCGGTCACTGGCGCGGGTGATCGAGGCGCGCGCGCCGGACCTGGATTTCCTGAGCGTCCAAGTCTATGGGGGACTGTTCGATCTGCCGCAGGCCTTGGCGGACATTCGCATGGAGATGCCGTTGATGGTCACGGAGTGGGGCACCATCGGCCATTGGGAAGTGCCGCGGACGGCTTGGGGAGCGCCCATTGAGCCCACGAGCACGGAAAAGGCCCGTCGCTTCCTGGAAGGACACGAGCAGGTGCTGGCGCCGATGGCCGGAAGGCTCATCGGCAACTATGCGTTTCTGTGGGGCCAGAAGCAGGAGCGCACGCCCACCTGGTACGGGGTGTTTACGGCAGACGGCCGGCGCACCGAGGCGGCGGATGCGCTGCAACGCATCTGGACCGGCCGATGGCCGGCGAATCGGGCACCCCAACTGGGCGACCTGCTGGTGGACGGCCAACGTGCGAGGGACGATGTGCGCCTGCTGCCGGGCGGATCCTACGTGGCGTCGGTGCGGGCCATGGACCCGGACCGGGATGCGCTGACCTACGACTGGCGAGTGATGCGGGAAAGCGAAGCCACCCAGTCCGGTGGAGACTTGGAGTATGTCCCCGAAGAGCACCGTCTGCCGAATCCCGACAATCGGTCCGGACAGATCACTTGGCGTGCGCCGGAGGAACCGGGCGCTTACCGCCTATACGTTTACGTGGGCGATGGCGAAGGGGGTGTTGCGCACGCCAACGTCCCGTTCCTGATCGCTGATCGCACCTAGGAGTGACGGATGTTGATTGCGGACCAAGAAGCCGTCGTCACGAAATGGCTGAAGCGGATGAGCCTTCGCCAGAAGATTGGCCAGATGGCCATGGCGGAGCGCCTGTCGGTGGAGCCAGCGGATGTGACGCGCTACGGTCTCGGCGCCGTGCTCTCCGGCGGCGGCTCCCACCCGGGCGGCAATGCGCCTGAGGACTGGGTGCGGATGAACGATGCGTTTTGGCAGGCCGCGGTGGTCGATGACGACGCCTTGGGCATCCCGATTCTCTATGGCTGCGACGCCGTGCATGGCCACAACAACGTTCAGGGCGCCACGATTTTCCCCCACAACATTGGGCTTGGCGCCGCGGGAGATGCCGGATTGGTCGCCGAAGCGGCTCGAGTCACGGCTAGGGAGATGCTCGACAGCGGCTTGGACTGGAACTTTGCCCCGACCTTGGCGGTGGTGCAGAACTGCCGGTGGGGGCGCACCTACGAGAGTTTTGGGAACGATCCGGAGCGAGTCGCTTCCTATGGGCGGCACTATGTCGAGGCCCTGCAGGCTGAAGGCATCATCGGTTGCGTCAAGCATTGGGCGGGGGATGGCGGCACCCGGCACGGGATGGACCAGGGCGAGACCACGCTCCCCTGGGAAGAACTGGAGAGAACCCACGTTGCGCCATACTACCCGGCCCTTCAAGCCGGTGTCATGACGCTGATGGTGTCCTTCAATAGCTGGAACGGCGAGAAGTGCCATGGACACCGCTTCCTGGTGACCGATCTGCTCAAGGAGCGGCTTGGATTCGATGGCTTGGTGCTATCCGATTGGGATGGCATCAACTACCTCGATGAGGACTACGGCACCGCCATTCGCCTTTCGGTGAATGCCGGGCTCGACATGTTCATGGTCCCGGAGCGGTGGCGGGAGTTCATCGAAGCCCTGGAAGGCCAAGTTCGGCTTGGGCATGTGAGCGCCGCCCGCATCGACGATGCGGTGCGGCGCATCCTGCGCACAAAATTGCGTTACGGGTTGTTCGATATGCCGAGGCCGACGCGGCGGTCAGGCGCGGGCACCGGTTGCACCGGCTGCGCGGAGCATCGGGATGTGGCGCGGCGTGCGGTGCGGGAATCGCTGGTGCTGCTGAAAAATGAAGGCGATCTGCTGCCGCTCAGGCGGGATCAACGGATGCTGGTGGCCGGCAAGAACGCCCACAACCTTGGCCACCAGTGCGGGGGCTGGACTCGAAGCTGGCAGGGCGAGACCGGCAACGACACCATAGAGGGAACCTCCATCTGGGAGGGCATTCGCGAACTTGCGCCCAATGCGCGGCTCAGCGCGGACGGGACGGGTGAGGACGCCGACCCGAATGAACACGACGTTGCACTGGTCGTGATCGGCGAGACGCCCTACGCAGAGGGCTTCGGCGACATCCGTTCCGGCGATGACCTCGTGGTGGAAGCCGGTTCCATGGTCAATGGCCTCATGAATCCGCTCGAACCCTACGCGCGCTCGCTGGAACTGGCGGAAACCCACCCGGAGGACCTGGCTTGCATCCGCCGCATCGCCGCCAAGGGCATACCCGTGGTTGTTGTCCTGGTTTCCGGCAGGCCGCTGGCGGTCGGCCGGGAACTGGCCGCTTCGACGGCGTTCGTAGCCGCTTGGCTCCCGGGAACCGAGGGCCGGGGCGTTGCCGAAGTCCTGATGGGCGACAGTGACTTCAAGGGCCGTCTGCCGCTGCCTTGGCCGGGCAATGGCGATCCGGCCGATGGCGACTTGCAGTTCCCTGAGGGGTTCGGATTGAGCTATGCGCCCAATGGGTTTGACAACGCTGTCGGCATGCACTATAAGGCGGGATGACAGCGTTATCATTTGCGTATGTAGCGGCACATTCGACAGTGCTGCGCATTGGGAGTTGGGATTCGCCACTAGGCAATCGGGGAGAGACGTGACATGCCTACCGATGTATTCAAGAAGACGCCGGTCGCGGCCGCCGTGTCGCTGGCCATAGCCGGCGGCGTTGCCCATGGGCAGGAGGATGCAGGAGCCGCCGCGCAGGGCGAGGTGATCGAGGAGGTCGTCGTCGTCGGCATCCGCCAGAGCCTCAAGCAGTCGAGGGATCTGAAGCGAAATCGGGATGGCGTGGTCGATGCGATCACCGCGGAGGACATCGGCGACTTCCCGGACAGCAACCTGGCCGAGTCCCTGCAGCGCATCACCGGCGTCTCCATTGATCGCGAACGCGGCGAAGGCGCGCGGGTCACGGTCCGCGGCTTCGGGCCCGACTTCAACCTCGTGCTCCTGAACGGCCGCCAGATGCCCACAGCCTCGGGATTGGGCCGCTCCTTCGACTTCGGCAACCTAGCCTCCGAAGGCATCGCTGCGGTGGAGGTGTACAAGAGCGGCCAAGCGAACGTGCCCACCGGCGGCATCGGCTCCACCATCAACATCCGCACCACGCGCCCGCTGGACAACCCCGGCATGACCTTCACCGCCGCCGCGAGCGCCCTGATGGACAGCTCCACCGAGGAGGGCAAGGACGCAACGCCGGAGATCTCGGCCCTGTTTTCCAACACCTTTGCGGAGGACACCGTTGGCATTGCCTTGAGCGCCGTGCGCCAAGAGCGCAACAACGGGGCCAACACGGCCAGCGTTGGCGGCTGGCGGACATTCCCTGGCGACGTGAACAACTGCTGGTGCGGCGTCGGCCGGTCCGAATGGGGCGGCATTCCCCCGGCGGGCGACCCCAACCAGCAAAATCGCCCGGGCGACAACGACCTGTACTCCGTGCCGCAGAACATCGGCTACGAACTTGCGGAATACGACCGAGTGCGCACCAACGGCCAGTTGACCCTGCAGTGGCAGCCGAGTGAGCGGTTGGTGGCAACCTTGGACTACACCTACTCCGAAGTGGAGCTGGAGCGCACCTACAACAACCTCTCGGCCTGGTTCAACTTTGGGGGCCAGGAAACGCTCTGGACCGACGGCCCCCAAGCCACGCCGTTGACCTACACCGAAAACCTCCCCAATAGCGACTACTCTATGGGTGCCGGACAGGATGCTTGGAAGACCAAGAACGGCTCCACCGGGCTTAACCTGATCTGGGACGTGACCGACCGACTTTCGCTGGAGTTCGACTACCACGACTCCACCGCCAGGAACCGTCCGGACAGCCCCTTCGGCAACTCCGCCCTGCTGTCCATGGCGGCTTTCAGCCGCGACCGGACCACGGGCTACTTCAACGAGGAGTTGCCCGTTCTGGAACTTACGTTGGGCAATCCTTTGTCGCCGGACGACATGATCGTCACCGGCAGCGTGTTCGTGAACGACTACGCGAAGATGGGGATTGAACAAGCCAAGCTGGCGGGCAGTTTCGAGTTCGAGTTCGACTTCATCGAGAGCATCGACTTCGGGGTCCAGCTCACCGAGGTCAATAATCGCTCAGCCGGCTCCGTGGTGCAGCGCGACGCTTGGGGCGGCGTCACCCAACCGGGTGCCATCGCCGACCTGCTGTCCCCGGCTTCCGCTTCGGACGCCTTCGACGAGATTCCCGGCGGCGATGACGGGCGGCGGCAAACGGACTACTACACTTGGGACATGAGTGCGGTGATCGACCGCACTGAGGCCCTAATGGCTTCCGGCGAGGCGACCACCTTCATGCTGACGGACATGGGCGATTGCGGCACGGGCTTATGCACCTCCAGCAATTTCACCTCCGACCGGCGCACCCAGGAGGAGTCCCAAGCGGCTTACCTCCAACTGAACATGGGCACCGAACTCGGGCCGACCTACGTGGACATTAGGGCGGGGCTGCGCTACGAACAGACCGACATCGACTCCCAGGCCCTGTCGCCCGCCTACACGGCCATCAACTGGGTGGCTGGCAACGAGCTGACCGCCGTGCAGGGCGACCCGGACTTCACGGAGCTTTCCGGCGACTACGACGTCCTCCTGCCGAACTTCGACCTGAAGATCGACTTCACGGACAGCTTGGTCGGGCGCTTCTCCTACAGCGAGACCATGACCCGGCCCAACTACGGCGACATCCAAGGTGGCCAGACCATCAACTCGCTTTTGCGGGTCGATGGCGGCACTGGCAATCGGGGCAACCCCAACCTGCTGCCGTTCGAGTCCCAGAACATTGATGTCTCCTTCGAGTACTACTACGGCGAGGACAGCTACGTTGCCGTCGGCTACTTCCACAAGGACGTGGACAACTTTATCGGCACCGCCTCCGTGGTGGAGGACACCTTCGGCTTGCCCCATCCCGCTCTAGGCCCGCTCGGCGACGAGGCGCGTGCGGCCACGGGCAGCTCGGACGGCGGCACTCTGTATGGTTGGATTCTCGAAAACCGCGCGGATGCACCCGGTGTCGATGCCGCCAACGGCATCATCTCCGGCGTGGCGGGCCGGGATCCGGCCTCGCCTTTCAACCTCACGGTGCCGGTGAACATCGAGCAGGCCACCATGAAGGGCTGGGAGTTCGTCATCCAGCACACCTTCGGGGACAGCGGCTTCGGCTTCATCGCCAACGCCACCTTGGTGGAGGCGGACGTCGGCTACGACAACTTCAGCCTTGAGCAGCAGTTCGTGCTCACCGGCCTGAGCGACTCCGCCAATCTGATCGGCTTCTACGACAAAAATGGCCTCAGTGTGCGAGTGGCGTGGAATTGGCGGGACGACTTCCTGGCCGGCACCGGCCAGGCCAACGTGGGCGCCGGGCCGCCCACCCACACCGCCGACTACCAGCAACTGGACCTTAGCGTGAGCTACTGGTTCACCGACCAGATACAGGCCTACTTCGATGTGCTCAACCTCACCGACGAGACCACGCACGTGTATGGCCGGGACAAGCTGCAGACGCTGTTCGCGGGCCAGAACGGGCCGCGCTACAACCTAGGTCTCAGATACAAGTTCTAAAAGCACACGGCAAACGTGCCGCGCAAGCCGCGGCCCGTTTTGGTAGGGTCTCAGTTTGAATCAGGCTGGGGTTAAGGTCAGCAGGCAATGAATCGGCCAACCCGGACGGTCGTGGTTGTGGGGGGCGGCACCGCCGGCTGGATAACCGCCAATCGGATTGCGGCCGAGCATCCCAGGGGCGAGCATAGCCCGCTGCGGGTGGTGCTGGTGGAGTCACCCGACATCCCGACCATCGGCGTCGGCGAAGGGACTTGGCCGTCCATGCGCTCGACCCTGCAGCGCATTGGCCTCTCTGAAGACGAGTTGGTCCAGGCCACTGACGCCAGCTTCAAGCAGGGCACCCTATTCACCGGATGGGCTGATGGCGGCGATGAGACCGACGCCTATTGCCATCCTTTCAGCCTGCCGCTGGAGTACTCGAGCCTAAATCCCGCCGAGTACTGGCTGGAACAGGGCCGAGGGACGCCTTTCGCTGAGTTCGTCACCCCCCAGGCCCGGGTGATCGCGGAGGGACTTGCGCCCAAGCAGTTGGCGACCCCCGAATACGCCTTTACCGTCAACTACGGCTACCACCTCGACGCGGGCCGATTCGCTAAGCTGCTGCACCGGCATGCGGTAGAGAAGCTCGGCGTAGGCTACGTCGCGGGCAATGTCCGCCATGTCGAGCCGCACGCGGACGGCGATGTCGCGGCGTTGGCGCTTGACACCGGCGAGCGCATCGAAGGCGACCTGTTTGTGGATTGCACTGGCCAGCGGGCCTTGTTGATCGGCGAGCACTACGGCGAATCCTTCCACTCCGTGCGCAGCCTGCTGTTCAACGACCGGGCGATTGCCGTCCAGGTGCCCTATGCCGCGGACGGGGAAGCCATTGCATCTGTGACTCGCGCCACCGCGCAGTCCGCCGGATGGATCTGGGACATCGGGCTCGGCTCCCGCAGGGGCCTAGGCCACGTGTACTCCAGCGCGCACATCGACGAGGCAGCGGCGCAACGGGCGCTCCGGCGCTATGTCGAGCGGACCTCGCCGGGCATCGATCCGGACGCGCTCAACACTCGGACCATAGCCTTCGAGCCGGGCTATCGGAAGACACCTTGGGTCAGGAACAGCGTTGCCGTGGGTTTGTCCGCCGGTTTCGTGGAACCGCTGGAGGCCTCGGCACTCGCCCTGATCGAGCAGTCGGCGTCGATCATCGCCGGGCAACTGCCGAGGGACCGGCGGCTCATGGAGGTGGTTGCCGGGCGCTTCAATGGGAAGATGGGCTACCACTGGGAGCGGGTGGTTGAGTTTCTCAAGCTGCACTACGCGACCAGCCGCCGCGACGACAGCGAGTACTGGCTGGACAACCGGGCAACGGACTCGTGCCCGGAGGGGCTGCGTGAAAAAATCAACCTGTGGCGGCAGCAGACGCCTTGGCACGACGATGCGCCGCGGCTGGACGAGCTGTTCCCTTCGGCCAGCTACCAGTACGTTCTGTACGGCATGGGGTTCAGGCCCTGCCACACCGGTGCTGACAGGGTCTCATACGGCCGCCTGCGCGAGCGGGCGGACGAGGTGTTCCACAGTGTGCGCGAGCAGGGCGCACGCATGGCCCGCGTTTTGCCGTCGAACCGCGAATTGATTGGCGCCATCGCCCAACGGGCGGGGGAGGGCGGGTAGCCGTGGCCGATTTCGCGCTGCTGAACAACGTCGATCACCAGGACGTGCGCATCATCACCGAGCGGTCCGCCCGGTACGGCGACGATGTCATGCAGGTCTTGACCTTTCCTTTCGAGTTCCGCAACGTGCAGGCGTTCTACCCGATCCTTTTCCAGCAGGACGCGAACGGCGGCTTTTTCCCGGTGGCGCTGTTTGGCTTTGAGGAAAAGGAGAACCTCTTTCTCGACGCGGACGGCTGGCACGCTGGCTACATACCGGCAATGGTGCGGCGCGAACCGTTCCTGATCGGATTCCAGGACTCCAAGGAACCGGGCAATCCGGGGCGAACGCGCGTGCTGTCCCTGGACATGGCGCATCCGCGAGTGAGCAATGATGCCGGGGAAGCTCTGTTCCAACCTCTGGGAGGGCGCACGCCCTTCCTGGAGGAGGCGGCCGATCTGCTGGAGACCATCTACGCGGGCATCGAGCACAACAAGGCCTTTACCCGGGCCCTTGCTGAGCAGGACCTGATCGAGGCCGTGACCCTGGAGGTCGAACTCAAGGACGGCTCCCGGCACCAGTTGATCGGCTATCACTGCCTCAACGAAGAAAAGGTGCAGGCGCTGTCGGGAGGGACGTTGGGCGAATTCAACCAGGAGGGTTTTCTGGCGCCGATGTTCATGGCCTTGGCATCCATGGCCAACATTCAACGCTTGGTGGAGTTGAAAAACCAATCATTGGAAGGCGGGCAGGCCAGTGGATTGGACCTCTGATCTCAAGCCGATGCCGGCCTTGGATTGCGCGGACGGCCTGGTCCCCGCAATGGTGTTCGACTCCGATGCGCCCGTGCGCCTGAACGGGCTGGTGAGCGGCTGGCCAGCGGTGCGCGAATGCGCTGCCTCGGCCGAATCGGCGGCGCGCTACCTGTCCCGATTCTGGTCGAAAGCGCCGGTGACCGCCTACGTTGGGGATGCGTCGATCGACGGTCGGTTTTTCTACAACCCGGAGTTCACCGGGTTCAACTTCCGCGCCGGCAAGGCCACCCTGCCCCAGATCTTCGAGAAGCTCACCGAACCGGTACGCGATGAGCGCATGGCGACGATCTACGTGGGTTCAACGCCGGTCGATGAGTGGCTGCCCGGATTCCGCTCGCAAAACGATGTGCGCCTGCCGGCGGACGATGCGCTCGTGAGTTTCTGGCTCGGCAACCGGACCCGAATTTCCGCTCACTACGATTTCCCCGACAACCTGGCCTGCGTGGTTTCCGGGCAGCGCCGGTTTACGCTGTTTCCGCCGGATCAGGTCGGCAACCTGTACGTTGGCCCCCTGGACATGACGCCCTCGGGTCAAGCCATCAGCTTGGTCGATTTCGCGGCGCCCGACTTCGAGCGATTTCCCAAGTTTGCCGATGCAATCAAATACGGTCAGACCGCCGTGCTCCAGCCGGGCGATGCGGTTTTCATTCCGAGCATGTGGTGGCATCACATTGAATCGACCGCACCGTTCAACCTGTTGGTCAACTACTGGTGGTGTTCGACGCCGGCGGCGATGGGATCGCCGTCGGAAGCCCTGCTGCACGCCATACTCGCCATGAGGGATCTTCCCCCACGACAGAGGGAGGCCTGCCGCAGCCTGTTCGATCACTATGTGTTCAATGCCGACGAGTCCACTTGCGAGCACATTCCCGAAGCGGGCAGGGGCTGGCTCGCTCCGCTCGACGAGGCGGCGGCAAGGCGCCTGCGCGCCGACCTGCTTAACAAGCTGAATCGCTGAACCGACTTGTAAGAGTTTCAGGAGGCAAGCCTTGCAGCACACAAAGATTCACCGGGTCGTGATTGCCGGCGGCGGCACCGCCGGCTGGATGGCCGCTGCGTCGCTCGCCAAGCTCTTGGGCAAGACGCTGGACATCACCTTGGTGGAGTCCGACGAGATCGGCACGGTCGGCGTTGGCGAGGCGACCATTCCGACGCTCCTCACCTTGCACGAACTGCTCAAGATCAAGGAGCAGGACTTCCTTCGGGCGGTGCAGGGCACCTTCAAGCTGGGCATCTCGTTCGAGAACTGGCGTGATGTCGGGGAGGACTACATCCACTCCTTTGGCTGGACGGGCCAGGACAGTTGGGCCGCCGGATTCCAGCACTTCTGGCTCAAGGGCCGGAAAATGGGCATCAGCCGGGACTTCGGCGAATACTGCAAGGAATGGTTGGCTGCCAAGCGGAACCGCTTCGCGGTCATGGCCAAACAGGGTCTCAACTACGCCTACCACATCGATGCTTCCCTGTATGCGCGCTTCCTGCGCGGCATGGCCGAAGAGCATGGTGCCGTGCGGCAGGAGGGCCGCATCGACCGGGTGGAGCAGGATCCGGGCAGCGGCTTCATCACCGGCCTGCGCCTGCAGTCAGGGCAGCTTGTGGAGGGGGACCTGTTCATCGACTGCACCGGATTTCGCGGGCTGCTGATTGAGCAAACCCTGCAGGCGGGTTACGAGGACTGGCGGCACTGGCTGCCCTGCGACAGCGCTGTCGCGGTGCAGACCGAGTCCGTGCAGCCGCCCATTCCGTACACCCGGGCCATTGCCCGCGAGGCCGGTTGGCAGTGGCGCATTCCGCTGCAGCACCGGGTCGGCAACGGCGTGGTGTTCAGTTCGGAACACTGGTCCGATGACGAAGCCGTGGCGCGCCTGCTCGGCAACGTGCGGGGCCGGGTGCTGACGGAACCGCGGGTGATCAAGTTCAAGACCGGTACGCGGCGGCGGCACTGGCACGGGAACTGCGTGGCCATGGGGTTGTCTTCCGGGTTCATCGAACCCTTGGAGTCCACCAGCATCCATCTCATTCAGCGCGCCATCATCCGGCTGCTGCAGATGTTTCCCTACGACGGCATCCGGCAACCGGATGTCGAGGAGTTCAACAACCAGATGCGCTTCGAGATCGACAACGTCCGGGATTTCATCGTCCTGCACTACCATGTGACCGAGCGCACGGACACGCCGTTCTGGCGCCATTGCCGCAGCATGGACATACCGGATTCCCTCCGGCACCGCATCGAGTTGTTCAAGCAGGCGGGCCGGGTGTTCAAGGTGCCGACGGAGCTGTTCGGCGAGAACTCCTGGATCCAAGTGATGCTCGGCCAGGGGCTCACGCCGGAGCAGTACCACCCGATCGTCAACATGATGAGCGACGACGAACTGACGCAGTTCCTCACCGGCATACACGGCGCCACGGACCGCTTCGTCAGCCAGCTCCCCGAGCATCAGCGCTTCATCGATCACTACTGCAAGGCGGCGCCCGGCTGACAGCCGGCCTGCACCGCAAAACAAAAAACAGGAACCAATCTATGAGTGCCATTGATTCGCGGCCGGCCCAGCCCGTCGAAAAATTGAGGTTTTCGGAAAAGCTGGGCTATGGCATGGGCGATGCCGCGTCCAACTTCTTCTTTCAGGCGTTCAACGTCTTCCTGCTGTACTACTACACCGACGTGTTCGGCCTGGCGCCGGCGGCGGTGGGCACGATGTTCCTTGTCACCAAGATGGTCGACGCCTTCAGCGACCCGGCGATGGGCTTGGTGGCGGACCGCACCAACACGCGATGGGGCAAGTTCCGGCCCTACCTGCTGACCATGGCGGTGCCCTATGGCCTGCTGGGATACGCCATGTTCCTAGGCCCGGACCTTTCGCCGACCGGCAAGCTGGTTTATGCCTATGTCACCTACTCGCTGATGATGCTGGCCTATACCGCCATCAACATTCCCTATTCGGCGCTAACGGGAGTCATCTCGCCCTCGTCCGACGAACGGGTGAAGGTTTCCGCCTATCGTTTCGTTTGCGCGTTCGGCGCGGGATGGTTGATCTTCACATTCGTTAGGCCGTTGCAGGAGATGCTCGGTGGCGGCGACGAGGCGGAGGGCTTTCGCCAGACCATGATGCTGTTCGCGGTGCTTTCCGTCGCCCTTTTCTGGTGGACGTTCGCGGCCACCAAGGAACGCGTTCGCTCGGCGCCGATGAAGCCGGACCTGAAGGCGGAATTGGGGGCGCTGGCGCGCAATGGGCCTTGGATCGCCCTATTCGTGTCGGGAATCTTCGCCTTGATGCAAACGGCGGTGCGCAACGGCGGCCTGATCTACTACTTCAAGTACTACGTGGGCGACGACGGGACATGGGTATTCTCGATTTTCGACATGACCGCCATATTCATGTCGTTGGGCACCGTTGCCATGGTCTTGGGCGTAACCTTGACCCGCCCGCTGACGCAGCGTTTCGAAAAGCAGCACCTGATGATTGCCCTGACCGTGGCCAGCGCAGTGATTACCGGGGTGTTCTTCTTTATCCCGGCCGACCAGTACTGGCTGATGGTTGCGGTGCACTGCCTCGCCTCTCTGATCGCTGGGCCGTTGGCGCCGCTGGTGTTCGCCATGAACGCCGACTGCGCCGACTACGGCGAGTGGAAAAGTGGACGGCGAACCACGGGGCTGATCTACTCGGGAGGCGGTTTCGCGGCCAAGCTGGGCTTGGCGGTTGGCGCGGGGCTGGCGGGCTACATCCTGGCCCTGTTCGGCTTTATCGCCAACCAGCCGCAGACGGAATCGGCGCTGCTTGGCATCCGCCTGATGTTCACCCTGTTCCCTGCCGTGCTTTCCCTGCTGGGCGCTGCGGCCATCCTGTTCTACCGGTTGGATGGTGCGCTGGTCAGCCGGATAGAAAGCGAGTTGGCGCAACGGCGGCTGTCCGCTGACAAGCCGTAGCCGCCTTTCAACGGCCCTTCCAATCCGGTTCGCGCTTCTCGGCGAAGGCTTTGGCGCCTTCGAGTTGGTCTTCGCTGTCGTAGAGCCGGTCCACGGTGGGGAACTGGCGCTTGCCCACCCGGCTTAAGGCATCCTGGGCGCGCAGATTCTCCGCTTCACGCACCACTTCCTTGATGGCGGCGAACACCAGCGGCGGGCCGCTCGCCAGCTTCAGGGCCAGTTCCCAAGCCCGGTCCAGCAGCGCCGGTGGTTCCAGCACTTCGTTGACGACGCCCCAGCGCTGCGCTTCTTCGGGGTCCATCCAGCGGCCAGTCAGCAGCAGGTCCATGGCGACGTGGTAGGGCATGCGCTTAGGCAGCTTGATGGTGGCGGCATCCGCCAGCGTGCCGGCGTTGATTTCCGGCAGGGCAAAGGCGGCGTCGGTGGCGGCCAGGATCAGGTCGCAGGAGAGCGCCAGTTCGAAGCCGCCCCCCACGGCCATGCCGTTGACGGCGGCGATTAGGGGCTTGTTCAGTCCGGGCAGTTCCTGAATGCCGCCGAAGCCGCCCACTCCGTAGTCGCCGTCCACCGGATCGCCTTCGGCGGCGGCCTTGAGATCCCAGCCGGCGCAGAAGAACTTGCCGCTGCCGGTGACGATGGCCACCCGCAGTTCCGGGTCGTCACGAAAAGCTTTGAAGGTTTCGCCGAGGCGGCGGCTGGTGGCCAAGTCGATGGCGTTGGCCTTGGGTCGGTCGAGGGTGACCTGCAGCACGCGGTCGCGCCGCTCGGTCTTGATGGACTCTTTCACGAGATGTTCTCCGTCAGTCGCACCAAGGCGTCGAGCGCCACAGCGCCGCGGCCCTTCTCAAGCACCGCTAAGGGGTTGATGTCGAGTTCCTGAAGCCGGGTTTTGTGTTCAAGGGCGAAGTTGGCCACGCCCAAGATGGCCGATGCAGCGGCATCGATGTCGGCCGGCGGTTGGCCACGGTGTCCAGCGAGCAGCGGGGCGCATCGAAGCTTTGCCAAGGCGCCGCGCACTTCCGCCTCGGTCACCGGCAGCAGCAGGGTGATGCTGTCGCCGAGCAACTCGACCAGGACGCCGCCCGACCCCAAGGTCAGCATCAAATCCAACTCGGGGTCGCGATGCAGGCCGACGATCAATTCGGCCACGATGCGGTCGGTGAAGCGCTCAATCAGCAGGCTGTCGCTCAAGGCCAACAGCTCTTCGGCAGCGGCGTGGATATCCGCCGCTTGCGAGAGGCCCAGCCGCAGGGCGCGGTGCTCGGTTTTATGGGCTAAGCCCAAGGCCTTCAGAGCCACCGAGCCGCCCAACGACCGGGCGGCAGTCAGCGCTTCGGCGGGGGTGCGGACCACGTGGCCGGGGGGCACCTCGACGCCGAAGTCAGCCAGGCGGGCCTTGGCGTCGGCCTCGTTCAACATCACTGATTTGCCGGTTGCCGGCTCAGCGCTGATGAGGGGTGCGCTGATCGGCGCCTGCCAAGCCGCGCCTATGGCGGCGGCGCAGTCGATGGCGGCCAGCGCCTCGCCGATGCCGCACAAGGGCGCGACACCGCGCTCAACCAGCCAAGCCGCCTTCCCTTCCGGCATGTTCTCGCCCAGGGTGGCGACAATCAGCCCTTTTGATCCGGTTTCAGCCATCGCCCCGTGGAAGGCATTCAAGGTGACTTGCCAATCGTCGGCATCGCAGCGGTCCGGGCGCGGAAAGTCGAGCACGAGCAGGGTGGCGTCAAAGGTTGCCGGGTCGGCGAAGGCGGCGAAGATGGCACCGAGCGCCTTCTGATCGCCCCAACTGAAGGTATGGTAGTCGAGCGGGTTGGCCACATCGACCAAGGGGTGTACTTGGGCGCGGACAGCGGCGGTTTGTTCACAAGCCAGTTCCGGCAGCGCCAAGGCGCTGTCCTCCACGGCGTCTGCCACCACGCTGGCTTCGCCTCCGGAGCAACACAGGACGCCGATGCGCCGCCCGTCGATGGAGCCGTGCACATGCAGCACTTTGAGGGTCTCCAGAAACTCGGGAATGCCGGTGGCACGGGCGAAGCCCAGCCGCTTGAGAAAGGCGCTGGCACCGGCGTCGGAGCCGGCAATGGAGGCGGTGTGGCTGAGCATCGCCGCTTGGCCGCGGGCCGAACGCCCGGCTTTCATGACCACGACTGGCACCCGGCGCTGTCGGGCGAGGCGGGCCAGCGCCTCGAAGCCGCCGATGCTGTCGAACCCTTCGACGTGCAGGCCTAGGGCACTGACGCGCTCATCGTCCAGCAGGGCGGTGGCTAGTGCCGAAACGCCGAGTTGCGCCTGGTTGCCCGCCGTCATCACGTAGGCGATGGGCAGCCCCCGCTGCTGCATGGTCAGGCTGATGGCGATGTTGGAGGATTGGGTGATGATGGCGACCCCCCGGCCATCCGCTGGAAGACGTTCCCCGCCGTGCTGGTCGGGCCACAGCGGCACGCTGTCGGCCAAGTTGAGCAGGCCGTAGCAGTTGGGGCCGATCAGCGGCATCTTGCCGGCAGCCTGCAGCAGTTCGCGTTGCAGTGCCGCGCCGTCGCTGGCTTCCCGAAAACCCGATGCGTAGCAGATGGCGCCTCCCGCCCCCCGCTCGGAAAGCGCTGCCACGGCCTCAATTGCGGCATGGCGGTTGACGCCCACGAAGGCCGCGTCCGGCGCTTCGGGCAAGTCTTCGATGGTGCGGAAGGCGGGCTGCCCGGCGACCTCCTTGCGATGCGGGTGAACCGGCCAGACTTCGCCGTCGAAAGCCATGTGGTCGCATTGTTCGACGACCCGGGCGGCGGCGAGGCCGCCGATGACGGCAATGCTCTTGGGGCGCAGCAGGCGATTCAGATCCACCGGGCGCATCCGCCGTTCAGGAACCGAGCGGCCGCAGCAGGTCGCGGCCGATGATGTGACGCTGAATCTCCGAGGTGCCGTCCCAGATCCGCTCGACCCGGGCGTCGCGCCAAAAGCGCTCCAGGGGCAGATCGCTCATCAATCCCATGCCGCCGTGGATTTGCAGGGCCTCATCCGCCACCCGGGCCAGCATTTCCGAAGCGTAGAGCTTGGCCGAGGCGATTTCGCGGTTGGCCGGCAGGCCCGCGTCGAGACGCCAGGCGGCGGCCAAGGTCAGCCAGTCGGCGGCATCGATTTCGGTGATCATGTCGGCCAGCTTGAAGGAAACCCCTTGAAAGCGGCCGATGGGCTGGCCGAACTGACGGCGCTCCGCGGCGTGGCCGAGCGCCATGTCGAAGATGCGCCGCGCCCTTCCTACGCACATCGCGGCCACCGTCAGGCGGCTCGCGTAGAGCCATTCGTCGGCCAGCTCGAAGCCGCGGTAAGGTTCACCGAGCACTTGCGCGGACGGCAGCCGGCAGTCGTCGAAGGCGAGGATGCAGTTGTGGTAGCCCCGGTGCGAGACGGAGTCGTAGCCGTGGCGAATCTCGAAACCCGGCGTGCCCCGGTCCACCAGGAAGCAGGTGATGCGCTTCTTCGGCCCGCGTTCCGTCTGCTCCTCGCCGGTGGCGACGAAGACGATGACGAAGTCGGCGATGTCGGCGTGGGATATGAAGTGCTTGGTGCCGTTGAGGATCCAGTCATCGCCGTCGGCGCGGGCGAAGCACTGCATGCCGCGCACGTCGGACCCCGCCCCCGGCTCGGTCATTGCCAACGCATCGAAGCGTTCGCCGCGTGCTGCGGGCAGCAGGTAGCGCTGCCGCTGCTCGGCATTGCAGCCCATGAGGATGCCGGAGGGTCGGCCCCAGAACACGGAGAGCGCCATGGACGCCCGGCCCAGCTCGCGCTCCAGCAAGGTGAAGCTCAGATGGTCCAAGCCGCCGCCGCCCACCTCCTCGGGCAGGTTCGGGGCGAAGAAGCCGAGCTCGATCACCTTGCGCTTGATGGTGTCGCCCAGCTCCGGCGGGACTTCGCCGCTGCGCTCCACAGCCTCCTCGTGGGGGTAGATTTCCCGCTCCACGAAGGCGCGGACGGTGTCCACCACCAACTGCTGCTCGGTTGTCAGTGCGAAGTCCAAGCGCCGGCCCCGTCATGTGTCTGTCGCTAGAGTACCGCTCTTTGGCCCCTGCACCAACGCGGTCGATGCGTCCCTGGCGGAGTGACGTTAGAATCCGCCGCTCACCAATCTCAACACACTCAATAGAATTGGGGGAAATGCCATGAACGAAGTGGTCATCGTCGATGCGGCCCGCTCCGCGGTCGGCAGGAAGGAAGGCTCGCTGGGCTGGGTGCATCCGTCGGACACTTTGGGTCCGGTCATGATGGGCCTGCTGGAGCGCAATGGGCTGCAATCCGGCCAAGTCGATCAGGTGGTCGGCGGCTGCATCAACAAGCTGGGCGCCCAGGGCATGAATGTCATCCGCACGGCATGGCTCGCCCACGGCGGCGTCACCGGGACGCCGTGCATCACCATCGACGCCCAGTGCGGCTCCTCCCAGGAAGCCGCCATGCTGGCCCACAGCCTCATCCGATCCGGCATGGCCGATTCGGTGATGGCCTGTGGCGTGGAGAACATGACGCGGCTGCGGATCGGCTCGGATTCCATTGGCCTGCCCAAGTCCTACGGCAAACCGGTGGCGCGCAGCTACTTCGAGCACTTCGAGTTCACCAGCCAGTTCGAGGGCGCGGAGCGGATGGCCGAGAAGTACCAAGTGACGCGCGACGACTCGGACCGCTTCGGACTGGAATCCCAACTGCGGGCCGCGCAAGCGCAGGACCAGGGCCGCTTCAAGGCGCAGATCATCCCCTTGGAGGTGCCCGTCTTCGACGACGAGGGCCAGAAGACCGGCGAGACCCACGTCTTCGACACCGACGAAATTCCTCGTGACACCAGCTTGGAAGCGCTGGCCGGCTTGAAGCCGGTGGCTCGCGAAGACGGCATCCACACCGCCGGCACCTCCTCGCAGATCGCCGACGGGGCCGCAGCGGTGCTCATGATGAGCGCCGCCCACGCCGAGTCCTTGGGCTTGGAGCCCATGGCGCGGATCGTCGAAACGGCTCTGGTGGGCTGCGACCCCGTGCTGATGCTGGAAGGTCCGATCCCGGCCACCGAAAAGCTGCTGGCCGCCAGCGGCCTCAGCGTCGACGACATCGACGTCTTCGAGGTCAACGAAGCCTTCGCCTCAGTGGTGCTCTCTTGGGCCAAGATGGTAGGCGCCGACCCCGCCAAGGTGAACCCCAACGGCGGTGCCATTGCCCTCGGCCACCCGCTAGGCGCCACGGGCTGCTTCCTCATCACCAAGGCGGTGCATGAACTGAAGCGTTCAGGTGGCGACTACGGGCTGGTCAGCATGTGCTGCGGAGGCGGCTTGGGGACTGGGACGTTGGTGCAGCGAGTTGCCTGACGGGGCGTTGCCCTAGGCCGAAGAGAAATGTGCACATCTCCTTGACTGGCATCTGTGCTGCCGATAGGATGATAAAAAGTGGCGTAAACATCGCATATAAACAAACGAAATGGAAAAAGAATATCACTATCCGTTCAGAACGATGGGCAAGCGGTGGGCTCACTTGATCACTGAGCTCAATGAGCGCGCCTGCCCCACGTTCACGGTGGCTGACATCGCGGACATCACGGGGCTGTCGCGCGCCGCTAGCCGCAGCTTGGCGCACCAAGGCTGCCGCCGAGGATTGGCCACGCGTCTCAAGCCTGGTCTGTACAATCTGGTTCCCTTCCAGATGGGAAGGGCTCGCCGGTTCGTGTGCGATCCTCGCCTGATTGCGCGCGACATGGCGGGGCCGCACAAGCACTACCTTTCGCATGGCACTGCCTTTGATATGCATGGCATGCTCGGGCAGCCCTGCATGGTGGTCCACGTTTCCTGCGTGAAGCGCTTCCGACCGCAGCAGGTGGGCGGCCATTCCTTCAAGTTCTGGCATCTGCGGGACGAGCAGGTCTTCGGGACCACGCAGCACTTCATTGATGGCGATCAGACGGTGGAGGTCAGCGACTTGGAGCGGACTGTCATCGACGGCTTGCGGCATCCCGCCGCGCTCGGCGGGATCACCGAAGTTGCCAAGGGCATTTCGTACAGGCACGACGCCTTGGATTTGGATCGCCTCGTGGGCTATGCCGTGCGCTTGGGTGTCGGTGCCGTTATGCGAAGGGCCGGTTACTTGCTGGAACTGTACGACTTGGCGGGTGCCAGCACCCTTGCTCCCCTGCGCAAGCGGCTGACCAGCACCTACCATCGCTTGGACACGATCGAGCCGGGCGAAGGCAGGCGCTTGGCCCGTTGGCGGCTGCAGTTGAACGTCTCCGCCGATGAGTTGAGCGCCGTCAGGCATGGCTAACCCGACTTCCGCAACTCGACCATGACTTGGGCGGATTTCGGCCTAGTTCGGGCACTGAGCCCGTCGCAACCCCTTGTTTTCGTTGAGCCCGACCGTCTGAGGCTGGCTGTAGTGCCGACCTTGGCCCTTGATTCG
>JAJEIQ010000003.1 GCA_022827905.1 Pseudomonadales bacterium | reverse complement strand
GCTACCTCCAGTCCATGGCGCTCCAGGGATGGAACCCCCTGACCGCAATCGAGATCGCACTCAACGGCAACGCCGCCGACATGGTCGAGCAGCCGACCCAGCAAGCCACGTCCAATCAGGCGCAGGGGGGCGAGTAGTTACAAAAAACCATTAATTTGATGTGGATATAGTTAATTTTTTCCCTTTTTTTCCATTTTGATGCGTCGCACCCCGTTTGAAGGGCGAAATGGCGGGTGAAAGCGGCTGAGCGCGGTCCGGCGATGCGGGGAACAGTTCGAGGGCGAACAACACGCAAAAACCCCAAACGCCTAGGTAAAATGGCAAGCAAGAAAGGCATCCCCTTTCGGAGGGACGACCGCCATGGCCCCAAATGACTTGGAAATTCCTGTTGTCGCCTACGTTAATGGCTTGCCTGCCGTCCACATGGAGGCCAACCCGCACAAACCAATACGAATAGAGCCGACCGAGCACGTCAACTGGCTGTCATCGGCTTGGCTTCCCGGCGACCGTGCCGGTCACATTCGCAGATGGCTTTCATGCGCCCTTCCTGAAAACGGCGTGCTTGAAAAGTGGCAGGCCGAAACGGACACGCGCTTGCAGGAATTGGGCATGACCATTGGGGTTCGCTCTCCCGAGAGCATTCTTTGGGCCTATGCCCGAAGCGAGTTCTCCGGGGCCCTGTCCATTGGAATCGAGGGGAAGGAGCCGCCAGCCCCAATGCCCGCGAACGCCTATCCGGCGATTGGTGACCAGAAGATCGAACCCCTCCTGCGCGACGCCGTGGCTTGGGGCAACAGGACACCTGGCAGAAGGGTCACGGATGAGGCTTGGCCCTCCCTTTCTGGCACGCGGCCCAAAACCACGCTCACCTGGATTGACGATGGACATTGGCGCAAAGCGCCCCAAGGCCACCTGAACAACTTCATCGTCAAGGTGGAGGACTCCCGATCCGACTTGGGCGCGGCGGGAGTTGAGAGCATTTGCCAGAACGCGTTGGCCTTGGCAGGCCTCCGGGCGGACACAACCCGATCACGGGTTCTCTGCGGCCACCAGTGCGTGCTCAGCCGCCGAAGCGACCGCCGCCTGGTTGATGGCCACATCCTTCCGGTCCATCAGGAGGACTACCGGCAAGCCGGAGACTGGGGACTTGAGAAGCTGAGGCCGGTGCTGCCGCACGAACGCCCCCAAGGCTGGGTTCGCGCCTACGAAATCCTCGCTGAGGGCGCGGCAGACGCTGACGCCGAGCAGGACGCCCTCACCCGCTTCCTGGCTGCGTCCTGGCTGCTGTGCAACTCCGACATCCACCGCGGCAACCTCGGGTTCAACATCTCGGCACCGGACGATGGCCCAAAGCGCGTTGCCTTGGCACCGGCTTACGACACGTCGAGCTCATGCGGCACGGAATACGTGAAGTTCCTAGCCTTTGGCTTGGCGGGCCAAGCCCGCGTCAGCAGCATCGGGCCGAGGAACTGGCTGGCCCACGCGCGGGAGTGCGGTGTTGACGGGCAGCGGACCCTTGACGTTGTGCGGGGGGTTGTGGAGAGGATGCCCGATGCGGTCTCCCAGTCCATTCAGCAATGCGCGGACAGTGACGAGAACAGGCACCAGAAGGAGGTGGATGCCCGTGCGCAGGCCGTGCAGGAGCATGTTGCGACGCGTTGCAGGGACTTCAACAGATCCATGCGGCAGGATCCCAAGCTGCGGCGGCTGGGCTTTGCTCCGCCACCGCCAGGCGGCCCCTCACCGTAAAACGGAAACGAAGGCCGCATGTCCCCGGAGCGAGGGCGCGAACCAACCCATTGCGGTTGATGTTCCAGCCCGGTAGTCTCGCGTTCTTTTTGCGGACTAGGACGCATGAACGGCGACGCTCCCCACATCGAATACATCGGCGTGCGCAAACGCTACGATCGGTCCAACTGGGTGGTGAGCGATCTTGACCTCAGTGTGGAGCGCGGCGAGTTCCTGACGCTGCTCGGACCGTCCGGATCCGGCAAGACCACCTGCCTGATGATGCTGGCCGGGTTTGAAGCGCCGAGCGCCGGCGAGATCCGCATCAAGGGCGCACCCGTCGATGGGCTGCCGCCGGACAAGCGCGGCATCGGCGTCGTGTTTCAGAACTACGCCCTTTTCCCGCACATGACGGTGGGCGGCAACCTGGCCTTTCCGCTGGAGGTGCGGGGTATGGCCGCAACCGAGCGCCGCGAGCGGGTGGAACGGGCGTTGGCGCTGGTGCGCATGGAGGGCTTCGGGGACCGTCGGCCCGGCCAGCTTTCCGGGGGGCAGCAGCAGCGCATCGCCATCGCCAGGGCCTTGGTCTTTGAGCCGGACCTGGTGTTGATGGACGAACCCTTGGGTGCGCTGGACCGGCGGCTCCGGGAGGAGCTTCAATATGAAATCCGCCGCATCCAGCGGCAACTCGGCGTCACCGTCGTTTACGTCACCCACGATCAGCAGGAAGCCATGGCCATGTCCGACCGGGTGGCCGTTTTCCGGGCGGGCCGCATTGAGCAGGTGGCGGCCCCGGAAGTGCTCTACGAAGAGCCGCAGCGCGCTTTCGTGGCCAGTTTCATCGGCGAGAACAACCTGCTCCCGGGGCGCATCCTCTCCATTAACAAAGGGGTGTGCGCCGTGGAGGTGGATGGACGCCAAATCGAAGCCGCCCACATCGGCGGTCTGCCCGTCGGCGCCGAAGCGCTGGTGGCCATCCGCCCGGAGCGGGTCAGAATCACCCGGGAGGCGGGCCAGTTGGCCAACGAGCACGAGGCGCAGGTGGAAGACATCAGCTTTCTCGGCGACCACTTGCGGGTGCGCCTGTCCCTCTGCGGCACGTCCAACTTCATCGCCAAGATACCCAACATCATCGGCCACGGCGGCATTCTGCCTGGTGACACGGTTCAGGTCGGCTGGGCGGCGCTGGACTGCCGCGCCTTGGATGTCGAATCGAACTGAAGCCACCAACCCATGGGAGACTCCAAGCAATGAACAAGCCAAATCCCGTGCCGTCGAAAGTCGCCGCCCGGCCTAACCGCGCGCTCCGCTGGCTTACCGGGCTGCCCCTGGCGATGGCCGCCGGGGCGCTGGCGGCGGAATCCATCACCGTGGTGTCCTGGGGCGGCTCCTACGCCCGCGCCTGCGTCGAGGCCTACCACAAGGCGTTCACCGCCGAGACCGGCATCGAGGTGCTGCTCGAGGACTACAACGGCGGCTTGGCCCAAGTGCGGGCGCAAGTCGATGCCGGGGCGGTGCATTGGGACGTCGTGGACCTGGAGATGGCCGACGGCAAGCTCGCCTGCGATGAGGGCATCATCGAGCCGATCGATTCGGCGCAACTGCCGCCGGGCCTGAACGGCGAGGCGCCGATGGACGACTACATGCCCGGCGCGGTCTCGGAATGCGGTCCGGGGGCGCTGTTTTACTCCACCATCTACGCCTACAACACCCGCTACATCCAGGGGTCGCCGCCCACGACCATCGAGGACTTCTTCGATCTTGAGAAGTTCCCCGGACGGCGCGGCATGCGCCGCTCGCCGCTGGCCAATCTCGAGTTCGCCCTGATGGCCGACGGCGTGCCCCTGGATCAGGTGTACGCCGTGCTGGACACCGAGGCCGGCCTCGAACGGGCCTTCCGCAAGCTCGACAGCATCAAGGATCAGGTGGTCTGGTGGGAAGCGGGCGCCCAGCCGCCGCAGATGCTGGCCGACGGCGAGGTGCTCATGAGCACGGCCTACAATGGCCGCATCTTCAACGCCCAAGTGCTGGAAAGGCAGCCCTTCGTCATCGTGTGGGATGGCCAGGTCCTGGATATCGACGGCCCCTTGGCCATCGTTTCGGGCACCTCGCGCCTCGAAGCGGCGCGGCAGTTCGTGCGCTTCGCCAACCGGCCAACATCCATGGCCTACGTTTCCAAGTACATCTCCTACAGCCCCACCCGGGAATCCGCCAAGGCGCTGGTGGACAAGCACTGGGAAACCGGCATCGACATGGCCCCGCACATGCCCACTGCGCCGGAGAACATGAAGCGGGCCTTGCAAAGCGACTGGCGCTGGTGGAGCGACCACCGCGATGAGATGAACGAGCGCTTCAGTGCTTGGCTGATCCGCTGAAGGCCATGCAACTCAGGGGACCTCGGGCGACGGCGGTGGCGCTGACGCTGCCGCTGCTGGCCTTCATCGGCCTAAGCTTCGTGGCGCCGCTCGGCACGCTGTTGAGCAAGAGCGCCTATGAGCCCAACGTCGCCAACATTCTGCCGCGGACCTTGGCGGCCCTTGATGGCTGGGACGGCGACGGCCTGCCGCCGGAAGCAGCCTTCGCAAGCCTAGCCGAGGAGCTGCCCAAGGCACGGCAGGAGCGCACCCTGGTCCGGGTGGCCGGACCGGTCAATCGCCTGAAAAGCGGCATGCGGCGGGTGCTGACGCGCACGGCCCGCCAAGTGGAAAAGGCCGAATACGCCGGATCTTGGCGGGAGACGCTCATCGGCATCAACCCGGCTTGGCAGGAGCCGGACACTTGGCTCGCCATCCAAGCCGCTGGCGCCCGCTTCACGTTGCGCCACTATCTCCAGGCGCTGGACCTGGAACGGCGCCCGGATGGGGGCATCGGGCTGCGGTCGGAGGAAAGCCGCATCTACATGCCCCTGTTGTGGCGCACGCTGCTGGTGAGCCTTGGCGTCACCCTGCTCTGCCTGGCCATCGGCTACCCCATCGCCCATCTTATCGCCACCTCGCCACCCAAGCGCAGCAACCTGCTGCTGCTCATGGTGCTGGTGCCCTTCTGGACCTCGCTGCTGGTCCGCACCACGGCCTGGATCGTGCTGCTGCAGAGGCAAGGCGTCATCAACAGCCTGCTGGTGGCGTTGGGGATCACGCCGGACAGCGAGCGGTTGGAGATGATCTACAACATGACCGGCACCTTCACGGCCATGACCCATGTCCTGCTGCCCTTCATGGTGTTGCCGCTCTACTCCGTGATGCGTTCGATTCCACCAACGCACATGGCCGCCGCCGCCTCCCTAGGGGCCAACCCGGTCCAGGGGTTCATGCGGGTGTATCTGCCACAGACCTTGCCCGGCATCGGCGCGGGGGGCCTGCTGGTGTTCATCCTCGCCATCGGCTACTACATCACCCCGGCGCTGGTCGGCGGCCGCAGCGGCCAGCTCATTTCCAACATGATCGCCTACCATGTGCAGACCTCCCTCAATTGGGGGCTGGCCGCAGCGCTCAGCAGCATCCTGCTGGTCGCCGTGATCGGCCTGTACCTCATCTACAGCCGCCTGATCGGCATCGACCGCATGAGGCTCGGCTGATATGAACGCCCTGCTGGTACGACGGGCCGGGCACTACGGCTTCATCGCCTTTTGCGCGGCCGCGTTCATCTTCCTCGTGGCGCCGATACTGGTGATCGTGCCCTTGAGCTTCAACGCCGAACCCTACTTCACGTTCACGGAGGGCATGCTGCGCCTAGACCCCGACGCCTACTCCCTGCGCTGGTACCGCAACGTGGTCGAAGACGAGGCTTGGAGCCGGGCGCTGGTCAACAGCCTCATCATCGGCAGCGCCGCCACCCTGTTGGCCACCGCGCTAGGCACCTTGGCGGCGCTCGGCCTGGCCAGCCCCGCGATGCCGGGGCGAGCGCTGATCACTGGCATTCTGATTTCGCCGATGGTGACGCCCATCATCATCGTCGCGGTGGGCATGTTCTTCTTCTATTCCAGCATCGGCTTGGGACAAAGCTACACCGGCTTGATTCTCGCCCACGCCGCCTTGGGCGCTCCCTTTGTGGTGATCACCGTGACCGCCACCCTGAGCGGTTTCGACCGCACCCTGCTGCGCGCCGCCGCCAGCCTGGGTGCGGGGCCCTTGCGGAGCTTCTTCCGGGTGCAACTGCCCCTGATCGCGCCGGGCGTGTTCTCCGGCGGTTTGTTCGCCTTCGCCACCTCCTTCGACGAAGTGGTGGTGGTGCTGTTCATGGGCGGATTGGAGCAGCGCACCATTCCGCGCCAGATGTGGTCCGGCATTCGCGAGCAGATCAGTCCCAGCATCCTGGCGGTCGCCGTGTTCCTGATCGCGTTCGCGGTGCTGGCGCTGTTCACCGTGCAATGGCTGCGGCAGCGTTCAGCGGAAGCGCGTTAAAGCCAACCCCTCCATCAGGCAGGTTAGGTAGCGCTTCCCAGTCCCGACCACGCCGCCGCGCAAGTCGCTGAGCAGGCGGCCCGCTTCGCGATAGTGTCGAACGCTGTGTGCCATGAGCAAGTACTTGTAGCGGGAGTGGAACTCGATGAGACGCTCCGCCGTCAACCCGTCCGCCTCCAGCCGGCGCCAGTGGGCGTAGGTCAGCACACGGTTTACAAATGCGCCGCGCACCGCCGGGTCGAACAAACGCTCATTCTCCTCCGCCGGCAGGCTGGGCCGCGCCTTCAGCAGGCTGGCCGCGTAAACGCCGCGCCCGTCCGCGCGGTGCGGCTCTCCGTGAACTTCGGTGCGCACCTTCACGCTCGCCAACCCGCAGCTCGGCGAACGCGCCATGAAGATGTAGCCGCAGACGTCCTTCAGGCGGACCGCTTGGCTGCGACCGAAGGCGGCCAGCGCACCGGTGACGTCCAGCCCAGGATCGTCAACACCGACCGCACGCAGTGTGCTGGCGGTGCCAACCAAGCGAATCGGCGGGCGCGGGACGCCCATGCCGATTCCCACTTCGGGACAAACGGCGGTGTATTCGAAAACGTCAGCCAATTCCCGACGGGGCAAGGCGTCCGCAGCATCGCTGCCATCGTAGCGCACCGCTTCGCCGGTTAAGCAAGCACTGATCGCGACCGGCACCGGCGGCTTCGGGCGCGGCGGAAATTCCGGCATCAAGAGGAGGTCGCCAGGAAATCCCAGACCTGATCGGCACCCAAGGCGCACAAGCGCCGCCCAAGCAGCGCCTGCCAATATGTTTCACTGCCGCACTCGTCGCGCCACGCCCAGAGCCGGCGGGTGAAATGGTGAAGCTGGTGCTCGTAGGTGAAGCCCATGGCACCATGCACCTGGTGCACGGCTTCGGCGACCAAGCCAACCGCTTCGCCAACCCGGGACTTGGCTGCCGCCACCTCGAACGCAAAGCGCTCACTGCCGATGGCGGCCACCGCCGCATCGCTGGCCCGGCCCGCGGCCGCCACTTCCGCAGCCACCATGGCGAGCATGTGCTGAACGGCTTGAAAGCGGGCGATGGGCCGTCCGAACTGCTCGCGCTCTAAGGCATAGCCAATGCCCAGCTCCAACACCCGTTCCAAGGCGCCGGCGGACTGCGCCGCCCGCGCCAACGCGAGCAGTGCGGGCGCGGGTTCCGCGCAGGGCAAAGGCTCGACGTCTTGGACCTCGACTTGATCGCGGGGCTCCCCCGCCAAATTAACCGCTTGGGTCACAGCCACGGGCGTTCCAGCAAAGACCCCGCCATCATCGGCAACGCCAACGATGCGCCGCGCCGCACGTCCCCAAGGCACATCCCGCCAGTGGGTGTTGTCGTCCTCGGCCACCAACCCAACCGTGTTCAGGGCATCGGTCGGCCCATCGCCGCCCTCTTCGCCGAGCCAACGATTGGCGAGCAAAGCCTCGGCCAGCGGCAGCGGCGCCGCGAACCGGCCCGCCACCCGCAGCACGGCAAAGACGTCAGCCAACTCCGCGCCGCTGTCCGGCATGGCCATGAGTTGAAAGCCGTTTTCGCACAGGAGCTGCCAGAGGCGCGCGGGGAATTGACCTTCCTCCGCCGCATCCAGGATCTCCTTGGCGCATTGATCGCGGAAGATCCGTTCCGCCGCATCCGCCAGCATCTGCTCCATCAGCGCAACCCCAAGCCGCGGGCGATCACGCCGCGCAGAATCTCCCGCGTGCCGCCGCGCAGGGTGAATGAAGGCGACAGCAGCAGGGTTTCGGCGTAGGTTCGCCGAAACCGCTCCTGGTCGCCGCCAGAAGGCGCCGCAGCCCGGGCGATTTCCGGCAGCAGCTTCTCGAAGTTGTTGCCCAGCTCCTTGACCAGCGCCGCCTCCACGTTAGGCGCCTTGCCATTCTCCAGCATGCCCGCCACCGACATAGACATGCGGCGCAGGGTCATCAGGTGCGCGGCGATGCGCCCGACAGCCGCCGCCTCAAAGCGCTCCGGGTCGGCGCCCACCAAGCGCACGAACTCGACATAGACGCGGAATGCGGACAGGAACCGTTCCGGTCCGCTGCGCTCGTAACCGAGTTCGGAAGTCACCTGCGACCAGCCGTTGCCCGGCTCCCCAACCACGTCAGCATCGGTCACGAACACGTCATCAAACACCACCTCGTTGAAGTCCTCGCCGCCGGCCATGTTGCGAATCGGGCGAATGGCCACGCCGGGGGCCGCCAAGTCGATGATCAACTGCGATAGACCGGCATGCCGGTTGTCTTTGGCCGGCGCGGTGCGCACCAAGGCGATCATGTAGTGGTTTAGATGGGCGCCCGTGGTCCAGAGCTTAGTGCCGTTGACTCGCCAGCCGCCCGCCACCCGTTTGGCCGTGGTGCGTACCGAGGCCAAGTCGGAGCCGGTGCCCGGCTCGCTCATGCCGATGGAGAAAAAGCTTCGGCCGCGAACGATGGCCGGCAGGTAACGAGCGCACTGATCCTCGCTGCCGCTGCCTAGCAGCAGCGGGCCGCTCTGCCGGTCCGCGATCCAATGGGCGCTGACCGGTGCGCCGGCCGCGAGCAGTTCCTCGGTCACCACGTAGCGTTCGAAGAAGCTGCGTTCGGCGCCGCCGTAGGCCTTGGGCCAGGTCATGCCGATCCAGCCCCGTTCGCCAAGGCGAGCGGAAAACTCCGCATCATGGCCCGAACTGAAGTCGGAGTTGGGGGCGCTGATCCGGTCCGCGTTGGCGGCCAGGAAGTCCCGCACCTCGTGGCGCAAGGCTTCAGTGCCCTCCGGCAATTGCACGGGGTCAAACTGCAGCATGGGCACTCCTTAGGAGAATTTCCCTTACACTAGCGGCTCTAGAACGCGACACGCCATGAAAGGGTGACGTGAACAGGGCAAATGGTACACAAGTGAGCCGGGTTTTGAACGGGCACCGGCATCGCATCGGCACGACACCGGCGGCGGCTGTGCATGACTGACTCGGACCTGCTGCGCGTCCGGCTCAAGCCGGTGCTCGAAGACATCGTGAAGCGGTCCACTGTGGCGGAGCGTTTCGTGCATCGGGACGCCTACCGCATCACCCTCGCCACCCTGTGGACCAATCTGGTGCTCAAGCCCGAGGACGCCGACATCGACGAGACCGACCTCGAAGCCGTCCACGACCTGTTGAGCGCCGAGGCCCAATCGGTGCTCGGCGCCGATGAGGACCTGACCTCCTGCTTCGCCTTTCTCAACAGCAAGCAGGGCGAAGCGGCCATGAAGGAAGCCCGGCTCACCAAGACGCACAAGGACTTGCTGCTTTACTTCTGCTCCATGATCCTCGACCCCGACGGCCACCGGAAGTGGATGGACCGAGTGCGGGAAGACGGTCTGCAGCGCTTTTAGGGCCCTTTCTCTGCCGGCTGGCCGCCGTAGAAGCGGCGGTGGGCGTCACCGAAGAGAGCCGCCGCGAACCGGGCCTGCGCCATGTCCGGTTGGTCCAGCGTGAGCGTTTGACCGTCGTAGCGCCAGCCGTGGAGCCCCCCGCCCCGGGCCAGTACGGTAAGGTGCCTGCGTCCGAGCACCCCGATGTGGTAGTCCTCCTCCGCCGGCGCCAACTGGTCCTCTCCCGACAGCAGGCTGCGTCCATAGAAGGATTCCGTGGCGGGAACGTCGAGCAGGCTGAGCAGAGTCACCGGCAGGCTCATGGTGGAACCCATGAATTCGATGGTTTGCGGCGCCAGCCCGGCCGGATTGTAGAGCACCAATGGGGCTCGGAAATGGTTGGCCGGCACAAGCGTGGGGCCAGGACGCAACGGCCCATGGTCGGCTACGATGACCAGTAGCGTGTCCTCAAACCAAGGACGGCTCTGCGCTTTGCGAACGAACTCGCCAAGCGCCCAGTCTGCATAGGCCACGGCGTAGTCCTGACGCCGCTGGTCATTGGGAAAGGGCACTCGGCCCGCTGGAAAGTCGAAGGGGTGGTGATTGGTCACCGTCAGGGTGCTCAGCATCACCCGATCATGGGTTGCGGTGCGGCGGTCCATTTCGATCAACACCCGATCAAACAGAATCTCGTCGGCCACCCCCCAACTGGTCTCGAACCAACGATCAGGGAAGTCGTAGCGGCTCAACATGGCGTCGAAGCCTATGCCGCGCCAGTAGTCGAAGAAGTTGGTGAAGTTGGGCCAGCCGCCGTAAACAAAGACCGTGTGGAACCCGGCTCCGGCCAACACTCGAGGCAGGGATGGCAATCGCTCGACGCCGTCCCGTTGGGGCATTGCCAAGCCCGGCAGCGGCGGATAGCCATGCAGGATGGCCTCCATGCCCCGAACGGTATGAGTGCCCGTCGCGTACACCCGGTCAAAGTAGATGCCCTGCTTGGCGATGGCCGCCAGTTGCGGCGCGTACTTGCGCCGCTGCTCCAAGTCCCACCAAGCCTCACCGCTGAAGGACTCCTCAATGACCAGCAACAGATGCTTGAAGCCAGCGGGTGGGGCAGCGTCAGCCATGGTAGCAATGGGTGGCGGTTCCGACTGCGCAGGCTGCCAATAGGCGCTCTCCCACTCGCCTTGATCAACCCGCACTGCGTGCAGCACGTCCAGCCAGCCGTTGCTCGCCAGATGGTTGAGCGACCGTTCAGGCCCCACCGGCACTCGATATCCGCCGCCGCTCGCAACCAGAAGGATGGTGAGCGCCAGCCAGGCGAGGAAACCGTACCGCTCCCGCCGGCCGAAGGCGTCCGGGAGCCAGCCGCCAATCCACCGTGCCCCCGCCCAACCGACCGCCACCAAGGGGATCAAGTAGAAGGCGAACCCAACTTGTTCCTGCAAAAAAGTCACCACCTCCAGCGGATAACGTCCGTACCGGACAACAGTGATGCCGAATCGGGCGAAAAACACGGTCCAATGGAATATCTCAACAATGAAGATCAGCGCGACGATGGCCGTGGTCAACCCAATCCACCAACCGGCGAAGCGGTGACTCAATGCGAAGCCGAGGCTCAGCCATCCGCAGATCAATGCCAATGCCTGCGCATCGCTGACGGCACCAAAGATGAAGGATTGAAGCCAAGCGCCAACCGAGGGATCGACGAACGACCCGGCCGGGGTCAGCCAGGCCATGGTCAGCCGCAAAACCAATCCCAACGCCATCCAGAGAATGGCCAAGCGCACCCAAAATCCGATCATGTGACGGCCCGGCTGCGCACCTTGGGGGCAGATTCAGACACCCAGGACAACAACACTGGCAGCAGAAAGACCGTGAACACCAGCAGCAGCGACACGGCAATGGCCAACAGGAGGCCGATGGATGCGGTGCCGGCGTGGGGTGACAGCGCCAGGGCGGAGAAGGCGCCCACGGTGGTCAATGCGCTCAGCACCACGGCCCGGGGCGTGCTCGAGTGCATCAGGTGGGGCACATCACCCTCCCCCCGGTAGCGGTCCACCACATGGACGCCGCTGTCCACCCCGAGGCCGAATATCAGCGGCATCACCAGAATGTTGGCCATGTTGAGCGGCATATTGAACAGCACCCCAAGGGCCAAGGTGAACAGCACCGCAAGGCCCAACGGCACCAGGATGAGCAGTGCGTGGCGGAGGCTCTGAAACATGGTGAGCAGCACGATGCCGATCGCCGCCAAGGCAAAGGCCATCGCCTGCTGAAAGCTGGCGACGACCACGGCGCCAACGCCCCGTTCAATGACCGGGCGTCCGGTGGCGGTCGGCGCAATGGCTTGCACGGCGTCAATGAAACGGTTCATCACGCCCACGTCGGCCACGTCCTCCGCCGGCAGCACAATGCTCAAGAGCTCACCCTCGGCACTGGTGAGCCGAGCGCGAATCTCGGGCGGCACGGCTTCCACGGTCACCAAGCCCACATACAGCGCCCGGCGCAGCCATTCGAGCTCCTCGACCAAGTTGGCGACCACACCCTGCTGCCAGATCAGCAACTGCGAGGCCGGGCCACTGGTCAAATCCCGCAGCACGGCTTCGAGATCAGCAAAGCGGCTGCGGTCCGCACTGGTCTCGATGGTCTCCAGCAAACTGCGCACCCCGGCCTGCAGTTCGCTCTCCGCCGGGGCATCGAGTTGCCGCAACGGCGCCAAGGCGCTGGCCAACATCCATTGCAGATCCTCAAGCACGTAGAGCTTGTTTGACTGATCCTCAGGCACGAAGTCCTCAAGGGTGATCACCGAGTCAACCTCCGGCAAGGCCCGAATGGCCTCAATGGTGCGGACGTCCTCGCCGAGCATCAACAAAGCGTAGTCGGTGGCTTCGCCATCGCGCTGCAGCAAGCGCAGGGTGCGCATGGAGTCGGTCGCCGGATCCTTGAGTGCCAACACGCTGTAGTCAAAGCGCGACTGGCTGGCGAAGGCCAAGGCGAGCACGGCGGCAGCCGTAATCAGGCCAAGCACCCAGCGCCGATGGGCGATCAAGGCGTCAACCAGCCTTGCACCGGAAGGCAGCGGCATCACGTGGGGCTTGATCGGCCCAAACACGGTGAAGAAGGCGGGCAGCAGAGTGAAGGCCAGAAAGCCGGCGATGACCATGCCGCCGGCGGAAATGACGCCCAGGTCGGCCAAGCCCTCGTAATCCGTCGGCCAAAAGCCCAAAAAGCCCAGGGCCGTGGTCAGCGTGCAGATGAAGATGGCGCCGCCAACGCTGTGAACGGTTGAGTCGAGCGCCTGAACGACATCGCCGGCACCGACATTGACCGCCTCTTGGTAGCGCAGGGAGAAGTGGATGGCAAAATCGACGCCGAGGCCAAAGAACATCACCACGAACACCACCGACAGGGTGTTGTATTCCCCCACCGTCAGCATGGCGTAGGCTGCGGTCAAGCTGATGCCGACCACGAGCATGGTGAAGGCGGCGACGATGATCTTCAGCGAGCGCACGCCAACCAGCAGCACGACCGCCAGCAAGGCCAAGGCCAGCCAACCGGCCAACTGCACGCCGCCGACCGCTGCCTCGATCTCCTCGTGGGCCAGCGCCGCCTCGCCGGTAATGCCGATGCGAACATCGGGCGGCGCGCCGACCTGCGCCACGATGGCGCGCAACTCCTCGACAAGTTCGGCGTTGGCCAGCGTCTCGCCCATGTCGAGGTTGGTCTTGACCGAAATGAGGCGGTGCCAGACATCGCTGCCGCTGAAGAACTCATTGGCCCAGTACAGGGTGGGGTCGTCGCCGCCGAGCAGCGCCGAAGCCGACTCCTCGAACTGCCGCACGACGCTGTCGAATCCGCTGGGCGGGTCATTGCGAATCCCTTCCTCCAGCAGGTTGAGCAGGCCGCGCAGGCTGGGGTCTTCAGCGACGGAGGTCAGCCAAGGCTGCGCTTCGGCGAGGCGGGCGGCGACGTCATCAAGCTCCCCTTGATCGACATAGAGCAGCGCATGGTCGCGAAAGAAGGGATGGTTGCCGCCCGCGTAAACCGCCCGAAAGCGATCCGGACGCCGGCGGATCTCGGCTTCGATGAGATGTGCCGTATCCTCCACCTGCTTGAATCCGCTGCCGGAAACCACTACGACGGCCGTCTTGACGTGATCCGGGAAGGCCGCCTGAAAGCGGTCGAAGTCATCCCGCCAAGACGCCTCCTGACGAACGAGGTCGCCCAGATCGGCGTTCATTTGATGCCGGTCCACGGCCACCCAAACCGAGGCGCAAGTGACTAGGGCCAAGCTGGTGAGCACTGCCCAAGCGCGGCGGGCGACCCAGCCAACCCACTTGGCCAGGGCTTGAATCAGCCAGCGTTCGATCAAGGGTCGTCGGGCTCGTCGAAGAAGTCGTCGAAGTCGTCTAGCGGCGGGTCACCGTCAAAGACCCGGAACTCGCGACGCTGGTAGTAGGCCTCGCGCGTGAAAGCGTAGGGATCCAGGGCGGCGGCGTCACGGGTGTCCGTGAGCGTCAGCGCATCGGCCCGGGTGGCCAGCAGGTCGACGCCGCTCGCCCAGAGCGGATAGCCGCCGCCGAAAAGCAGGCGTGGCAGGAACGCGCGAATGGCCATGCTGGGCAGGTCCCGAATAGTCGATGGCCCCACCAGGGGCACATAGACGTAGCGGCTGTTCCGCCAGCCCCAGACCGCGAGCGTCTGGCCAAAGTCCTCGTTCTGGGCGGCAAAGCCCGCCGAAGTGGCCACGTCGAACAGCCCGCCGACGCCGACGGTGCTATTGAGCAGCACGCGCATCATGTCGGTGCCGCCGCTCTTGGGCTTGCCTTGCAAAAAGCCGTTGATGGAACTGTCCACGGTGCGCAGGTTGGCGAAGAAATTGAGCACCCCGGCCTCCACCGGCTCCGGCATGATGTCCGAGTAGCTGCGCGCCACCGGCTCAAAGAAATTGTTGTCGATCCTTTCGGAGAGGTCGAAGGAAGCTCGGTTAAACCCGGGAGCGTGGTCATAGACGCCATAGTCCGGCCCTTCCAAGCTGGCGCAGGCCCCCTGCAGCAGCAGAACGGCCATCGCAGCCAAGGTGGCGGGCGCGCTTCGCCGATTCGGCAATGAAGCCGGCATGGTTGCTCTCCTCATTTCGTCTCAGTCCCCCAATTCTCCGATGCTGGCCTCGATGTCGGCCACCAGCCCGTCAAATCCCGCTTCGCGGATGATGCCTGCATAATCGGCCCGGCGCAGGGACAGGTCGCTGACGCCGTCGGCGACCACATTGAACACCCGGCCGTTGCGGAAGTAGTAGTCCAAATTGACCGGCTCGTCGTTGGTGCGGTTCAACCGGGTCTTGACCACCGGCCCGGTGCTGGCCGACACCGTTTCCACTTGCACAAAGCTCTGGCCGCTGTAGCTGTCGAAGCGGTCCGCATAGGTGGCGGTGATGAGCCGCTGCATCAACGCCACGAAGGCCGACCGGCGCTCTTCGGCCAACGAACGCCAAGTGGGGCCCACGCTGATGCGGGCCACGGAGCCGAGGTCGAAAAACGCCACCACCGCCGGATCAAGCAGAGCCTTTCGCTCGGTGAAGCCTTGGGTCCGCATGGCGTCAAGCAGAACGGCGTGAAAGGCGTCCACCGAAGCGGAAGCCTCGTCACTCGCCGCGTCAGCCCAGGCGGGAGATCCCGCGAACCCGGCAAGGCTAAAGAGCAGAAGGCAAACGAAACGCTTCATCGAACGAGCGCCAAGCTGAACCAAGGGACATAGGTGATGAGCAGCAGCGCCAGCAGCAACACCACCATGAACGGCCAGCAGGCCGCGTAAAGCGCCAGCACCGGCTTCTTGAACCGGTAGCTGGCGATGAACAGATTCATCCCCACCGGGGGCGTGAAGTAGCCAATTTGCATGTTCGCCAAAAACACAATTCCCAAGTGAACGGGATCGATGCCGTAGCCCACCGCCACCGGCAGGATCAAGGGCACCATGATGACCAATGCGGCGAAGATGTCCAACAGGGCGCCCAACGCCAGCAGCAGGATATTCAACAGCGCCAGAAAGGCAATCGGGCTTTCGATGCGCGCCTGCATGAAGTCGAACAGGCGCTGCGGCACTTCGGCGTCAACCAGGAAATTGGTGAACGCCATGGCGACGCCGAGAATAAGCAGAATGCCCCCCACCATCACCATGGCCTTGACGGCCACAGCGGGGAGATCACGAAGCCTGATGTCCCGGTACAGCAGCGTCTGGGCGATGGTGACGTACACCGCCGTCACCGCCGCCGCCTCGGAGATGGCGAAGTAGCCCGAATAGATGCCACCGAGCACCACCACCGGCAGCGGCAGCTCCCAGCGAGCCGCCACCAGAGCCTCCCGGATGCGGGCGCCGTCAACAGCCCTAGTACGCTGCACCGGGGCGCCACGCTGGGCCCACAGCGTCCAGCCCATCAAGCAAGCGAGCATGATCAGCAGCGGCATGAGGCCCGCCTTGAACAGATCGACGATCGTGAACGAGGGTCCCGCATCGATCTGCTGAGCGATGACCCCGTAGAGGATCAGCGGCACCGACGGAGCCAGCAGCAGACCGAGGCTGCCGGAGCTGGTGACCAAGCCCAAGCTGAACCGCTCGCCGAATCCAGCCTGCACCAGCGCCGGCAGCAGCAGCGCCCCAAGCGCGACGATGGTGACGCCGGAGGCACCCGTCAACGCGGTGAACAGGGCGCAGGCGGCGAAGCTGACAATCGCCAGGCCGCTTGGCAGCCAACCAAAGAAGCTCTCGACGACAGCCACCAGCCGTTGCGACGTTTTGGCTTCGGCCAGCACGTATCCGGCGTAGGTGAACAGCGGCAAAGCCACCAGCAACGGGGTGTCGACAATGCGGTAAACCTCGATGGGCACCGCCGCCAGGTCGATGCCCGAGGCCAAAAAGCCGAGCATGGCGGCACCCATGAGCACCGCGATCAGCGGCGCTCCCGCCAAGGCCGCGGCCAGCAGCACAGCGATGCCGAGTGCGGTCATGGTGGATCGAGGGTGTGCATTAGGTAGCGCAGGCCGATCACGGCGGCGCCGACCGGAAGAACGGCTTCGCAGACCCAAGCCGGCACCGAGGCGAAGGCTAGGGTTCCATCCTCGTACTCAAAACGGACGAATCGGGTGCTGTGCCAAGCGAAAACGCCCGTCACCGCGCAGGTGAATGCGTTGGCGAAGCGCTTCAACAACCCCTGCCAATGGGGCGGCACGAAGCGGGCCAAAAGGTCGATGCGGATGTGGTCGTCGTTACGGGAGGCCACCATGGCGCCGATCATCGCCACCCAAATCACCAACACCCGCACCAAGGCATCGCCCCACAGCAGGCCCGTGTCAAACAGGTTGCGGGCAATCACCTGATAGGCGGCAAGGGCGATCATCGCCGCCAGAATCAGCGCCAGAATCCCATCCTCGACGCGCCGCAGCACCCTGATTACGGGCTTGGCCCCTTCCAAGTCCGAGCCGTCCAATCGCATGGGCGCTACGGCCGCGCTCTGAAGTCGCGCAGATGCCCTTGGAGAGCCTTATAGAGGCCGGCCGAAATGTACTTCTCCTCAACCAGGCGCAAGGTGGCCTCGTCGGCCAGCCGGCGCCACTCAGCCATTTCCCCTTCCGAAGCGCTGCGCCATTCGAGACCCTGATTGGCGAGCGCCGCCGAGGCCTGTTCGTGGTCACGGCGGCTGCGGGCATTGACTTGCCCGACCACCTCGCCCATGACACGGCGCACCACCGCTTGGTCCGGCGCGGAAAGCCGCTCGAAGCGCCGTTTGTCCAAGGCGAACAGGCCGTAAACGTAGATCAGCGGCACGTCCAGCACATGGGACACCCGGGTGTGCCACTGCAGGGCCACCGCGCCCACCGGCGGGGCGGCCACGCAGTCGATGAGGCCGGTCTGCAGGCCACCCAGAACATCGACGATGGGCAGCGGAATGGGCGCAATGCCGAACGCCTGCAACGCCCGGGCCGAACCGGGGTCGTTGTCCGGCACCCAGACCTTGCGCATTCTGACGTCGGCAACGCCGCTCACCGGCACTTGGGTCATGGCATAGGCGAAGCCAACCTCGGCCAGCCCCAAGGCAACGAATCCCTTGGCTTCCAAGCCGGCCAGCAACTCGGCGTCCAGGCGGTCGCGCACGTAATCCACTTCATCGCCCGAGCGAAACGCCATGGGCAGGTTGTACAGGGCGATGTCGGGATAGGTCTGCACCAAGGCGCCAGCGGTCACCACCGCGCCGTGCAGCTGGCCGATGCGGATCTTGCGCAGCACCGCCTTGTCATCGCCCATGACCCCGCCGGGATAGAACTTGAAGGACACCCGGCCCTCGGTTTCCGCCGCCACCCGGGCGCCACCTTCCCGCAGCAGGTCCATCCAAACCGAGCCCTCCGGAGACAGCGCCCCGATCTTGAGCGTTTGCGCTGCGCAGACGGCGCTCAACAGCCCAAGCAGCAGCGCGCCGGCCGCGCGCAAGCTAAAAGTACGCATCGGCGGAGTCCAGCAGGCTTTGGGCGCGCCGCTTGGCGACGGCGTTGAGCAGGATCAAGTCAGGCGCATCGACGTCAGCGGCCAGCACTTCGTTAAGCAGTTCATCATGCAGGGCGCGGTCGAAGACCAGCCGGGCGTATTGCTCAGCAAACATGACCTGGGTCAGCAAATACTGGCCCTCGGCGAGCGCCAGGGCGCGCTCGAAGTGAAAGCGGCCCACTTCCGGACGGCCCCCCAAGGCGGGAGGGACCAAGGTCTCGAAGACGCCCAAGTACAGGTGCGGACCGCCGTAGTCATGGCTTTCCTGCAATTCAGCAACCCGGCTCATCAGGAGCTTCACCTTCCCCAAGTCGGCGATGGCATTGAAGTCATCGCTGTTGGCCTGCATCCAGGCTGCCCAGGCGGTCGCCAAGCCATAGGCCAACGGCACGTCGGCCTTGGTGAGCGTCGCCGTCCAATGCTCAAACTCCGCAAAGGGCTTGGCCGCCACGCCACAGTTTTCCTTGCGCTCCACGCATAGCGCCCGTTCCGCCATCGCCCGCCCCTTGGCCGCCATCAACCGGGCCCGTTCGCCGTCGGCGACGAAGGCCCCGGCGTAGGCGGAGTTCAGCAGCGCCGCCTGGGAGAGCAGCACCGGATTGTCGGGGCTGCTCTTGAGCAAGCCGTCAATCAGCAGCAGGAAGGCCGGCGCGCCATCGCGCACCATGTCCACATCGGGGTTTTCGAGAATCGCCGCCGACAGGTCGCTGGCCAAGTCCTCCACCGCCGAGGACATCAGCGACGCGCATCCGGCGAGTGAAGCGAACAGCGCCCACAGCAACGCCCCCCGCGCGATCAAGAAGATCAATCGGTCAACCCTCCGAGCCGACGCTCACCATCTCAAAAACCGCCTCCATGGGCGGCCGGCGACGATAGCCGGGCACCGCGATCTTGGCCGCGATGACGCCGTCCGGGGTGATGTGCAGGACGCCCGGATGGGGGATGCCGTAGGCGAAATCGCCGGGCTTGTAGTTCTCGTTGAGAACGTTGAATGCGATGGCGTGCTTGGCGTTCTCGTCCGCGAGCAGCGGATAGCCCAACTCCCGTTCGGCATGAAAGGCGGTGAGTACTTCCAGGTCGTCATAGGTCATGCCCGCCACCTTGAGGCCAATCGCCTCGAATTGCGGGCGCCATTCCTCCAGTTGAACCAACTGGTGCTTGCAAAAGGGTCACCAGTCCGCCGAACGGACCAGGAACAGCAGCAAGCCCCGCTCGCCCGCCAGGGAATCCAGGCTGCGCTCGGCGCCGCTCTGGTCCAGGGCGGCGATGGCTGGCGCTGACGCGCCCAAGGGCAAACTCCAACCCTGCGAGTAGTCATCGGCCAGTGCCGAGAGCATCCACCCGGCCATGACGAAGGCCACCAGGGCGCTCATCAGTCGTTTCATGCGATCACTCCCATCAAGTGTCTCATCAAGGGTGCGCATCGTCGGAGGCATGGGGTGCGCTTGTCAAGGCGAACCTCGCCCGGCACGAAACATTCCTGCTAACATTTGCCGCTTTCCGACTGGCCGCCACACATTCCACATGCCCAGATTCCGCCACGCCGACTTGGACATCCACTACGAACAGTGGGGTGCGAGGGCCGACCCGCCGCTGCTGCTGGTGCACGGCTTGTCGTGTCAGATCATCCATTGGCCGCCGGGGCTGATCGACCACCTCACCGGGGCGGGGTACCGCGTCATCGCCATGGACAATCGGGACATGGGGCTGTCCTCGCGGGTGTCGGCTCCGGCGCCCAAGGTCGCCGACATCCTGGCCGCGATGGACGACCTGTCCTCCTACCCGCCCCCCTACACCCTGAGCGACATGGCCGCCGACGCGGTAGCGCTGCTCAACCACCTCGGCCAAGCCGGCGCCCACATCATTGGCTTGTCGATGGGCGGCATGATCGCCCAGACGCTGGCCATCGAGCATCCCGAGCGGACCTTCAGCCTGACCTCGATCATGTCCACCAGCGGCAATCCGGAGCTGCCGCCGGGTGAGCCGGAGGCGCTCGCCGCGTTCATCACCGACCGGCCGGAAGACCGGGACGCGGCCATAGCCCAATACCAAAGGGGCTGGGACACGGTGGCGGGGCCGCACTTCAACTCGCTTAGCGAAGGCTTGGCGCGATTTTCCGAGCAGGCCGTGGACCGGGGCTTTTCGGCGGAGGGCTTCGCTCGCCAACTGCTGGCCATCCTGCACCAGCCGGACCGCCGCCGAGCCTTGGCCAAGGTGGCAGCGCCGGGCCTGGTCATCCACGGCGGCGCCGATCCGTTGGTGCCGCTGGCCGCCGGTGAGGATACGGCCAACGCGCTGTCGAACGGCCAGCTTAAGGTCTTCGACAAGATGGGCCACGACTTGCCGGAAACCCTGCTGCCCGACATCGCCGCCGCCATCATCGAACACGTCGATGCCGCGCCGAGCACGCGCTAGCCATCGAAAACCGCCAACGGAGACCCCCATGACCGACGCCCTGGTCTTGATCGAACGACACCATGCCATCGCCGTGGTGACGCTCAACCGGCCCGAGGCCCTGAACGCCCTGTCGAGCGCCCTGCGCCGGCGCTTGAGCGAGACGTTGGCCGAACTGGCCGGCGACCGGAGCACCGAAGTCATCATCCTGACGGGTGCCGGCCGCGCCTTTACCGTCGGTTTGGATCTCAAGGAACTCGGCGGCGAAACGGACTCCGCCCCGCGCCTCGGCAGCGCCGACCTCAGCGACGCACTGGCGGCGACGCCGCAGCCGATCATCGCCGCAGTCAACGGCTACGCCATCACCGGCGGCTTCGAGCTGGCACTGATGTGCGACTTCATCATTGCCACGCCGCAAGCCCGATTCGCCGACACCCATGCCCGGGTCGGCGTGGTGCCCGGATGGGGCCTGTCGCAACGCCTGCCCCGGCTGATCGGCATCAACCGGGCCAAGGAGCTATCGCTGACCGGCAACTACCTCGACGCGGAAACCGCCTGCGCTTGGGGGCTTGTGAACCGGGTGGTGCCGGCGGCGGAACTGCTGCCCACTTGCTTGGGCTTGGCCAAGGACATCACCAGCACCGACCGTCCCACCCGAGACGAGGTCAAACGCATCATGGACTTGGGCTGGCAGGCCACGCTGGCCGAGGGACTGGCCATTGAAGGCGAAGCCAGCCGCGCCCACGCCAAAGCGGAAGTGCGCCCGGAAAAGGTCGCGGGGCGTCGCGCAGCGATACAGGCCCGAGGGCGGCAGCAGAGCGCCTAGACCATATCCATGACCCGGCCCAGGGTCTCCAACCGGGCTTCCAAGTCAGCACCGGCCGGCTGCACCCGAAGGGTGGTGACACCCGCCTTGCGGAAGGTCTCCACCCGCGCCCGGACTTGATCCTCGTCGCCGAGCAGATTGACTTCCTCAACCATCCGCGACGGCACGCTGGCTACGGCCTCGGCCCGCTTGCCTTGCACCCAAAGTCGCTGCACCGCCTGCGCCGCATCCGCCCAGCCGCCACGCCGATAGGCGTCGTTGTAGAAGTTGGTGGTCGGCGAACCCATAGCGCCCAAACTGAAGGCGATGCCCGGCTTCAGGGGTTCAACCAGGGCTTCAAGGTCATCGCCAAACGCCACGGCGCCGCCGACCTGGATGTCGATGTCGCCCATCGGCCGCCCGGCTTCGGCCGCGCCTTGCGCGATGTGATCCAGGTGGGCGTCGGCGTGCTCCGGGGTGAAGGAGGTGCCGAGCCAGCCGTCAGCGGCAACGCCGGTGTAGCGCAGGGACTTCGGACTCAGCGTGGCGAGATAGATGGGAATGTTCGGATTGGCAGGCTGCGCCAGGCGCAGCGCCTTGCCCTCCCCGCCCGGCAGGGGCAGTTGGTGGTAGCGTCCCTCGTAAGCGAGCTTTTCGCCGGCGAAGGCGAGGCGCACGATCTCCAGCGTTTCCTTCAGGCGGGTCAGCGGCGCCTTGAAGGGCCGCCCCTGCAACCCCTCCACCACCTGCGGGCCGCTGGCGCCCAAGCCAAGGATGAAGCGGTCACCGGATACGGTCGCCAGGGTCAGCGCCGTCATCGCCGTCATGCTCGGGGTGCGGGCGCTGATCTGCATGATGCCGGCACCGAGCCGGATGCGCTCGGTCTTCGCCGCCAAGTAGGCCAAGGGGGTGACCGCGTCCTGGCCCCAAGCCTCCGCGCTCCAAACGGCATCCACCCCGAGCCGCTCGGCCTCCATGACGTAGGCCACCTGCTCATCGAAGTCCCGGCGCCCCCCGGAGGCGGCCCCGCCAATGCTGATGCTGACTTTCAAGATATCGCTCCCGTTGAGTGGAATCCCCTTCCGGCGCGCCGATGATAGCCGAGCCCGCGGGCAGCAACATGAAACTCGCACGAGAGCGGTTCGCGAACATTTGCTAAATTATGAGGCTTCTGAGCATCCGAACGCTGAAAAGTGAATCTGCGCCTACTGGAACAATTCATTCAACGGGGCCGGCTGACCGTGATCGACCACCACGGCCAGGAGCGCGTGTTCGGCGAGGGCGAGCCGACGGCAGCCTGGCGCCTGAACCGGCCTTCGACCTTCATGCGCATCCTGCGCAATCCCCAGCTCAACCTCGGCGAGACCTACATGGACGATGAGTGGGACGTTGCCGAAGGCACCTTGCACGACCTGCTGACCATCCTGCGAACCAACCTGGAGTCGAACATCTCAAGGAACCGCTGGCTGGATCCCCTGTGGGCGGTGCTCCGCTCTTGGAACGGCCTCGCGGCCAGCCGCCGCAACGTCAGCCACCACTACGACCTCGACGAACCCTTGTTCCGTGCCTGCCTTGACGCCGACATGCACTACTCCTGCGCTTACTTCACAGACTCCCGGTTGAGCTTGGAGGACGCCCAAGCGGCCAAGTGCCGCCACATCGCCGCCAAGCTGAACTTGGAGTCCGGGCAGAAGGTGCTCGACATCGGCAGCGGTTGGGGGAGCCTGGCCATGCACATGGCGGAGAATCACGGCGTGACCGTCACCGGCCTCACCCTCTCCGCCGAACAGTTGCGGGTTGCCCAGGCGACGGCCCAGCAGCGCGGGCTTGGAGAAAGGGTGGCGTTTCGCCTGGAGGACTACCGGGAACACGCGGGCACCTATGACCGCATCGTCTCCGTGGGCATGTTCGAACACGTCGGCAAACCCCACTACGCCGCGTTTTTCGACAAGGTGGCCGCCAGCCTAGCCACCGACGGTGTGGCCCTGCTGCACACCATCGCCAGCAAGGCGCCACCGGAACCGGTCAATCCGTGGATTCGGCGCTACATCTTTCCCGGCGGCTACATTCCCTCCCTCTCGGACATCGCGCCGTTCGTGGAGCGGGCGGCGCTCATCAGCACCGACATCGAGGTGCTGCGCACCCACTACGCGCTCACCCTGCGGGCCTGGAACGAACGCTTTCAGCAACACCGCCAGCAATTCGTTGACAGCAAGGGCGAACGCTTCTGCCGCATGTGGGAGTTTTATCTGGTGGTTTGCCAAACGGCCTTTGAAGTCGGTGATTTGGTGGTGCTGCAGTGGCAGTTGACCAAGGGCAACCAGGCGGCGCCCATCACGCGGGACTATCTTTACCCGACGGCGGCCAAGCTGCGCTAGCCACCTTCAACCTTCAGAAATCGAGGGCAAGATGCCCTCGCTCCGCGGGTCGTTGAGAATGTCGTACTCGCTCCGCGGGTCGTTGAGAATGTCGTACTTCTTTAGGTAGCCCCGCAACTGGTGGTAGGTGAGCGACAGCTGTTCGGCGGCTTTGCGCTGGTTGTGCCGGGAGGCCTCGAGGGCACGCCGAATGGTGGCGATTTCAAAGTCCCGCACGGCGCCCTTGAGATCGAGGGGAAAGGCTGGTTGGCGCCCAGCCTCCTCCGCTTCGGAGGCGCCACTGGGCCGGTACGGCGACTCGAATGGATCCAAGACGATCTCGTCGACTGGCTGGCCCGGGCTGGTTCGATACACGCAGCGCTCGACCACGTTCTTCAGTTCGCGAATGTTGCCCGGCCAATCGTGCGACAGCAGCCGGCGGACGGCGTGGCTTGAGAAGCCGGGAAACACCTCGCGGCCGAGTTCCCTAGACATGTCGATGGCGAAGCGTTCGGCCAGCAGCATGATGTCGTCGCGCCGTTCGCGCAGGGGCGGCAGGGTGATGACGTCGAACGCCAGCCGGTCGAGCAGGTCGCTGCGGAACTTGCCTTCGGCCGCCAAGCGCGGCAGGTCTTCGTTGGTGGCGGCAATCAGGCGCACGTCAGCGCGCAGGGTCTTGCTGCCGCCGACCCGTTCAAACTCGCCGTATTCGATGACGCGCAACAGCTTTTCCTGCACCAAGGGCGAGGTGGTGGCCAGTTCATCGAGAAACAGCGTGCCGCCGTCGGCGCGCTCAAAGCGACCTTGGTGGGTCCTTGATGCGCCGGTGAAGGCTCCCGCCTCGTGGCCGAACAACTCGCTTTCGAGCAGCGCGTCCGATATGGCGGCGCAGTTCATCTTTAGGGCCGCTTGGGCGGAGCGGTCGGACAGCAGGTGCAGGCGGTCGGCGATCAATTCCTTGCCCGTGCCGCGCTCCCCGACAATGAGCGCCGGCTTTTCCAGCGGGGCGATCCGGGAGGTGGCCTCAAGCACCTCAAGAAAGGCGGGCGATTCGCCAATCGGCGTTTCGGGGCTGGTTATCATGGCGCGCAATTTAACCAAATGTTGGTCATATCCACCATCGCTTTATCGAAGCAACCGCATAGCCAACGGAGGAATATTCAGTAACTCCTTTAAACTAAAGGAAAAAAAGAGGCTTCCACCAATCTGGCACGGAATCTGACTGGACAGAGGCAACAGCCCAACTGGGCACGCAAACGGAGGCTAACCGCCCATGACCATCTTTTCGCGAATGACCGACATCATCAACGCCAACCTCAACGCCCTGCTCGACAAGGCCGAGGATCCGGAGAAGATGGTGCGGCTGATCATCAAGGAAATGGAGGACACCCTCGTGGAGGTCCGCTCGACGGCCGCCCGGGCCATCGCCGACCGCAAGGAGCTGGTGCGGCGCCGGGATTGGCTGATCGGCGAGGCCGACGAATGGCAGCGCAAGGCCGAGATTGCCGTGGGCAAGGATCGCGATGACCTCGCCCGACGCGCCCTCGGTGAACGAAACAAGGCCCAGGAAGCGGTTGAATCCCTGTCCACCGAACTGGACCTGCTCGGCGAAACGCTGGACAAGCTGAACGGCGACCTCGCCGCCCTACAGGCCAAGATCAAGGACGCCAAGGCCCATCAAAACGCCATCATCATGCGCAGCAAGGCCGCCAAGACCCGGCTGGGCGTGCGCCGGCAGCTCAATGAGCACAACGTCGATGAGGCCATGCGCCGCTTCGAGGCTTATGAGCGTAAGATGGACGATCTCGAAGGGCAGGCTGAGGCCTACGACATGGGCCAGAAGACCTTGGCGGATGAAATCGCCGATCTGGAGAAGGGCGAGCAGCTCGACAGCCAACTCGACGAGTTGAAGGCCGGACTGGCGGCACGCCGCTCCGGTTCCGAAAACGCCGACAGCTAAGGAGTTCCCATGAGCGGCATGGCCGTCGCCTTCTTTGTGCCAACGGTCGTCTTCCTGACGGTCGTTGCGCCGATCTGGATCTTCATGCATTACCGCAGCAAGCAGAAGGCCCAAGGGGCGCTGTCGGAAGAGGAGCGCGAAGAGCTTGAGACCCTCATCGAGCGCGTCGAGGGGATGACCGGGCGCATCGAAACCCTCGAAGCCATACTCGACGCCGAGACGCCGGGATGGCGGCGGCGCGCCGACGAGGCCGCGCGATGAGCGGCCAGTCGGCGGACGGCCGGCTCAAGCCCGACAGGACCTTCAAACGGCCTCGGGTCCGCGGCCTGCATCGGGGCGAGGACGCCAAGATCGCCGGCGTGTGCAGCGGCATGGCCGAACACTACGGCGTCGAGTCCTGGGTCGTGCGCTGCATCGCGGTGACGGGGCTTATATTCATGCCCAGCATCACTTTCATAGGCTACTGGATACTCTATTTCGTCATGGATGATCCGTCGTCTGATGAGGCGGGGGAGCCGCCTGAAACGCCACGCCGCCGGCACAGCGCGGAGGCGCCCGAGCTCGGCACGCGTTTGTCGCCCAGGCGCAGCTTGCGCACCGTGCGGGCCCACCTCGCCCAAGCGGAGTTGCGCTTGCGGCGCATGGAGCACCACGTCACTTCAGGGCACTACGAACTGCATCGGGAGTTCAACCGGATCGAGCCGGATCGCTAGGGGCCGCGGCCTCACCGGGCAAACGCCTACCGGTTCGCAACAACGCAACACAGGAATCAACTGAGAACAAGGAAAGCCAATGGACGTATTCACCATGGTGGCCATCATCGTTGTCGTCAGCTGCACGGCTGGCGTGGCCAACAACTACTTCAAAAGCCGCGCCAAGGTGGCGGGCAAGCAGGACCCCGCGATGCAACGGGACATCGACGACCTGCGCAATCGGGTGGAGGTGCTCGAGCAAATCGTCACGGACGAAAAATACGATCTGGCCAAGGAAATCAACCGCCTCGATGGCCGCGAGGAACGAACAGGCGCTTCCTAGGCCTGAACTAGGCGGTCCGGAAAGTCGGTGAACACACCAGTGGCGCCCCAAGCCATTAGCCGATCGGCCGTCGGCCGATCGTTGACGGTGTAGACCAGCGCCTTAAGCCCCCGCTCGCCCGCTTGCCTAATCAGCCGCTCCGATGCGGTCTCCAGCGACAGATTCACCGACCAAGCTTGAAGGCGGCGAGCCACCTGCCAACCTGCCCGGGGCCAGCGCCCAAAGAGCAGAGCGATCTTGAGCGCGGAGCTGCCCAGGGCCGCAGCATGGCCAAGCTCGTCAAAGTCGAAGGACGAAATCAGCATGTCACGCCCGAGGGCTAGCTCCCTCTCCGCCAAGGGCACGGCCAGTTCCGCGGTGCCCGACGCCTTGAGCTCGATGTTGACGCCCACGTTGATGGGCAGGGCGGCAAGGACCTCCTCAAGCAACGGAACGCGCTGCCCTCCCCCGGCATCGAGACGGCGCACGGCTGCTAGGCTGTAAGCCTTGAGCGGGCCGCGGCCGGAGGTGGTGCGATCCAGTGCATCGTCGTGAATCACGACCAGCGCATCCTCAAGGCGATGCACGTCCAGTTCCACGGCATCCACCCCGAGCGCAGCGGCCTTGCGGAAGCCATCCAGCGTGTTCTCCGGAGCAAGCCCGGCGGCCCCTCGGTGGCCGATGATCAGCTGCGCCCCACCAAAGCCCAAGACCCACCCTCCGGCACGAACATTCGGGCTAGAATAGATGCAATGAGCTACCAGGTACTAGCCCGGAAGCTGCGTCCGGCGGACTTCGCCAGCCTCGTGGGGCAGGATCACATCGTTCGGGCGCTGCAGCACGGCTTGGATTCGGGCCGCTTGCACCATGCGTACCTGTTCACCGGCACCCGCGGCGTCGGCAAGACCACCATCGCCCGCATCCTTGCCAAATGCCTGAACTGTGAAGCGGGCGTCAGCGCGTCGCCGTGCGGGGAGTGCTCGGTTTGCCGGGAGGTGCAGGAAAACCGCTTCGTCGACCTGATCGAGGTGGATGCCGCCTCGCGCACCCGGGTGGACGACACCCGCGAACTACTCGACAACGCCCAGTACCTGCCGACCCGCGGCCGCTTCAAGATCTACCTGATCGACGAAGTCCACATGCTCTCCGCCTCCAGCTTCAACGCCCTGCTCAAGACCTTGGAGGAGCCTCCGGAGCACGTTAAGTTCCTGCTTGCCACCACCGATCCGAAGAAAGTGCCGATCACGGTCCTCTCGCGCTGCCTGCAGTTCCAATTGAAGAACATCGCCCAGGAGAAGATTGCCGCCCATTTGGCCGAGGCCATGACCGACGAAGGCATCGAATTCGAAGCCGAGGCCCTTGAGATCATCGCCAAGGCCGCAAGGGGCAGCATGCGCGACGCCCTCTCGGTCACCGATCAGGCCATCGCCTTCGGCCAAGGCCGATTGACTGGGCACGACGTCGCGGAACTGCTCGGCGCGGTCGGCAGCGACGAGGTTGCCGCGGTGCTCGACGCCATCGAAAGCGGCGACCCCCAGGCCGTGGTGCGCATCAGCGCGGAACTGGCCGAACGGGCTGCTGATTTCGAAGCCACCCTGGCCGAAGTGCTGCAGGCGCTGCACGGCATCGCGGTGGCCAAGGCCCTCGGTCAAGCCGACGGCCGCGCGGCGCTCAGCGCCGAGGCGGTGCAGCTTTACTACCAGATTGCATTGACCGGCTACCGGGACATGCGGGTGGGGCCGGACCCCAAAACGGTCTTCGAGATGACCCTGCTGCGCATGCTGGCTTTCGCACCGGACGCCGCAACCGCCCAATCCGTGCCGCCCGCACCGACCAGCGCCGGCCAGGCGCCGGATGCCAAGCCCGAGCCTTCCGAGCCCGCGCCACAGGCCCCGGCACCCCGCCGTTCCGCCCGAGCGCCAACGCCACCCAGCCCGCCGTCGACGCCAAGCCAGCCCGATGACCGCCCGGCAGCACTGGCCGCGCAGTGGCTGGACTGGTTCAAGCGGCTGGACCTCTCCGGGCCAAGCCGCGCAATCGCCGAGCACTCGGTGCTCATAGCCCAGGACGGGAGCTGCTATCGCCTGCGTCTCGACGAAGACCATCAAGCCTTGTTCTCCGGAGAGCGCAACCCCGAGATCGAGCAGGCGCTGGCGGCGGCGCTCGGTCAACCGGCCGAGGTGCGCATCGAAAAGGGCGTGTTGGCCGCTGAGTCGCCGGCCAAGCACCGGGAGCGGCTCAAGGCGGAGAAGCAGGCGGCGGCGCGGCACCAACTCGAGCAGGACCAAGTCGTGCAGTCATTGATCACCGAATTCGACGGCCGCCTCGTGGACGCGAGGCATTTGGGAAGCCCGTGACGAACAGCACCAGCGAGGACAGCACGTGAAGAAAATCAACGATCTTGGCGACCTCCTCGGCCAAGCGCAGCAGATGCAGGCGCACATGCAGCAACTGCAATCGGAAATCACCAAAACGGAAGTCGTCGGCGAGAGCGGCGCCGGATTGGCCCGCCTAACCATGAACGGCGCCCATGAGGTCCTCAAGGTCAGCATCGATCCGAGCCTGATGCAGCAGGACGACGAGCGCGAGGTGGTGGAGGAACTCATCGCCGCCGCCGCCAACGACGCCGTGCGCCGGGTGGAGGCCGCGCAGCGGGAGAAAATGTCGGAGATGGCCGGCGGCCTCGGCGCACTGGCTCGCAACCTGTCTGGCTAGGCTAGGCCATGTTCAGCCCGCTGCTTGAACGGCTCGTCGGAGCGCTGCAGGCGCTGCCCGGCGTAGGCCCCAAGAGCGCCCAGCGCATGGCTTTCCATCTTCTGCAAAGGAATCGGGAGGGCGGCCAGCGGCTCGCCGAAACCCTCGCCAAAGCGGTCTCGGAGATCGGCTGGTGCGTGGACTGCCGCACCCTCACCGAGACCGGCCGCTGCCGCCTGTGCGCCAACCCCAAGCGGGATGATGCGCTGCTGTGCGTGGTTGAGTCCCCCGCCGACATCGTCGCCATCGAGCAGGCCGGCGGCTACAGCGGGCGCTACTTCGTGCTGCACGGGCGCCTGTCGCCCATCGACGGCGTGGGCCCCGACGAACTCGGCTTGAGCCAACTCGCCGCCAAGGTGCGCGAGAGGAAACCAGAGGAGGTGATTCTGGCCACCAACCCGACCGTGGAAGGCGAAGCCACCGCGTTCTACATATCCGACCTCATCAAGGACGATGTGGGACGCATCACCCGCATCGCCCACGGCGTCCCCATCGGTGGCGAGCTGGAATACGTCGATGGCGGCACGATCATGCACGCCCTGCAAGGCCGCCGCAGCCTCAACTGAGATGCCAAGGCACCAATGGATCGACTCCAACGCACGGTTGGCCGATGCCGCCGAGCGCTGGAACGGCATCATTGGTCTCGATACGGAGTTTCAACGCACCGACACCTTCTACCCCATTCCCGGGTTGTACCAACTGGTGGCAGACACGGAAATCTGGTTGATCGATCCCTTGGCCATCGACGACTGGAGCCCCTTGATGCGGGTGCTCGAAGATCCGGCAACGGTCAAGATCATGCACTCCTGTTCCGAAGACCTTGAATTGATCGCCCATCACTTGCGCGTGCGGCCCGCCAACCTATTCGACACCCAAGTCGCCTACGCCTTCGTCTCCGAACAGCTCAGCATCAGCTACGCCAATCTGGTCAAGGCTCTGCTCGGCTTGCTGCTGTCGAAGCACCAAGTACGCTCCGACTGGCTGCGCCGGCCCCTATCGGATGCGCAAATCAGTTACGCCTGCGAAGACGTGGCCTCCCTGCCCGCTGTGCACCGGCTGCTCAGCGGCGAGCTTGAAGCCAGGGGTCGGTGGAACTGGTTTCGGGAGGACATGGCGCTGCGCGAAGCCGCGCCAGCCATCGACCCGGATCGCTACTACAAGGGCGTTAAAGGCGCATGGCGCCTGAACGGCGTTCAACTTGGGGCGCTCAAGGCTCTTTGCGCTTGGCGCGAGCGCCAGGCCATGACGGAGGACCGGCCACGCAATCGAGTGGTGTGGGACGAGCACCTGCTCCATTTCGCCCGCCCAGCGAAGTTGACGATGGCTCTGATCGAAGCGCGCCTGCCCCGTGGGTTGGCCCGGCGCTACGGCGAGGCACTGATCGACGTGCACGGCGCCGGCCGGGCATCCCCCGTCGAAGCGGCTCTGCCCCGGCCACTGAGCGGCGGTCAAGGCGCACTGCTCAAGCAACTGCGCGCGGTTGGCCTCGATCGGGCGGCGGACCTTGGCATGGCGCCTGAACTGCTGGCGAGACGGCGGGACTTGGAAGCCTGCCTGCGCCACTACGCGTTGACCGGCGAGCTTTCAGCCACCTATCAGGGCTGGCGCGGCGCCTTGGTCGGCACCGAGTTTGCCACCATACTCGACGCGCAAGCACCATGAGCGCCCGGCGAAGCCAACCATGAGCGAGCCCATCGCCTGGGCTGCCGCAGTGGTCGCCGCCTTGCTGGCCTGCGTCGGCATCTGGGTGCTGACCCGCGCTCTGCGCTGCCGTTTCCTGCGCATTTGGCTACGGGCCTTGAGCCTAGCCCTGATGCTCACACCGGCACCGCTGCCGAATTTCGAAGGCTACTACGCCCCCGCCTACATCGTTGCGCTTTTTGAAGCCGTCTTTCAACTCCAAGGGCAGCCGGCGCAATCGCTGAAGCTGCTGCTGGCCACCTGCCTGCTGGCCACGGTAGTGGCAGCGCTGTGGTCATGGCTTGGGCCCGGCCGGCGTCGAACGCTTGATTGAGCCCAGCAGGCTCCATTAAAGTACTCGGTTTGCAATACTGGCTCCGACGGCAGCAAGCTGCTGCGGAACTTCGCGCCGCTCCCCCAATACCAAGAGAACCCAAGGGATAACCCATGATTTTTGACAGCACCGACACTTACATTTCCACCGACGAGTTGAGCATGGCCGTGGACGCGGCGGTCAAACTCGAACGCCCGCTGCTCGTCAAGGGGGAGCCCGGCACGGGCAAGACCATGCTGGCGGAGGAAATCGCCAAAACCTTGGGCCTGCGGCTCATCCAATGGCACATCAAGTCCAGCACCAAGGCCATCAACGGCCTCTACGAATACGACGCCGTCTCCAGGCTGCGCGATTCCCAGCTCGGCGAGGAGCGGGTCGGGGACATCCGCAACTACATCAAGAAGGGCAAGCTGTGGGAGGCGTTCGAGTCCGACGAGCGGGTGGTGCTGCTGATCGACGAGATCGACAAGGCCGACATCGAGTTTCCCAACGACCTGCTGCAGGAACTCGACCGCATGGAGTTCTTCGTTTACGAACTTTCCGAGACCGTCACCGCCAAGCAGCGGCCCATCGTGGTGATCACCTCCAACAACGAGAAGGAACTGCCGGACGCCTTTCTGCGCCGCTGCTTCTTCCACTACATCAATTTCCCCGACCGGGAGACGATGCACGAAATCATCGAAGTTCACTTCCCATCCATCAAGAACGAGTTGGTCAAGGAGGCGATGGAGATTTTCTTCGACGTGCGCAAAGTGCCGGGCTTGAAGAAGAAGCCCTCCACCTCCGAACTCATCGACTGGCTGAAGCTGTTGATGGCGGACGACATTCCCGACGAGATTCTCACCAACCGGGACACCAGCAAGGCCATTCCGCCCCTGTACGGCGCTCTGGTCAAGAACGAGCAGGATGTCCACCTGCTTGAGCGGCTCGCCTTCATGAACCGCCGCGACGCCCGCGGCTGAGCGGCGTTCGGACAGCCTTCGGCGATCCCCATGCTGATCAACCTCTTCCTCACCCTGCGCAAGTACAAGGTGCCGGTCACCATCCGCGAGCTGATGGACCTGCTCGCCGCCCTCAAGCACCGCCTGGTGTACGCCAACCTCGACGACTTCTACCTGCTCACCCGCACCTGCTTGGTGAAGGACGAGAAGAACTACGACAAGTTCGACCGCGCGTTCAGCGCCTACTTCCGGGGCCTTGAGGACCTGCACGGCATGCTGGAGTCGCTCATCCCCGACGAGTGGCTGCGCCGCGAGTTCGAAAAGTCGCTGACCCCGGAGGACCTGAAGAAGATCGAATCCCTGGGTGGCCTTGAGAAGCTGATCGAAGCCTTCCGCGAGGCCAAGGAACAGGCCGAGGCGGAACAAGCCAAACAGGGCCAGGAGGGCGACGAGGGCGATGATCCCAACCAAACCGGGCGCAAGGGCCCCGGGGGGATGGGCAAAGGCAAGAAGAAGAAGGCCAAAAAGGTCTGGGATGAGCGCCAGTACAAGAATCTCGACGACTCCGTGGAACTCGGCACCCGCAACATCAAGATGGCCTTGCGAAGGCTGCGCAAGTTCGCCCGCACCGGCAGGGAAGAGGAGTTGGACATGGACAACACCATCCGCTCCACCGCCCACAACGGCGGCATGCTGGACATCAAGATGCAGCCGGAGCGCAAGAACACGGTCAAGGTGCTGCTGTTTCTGGACATCGGCGGCTCGATGGACGCCCACGTCAAGATTTGCGAGGAGCTGTTCTCGGCCACCCGCACCGAGTTCAAGCACATGCAGAGCTTCTACTTCCACAACTTCATCTACGAGTCGGTGTGGAAGGACAACCGCCGCCGCATGACCGAGCGCATCCCCACTTGGGAAGTGCTGAACAAGTACGCCCAGGACTACAAGGTGGTCTTCGTCGGCGATGCCACCATGGCGCCTTACGAGATCACCCATGCCGGCGGCAGCGTGGAGCACTGGAACGAGGAGCCCGGCGCCCATTGGATGACCCGCTTCACGGAGCTCTATGACAAGCTCGTGTGGATCAATCCCACCCCGCAGGAGACTTGGGAGTACTCCACCTCCGTCGGGATGACCCAAAAGCTGGTCAACGGCGCCATGTATCCGCTGACCATCCGCGGGCTCGAAGAGGGGATGAACACCCTGTCCAAGTAGCGGCCGGAGCGAGGGCATCTTGCCCTCGTATTGAGCCGAGGGATCCCATCGAGGGCGGGACGCCCTCGCTCCGGGGAGCCTCCAGCTCGACAATTGCTGGTGCCAAAGTGCCCAATGCGCCCACAGCGAGGCAGGCTTGGACGCCTGCCGTCGAATTCCCCGGCGAGTTGCCGATCAGCCGGCACGTGGATGAGATCGCCGATGCGCTTGCACGTCACCAAGTGGTGATCGTGGCCGGCGAAACCGGTTCCGGCAAAACTACCCAGCTGCCCAAGATCTGCCTGCGGGCGGGCTTGGGCCGCAAGGCCATGATCGGCCACACCCAGCCGCGGCGCATCGCCGCCCGGGCCACTGCCCAGCGCATCGCCGAGGAGCTCAAGGTTGAACTCGGCCAGGAGGTCGGCTTTGCGGTGCGCTTCACCGACCGGGTGGCGGAATCGACCGCCGTCAAGGTGATGACCGACGGTTTGCTGCTCACTGAGATCCGTCGTGACCGCAAGCTCTCCCGATACGACGCCATCATCGTGGACGAGGCCCATGAGCGCAGCCTGAACATCGACTTCCTGCTCGGCTACCTGAACAAACTGCTCCCCAAGCGTCGGGGCCTGAAGCTCATCATCACCAGCGCAACCATTGATGTGGACCGCTTCGCGCAGCACTTTGGCGATGCCCCGGTCATCGAGGTGAGCGGCCGCGGCCACCCGGTCGAGACCCACCACTTGGAGCCGGGCGAGGATGAGCAGGCCGATCTGCTGCGGGCCATCGAGGCCATCGAGGCATCGCCCAAGCGCGCTGCCCAAGACCTGCTCATCTTTCAGACCGGCGAGCGGGAAATCTTCGAGTCGGCGAAGTTCCTGCGCAAGGCGCTCGCCGGCCGCTTCGACATTCTGCCGCTCTACGCCCGCCTGTCCGCCAAGGACCAACAGCGGGTTTTTCAACCGGGCGCGAAACGGCGCATCGTGCTCGCCACCAACGTTGCGGAGACCTCGCTCACCGTGCCCAACATCGGCTTTGTGGTGGACCCCGGCAAGGCGCGCATCAACCGTTACAGCTACCGCTCGAAACTGCAGCGGCTACCCATCGAAGCCATTTCCCAAGCCAGCGCCGACCAACGCCGAGGCCGTTGCGGGCGCATCGGCCCGGGTCTTTGCATCCGCCTTTACACCGAGGAGGACTACAGCGCCCGCCCTCCTTACTCCGACCCGGAAATCAAACGGGTCAACCTCGCTTCGGTGGTGTTGCAAATGCGGGCATTCGGCCTCGGCGACATCGAGCGCTTCCCCTTTCTCGATCCTCCCGAACCCAAAGCCATTAGGGACGCCCTGACGCTGCTGCACGAACTCGGCGCCCTGATCAACGGCAAACTCACCCGTGAGGGCCGGGCCATGGCCCGTTTTCCATTGGATCCGCGCCTCAGCCGCATGCTCATCGCCGCCGCCAAGCACGGGGCACTGCGCGAGGTCAGCATCATTGCCGCGGCGCTGGCCGTGCCTGACTCTCGCGAGCGGCCATTGAACGCCAGCGCCCAAGCGGACCAAGCCCACGCCGCCTTCGCCGACAAACGCTCCGACTTCATGGCCATGCTCAACCTGTGGGCTTGGCTGGAGGAAACTCGGCAGGGCCAAACTCGCCGCGCCGTCACCGCGGCGTTGAAGTCGGCCTTCCTCAATCCTTCGCGGGTCCGGGAGTGGCGGGAGGTGCATCGTCAACTGCTGGCCGTGCAGCGGCAGCTCGGCCTGAGGCTCAACCAAAAGCCAGCCGACTACGCCAGCATCCACCGGGCGCTGCTGCACGGCGCCCTGAGCCTCGTGGCCCGCCATGACGAACAAGGCGCCTACGTCGGCGCGCGCCAGCTCAAGCTGCGGATCTTTCCCGGCTCGGGCCTCGCCGGACGCACCCCGGAGTGGATCATGGCCGCGGAAGTGAGCGAAACCCAACGGGTGTATGCCCGCAACGCCGCCGCCATCGAAGCCGGCTGGATCGAGTCGGCGGCCAACCACCTGCTGCGCCGCACCCACAGCGACCCGCATTGGAGTTCGCGGCGTGGCGAGGCGATGGCTTTTGAGACAGTGCTGCTCTACGGCTTGAAGATCGTCGAGCGCCGCCCGGTGCGCTACGCCCCCATTGATGCGTCCGCAGCCCGGCAGATTCTCATTCACGACGGTTTGGTTGGCGACGGCGAGGGGGAGGACACCCCGGAGCCTTCCCTCCCCTTCCTGAAGCACAATCGGCAGTTGGCCGCCGAGATTCTCGATTGGGAGGCGAAGGGCAGGCGGCGGGACCTGCTGGCATCCGAGGCCGATCAATGCGCCTTCTACGACCAACGGCTGCCACTCGAAGTGACCGGCTTTGAGTCACTGCGAAATTGGCTCAACCAAGGCGGTGAGCGGGCGGACCGAAGTTTAAGAATGGCCCGCAAGGATCTGTTGAGCGGCAATGCCAATCCATCGTCCGAGGACTATCCGGCGCGGCTGTTGCTGACCGGGTCCGAGTTGCGCCTGCACTACCGCTTCGCGCCGGGCGAAGCCGACGATGGGGTCAACGTGGACGTGCCCCTAGGCGTCCTGCAGGCCATCGACGAGGACGCGCTGGAGTGGTCGGTGCCGGGCTTCCTACCGAAGCTGGTGGAAGCTTGGCTGCGCAGCCTGCCCAAGGCCGCGCGCCGCCAGCTTGCCCCCATCGCCGACGCTGCCGAGCGCATCAAACCGGCATTGGCCGCCCCCGATTGCTATCGCCAAGGGTCCTTTCGAGCCGCCTTGGCCTCAGTCATCGAACGTCAATTCGGTGTCCCCGTCGCTCCCGCAGCTTGGAACAGGGCAAAGGTCCCGCCGCATCTGCTGATGAACATTCGCGTCATCGATGAGCATGGCGCGCCACTCGCCCAAGGCCGGGAACTGGCTGCCTTGCAGCGGCGGTTCCTCGAGCAGGCGCGCACGCGGGTGGCCGAAGGTGCCGCCAGCGCCCAGGAACAACAGGGCCTCACCGCCTTCCCCGATCAGGGCCTGCCCACCGAGACGGCGCTGGGCGGTGGCGCGAACGCTCTGCTGGGCTATCCGGCGCTCGTTGACCGCAGCGATACGGTGGACCTCGGCATCTGCGCCACCCGCACGGAGCAAGCTGAAGCCAACCGGACAGGCTACCCCCGCTTGGCTTGGCTCGCCTTGGGCAAGCCGAGGCGCTTCTTCGAGCGCCAAGTGCTCAAGGAGCCCGTCCTCGTGCGCCACGCAGCCGTGTTCGGCGACACCGGCCAACTGGTCGACTCGGTGATGCTGGCAGCGGCTTGGCGCTGCTACTTCGAGGACCGTCCCCTACCCGCAACGAAGGCGGCGTTCGATGCGTTGCTGAAAACGGAACGGCCAAGGCTCGCCGGCATCTTCACCGAGACCATCACCCACCTAGGGGACATCCTGCAAGCCCGGACGCAACTTGTCGCCCGCCTTGAGAGTTCGGCCTCGCCAGCTTTCCGCACCGCCCGAGACGATGTGGAAAGTCAGATGAACGCCCTCACGCCGCCCGATCTACTGCAGCGCACCCCCAGCGCACGGCTGCCCGATTTGGCCCGCTTCCTTCGGGCCGCCGACCATCGCCTAGCCAACCTGCAAGGCCACGCGCAACGGGACGCCGAGCGCATGGCCCAGATTAAGGCCTTCGAGGGGCGTCTGTCCCACCTTGCGGAATCCGAAGGGCATGCCATGAGCGACTGGCAGGACTTGCGCTTCGAATTGGAGGAGCTGCGGGTCGCATTGTTCGCGGAGCGGATGGCAAAAAAGGGCGTGGTCTCGGTGAAGAAGATGGAGCGCCGCCTGCTTGAAGCGGAACGGGCGGCCGCATTGCGCTGACCGAACCCTGTGCGATGTGCTTGGACTGCCATAAACTAGGCCCATCGTAGACCATGGGGTTGGACACCGATGCGCACTATGTCCAAGCGGCCGCTGCCGTCGTTGCGTTGCCTGGGCCTAGCCATCGCGCTGGGGCTGGCGTGGCTGGTTGGCTGGACGCCCTCGGTGGGGCAGGCCCAAGCCAACGAATCGAACGCGACCTATCGAGTCACCTTCACAGGCACTTGGACAACCGCCGCAACGCCCGGAGGCGTGCCCTCGGGCGCCCACTTCACAACGCTGATCGGCGCCACGCACAACAATAGCGTGACCTTCTGGCAAGCCGGCGGCACGGCCACCCCCGGGATCGAAGCCGTGGCGGAGGTTGGCGGCACAAGTACGTTCATATCGGAAATCAACGCCAGCAGCCACGTTGGCGCCACCATCCAACTAAGCCTCGGCGGCCCCACGTTCCAGAACAGCGTTGACTTTCAGGCCACCAAGGCCCATCCGCTGGTCACGCTGATCTCCATGGTCGCACCCAGCCCGGACTGGTTCGTCGGCGTCTCGGGACTGTCCCTCGTCGATGGTGGCGGCAACTGGCGGTCGCGGCGCGAAGTGAACCTGTACCCCTATGACGCGGGCACCGAGGACGGCAACGGCTTCTCGCTCAGCAACCCGGCCACCGTGCCGCAGGAGACCATCGCCAGCATCAGGGGAACAGACCCGTTTACGAACGAACGGTTGGCGACGCTCACCTTCGTCCGAATTCAGACCGAAAATCCCGGCAATGGGGGCAATGGTGGGGGATCTGGAGGTGGCGGCTCGAGCGGCGGCGAGGATCGGCGGCCTGAGGTCACCCAGGCGTTGGGCACGCGGATGCTGGCCATTGGCAGGGCGCTGCGGCTGGACCTGTCGGCGGCGTTCCGCAGCCGGGACGGCAGCGCCCTGACGTTCTCGGCGTCCTCGTCGGACCCGTCGGTGGCGACCGCGTCCGTGGAAGACGCCGAACTGACCGTGCGCGGGCAGGGGGAGGGCATGGCGGAGATCGCGGCCACCGCCACGGACGCCAGCAACCGGTCGCTCACGCAGCGGTTCAAGGTGATGGTCACGGCTCCGGAGGCGGTGTGGCGCCTGCCGCAGGCCTCGGACCCGGCGCTGCAGGGCTTCGTGCGGGTGATCAACCGTTCGAACAAGGCGGGCGAGGTCACGGTGAAGGCCACCGACGATGCGGGCGTGGCCTACGATCCCCTCACCCTGCCGCTCGGCGCCCTTGCGGCCACCCACTTCAACTCAAACGACCTGGAGGCGGGCAACGCGGCCAAGGGCCTCGCCGGCGGCACCGGCCCCGGTACCGGCGGCTGGCGGCTTCAGTTCCAAAGCGAAGCGCTGGACGTTGAGGCGCTAGGGTACGTGCGCACGACGGACGGCTTCGTGGCGGCGATGGAGGCGACCGCGCCGAGGGGCGCGGACGGCGCGCTGGGGCTGGCGACCTTCAACCCAGCCAGCAACACCAACCAGATGAGCGTCCTGCGGCTGGTGAACCCGACCGACGCCGAGGCGGCCGCGACAGTGACGGGCGTGGACGACTCAGGGGCCTCGCCGGGCACGCCGGTGTCCCTCACGCTGCCCGCGGGCAGCGCCTGCGAGGTGGACGCGGCCGAGCTGGAGTCCGGGCGGGGCCTGGCCTGCGGCGAGCCCCAGGCGGGCCTCGGCGACGGCGCGGGCAAGTGGCGGCTGTCAATCGCTTCCGAATCGCCGCTGATGGCGATGGGCCTGCTGCGCAGCCCCACCGGGCACCTGTCGAACCTGTCCGGCGGCGCCGGGCCGGACGCGGACGGCGTCTGGCACGCGCCGCTGTTCCCGGCGGCCAACGACCCGGACGGCAGGCAGGGCTTCGTGCGGGTCATCAACCGCTCGACCCGCGCCGGGACGGTGACGATCCGGGCGTCCGACGACAGCGATGCCGGCTACGGCGACCTGTCGCTGCGCCTGGACGCGGGGGAGGCGGTCCACGTCAACTCCGACGACCTGGAGCTCGGCAACACATCGAAGGGCTTAAGCCGCCGCACCGGCGCCGGCACCGGAACCTGGCGGCTGGCGCTGTCCGGCACGGGGTTCGACTTCGGGGCGCACGCCCACGTGCGCCATCGGGACGGCTTCCTGACCGCCATGCAGGCGGTGGCGCCGTCAATGGACGGGGCCCATCGGGTTGCGACCTTCAACCCCGGCAGCAACACCCGGCAGGTGAGCGTGCTGCGCATTGCCAACCGGGGCCGCTCCGCCACGACGGCGACGGTGACCGGCGCGGACGACGGCGGCGTGCGCCCCGGCGGCCCGGTTGCGGTTCAGGTGCCCGGCGGTGCGGCGGTGGAGCTGACCGCGGCGGAGTTGGAGTCCGGGGAGGCGGCCGCCATCTCGTCCGGGGCGCTCGGCGACGGCGTGGGCAAGTGGCGGCTGCGGGTCGAGTCCGAAGGCGACCTGGCGGTGATGAGCCTGCTCAAGGATCCCAACGGCCGCCTGGCGAACCTGTCGGGGGCGGACGGCGGACGGGACTTCGGCCCGCTGCCGTCCTTGCCGCCGCCGCCGTCCAAGGTGACGGCGGAGGGCGCCGGCCACCGCCGGCTGCGGGCCACCTGGTCCGAGGTGCCGGGTTCCCGCTACGGGGTGGACCTGCTGCGCGACGGCACGCCGGTCGAGGGTCGCTCGCTGCAGGCCGCAGCGCGCACGGACTTCCGCTGGTCGGACCTGGAGCCGGGGACCTACGCCGTCCGGGTGCGCTCGGTGGACATCGACGGCCACGCCGGCCCCTGGAGCGCCCCGTCCAACGCGGTCACGGTGCGCTGATGGGCACCGAGTTGTTCGTGCCCAAAAGACGGCGCTATACTGCCGAATGAGCCTGCCAACAGGCGTGGACAAACACAACCGGAGAATTGCAAATGCCGAATGACAAAATCAAGCCCGTTGCCCTGGCGGTTGGCGCCGCCTTCGCCGCGTCAATGGCCATGACCACCTTGGCCAACACCGAGGGCGATCTGTTCGCTGCCGAAGAACTCGAGCCGCGCTACGACCTTCTGGCCGACGCGCATGGGGGGGAAGGCTCCTGCGGTGAAGGCTCTTGCGGCGAAGAGGGTGAAAAGGACGAAGAGGGCTCCTGCGGTGAAGGCTCTTGCGGCGAAGGCTCTTCTGACGAAGAGGGCGAAAAGGACGAAGAGGGCTCCTGCGGCGAAGGCTCCTGCGGCGAGGACGAGTAACCGCGTCACCCCGGCATTGCGATGAGTTCAGGCTTGTCCGGCGCGGGCCTTGGCCTGCGCCGGGCCTTGCTTGACGATCTCATCGCCGTCCCGCAGCCAGTCTTGGATTTCCTTGAGCTGGCACCGGAAAACTGGATTGGAATCGGTGGCCGGCTCGGCCGCCGGTTCCAGGCCATCGCCGAGAGGTTCCCGCTGGCCTGCCACGGGCTGTCGCTCTCAATCGGCGGCCCCGCACCCTTGGACCATCGGCTGCTCGCCGATGTGAAGGCCTTTCTGGACCGCTACCAAGTCCTTGCCTACACCGAGCACCTCAGTTGGTGCAGTGACGAGCAGGGCCACCTCTATGATCTGATGCCCATCCCCTTCACCGAGGATGCGGTTCGCTACGTCGCCGGCCGCATCCGTGAGGCGCAGGACCACCTCGAACGCCGCATCGGCATCGAAAACGTATCCTGCTACGCCACCCCCGGCGCGGAAATGACGGAGCTTGAGTTCATCAACGCCGTGCTGGCCGAAGCCGACTGCGGCCTGCTGCTGGACGTCAACAACATCTACGTCAACAGCGTCAATTTTCAATACGACCCACAGGAGTTTCTGGCCGGCATCGACGGCCAGCGCACGATGTATCTACACATTGCCGGCCACGCGGTGCGAGGTCCCGACTTGCGCGTGGACACCCACGGCGCGGCGGTCATAGAACCCGTCTGGGCGCTGCTGGGCGAGGCCTTTGAGCGTTTCGGCCCCCTGCCGACCGTGCTCGAGCGGGACTTCAACTTCCCCCCCTTCGCCGACCTGCTCGCCGAAGTGGCTCACATTCGCGCCGAGCAGGGTGCCCGTGACGACGCCTGACTTCCTGCGCCTTCAGCGCCAGTTCGCAGCCCGGGTCAGGAACCCCGCTGCCCACTGCGCACCTCAGGACGTGCCGCCATCGCGGATGCAGGTGTATGAGGACCTCATCCGCAACAACGTTGAGCGATTCCTGGCCGGGGCCTTCCCGAAAGCGAAAAAGCTGCTCGGCGACCCGCACTGGGACGCCTTGGTGCGGGCATTCTTGGAGCGTCACGGCAGCGAGTCGCCCTACTTCCGGGACATCGGCGAGGAGTTCCTGGCTTTCCTCCAAGGCGATGCCGCGCCAGAGGTGCCCGACTTCCTGCTGGAGCTCTGCCACTACGAACGAGTGCCCACCGTTTTGCGCCGGGCCGAGGCGCATTCCCCCGCTGAGCCAATTGATCCCCAGGGGGACCTGATCGCCCACCCGGTGGCCGTCTCCCCGCTGGCTCGGCCGCTGTCCTATCGCTACCCGGTTCATCAGATCCGCGCTGAGAGCCGAGCCGACGATGTGCAGCCCAAGCCCACTTGGCTCATCGCTTGGCGGCGGGCCGACGATTCGGTCGGCACAATGGCATCCAATGCACTGACCCACCGCCTGCTGGAACTCCTGCGCGATGGCCACACCGGGCATCAAGCCCTCGACCAACTGGCCAAGGAGCTTCCAAACGCCACCAAGGCTCGCGTTCACCAAGAGGGCGCCGCCATCCTGAGTCGGCTTAGGGACGCCGGGGTGCTGTTGGGCGCAAGCTGAAGGCTCCCCGGAGCGAGGGCGTCCCGCCCTCGATTGCGGATTCCCGCTTTCGAATCGAGGGCAGGATGCCCTCGCTCCGGCAAATGAGAACTACTGAAAGACCATGGCCAGACGGTCAAGCGCAACAGGAACTTGATGCGGCTTCGCCGTCCCGCCCAAGGGTGCCGACAACGGTGTTGTGGATCTGCTCGGCATCCCCCGTCTTGACGTACCACTCCCAGCGAACGCCGTCGGGATCGGCAACCCAAGTCTCCGCCTTCTCGGCGAAACAGCAGATGGTTTCATCCACGCCGGTGGTCTTGAGTTCGGCCTGCGCCAGGCGCTGTTCCGCCGATACGACCTCCTCGGCGCTGTCCACCTCAACTCCCAGATGATTGATCGTGGCACCCTCCGAACCCTCAAACAGCACCAATTTCAGCGGCGGATCGGCTATGGCGAAGTTGGCGTATCCCGGCTTCACCTTCGCCGGAGCGGTGGCAAACAACCGTGAGTAGAACTCCACCGCCTCGTCCAAGTTGGTGACGTTGAGCGCCAGTTGCAGTCGGGACATAGCATCATCCTTGGTGTCAAGTTCGTCAGTGAAAACGAATATGGGGCCTGCCTATTCGCTTATCAAGTCGCTGCCAACACAAAGCGCCGCGCCAAGGGATGCAGGCGACCCAGCCAGATGGCCTCAACGCTCTCATCCTTCTCCCAAGGGCGGCCGTATATGTCTTGGTACTCTTCTTGGTATCGCGTCCAAGGATGTTCGCTCATCGGCACGTTGGTGGCGACGCCGCCATGAAACTGGTGAAACGAGCCCTCTCCCAACAGGGCGATGGGCGTCGTTTCCGGGTGGCGGTTGGCCCGCTGGAAGAAATCCAAGTTGACCAAGCCGCCGCCAGGGCTTTGGAAGGCTTCGTTGAAACCGCCGAGGCTGGCGAACAGGGACCGCCGAATCAGAAAGCAGTTGCTTTCCTGCAACGCTCCGAAGTAGCCCGCTTCCGAGGAGGCCGCCAAGCAGGCGATGCGAAACAGTCGATAGCCGTCGTCCTCCCAGTTCGCCTCCTCCAGCAGCGCATCCTCCACGGCCTGGTCGTAGCCCTTGGCGACGGACAGGTTCTGCAGTTCATCACCGAGATGGAAGCCGAGCGTGTAGGCGAACGGGCAGTCAAAGCCCCTGATGCTGGTGGCGAACAGGTTCAACACACCAGGGCTGAGAATGCGGGCGCCGTCAACCAGCACCGCAACATGATCGGCTGTGGCCCGCTGCACAGCCCAATTGACCGCTGCGCAGGGCGAGGGCGATGCAGTGGCAAAGAAGTGATGCTCAAACTCGGACCCAAAGCGGCGCACCCGTGCTTCGTCCAATGGCTGGGCGGAGCCGTTGTCCACGGCGATCACCTGATAGCGAAAGTCCGCCGATTGATAGGCCGCGGTCAGCGACAGCAGCGTCCGCTCCGCCTCCCGGACCATGTCATGGAAAATCACGACGATGGAGATCAACGGCCTTGCCGAAGCCATCTTGATCGGCCTCGTTAGCCGGTCACCGTGCGATGTGCGGGCTTGCGCGGCCCGAGTTCCACCGGCTCGCCCACCCAAGCGCCGATGTTCTCGCCGCTGCGGCCATCGGCAAGCAGGTCTAGCAGTTGCTGGGCAATCTGTTCCGGGCGCATCCAGGTGGCGACTTGCTCGGCGGGTGGCTCGCCATCCCACAGGCCGCGCAGCATGGCGGTGTCCGTCGCGCCCATGCACAGGGCGTTGACGCGCACGTTGTGCTCCTCCAGGGAGCGCGACCACGCTTGGGTGAAGCCGTTGAGCGCCCACTTGGAGGCGTTGTAGAGGTCGGTGTCCGGGCTGTTGGTGCCGGGGCTCTTGGCGGGCAGCACGTAGTAGGTGCTGATGTTGATGATGTCGCCGCCGCCCGCTTTGACGATCAGCGGCACGCAGAGCCTGGACAGCAGCAGAACGCCCATCAGGTTGGTGTCCATGATGAAGTCCCAGTCCGCCACCGCCTTCTCATAGGGGTCGGTCACCAGCGTTCGCCGCCACTGGCCGGCGTTGTTGACCAACAGGTCCACGCCGCCGAAGGCGTCCTGGGCGGCGCCGGTGAGGCGTCGCAGGTCTTCCAGCTTGGAGACGTCGGCGACGATGCCTTGCACTTTGCCGGGACCGGCGACAGCGGCAGCGACATCCGGCGACTCCGGCAGAAGGTCGCAGAAGGTGACGTCGGCGCCCTCGCCGGCCAGCGCCTCGACGAAGGCCCGGCCGAGCCCGGTGGCGCCGCCCGTGACGATGGCTGAACGGCCATCCAAGGCGCCCATCAGTTCGCCTCCTTGGCTTCAATGAAGTAGCGGTTGCCGCGCCGCGGCGGCAGCACGATCGGGTGCCCCATCGCGAAGCCGATGTTCTCGCCGCTGCGGCCCTGCGGCCCTTCGGCGATCAACTCGATCATCACTTGGGCGATGTCCTCGGCCTTCATCCAACTGGCCTCCTCTTCCGGAGGGGGATCGAAGTTGTGAAAGCCACGCAGCATGTGGGAGTCCGTCGCCCCCATGCACAGGGCGTTGACGCGGATGTTGTGGGGCTTGAGCGCCTGGCACCAGCCGAAGGTCAAGCCGTTGATGCCCCACTTGGCGGCGTCGTAGAGATCCATGGCCGGCCCGCCGCCGGTGGGCCGGGGCGCGATGTCCAGGAACGGGCAGTTCGGCGCGTCGTCGTGGGATTCCTCGTAGGGCGAGCCGCAGGTGTGCAGGTGGTCGGTGTTGACGTTGATGATGTGGCCTCCGCCCTGACGAATCATGGCCGGGATCACCGCCCGTCCGCAAAGGAAGACGCCCTTGAGGTTGGTGCCCACCAGATTGGCCGCGTCGCTCAGTGTTTTGTCGATGGGGTCCGAAGCCTCCGATGCGGCCCAGACGCCAGCGTTGCTGACCAATACGTCGATCCGCCCAAAGCGCTCAAGCGCCTGATCGATGAAGCCGCGCACCGCTTCGGCGTCGGAAACGTCCGCCTCCGCAGCCAACACCGGCCCATCGACCTGATCGGCGAAATCCGCCACGTCCGGCCGCACGTCGCACACGGCCAATGCCGCCCCTTCGTCCGCCAAGGCCCGGGCAAAGGCGTTGCCCAGCCCCACCGCTGCGCCGGTGACGACGGCGGTCTTGCCATCCAGAATGCCCATTGCGTCCAATCCTCCCCAATCGGTCATCGATAAGGAACAGTGAAACATGAAAGCTTGGCCGGGGAAACCGCGACCTCAGATGTGGTGAACAAAGTCCTCGATTGCTCGCCAGAGTTGCGGGGTCTCCAGTGGAACATTGTGCGAGCCATCGAATTCAACGATTCGGGGTTCGGACTTAAGCTCCGCTAGGAGGGCCCGGGATTCGTCGGTCGGCACCACCGAATCCTTGAGCGCGTGAAGCACCAGGATGCGCTCCGGCAACGCCTCGATGGCCAGCGTGGCGTCGATGTTGTGCCGCAGCAGCCAGCCTACTGGGGCGAACGGGAAGCGCCGCTTGGCAATGTGCTCGATGCTGCGGTAAGGGCTGAGCAGAATGAGGCCATCAATGCCTCCGGCCCGTGCGGCCAGCGCGGCGATGCCGGTGCCAAGGCTGCGTCCGAACAGCACCACCGGTCGGTCTTGGCCAAAGCGGCTGCGGAACCCGTCAACCACCGCCGCTGCGTCGTCGATCAAATGCGTCGCCGACGGCCTGCCGCCGCTCTCGCCATAGCCCCGATAGTTCATCAACACCGTGACGGCATCGAGGCGGGCGAACACGTCCGTCAATCCCGACACTTCCTCCGCGTTGCCGCCGAAGTAGAATAGCAGCGGCCCTTGGGAGTGGCCATTGACGATCCATCCGCGCAACGTCACTTCGTCGCGCTGCAGCGAGGCGCGCTCGATGTGCGCTCCAGTCGGCTCAACCCATAGGGACCGCGGAAAGAAAATCATCCAGTCCTGCAGCAGGTACAGCAGCAGGCAAAGGCCAACGTAGGCGGTCAGTGCGACCGCCGTCAGCCGAAGCCAGAACTCCACCGGATGGCCAAGTGCGGCGCTTCAGGACGCCGGAGTGGGTGCTCTCGCCGCGCGGACTACCAAGGATGGATGTCGCCGTTCCACTTGTAGAACTTGCCGGAGTCCGCCTTGGTCAGGCCCGCAATCAGGGAACGGATGCCGGAGGCGCTTTCCTCGGCGGAAATCTCCGCGTTTGGGCCACCCATGTCGGTGCGCACCCACCCCGGATGCACCAGCGCCACGGTGATGGGGTCCTCCTTCCAGTCGAGTGCCAGGATCTGTGCCACCTTGGAGAACGCCGCCTTGGTGGAGGAATAGACCAGCATGCCGCCAAAGGGCCAAGTGGAAGCCGCCAACTGGCTGGTGACGTTCATCAGCTTGCCGTCGCCCGATGCGGCCAAGTTGGCCTTGAAGGCGCGGGCGATGAGCAGCGGGCCGATGGTGTTGATGTCCAGCGTGCGGTGCCACTCGTCCAAGTCCACATCGTCGATGCCCTGCTTGGCACCACCGACGTAGCCGGCGTTGTTGATGACCACGTCGAGAGCTTGGTCGCCCACCTCGCCCGCCGCCGCGGCGATGGACTCCGGGCTGCCGGTATCCATCTGCACGATGCGCACGTTGCCGTTGACCCCTTCAAGGCCCGGCGCCGCCGCAATGTCCCGCACGCAGGCGATGACCTCCGCACCCTCCGCCGAATATTGCTTGACGAGTTCCGAACCGATTCCCCGGCTGGCGCCGGTGACCAAGACTGTTGCCATAGTGGTGTCCTCCTTGATGATGATGTTAACTTGATTCTCCGCCCATGCTAACCGGAAACGCCATGAAGATGCTCACCACCTACCCGCTGTTTCAGCAAGCCTACCTGGTCAATGATCTCGAAGCGGCCTGCCACAACTGGTCAAAACTGTTCGGCGCTGGCCCCTTTGTGCTCGCGCCCCACCACGTCACCGACCGCTTCACCTATCGGGGCACCCCCCAAGAGGCCGACGTGTCCTATGCCTTCGGCTATCTAGGCGACATGATGATCCAGTTCATCGAGCAGCACGACGAGACGCCCTCCATCTACCGGGACATGTACGCGCGCGGCGAGGAGGGCTTTCACCACATCGGCGTGCTGGTCAACGACTTCCGTGCGGAAATGAAGCGCCTGAACGACATGGGCTTCGAGACCGCCTGCGACCTCTGGGCCGACAACGTCAACGCCGCCTACCTGGACACCCGCAGCGCCAACGGCTGCTTCACCGAAATCCACGGCGACCCGCCGCACATCCTAGCCACCTTCGCGGGCTGGAAGCGGGCCCATGAGCTGTTCCGGCCGGGCGACAGCCCAATCATGCCGCGGCCGGAGATTGGGTAGCTGCAATCACTGCCATGCCGGGCTTGAGTCCTTCATGAAGCGCAGCATCATCAGCATCCGAGCCCGGTCCTCGCCGCCGGAAGGCTCCGAGAGGACGCTCTCGTACCAGATGTATTCCGTCTTCGGTGTCTCGCCCACAGCGAGCACCTGCCCCCGCACCTCGTAGTCGTGCTCCACGAAGCAGGGGCCCGCAAGGTGCTCGATCTCGATGGCGCCGTAGAGGCCAACGCCTAGATCAGGCCAGCCCTGCAGCATGGTGGTGTGATAGGCCGTCAGCGCCTGCACCAGCATGCTCGGCGGCAGCACCCGTTCGCCGTACCGGTCCGACTCGACGTATTCCTCTAGGGGCTCCACGATCACGCCAAGTCGGCGTGCAAGAGCCTCGTCCGCCACACGCACCGGGATGCCCGCCATTTCCCGACCTATGCCAAAGTCCCGGAATATCCGCAGATCCTGCGGCGGCGGCACGCTGGCGATACGCTCCGCCAAAGGCGTGGGAGCGGGAGTCCGCCCGGTCCAAGCCGTGCCTTCGGCGACTCGGCGTCCATCTTCCGTGTCCATCCAAACCCGCACTTGGCCCCCGCAATTCCCGGAACCAGGCCGCTTGGAAAAGCACTGCACGGCCTCCCGATCCGTCGTCGCGTACTTGAAGTACAGGGAGAGGCCCCCTTCCGACCACCACCGCGGGCCGAACAACGAAACGAGAAGCGGCGGAAACTGTTCCATGTGCAGCGACCCGGCCACGGTGCCGCCGCGCAGCCCAAGCTTCTGGGCCACCTCGTCGTTATGTATCGAATTGGGCAGGGATTGCTCAATGTTGCGCGGGCTGCGGACCGGCCCGGCAACGGCTCCGTCTGCAGCAGGCAACACTTCAAAGGGCTGATGGACACTTTCGGGCGCTTGAGTCATGCGGATGCTCCTTGTTTTGGTGCGCCGCATACTACTGCGGCTATTCGGCGCTCGCCCAAACGTGGGCTACGGGGATGGACGATGAACATAGGCCACCAAGCGGATGCCCTTGGCCCATCACAATCGCGATGTCACCTCGGAATCGGCTTTCTGGCGGGTTGGGCGGGCATACAAGAGTCCTTTCCCGGCCCCGCAACGCGCATGCGGCGAGCTCGTTAGGGAGTCCGCCACAGCCGTCATAGCCTACTCTGCAGGGCGATCGCCAACGACCGCGAACGGCCTTCCCGATTCAAGCGCATCCCAAAGCGGCCAAAGCGCCTGCTTTTTGACAGCGTCGGTCTTCGCGCTTCCCCTGCCAGCATATCTGATCGTCGGCTCAAGGTATCTGTTTAGTTCCCTTGCCATGTCGAGCAGAGGATGACCGTACCTGCGCCCTTGGTTGCATGTGCGCTCCTTCTTGATGACTCGTGCCATAACTTCAAGCGTACTTTCGAGCACGACATCCACTTTGATGGGCGGCACATCCGGCGACTCCTTGATGGCATCAGCCACCTCCTGTTCCGCCTCGGCTTTGAGCAACCCGTCAATGACGTAGTTCGAGACTAGCTGGAAGGTCAGGCGCTTGACCGAACGTGCGAAGCTATCGAAAACCACGCCATCCTCGCAACACCTTGGCAAGTGCCGAATTAACGAGAAATAGTTGTTTCCGTCGTAATCAAGGATACTTCCGTAGTTCTGCTTCGTATCCTCTGTGTAGGCCCCAACCCATTGCTTGGGACCTCGGACCTTCACTTCCGAAATGACCAAGTGCTTCTTTTCGGGTTGGTATGAAAGAACGTCGATGTCACTCCAGCTCCCATTGGCTAGCTGGAAAGGGAACCGAAGCTTGGTCCAGTAGCCCCCCTCCAGAATCCACTCGGCCTCGACCATCGACTCAACTGCCATCACCTCTGCCATATCGCAACCCTCATGGATGGCCGATTAGCCTGACGCTATAGCATCCAGCTGTTGACCGACTTTGCGCGGATCTGGGAATCCTGAAGCTCAACCTCCCGCATCAAGGCTCCTCAGTAGTTCGTCTCCATTGGCGGAGTCGAGGATCAGACGACAGACCATTTCAAAGCGGGCTTGGTCATCTACATCAGTCTCCAATTCTGCGAGGCGCTGGCCGACCTGGGGGCCAAACCGACGGGTGGCCAGACCAGCCAGCAATAGCCGACTGTCCCGAAAAACCTCGTCACGCCTCTCCTGGCGCCGTTCCTCACGGTACTCCTCCATCCACGCCCGGCGGCGGGCCTCCATGTAATCCTCCAGTTCGCCCTCCGCTTGCAGCGCGTCTACCTGCGCCATGTCACTCACTCCCATGTCCAATCCGATTCGTTGCCGCACCACCCAGTCCGCCCAGCGCAGGATGGTTTCCTGCAGTGCCTTGAGTTCTGGCGCGGCGAGCCGCTTGCGCAACGCCGCAATCCAAGCCGCCAGATGCTCCGGCGATGGGTTTTCAAACGCGGCCAGCAGCCATGCCGCATTGTGTTCGTGTCCATCGTCCGGCGTCAACTGCCCGCTGTCCAGCAGCAGGTAGCCGTCGCCAGCGAACAGGGCGCCGGGACTTATGTCCGGTTCGGCTTCGCCCTTCCCCATGTCCAACGGTTCCGGCGCGACGAGTTCCGCCACCCTTTGCGCTGCGCGCCACTTCGACTGGCCTGCATGCACTACGATCGCCAACGCGGGCTGCAGGCGGCTGTTGGCGCCAAAACGCTTGCCGCGCCAAAGTTCCATCTGGAAGTCATCGAAGTAGGTGCGCACCCGCAGCGGCATGAGAAAGTCCACGTCGGACTGGAACTCCAGGAACAGGAATAGGCGCAGCCATTCGCCGCCGTCGGGTGAACTCAGCTTCACCCGCCAAACCATGTCGCGGGCACCGGAGCGGTGCCGCTTGGACACCGACTGCTCGGCCTCCCTCTCCAGTGAAGACAGGTCCAAGGCCGCGAGCAAGGCCATGCCCGCCGAGCTTTGAGCGAGCAGCAAACGCAGCAGTTCGGCTACCATGAAGGCGTGACCGTATATGTCCTTGTAAACCGGGTCCCGCCCGGGCTGCCGGACGCCGCCTGTCATTACAGGCTTCGCCATCAGAGTTCTCCTTGCGACTGCGGGCGACAGTTGGTCGCCTGCAAAGGCAAGAAGCTAAAGCCTCGGCAAGAGCCCGTCTGTAGGAAATCTCTCTAGTTTCTTGGGAAATCGGCCCGGCAACTTGTGGGAGATCACTCCACAATCCGCTCCGGCGGAATCGGTTCACATCAGGTAACAGTGAATTCAACGCTTCCCAAAGCGCCGTAGTCCGCGCGGTAGCTGCCCGGCTTGGCTGGGTGGATGCCGCCGATCGCGCCGGTGATCAGCAGCATGCCGTCCTGGATGGGAAGTCCGCGCCGCCGGGCTTCATCTAGCATCCACTCCAATGCCGGGCCCGGTCCGCCCAATGCCTCCGTGGCGGGCGCGGCGCTGACGGTTTCGCCGTCTCGGATGAGACGCGCTTCAATGTCTTCGTAGGATTCCAGCATCGGCAACTGGGCGCCGGCGATGTAGCGGTCGGCGGCGATGTTGCAGGCGAGCAGGTTGACGCCGTTGGCGTCCTGCGGAGTCGCAAAGGCCATGCGCGGCACTTCGATGACCGGGCCGGCCGCCTTGGGTGAGCCTTGGGCGTCGATCACAACGCCGATTTCGCACTCCAGCATGACGCCCGGTGCACCGGGGAATGAGACGCCGGGGAGCCTGCGGCCCTGCTCGTAAAGGCTGCCGATGAGGGGATGGGTGACCCCGAACTGGGCTTGCGCCGCGGCGGCGGTGAGGCCCGCTTTGAGGCCCGCCACCGAGCCACCGGACACGGCCGCGACCACCGCCTTTTGCAGTTCGTAGGCCTCGTCGATGCCTAGGTCTGCGGGCATCCTTGGGAGCGTCTTCCCATCGCGGATGGCCGCGGCCATGTCGCTGGCCAAACCCTGCTTCCCGTCCATGGACTCAGTCATTCAAATGCCTGCTCATGTCACCCGCGTTGTCGATGATGATCTGCCGTTCATCGAGGTGCCAACCTTGCAGGGTGCGCACGAACCGGTCGACGTAGCGTCCACCCGCGACGATTTCATTGCGGCCAGCTAGAGTTTGATAGACGGTGAAAACGCTGCGCACCGTCGCCGCCTTGACCGCGTTGTCGAAATCGAAGATCAGGTTGGTGGTTAGGTGGCGGGTGCGCGGGGTGCATTGGCCGCGTTGGTAGGGAACGGGGTTTTCGTCCGCGTCGTAGAACTTGACCACGGTGGAATAGAGCTTGAGGACCTCTTCGGCACCCTTCACGGGTTCTCCCACCGCAGGCTTGATGCTGCCTCGGGCGAATAGGGCGGAAAGGCCTTCCAAGTCACCCGCATCGAGCCGTTCCGCATAGCGGAACATGATCTCCTCGATAACGAAGCGGGCTTGGGCGAGTTGAACGGTGCGATCCATGGGCTGACTGGTCTCCTGTGTTTTGAATGGGCTTAGGCGGCGGGCTCAAACTGGGGCACGGCGATGCCCTCCCCCCGCCCCTCGAAGGCGACTCGAACCGGCAGGCCGATGGCGACGCTGGCCGGATCACAGCCGATGATGTTGCTCATCAGGGTCGGTCCCTCCTCGAGTTCAACCAGCGCCACCGCGTAGGGCGCGTCCGGCTCGAAGGCGGCGCTGACGGCGCGCCGGATGATGGTAAAGGTCTTCACCGTGCCGCGGCCCGAGGCCTGTGCCCATTCCAGGTTGCGGCTGCCGCAGGCGGCGCACAACAGGCGTGGGTAGAACTGCAAGTGGCCGCAGTCACCGCAGCGCTGCAGCAGCAGGCGGCCTTGGGCGCAGGCGTCCCAAAAGGGCTGGCTGGCAGGGTTGATCGGCGGCAGGGGCTTGCCGTTCATCGGTCCCGGCCCAGAATCGCGGTGCAATGGCTCGACAGGATGCCGCCCTGGGCGTGGATCAAGGCCACCTCCGCGTCGGCCACCTGACGTTCGCCCGCTTCGCCGCGCAATTGGCGCACGGCTTCGGTGAGCGCGAACATCGCGCCGGGGTTGCCGGGGTGGGAGTGCGAGAGCAGGCCGCCGTGGGTGTTCATCGGCAGGGCGCCGCCCAGCCGCGTGTGCCCCTCGGCGACAAAGGCGCCCGCCTCCCCTCGCCCGCAGAAGCCCAAGTCTTCCAACTCAATCAGCACCACTGGCGTAAAGCAATCATAGAGTTCAATGAAATCAATATCCTGCGGGCCTAATCCGGCCATGGCGTAGGCCCGCTCCCCGGCTTGGCGGGCATGGGACGAGGTCAGGTCGCTGGCTTGGCTGATGTGTTCATGGCCATGCCCCTCCCCGGCACCGAGCAGATAGACCGGCGGGTGCGGACGGTCGCCGGCCTCCTCGGCGCGGGCCAGCACCACCGCCGCGCCGCCATCGGAGACCAAGGAGCAATCGAGCAGGCGCAGGGGGTCGGCGATCATGCGGCTGGCCAGCACGTCCTCCACGGTCAGCGGCGTGCGCATCTGGGCACCGGGGTGCAGCGCTGCATGGGCTCGGGCGGTGACCGCTACCGCGGCCATCTGCTCCGCGGTAACGCCGTATCGGTGCATGTAGGCGTTGGCGATCAGGGCATAGTAGCCGGGCACCGTCGCACCGTAAGGCGTTTCGAATTGGGGATGGCCGGAAGAGGACTGCATCACCATGGCCTGCTCCCGCGTGAGCCCAGTGCGCAAGCTATCCGCCATGCTGATCAGCACCCGATTGCAGACCCCGTGCATGATGGCCAAGGCCGCCTGGTAGAGCACCGCAAATGTGGTGCCGCCGCCTGCTCCGGCGCTGACGCAGTAGCTGGGAAAGATCTGCAAGTGCTCCGCCATCGCTTCGGCGTGGTACATATGCGGCTCGGCCATGCTGTTGCAGGTGACCAGCCCGTCGATGTCGTTCTTGGTGAGCCCTGCATCGTCCAGCGCCCGCTTGGCGGCATCGATGCACAGGCCCGTGGCGCTATGTTCCGGGATCTTGCCCACCTCGGTGTCGCCAACGCCAATGACGGCGACCTTGCCGCGCACTGACCCGCCCTCAGCCATGCAGCCTGACCAAGGCCCGTCCCGGCGTGATGACATCGCCCGCTTCATTGCGGATGTGCAGCGCCAAGGTCACTTCGCCCTTGGCGGCGTTCACCGCCTCCACGGTTCCGCCGACGGTGAGGGTTTCGCCGATGTAGGCAGCGCCGCGATTGGAATACTCCAGATTGAGCAACGCGCCGCCCTCTCCCAGCCAGGCCTCCACGCACTGGCCAAGCCAATCGCCCAACAAGGGGCCGGCGATGACCAAGCCCGGATAGCCTTCCACGTCGGTGGCGTAGGGCAGGTCGTAGTGGATGCGGTGGGCGTTCCAGAGCGCGGCGTTGTAGAAGAAAAGCTGAACGTTGTCCGGGCTGTGGTTCTGTGGGGGCAATTCTTCGCCCGGCTGCAACGCCGCGATGGACATTGTGCTCATCGCAGGATCCTCGTGGTCTTTTCCGTGATCACCGGGCTGCCGTCCTCACGGCGCACTTCGAGCACCACTTCGTAGAAGATCAGCGGCCCCGAGCGGCCTTCCTTTTCGTAAATGTCGGTCAGGGTGCGCTCGCCCACCAGCACGTCGCCCGGGCGAATGCGGTCGTGGTAGGTGATGTTCAGGCCGCCCGCCATGGCCTTCTCCAAGGGGAACTTGGGCAGCAGGGCATCGACGGAAACGCCGTCTGGAGTGAGTTCATCGAGTTCCACCACGTCCCAGAAGAGCGCCACATGGTACAGGGGCGGGGCTTCGTCGCCATCAAGGTACTTGCGCTGCTGCTGGTTGGTGGCGATGGCGTACTTGCGGATGTCGCGGCGGGTGACCACCTCGGTCCTTGGCGGCGCCGCCTTGCCTATGTTGGCCTTGAGTTCCGCAGTAAGCACGCCCATAGGTTCAGACCTTACGCCCCCGGGCCTGCCAATAGGGGTCGCGCAGGTCGCGCTTGAGAATCTTGCCGGTGGGGGCCTTGGGCAGGCTGTCCACGAAGTCCACGCTGCGCGGCTTCTGGTAGGAGGCGAGATGCGTGCGGGCGGTATCGATGATCTCCCCCTCGGTGGCGCGCTTGCCCGGCTTCATCACCACCACCGCCTTCACCGCCTCGCCCCATTCGTCGTCGGGCACGCCGATCACCGCCGCCTCCAAAACGCCCGGATGCTGGTGAATGGCGGCTTCCACCTGGGTGGAGTAGATGTTCTCGCCGCCGGAAATGATCATGTCCTTGGCCCGATCGACGATGAAAATGTAGCTGTCCTCATCCCAAGTGGCCACGTCGCCAGTCCACATCCAGCCATCGCGCAGCGTTTCGGCAGTCAAGTCCGGCTGGCGCCAATAGCCGAGCATGTTGGCCTCGGACTGAGTGACGATCTCACCCGGCGTACGGCCATCCTTGGGCACGTCTCGTCCCGCCGCATCGACCACCCGGGCGCGGGTGACGAAGCCTTCCCGTCCGCAGGAGTTAAGCCGCTCCGGGCGGTTGCCCGACACGGCGGCGGCATGGTCCTCCTGGGAGAGAAAGGTCATGGTCATGCCTTCGGTCTGGCCGTAGCCCTGAATCAGGGTGCAGGGGAAGGCGTCCAAGGCCGCCTTGACCACGGTTTCCGGCATCGGCCCGCCGCCGTATTGGATGTTGCGCAGGCTCGACAGGTCGTAACAGTCGAAGCCGTCCACTGCCATCATCCAGTTGAGCATGGTGGTGATGCCGAGGAACGCCGACACCCGCTCGGCCTGAATGATCTCGAGCGCCTCGGCCGCGTCGAAGTTCATCAGCACCACCGGGCAGCCGTGCGCCATGTAGTTCATGGCCAAGGCGACCGGAATGTGGAACATCTGGCCGGTGAGCATGTACACGTCGCTCGGCACCACGCGCTCGGCGACTGTCTGGTTGAGCATGCCCATGGTGAGGGTGCGATGGGAGTGCAGCGCTCCCTTGGACAGGCCCGTGGTGCCGCCGGTGTAGAGGATGAGCACCGGGTCGTCGCCACCCGCCCCAGTCTTGGGATTGGCATCGTCTGCGCTGGCCTTGAGCCGTTCAAAGGAGTCGTCCCCGCCCGGGCCGTATTGTAGCCAATGGGGAATTTCGACTTGGCCTTCAAGGGCCTGGCGCTCGGCATCGAAGTCCGTGGAGGTGACCAGCGCCAACGGTTCGCCGTCCTCAAGAATGCGGGCCAATTCCGGCACGCCCAGCCGCCAGTTCAAGGGTTGGGCAATCAATCCGGCGCGGGCGCAGGCGTAGTAAACCTCGAAGTACTCGATGCCGTTCTTGGCCAGCACCGCCACCCGGTCGCCCTTGGCCAGCCCCAAGCCGAGCAGGCCGTTCGCCAGCCGGCGCACCGCTTGCTCGAGCTCGCCAAACGACAGCCGCCGACCGGTGGGAATGTCCACCAAGGCCGGGCGGCCAGCGTCAAGATTAGCCCACTTGGCGGGAATGTCGCCGATGTTCATGGCAATTCGTTCGACGGTGTTCCCCGGAGCGAGGGCGTCCCGCCCTCGGAATCCCTAACGCAAGCGCAAGCTGACGCTTGGCAAGGACGGCCTGCTAGTGCGTCTGCCAGGACTGCAGCTCGGGCAGCACCTTGTCGGCGAACAGGCGGATGCTCTTCTCCGCCTGCTCGCCGGTCAGGCCGCCGTAGCTGACCTGCACGGTGAGGTCGAAATCGCCGAGGTCCTGGCGCCGCTGGTCCATCTTGTCGAGGATCTGCTGCGGCGTGCCGAAGGTGTTGATGTCAACGAAGGCGTTGGCGGCGTCCGCCATGCCGGTGTCCTTCAGCAGCTCGGCGTTGTCCGCATAGTCGCCGTAGCCCTTCATCTTGCGGAAGTGCTCGCCCGCCATCTCGTAATGCTCCATGACCGTGATGTAGTAGTTGGCCATGTACTTGCGCGCGTTGGCTTCGGCGAGTTCGGCGGATTCATCGCAGCTCAGGAAGTCCACGCACACCGGCGATGGCGGCTGGGTGTTGTGGTGCTCCCGGTAGAGGGTCCGGTAGCGGTCGAAGTGGGGCGCCATCTCCGCCCAAGGCTTCTGCGCAAAGCTCATCATCTTGGCGCCGAGCCGGGCAACCACGGGCACCGAATCCGACGACATGCCGACCGCGTAGAAGCGGTCCTTGAAACTGGCGTAGGGACGCGGACGCACCTCCGTGCGCACCTGCTTGTAGTAGGGACCGTCGCCTTCGATGACGCCGGTCTCCAAGGCGCGGATGATCATCTCCGCCGACTCATCGAAGCGGTCCCGCGCCTCGTTCATGTCCACGCCGAAGGTGTCGTACTCGCGCCGGGCGAGGCCCCGGCCGATGCCGAACAGGGCGCGGCCTTGGCTCAAATGATCGAGCACGATCATGCGCTCGACAACGCGCAGGGGATCGTGCCACGGCAGGATGACTGCCCCGGTCAGCAGGCCGATGTGCTCGGTCTTGGCCGCCATGTAGCTCAAGTACTGCAGGTTGTCCGGCGACATGGCGTAGTTGAAGAAGTGGTGCTCAACCGCACTTAAGGTGTTGAACCCCAAGGGCTCCGCCAAGCCGCCCAAGTGAATGTCCCGCTCCCAAGCACCCTGATCGGTGATTCCGTCCTCGAAATTCTGGAACACCATCAACAGCCCTACCTTCATGTCACTCTCCCATTGGAATGCGCGTCAATATAGCGAACTTGCAGCGGGCAGTCACGGATGAATGTGCAGGCCCAATCAGCCCCGCAACGCTAGGAATCGGTCGAGTAGGCCGCGATGGACTGCGGCCAGTTCCCGCCGCAATTCGACGTTGCCTCCCTCGGTCGTCAGCAGCAGCCGCAGCATGTCGAAGGCGCGAGTGGGTTCATCCACGCCGCCAAGGGGATCGAGGGCGCGGGCCAGTCCTGGCTCCCGGAGCAGCATCCAAGCGGGAAACCAAGCCATGGTGATTTCCGGCTCGATGTCCGCGGCCTTCGCGGCCTGCCACCCGGCGAGCAACGCAGCGTCAGGAAAGCGTGGTGAATCGAGCACGGCCTTCATCCGATCCGACGCCAATACGCACAGAGCGAACCAGTGGCCCACCGCCGCGGTGCGCTCGCGCAGCCACCATTGCGCTTCCGCCAGCCGTTCGACCAGCACCGGCTCAGCTTGGTGGTTCGGCACGGCATGTACGGAGGCTCGAACGCTTTCCCAATCTAGACACTGGCGGTGAATCCAGCTGACGTGCCGCTGGGCATCCTTGGCTTCAAAGCGCACTGGATCGAGCGCTTGGGCAATGCCGTGCCATAGCGGGCGCAGGAAATCCTGGGCACGGCCCGTCAACAGCTCTGATGCGGCCAGCGCCCACTCTTCCGTCACGCGGTCCAACTGATCGAGGGCTTCGCCGTGCGCAGTCGGGGCGGGCACCCGCAGCGCTTCAATCAAGCAGACGGCTTGCGGCCTATGGGCATAGTCAGGCCTGATCTCCAACAGATGATCCAAAGCCTTATCCGCGTCTTGGGCACTCCGTCTCAGGAGCGCGTCGAGGAGATCGTTGGTCGCCACCGTGACCGCGCTGTCAAGAAACAGATCAAGCTGACCATTGCCTTCCCCCTGAACATGGCGATAGTGGGTGCGCAGCAGGGCGTTGAGCCCGCGGTCTGGGGAAGCCAGCAAATCCAAACCGGCACTGTCCTCCCATCCCTCATAGACCACCTGTTCCGCGGTCAAGCCGAGCTTGAGGGCAAAGGCCTGGGCGGTTTCCAACGCGCCACGAGCCGCCGACCGATCCCGCAGGGCTCCGTCCAAACTGCCGGTCTCGCCCCGCCGCCAGGCCAGATAGTCGCCGTGGGCCAGCAGACCGGCCGCCAGCAGCAACTCCACCGGCGAGTATGCGCCTTGGTCCAGCAGCAGCTCCTGAACGACCGATTTCGGGTCCACGGAACTCAGTCGGCAGCGAGGGGGGCTACGCCGATTCGAGCGCCGAACGGACCCGGGGCAGTACCTGGCCAGCCAGATACTCGATGCGCCGACTGCCGCTCTCCACGGGCTCGCCCGGGAATTGCGCCCAGAAGTGCACGTCGATGATCTCCGGGAAGTCGGTCAACATGGCAGTGAGGCTCGCCACGGCGCCGTCGGCGTCGCACAGTTCGTAGAGGCCGCCCTCGATGGCGCTGGCCGCGTCGGGGAATTGCGGCGTCTGGTCAGGCGGACCGAATGCGCCCCAACTGATGTATTGGTTGGTCTGGTAGAGCACATGCTCGCCGATGCGCGCGGCCTCCGCTTCAGGGTCCGGAGCGACGATGGACCAGTTGCCGGCGCAGATGGCGCCTGCCGAACGCGGCTTGCCCAGATCGGCGAGGGCTTGTGCGTATAGGTCATGGCCGATGCCGCCAGTGGACAGGAAGCCGTCGCCCAGCCGGGCCGCCCGGGCGACGGCGGGCTGCGCCATGCCCCCCATGTAGAGCTTGGGCGCCTGTTCGGGCGCTGGGGCAACCGGCAAGCCTTCGATGCGGTAGCGCTTGCCGTCGATGCGCACCGGCTCACCGCTCCAGCACTGGCGGATGATGTCGATGCCCTCCTCCATGAGGCTCGGCCGATGCCTCAACTGCCGCCCGAAGTAGTCGAACTCCAGTTGCCGGTAACCTAGGCCCACGCCTAGGTCGAAGCGCCCGCCCGTGAGGATGGACAGCGTCGCGGAGTCTTCGGCTAGGCGCACCGGGTCCGCCAGCGGCAACAGCATCAGGTTGGTGCCGATGCGCATCCGCTCGGTGCGCTCGCCGATGGCGGCGGCGATGACCAAGGGCGACGGCGTGTAGCCGTCCTCGCAGAAGTGGTGCTCGGTGAGCCAGACGGAATCGAAACCCAGCGATTCCGCCCAGGCGATCTGATCGAGGCTGGCTCGGTAGAGGTCCTGAAAACCAACCGTGCTCGGCACCGGGTTGCGGAAGTCGTACCAGAGCCCGAAATTGACCTGCCGCCCGCTCACGACGCCACCCCGGCCAAGAAGTCCAGCAACGCGCCATGATAGCGGTCCGCATCCTCCAGAAAGACGGCGTGGCCGCTGTCCTCGAACTCGATCAGTTGGGCGTTCCGCAGGCAGCCAGCGGCATAGCGGCCGGTCTCCGGCACCACCACACCGTCCTGCCCGCCGACGGCCACCAACGCCGGACAGGACAGGCCCGCCATGGCACTGCGTTGGTCTAGCTGCGCCAAGGCGCCCAGGGAGGCATCCGCGCCGGAACTCGCCTGCAGGGCGATGCGCCAACACCAATCCTTGACATCGTCGCCCACGTCCTTCGCGAACACACCGTCAAAGTACAAGGTCTTGAGGAAATTCACCCGGTCGGCGCGCAGGGCGGCCACGGTAGCCGCCACGTCCTCCGCCTGACCACCGTGGGGGAAGCCCTCCCCTTGGGTGTAGCGCGGCGTGGCGCCCCCGGTCAGCACCAAGCCGCCAACCTCGTTGCCCAAGCGGGCGGCGGCATCCACCGCCACCGCGCCGCCCAAGGACCAGCCGTTCAAAACCGGGGCGGCCAAGCGCAAATGTCGGCACAAGGCCGCCAAGTCGGCGCCTAGGGCCTCGATGGAGACGTCGGCAAAGTCCTTGTCGGACTGCCCGCAGCAGCGGTGGTCGTAGATGACCACGCCGTGCCCGGCATCCACCAGCCGCGCCACCGTGTTGTCCCAGACCCGGCAGCCCATGCCCCAACCGTGGGACAGCACCACCGGGGGTTTGCTCGCATCCCCCCCAACATAGTGCTCAAAGTGGATTTGCCGGGCTTCCTTAACCGCCAAACGGCCCATGGTTCCTCCTTGACGTGGTCTCTATTCGGATTGGATTTTAGCCAAGGCTGCACGCAATGGCTTCAAGCTCAGTGCTAGGCACAGCGCGGCGATGCTGTAGTTGAACACGGCCAAGGTGGCCAGCGAAAGATCGATGGCATCCTCCCGGCCAAAAACGTAGTCGTTCATCACGGCGATGATGAACGGCGCGAATAGATAGGAGAGAAAGGATACGCAAATCAGGTACAGGGCGATCAACTGGCCGCGCATCTGGTTGGGCGCGATGGCCTGCAGGGCGGCGTTGCTGAGGCCCGGCGGCATGGCCATGGTGAAGGTGATCGGCACCAGCATCACGGCGGCCGCGATGCCGCTCTCCAGCAGCGGCAGGACCACCGCCACCGGCCCCAGCACCAAGGTGCCCCAAAGCGTGACCCGCATCGGCGCATCGCCGCCGCCCCGGCCGATCAGCCTTCCCGCGAAAAAGCCCGCCCACACGCTGCCGATGACGCCAACCACCAAGGCGATGATGCCGTAGGTGAGGCCGATTTCGGTCTTGGTCCACTGGTGCTTGCGCACGAAGAACTCCACCACCCAAGTGAGGAAGGCGAAACCTTGAATCGACAGGCACAGATAGGCGATGAAGTGATAGGTGAGGTACTTCCCCCGGGAGGCGACGAAGCGCCACACTTCGCCGAGCGGAAAGCCGGCGGCGGCATCCTTCAGCGCCCCCCGGCGCACCGGCTCAGCGATGGTGAACATCACCGCCGCCAGCAGAATGCCCGGCAGCCCAACGCAGACCAGCACCATCTGCCAGGAGTAAAGTTCGCCGAACAGTGGCAGCGTGAAGTTGGGCCGCGCCTCCAGCCAATCGATCAGCGGCCCGCCGACGATGTTGGCGAGGCCGGTGCCGATGAAGGGCGCCGCGCCGACGATGCCGTAGGCCAATGGCAGCCGGGCGTTGTCAAAGTAGTCGGCTAGCAGCGAGGTTGAAGCCGGCCCCAAGGTCGCCTCGCCGATGCCGACGCCCATGCGGGCCAAAAACAGGTTGCGGAAGCTGTCCGCCTTGCCCGCCAAGGCCGTCGCCAGGCTCCAGGCAAAAATGCCAGCGGCGATGATGTTGCGCCGGTTGGCGCGGTCCGCCATGCGCGCCAAGGGCACGGTCGCCAGTGTATAGACCAGCGAGAAGGCGAGGCCGATGATGAGCGAGATTTCAGTATCGCTTAGTCCGCCTAAGTCCCGCTTGATGGGGCCGATCATGACGTTGAGAATCTGCCGGTCGATGAACGACAGGGTGGCCGCCAAGGTCAGCAGCAGCACCACGTACCACTGGGTGCGGCTGGAATAGGGAGTCTGCATGGCTGCGGTCGCCGCCGAGCGGGCTAGACCCCGAACGCCAACTCCTCGTGGTACCAGCCTGCACCGACCACCGCCATCGAGTTGTTGTTCGGCAGCCGCTTGCTCCAGCCCTCCGGATCAGCCTGGTAAGCGGCCAGCACCTGCTCCGCCTGCTCGGCGTCCTCCCCCTCGAATTCATACATGGTGAGGTATTCCGATGGCGGGTCGCCCATGAAGCCCCGCGTCGCCTTGAAGCAGCGCACCGACTTCACGTTGGGGCAGTTGAAGGTGTCCTCCACATGGTTGCCCAGATACCACGCGTTGAACGCCTCCACGAGATCCTCGCTTTCGGGCTGCACCAGCCCGACCAAAACCAGCTTCTTGGCCATCGTCGATCCTCTTGAATTGAATGTGGGTTGAGCCGCATGCCGAATGCGGCGAAGCCGCAGCTTACCGACTTCGGCCAGCCAAGCCTAGCGCCGCTTGAAAACAGGCGTTCTTTTTCGGTTCGGGCTCCAGCCACCCTGTGCTAGCATGAGTTGAGGAGTTGATGGCCCCACCGCCATGATTGACGACACAGCAACCTGCCCCTACCCGCCGCCCCGTTGTCCCGACATGAGCGTTGATGACCCGTTCGATGAGCGGCCACGCGCCCACGCTCACGGCTGCGGCGAACTTGGCCTAGCCTTGGAGAAGCACTTGGCTGGCTGCCCCATCAACATCAGCGAACGGGACTTCATCATGTGGGCCAGAGCGGGGGACGCACCGGACGAAGAGCGCCGGTTCGCCTTGCGCGAGGCCCTGCTGAACATGCAGGCAAGGGAAACTCGGCGTGCGGCGTTTGATGGACGGGCAAGCACACGGCAGGTATGCCGTCTGGTGGTTCGGTGCGGCGCGGAAACCAGCCCGGAGTGGAACGCGCTGATCCGCATCCTGCACCCCGAGATCCCGGTGCCCGACCTGCCGGAGAACCCCATGCGCGACAAGGCGCTCATGTGGCGCACCGCCGGGGATGGGGTCATGGGATTTTAGCAGGGAGGACGCCCCCATGCCCAGCCGGTTTGGCCTTTCCGGCAAGCCGAAGCTTTCCTTGGTTCGGTCCCGCAGCCTTCTGGCGCAATTCGCCTCCGCCGAGGAACTTGACCATCTCTATCTCGGGGGCGGGACCGCCCTGTCCATGCGATGGGCGCATCGTCACAGCACGGACATTGACTTTGCCATGCCAATGCCAATGGGTGAAGAGTTCGTTCGAAAACACGGCCAAGCGGTCAATGGCGCTCTTGCCCAGCTACGCGAAAACGGAACGATCAAGAAACAGTACTTCTTTGCAGGACGAACAGGCGCGTGGACATTCCCGGACTCCGGCCCCGTCTCGCTCTCAGTTTCGCCCTCCCGCTTCGACCCCAGTACGCTGGACCGGGAGGAGCAAACCGACACCCCCATGATCCCAGCCTACGACATACTCAAAGGCAAGTTGCTGGGCCGCGCCATCGACGGAGGCAAGCTGCTGGCCCGTGACGGATACGATCTGGCCTGCGCCTTTCTCTACGATCGTTCCACCATCGAATCGCTGGTACGGGAGACTTGGGCCACCCGAAGCGCGGAGCTGGTGGAACTTTGCGAGATGGTCAAGGCATCGAGCCGCCGAATTATCGTGGGGCGTCCCCTGTTGCAGCCAGCCCACCGGGAACATGCCCATGACCCTTGGAGCCACTTCGTCGCCCAAGCGGAGGCGCTCTCTCCCGATTCACCCAATCCGCCCACTACCCATGGACCTCGACTTCGACAGCCTTGAGCGCCTGCGCGAGAGCAACCCCGCTTGGCGTCTGCTGCGTTCGAAAAACGCTCCGCTGGTGGCGGGGTTCCTATACCGCTTTTTTCTGGAGCCAAACCGCCGCGCAACGCCACAGGGCGACTTGGCCGAAGCCCTTGAGGATGAGTTGTTCGATCTGCGCGAGCGAAAGGGTGTCGAAGCCTTCCCTCGTTCGGCGGTTGAATACCTCAACGACTGGGCTGATCCAGAACACGCTTGGCTCAGAAAGTACTACACCAAGGACTCGGACGAGCCGCACTTCGACCTGACCCCGGCTGCTGAGAAAGCCATTCGCTGGCTTGACTCCCTAGCCAGGCGGTCCTTCGTGGGAACCGAGTCACGCCTGCGCACTCTTATCGAGTTATTGCGGCAGATTCGCGAAGGCGCCGACGAGGACCCGGAGGCCCGCATCGCGGAACTTGAGCGCCAGTGTGCCGGCATCGAGGCGGAAATCGAGAGCATCCGAGCCGGTGAACTGACCCTGCTCGACGACACCGCCGTGAAGGACCGTTTCCAGCAGTTCACGCAGATGGCCCGGGAACTGCTCGGCGACTTCCGCGAGGTGGAACACAATTTCCGCATGCTGGACCGGAGTGTTCGCGAGCGCATCGCGCTGTGGGACGGGCCGCGCGCGGCGCTGCTGGACGATGTGGTGGAACGGCGCGGCGCTATTGCTGAATCGGATCAGGGGCGCAGTTTCAACGCCTTCTGGGATTTTCTGATGTCACAGGAACGCCAAGAGGAACTGACCGGTCTGCTTGATACAGTGCTGGCGCTGCCCGCGGTCGAAGAAATGAGTCCCGATGCCCGGACCCGCCGCGTACACTATGATTGGCTGGAAGCCGGTGAGCAGGCCCAAGCCACGGTGCGGCGGCTTTCGCAACAGTTGCGGCGCTTCCTCGACGATCAGGCTTGGTTGGAGAATCGCCGGATCATGGAGATATTGCGCAACATCGAAGCCAATGCCCTAGCAGTACGCGACCAGCCCCCCAAGGGCTCTGTGACCGAGGTTTCCGCGACGGCGGCACACATAGTGCTGCCTATGGAGCGCCCCCTGTACACGCCGCCCTTCAGCCCGTCAATCTCCACTCTTGAACTTGAATCCGGAGAGGACGACCTGGACACGTCGGCACTCTACGCCGAGACCTTAGTTGACATGGCGCGTCTCGAAGCGCATATCCGCCACGCCCTGCAGGACCGCTCACAGGTCACGTTGCGGGAACTCTGCGAGGCGCGACCTTTCGAACACGGCATGGCGGAACTGGTCGCCTACCTGCAACTGGCGGACAGGCTGAAAGCCCATGTGGACGAGGAAATCGAGGAATGGATCTGGTGGACCCGCTTGGATGCAAGGGCTCCGCGGGATCCGAGTGATGGGCCGGAACGAGAGTCTTCTCCAGAGGGAACCATGAAGCGCACGAGGCTGCCACGAATCATTTTCGCTCGGTAGACTGTGGTTCGTCCGGTGACAGGCGAAACGTTGCGGCGCGTCGCTCGGCAAGGTTTCCTGAATCACGCGAGACAGTGGCGGACCATGGTGATGCGATGAGCAACGACGAACCAAATGATGGACAGGCAGGCCAAGCCACTGATCCGCTCGGTCAGGTGGCCGTTCGCTTGCTTCGTGGCGTGGTTTTCCGGGACCGGAACCCAGTGCTATGGGAGGAATTGATCGGGTTGCGCGCTCGGGTAATGGACTACGTGGCCGTGTTGGGTCTCGAACTCATCATCGATGAGAGCGAGGGCTATGCTTACCTACAATCGGGGGACGATGAAGGCGAAGGTAACCGCACCGCTCCTCGGCTGCTGCCTAGGCGCCCGCTCTCGTTCAACGTCAGCCTGCTGCTGGCGCTGCTGCGCAAGAAGCTGGCCGAGCAGGACGCCACCGGCGGGGAGACCCGGCTGGTTATTGGCCGCGACGAGATCGCGGAACTGGTGCGGGTGTTCCTGCCGGAGAGCAGCAACGAGGCACGCATGACGGACCGGCTGGATGCGGATCTGAATCGCATTGTCGAACTCGGTTTCCTGCGACGCATGAAAGCGCAGGACGGTGCCCGCTCACGGGAATTCGAGGTGCAGCGTTTCCTGAAGGCGTTCGTGGATGCTCAGTGGTTGACGGAATTCAACAGCCGGCTGGCAGCGTACCGGTCCGAGTTGGAGAGGTCATCGCCGTGAACCGCGAGCGGCACGAATCCTTGTCCCTGTTCGACAGCATCACCGACGATACGCTGTCGGGCTATCGCTTGGAGCGCCTTGAGGTGTTCAACTGGGGCACGTTCGACAAGCATGTTTGGTCCCTGAAGCTGAACGGCCGGAACAATCTAGTCACTGGCGACATCGGTTCGGGGAAGACCACCTTGGTGGATGCGGTAACCACGCTGCTGGTGCCGGCACAACGCGTCGCCTACAACCGTGCCGCCGGCGCCTATAGCCGCGAGCGCAACCTGCGCTCCTACGTACTCGGCCACTACAAGACGGAACGCAGCGACAGCGGCACCGCGGCCCGGCCGGTGGGGCTGCGCGACCACAACAGCTATTCCGCAATCCTCGGCGTATTCCGCAACAGGGACTTTCAGCAGGCCGTCACACTCGCCCAAGTATTCTGGATCAACGATGCACTAGGCCAGCCCGCCCGCATCTTTGCAGCTGCGGAGCGGGAGCTTTCCATCGCCGGGGAATTCGCCGGTTTCGGGGCGGACATCGGCAACCTGCGCAAACAACTGCGAAAGGATGGCGTGGATCTGTTCCAGACCTTTCCACCTTATGGCGCTTGGTTCCGGCGACGCTTCGGCATCGACAACGAGCAGGCGATGGAGCTGTTCCACCAGACGGTGTCCATGAAATCCGTGGGCAACCTGACGGACTTCGTCCGCGGCCACATGCTGGAGCCCTTCAATGCGGAGCCGCAGATCAAGGCGTTGATCGATCACTTCGACGATCTCGACCGCGCCTACCGGGCGGTGCTGACGGCGAAACGGCAGGTGAGCCTACTTGAGCCGTTGGTGGCGGACTGTTCCCGGCATGAGGAACTGACAGAAAACGTCGAGCAGCTGCGCGGCTGCCGGGATGCGCTGCGTCACTACTTCGCCAGCCTAAAGCTGGAATTGATCCGTGAGCGCACAGACCGACTAAATGCGGAGTTAGAGCGTCAAGGCGAGCGCGTCGAACGTTTTGCTTCGAGCCGCGACGAACAACGCCGCGAAGTGGACGGGATACGCCGGACCATAGCCGAAAACGGCGGTGACCGCATCGACAGCCTCACCGCCGAGATCAGTCGCCTGGAACAGGAGCGGAACCGCAGGAAAGAGAAGGCAGGCCGCTACCGGGAACTCGCCGCAAGCCTTGACGAGATGGCCGCGGCCACCGAGCCCGAATTCCTTGACCAGCGCAAGCGGCTCCTACAGATGGAATCCGATCTCACCGAGAGCGCCGACCGTCTGCGCAACCAACTCACCGAAGACACCGCAACCGCACGCGGCCTCAATGAGAAACTTGGCGACCTGCAACGCGAGTTAATGAGCCTGCGGGCACGGCGCAGCAACGTGCCCGAACGGCAGGTGGCCTTGCGCCAGCGGCTGTGCCGGGCTCTCGACATCGCCGAGGAGCACCTCCCGTTCGCGGGCGAATTGCTCCAGGTGCGCGAGGAGGAGCGCGATTGGGAAGGCGCGGCGGAACGGGTGCTGCGCAATTTCGGGCTGGCGCTGCTGGTGGAAGGCGGTCACTACGCTAAGGTGGCCGCATGGGTGGACGCAAACCACCTGAATAGCCGGCTCGTCTACTTCCTCGTCCGCCAACGCGAGCGCCGGGAGTATCCCAACCTACACCCGGACTCGCTGGTACGGAAACTGTCGGTGAAACCGGACTCCAGGTTTTACCCCTGGCTGGAAACGGAACTGGCGCGGCGCTTCGACATCGCCTGCTGCCGCGACCAAGAGCAGTTTCGCAGGGAACAGCGCGCCCTGACACGTTCGGGCCAATTCAAGCAGCGTGGGGAACGCCACGAGAAGGACGACCGGCACCGACTGGACGACCGCTCCCGGTATGTGCTCGGCTGGAGCAACGAAGCCAAGATTGCGGCCCTAGAGCAGGACCGGAAACGCAGGCGGACCGCCCTCGATCAACTAACATCGCGTATCGACACCACGAATCGCGAGCACAGCGGCGTGGAAGCGCAAAGGCGCAGCTTGGGGACGCTCCAATCGGAGTACACCCGCTTCGACGAACTGGACTGGGGCGAAACTGCAACGCGTATTCAGCGACTGACCGACGAGCGCGACCGCTTGGCTTCAGCATCGGACGTTCTGAGGCAACTCAAGGAACAACTCGATCGCGCCGAAATTGCGCTCCGGAAAGCGGAGGAGCAACTGCAAAACGCCAGCGCGGACCGAGCCAAAACGGAACAGCGACACACCGACGCGCAGCAACTGTTCGCCCACACCGAGGCAGAACTTCGCGAAGCGGCCGCACCGACCGAATCGCATGCGCAAGCACTGCCTGCGATCCGCGACGAGGCCTTGGGCGAGCACCGCCTGAGTGTCGAGTCGTGCGACAACCGGCAACAGGACGTGAGGGAATGGCTACAAAAGCGCATGGATGCCGACGAAAAGAAGGCGGGGCGCCTACGCGAGAAGATCGTCAAGGCCATGTCGGAGTTCAGGGAGGAGTACCGGCAGGAGACCGCCGAGTTCGACGCAAGCATCGCCGCCGGCCCCGAATACACCGCCATGCTTGAGCGCCTGAAGGCCGACGACCTGCCTAGGTTCGAGGCGCATTTCAAGCAACTTCTGAACGAGAACACCATTCGTGAGATCGCCAGTTTCCAGTCGCAGTTGGGCAGGCACCGCGAGGAGATTCACGATCGTATCGGCCGCATCAACCATTCCCTGGCGCAGATTGACTACAATCCCGGGCGCTACATTGAACTGGAGCCGAAACCCGCTCCAGACACCGAGATACGCGAGTTCCGCGGCGACTTGCGGGCCTGCACCGAAGGAACTCTCACCGGTTCCGACGACGTCCAGTATTCGGAGAGCAAGTTCCAACAAGTGAAGGCCATCATCGACCGCCTTCGCGGGCGGGAGGGCCTGGCCGAACAAGACCGTCGCTGGGCCGAGAAAGTGACCGATGTACGCAACTGGTTCGTTTTCTCGGCCAGCGAACGCTGGCGCGAGGACAACGTGGAGTTCGAGCATTACACGGATTCTGGGGGCAAGTCCGGCGGCCAGAAGGAAAAACTAGCCTACACGGTGCTGGCCGCCAGCCTCGCCTACCAGTTTGGCCTGGAGCGCGATCAGGTGCGCTCCCGCTCCTTTCGATTCGTGGCGATCGACGAGGCCTTCGGACGCGGTTCGGACGAGAGCACCCAGTACGCCCTGAAGCTGTTCAACGCATTGCACCTACAACTGCTGATCATCACGCCCTTGCAGAAGATTCACGTCATCGAGCCGTTTGTGTCCGGCGTGGGGTTCGTGCACAACGAGGATGGCCGCGCCTCCCGGCTGCGCAACCTGACGATCGAGGAGTACCGCGAAGAACGTGAAAAGTCCAACGGTGCTGAGAGACTCAGGGCGCGAACTTAGTGCAATCGACCAGGCCACCCGCCAGCAAAAGGTCCGTCGCCACCACTTGGACCACCCCAGCGCAGTTGCGCCAAAAGGCCAAGCGTCTCTGGGACCGAGGCGCAATGCTGGCCAGCCTCGTTACCGGCGAACCACTGTTCCCCAAGCGGTTGCCGATTCGCGGCCCTAAGTCCGCAGATATTACCGAGCGCTTCGACGAAGTGCGCAACTGGGCTGCCGCGTTGCGAGCCATGCCTCGGGTCCGCATTGAGGAACGGGCGTTCCGCCATCGCCTGCTCGGCACGAATTCCCTACCCTGCGCCGCTTGGCTGGACGGCATGGAGGATGCGGTCGCGCTGCTCGGCAAGGCCAGTGACCAAGCGCGGTTCGAAAGGACTCTGGAACTCACGCACCGGCACCAACCCGTTCTGCTCGAATGGTTGGGCAAAAGGCCCCTGGCCGCCCTCGAACGGGCGGGCGACTGGGAACGTCTGCTCGCGGTGGTGGCTTGGATGAGGGAACACCCGCAGCCAGGCATCTACCTCCGCCAGATGGACGTCCCCGGCGTCCACACCAAATTCATCGAAAAGCACCGCGGCCTGCTAAGCGAACTGCTCGATTGCGCCCTGCCCGAGACCGCCATTGACGGGAACCAGACCGGCGCACGCCGGTTCGAAGGCAGATACGGATTCAGGACAAAGCCGGAGCGTATCCGCTTCCGCATGCTGGACGCTTCCTGCGCCAATTTTAGTTTCCGCCCCATGGCCGATATCGAAACCGACGCCGCCACATTTGCCAAGCTGGAACCAATGGTCTCACAAGCGTTCATTGTTGAGAACGAGATCAACTTCCTCGCTTTTCCCGACGTGCCGGACAGCATGGCGATCTTCGGTGCCGGCTACGGTTTCCACGATCTCGGCGAAGCGCACTGGCTGGACAACTGCCGGCTAAGATACTGGGGGGATATCGACACCCACGGGTTCGCGATCCTCGATGAGTTGCGCACCCACTTTCCCCACGCTGAGTCCTTCCTGATGGATCGCGCAACGTTGCTGGGCTGCAAACAGCTTTGGGGGCGGGAGCAAGCCCCCGCCACGCGCGACCTGCCACGATTGAGCGCTGCGGAGAAGTCGCTGTACGAGGACCTATGCGCCAATCGTCTCGGCGAATCGGTGCGGTTAGAGCAGGAACGCATCGGTTTCGCCCAAGTACGGAAGGCAATTGGTGGCGAGTCCAGAAAGCCACATCCGTAGGAAACAGCACACGATGCCGACCACAAGAAACACAGCCGACCCGAGCTGCTTCAACCTTGGCTTTGATTGGCCATACGAGTTGAGGCAGGACGACTTTCGGCTGGCAATGCAAGATGTCTATGACTTCTTTCACGACGTAAACACCCATCTGACTTCAAGGGGCCTTCAACGGCTGGACGACATGCTAAGGCCCGCAATCATGTCGGGCGTTCTGTCAGACATGCTCACTTCGAGCCTCGCAACTCACTCTCGAGTGCTGGTCGAAAATACCTACTTCAACGGCCACCCTGACTTGGTGGTTCAAGGTGTCTATCCGAACAACTCCGTCAAATCTGGGGCCGAGGGCGTTGAAATCAAGACGACCCGAAAGAAGGGAGGCGCGGTTGACACGCACGGTGCAAGAGAGCAGTGGATGTGCGTGTTCGTTTACGCGGTCGATACGGAGTCGGAACCCGCCTCGAGCCGGAAACCCATGACGTTCACCGAGGTGTACCTCGGTCGGGTCACCATCGACGACTTCCGGCGCAATCCGCGGGGCGAACTTGGCACCAGAACCGCCACGCTTCATGCCGACGGAATCAAGAAGCTCCGGGAGAGTTGGGTTTACAAGGCGTAGCAGCTTTCTTTGAGGGGTAATTCGTTAGCTTGGGAATCGCCTCAACAGCGGTCAGGAAGTACGCCCGGTCCTTCTCCACGCCGATGCTCTCGTAGCCTACTGCATTGCAGGCGGCCAACGTCGAACCGGCACCCGCGAAGGTGTCGAGAACCACGCCCTCGCCCAGCGGCAGCGCCCCGCGCACAAGCTGCCGCAGGAAGGCCTGTGGCTTGAGGCTGGGGTGGGGCGCCAGTTTCCGTTCGGCTCGCCTCGTGGGTGCCGAGGCGATCACGTCTCCGAAGGGCTTGTCGTCGCCCGGACGGCGGAAACCACCAGTTCGCCACTTGCGCAGGTTGTCCTGAACCCGGCCCTCAAGGGGCTTTCTGAACACCAGCCACGGCTCCCACATCGACCTCGGCATGACGCTGACGCCGGCAAATTCATCATGCGCTCCTTTGGGCCGGTCGCCTCCGCGCATGGTCATGGTCAGTCGCACAATCTCGCCCCGACGTTCCAGACCCGCGTCGGCAAGCGCAGTGGCCACGATGTGGGCCACCAGCGGATTGGACGCAACCACCACATTAGCACCGGGCACCAATGCAGGCAGAACGGCCCTTCCCCATACCCTGAAGAACGCTTGGATTTCCTGGAGTTGATTTTCATCCAAGGTCGTAAAGCGAGGGACAGGCGACCGCCTGTGGCCGTCAAAGGACGGAGGAAGCCGCCAGACCCCACCCCGGCCCGCCCGCAGCTTTCTCTGCTGCTCCTCGGTGTACTCATGAAGCCCGTAGGGCGGATCGGTCACGATGGCATGAACCGAATTCGAGGGCCGCTGCTCCACCCACGAAAAGCAATCATGGTGGTGCAGAGTGGACTTTCCGCAAGCGACCGGGGCCTCCCAATCCTCAATTTCAGTCAGGCTCTGCTGGCGCGAGCTCTGTTGGTGAACCGCCGAGCGGTAAACACCCCGAGCTTCCCGAACAAACAAACCGGGCGTATTGAGCCGCAGATAGGACCGGATGGACGATGTTGGCGTTTCGCCGATTTCCTTGCGGACGCTGGCTTCGATCAGTGCCAATGTCAGAGGCGCGTCGGAGTCCTCAAGCACTTTGATGATGGCATCGCGAACCCGGCCAGGAGGTTGCTTCGGGCTTGAGGAATTTCGGTCAGTGGGCAGCATTGGGAAAGATTAGACGTCTGGACGTCTTGAGTCAAAGGGCGCATTGAACCCCCGCACCCGCCGTGGCAAGCTTTCGCGACCACCCACGAAGGGCTGCCACCTGAGGAACCGCACCCCATGACCCGAATCAGCAAGATCGAACCCGAACACTGGGACCCCGCGCTCAGGGAGATGACCCGGCCCGACACCGCCACGCCCTTGGAGCAGGGGTTGATGCGCATGTTTGCCCACTGCCCGGGGCTGGCCAAGGGGGTTGCCGCATTCGGCGGTTCGCTCAAGATGCACCGCACCCTGCCCGGCCGGCTGGTCGAGCTGGTGCGGCTGCGGGTGGCCTTCCACAATCAGTGCCGCAGTTGCATGGCCATCCGCTACACCGATGCGGTGGCCGATGGCGTTACCGAGGACTTGGTCTGTGAACTTGCCGATCCGCCAAGCGCAGATAACCTCACGGACGCCGAACAGGCGGCAATCGCCTTTGCCGACCTGTTCGCCACCAATCACCTGGCCATCGACGACGCCGTCTATGACGGCCTAAAGGAACACTTCAGCGAAGCGCAGGCGATGGAACTGGGCATGACGGTGGCCTTCTTCGTCGGCTTCGGTCGCCTAGCCGCCACCCTGCACATGACCGAGGAGCTGCCCGCCGCCTTTCAGGCAGAAACCAACGAACCGCTCTCCCCTTGGAACGAGGAGGCCATCGTCGTCAGATAGACGACAGCGCACTACCCAGCCGCTGCCGGCCCCGCCGCCCGCTGCTCCAGTTGGGCGCGCATCTCAGCATGCCGCGCCTCCGTGATGGGGTAGTTCCAGACTACCGCCGCGGCGGCCAGGAAGAACACCGACGGCAGCGTCGAGAACAGGAAGCGCAGGCCGAACAGCTCGTCAGCCCCGTTCACCGCCTCCGGGTCGGCGTTGAAGCCGAAGAACGCAAGCCCGGTCAGGGCGATCCACACGCCCAATGAGGCGGTCGCCTTGTAGGTGAACGACCAAACCGAGAAGAAGGAAGCGGCACGGTTTTCGCCGCTCTTCAAGGTGTCCAGATCGATCACGTCGGCCTTCATGGAGTTCGGCAAGGCGGCCGAAAACCCACCCGCCGCAAAACCCGTGGTCAAGGTGACCGGCAGCATCCACCAGAAGTCGCCCTCGCCAAGCAGCATGTAGAAGGGGTGCGCAAAAGCGATGATGACGAAGCTGGCCACATAGGCCCTGTGCTTGCCGATGTGCCTCGACGCCCACACCCAAAAGGGCACCGAAGCGAAATTGGCCGCGTAGAAGAACGTCAGCATGAAGATGGCCATTTCCTCGGCGTGCAGCACGAAGGCGATGAAGAAGACGTACAGCGGGGTGGTGATGGCCAATGCCGTTTGCCCGATCATGAAGGTCAGCACCAGCCGCTTGAACGGACCGTTGGCCAGCATCACCTTCAAGCCCTGCCAAATGGGCATCCCCGTTGGCTGCGGCGCCCCGCTGTCCGGCACCCGGGTCACCGTCAGCAAGATGCAGATCGGCATCAGCACCAGCATGGAGACGCCAACCACCGCAAGCACGGCGCGGCTGCCGCCGATGCCGAAGAGCAGCAACGCCAGCGCCGGCGCCAACTGTGCCACCAAGCTGCCGACCACGCCAGCCATGGACCGCCACCCGGTGATGCGGGAGCGCTCGTTGTAGTCGGGCGAAAGCTCCGCCGCCCAAGCGTAGTAGGGAATGAGCAGCATGGTGGTGCCCACCGACACCACCGCCATCCACGTCAGCATGTGCAGGGTGCCGGCGCCTTCCGGCGGCAGGTAGAGTTGATAGATGCCGAGCATCAGTATGGGGGTGGCCACCACCAGCCACGGACGCCGCCTTCCCCAGCGGGTCTGGGTGCGGTCGCTGATGTAGCCCATCAGCGGATCGCTTACCATGTCGAACAGCCGCACGCCCAGAATGATGTTGGCCGCCAAGGCCAAGGGCACGCCCATGTCGCTGGTGTAGAATTTCGGGATGAACACGAGGGCGGGAAAGATCGACATCATCACCGGCACGTCGGCCAAGCTGTAGTAGAACAGCGTCGAGCGCGTAAGTTTGTCCGAAGTGGTTTGCAAGATGCGCCGCCCCCATTGCGGCAGTTCCGCCCGCATAGTAGTCGAAACGTTGAGCAAATAGGAATCCATCATGACTCACGCCATCGATCCCCACCAGAGCTGGTTGGCCCTTGAGGCCGCCGCCGCCCAAGAGTCCAGCCCTCGGCGCCAAGCCTTGATAACCGAAGTGCGCAATCACATGGAGCATGAGATCAAGGGTCAGCTCGATCCCTTGATGGACACCCTGACCACGAATCCGATCTACCACTTCTGGGGCAGTGGCGAGCCTTCGATAATTGAGGGCCGCGATGCCGTGCGGGCTTTCTACGCCGGCATGTTCCAGACCGGCGGGCAGCAATTTGAAGTGGTGGTGGACAAGGTCGTGGCCAGCGACGACCACGTCATCACGGAAGGCCAAGTCAAGCAGGTGTACAAAGGCGAGGCGCTGCTCGCCATGGAAGTGGCCAAGGTCGGGGAAGAGGAGGTGCGGGCCGGCGACCTCTGGCTCGGCGGTGCCCAACTGGTGACGCTCTGGCCCGCCGATGCCGACGGCAAGCTGATCGGCGAAGACATCTACTTCGGGGCCAGCCCCTTCGCCAACCTCAAGAAGATCGAACCCAGCGACCTACCGCCCTACTTCCAACTCTGATGCGGCGCTAGGAATCGCAGGCCACAGGCAGATGCCTGCGGCCCCAGAGGAAAAAAGGCGCAATGCGCTGGCCCGAGTTGACCAGCCGCAAGTCCGGGCAGCGGGCAATCAACGCCCGCAGCGCAGCACCGGCTTCAAGCCGGGCCAACTGGGCGCCCAAACAGAAGTGCACCCCCAAACCAAAGGCCAGGTGGCGCTGCGCCGGCCGGTCCAAGGAGAAGGTGTTGGGGTCGTCCCACACCTCCGGGTCGCGATTGGCGGCGGCGTAGTGAAGCATCACCTTGGCGCCTTCGGGAATGCGCACGCCGTGCAGTTCCACCGGCTGGGTCGTTGAGCGGTACAGCCCCAGCACCGGCGGGTCGAAGCGCAGGCTTTCCTCCAACGCCGTATCGACCAACCCCGGATCGGCCACCAGCCGCTGCCAAAGCGCCCGCCGCCGCCCAGGCGGCGCATGTTCGAGCAGCCGCCAGACGGCGTTGGTGATCAGGGAGGTCGTCGTCTCGTTGCCGCCCACCAGCAGTTGATTGACGACGCTGAGGATTTCCTCATCGGCCAGCCCCTTGCCGTCCTGCTTCGCCTGCACCAAGCCATCGATCAAATCACCCCTGCCCGGCGTGGCACGGCGTTCGCGAATCCGGGCGAGTGTGTAGTTGGCCAACTCGGTGAGCTCCGACTCGTAAGCCGATGGGTCCGCCGCGCCCATTGCCGCCACCGAAGCATCCGACCAGCGCTTGAACAGATGCTGGTCGCCAGCCGGAATTCCTAGCATTTCCGCGATAACGATAACCGGCAGCGGAAAGGCGAAGACATCGTGCAGATCCCACTCACCCGCCGGGCGCTCGTCGAGCAGTTCATCCGCCAGCGCCTCGACCCGGCCGCGCATGGCCTCGATGGCGCGGGGTGAGAACGCCTGCTGCACCATGCTGCGGAAGAAGGTGTGCTGGGGCGGATTGGAGAGCATGCCGGCCGGCGGCGTGAACCGCGGCCCCTGCCCAAACTCACTGGAGTAGGTGTCGATGTCGCGCAAGGCCCGTTGCACATCCGCATAGCGGGACAGCGTGTAGAACGGCGGGTCGAATTCGGCAAAGTAGTGCACGGGCCGTTCCGCCAGCAAGTGCGCGTAGGCCACGCTCGGCTCGTCGAGCACCGGTGGCCGGAACGGATCGTAGTCGGCAATCGCCATCATCTTCCCATCAAGGGCATTCATGCGGACTATAGCCCACCAATTCCGCACCTGCCTTTCCAAACGGCCAACCAGTCAACTAAGCTTTGCACCATTGAAAGGAAGGAGCGCGCTCATGGGTATCTTGGACAGGTTCCGCTTGGATGGCCAAGTGGCGGTGGTAACCGGCGGCGGCCGGGGCATCGGCGAGGGGCTCGCCTTGGGCCTTGCCGAGGCGGGTGCCGACGTGGTGGTGGCCGCCCGCCGCACCCACGAAATCGAAGCGGTGGCCGACAAGGTCCGCGCCTTGGGCCGCCGCGCCCTGGCAGTGACCGCCAACGTCATGGAAATCGAGCAGGTGCAGGCGCTGGCTGATCAGGCTTTCGCCGACATGGGCGCCCTGACCTGTTGGGTGAGCAACGCCGGCGGCGCCGACGACCGGGTGCCGCGCACCTTTCTGGAAATGCCGGAGCGGCAGTGGGACTTTCAGCTCAACCTGAATCTCAAGGCGGTCTGGACCGGCGCTCAGGCGGCGGCCAACATCATGAAGGATCACGGCGGCGGCACCATCATCAACATTTCATCCGCCGCGGCGGGCGGCGCCGCGCCCTTCAACGGCCCCTACGCGGTGGCCAAGAGCGGCGTCAACAACTTGACCCAGACCCTCGCCGCGGAGATGGCGGCGCTGGGCATCCGCGTCAACGGCGTCTCGCCCGGGCCAATTCCCACCGAAGTCTTCCTGGAGTTCCTCAATCTCAAGGAGGAGGAGATTCCGGAGCTCGGCGAGCGCTTTCAGATTCCGCTCGGCCGCGTGGGCACGCCCGAAGACATCGCGCCGGCGGTGGTCTATCTGGCTTCCGAGGCTTCGAGCTGGATGACCGGGCACACCATCTCGATCAAGGGCGGCCCCTAAGTGGAGCGTCAAGCGCCGCGCGCTTGGGTCTCGATCTCACGCTGAATCTCCCCAAGCCGAGCTTCGGTCAGCGGATAGTTCCAGAGCAGCGGCATGGCCACGAACTTGAGGATCGCAGGCACGATCGAATAGGTGACGGCCAGCATCAGCAGGGCGAATGCGGTGTTGGTCGTGTTCAGGGGGTCAGCCAGCGAATCGAAGCCGAACCAGATCACGATGTTGGCCCCAATCAGCAGGCCAAGGGCGTAGGCGAGCTTGCGCACCATCAGCCAAATCGAAAAGTACGCGCCGCCTTGGCGCTTGCCCGTGCGGGCGGAATCCAAATCCACGACATCAGCCGCCATGGCGTAGGGCAGCGCGGAAAGCGCGCCGATGGCGGAGCCCTTCAGGCACATCACGCCGATGAAGAACAGGAACTTGCCCGTGGGAATGCCGGTGAAGTAGTCGAGCGTTGCCACATAGGCCCCTTCGGGCAGGAACCGCAACAGATTGGCCACCTCGAAGGGTTCGAACCAGACCATTGGCGCCACCGCAATTAAGGGTATGAAACAGGACCAGAGCGCATACCAGCCAATGGCCACCATGGTCGCGCGGTGCTTGCCGATGCGCCGGGAGAGTTTGAACCAAAGCGGGATGGCGATGATTTGCGAGATGAAGTAGGGGGCCAAGTAGAAGCCGTAGAGGTCGCCGGCCAGCAGCACGTGCTTGACGAAGAAGAAGCTCAAGGTGTTCGTCATCGCTGAGCCGATGGTGGAGAACAGGAAGATGATGAGCAGCCGGCGGTAGGGCTCGTTGGCCCAGGCGTGACGGAAGCTCTCGCGAATGGGCAGCCGTTCCTGCCGATGCTCCGTCAACTTGGGTTCCGGCACGTTGAACAGGGTGTTGACGACCAGCACGGGCATCAGGAAGACGATGGCAACCGACAGGAAGAACACGGCGTCCACCGGCTTGGTGTAGCCCCAGAAGAAGATCACCGCCGGCACGAAGGCGCCAATGAGATTGCCGGCCACGTTGAAGCCCTCGCGCCAACTCGTGATCAGGGTACGCTCATTGTAGTTTTGGGACAGTTCAGCGCCCCAGGCGCTGTACGGCACGTCCTTGATGGTGGCGCCGACGAACAGCAGCACCAGGGTCGCCAGCAGGTAGGGGTATCCGGAATTCATCTCCTGGCCGAACACGGAAACTGGCCCGAATTCGAAAGGCGGCACCCAGAGCAGCCAAACGCCGATTACGAACAGCGGCGTGCCCAACAGGAAGAACGGCTTGCGGCGGCCCCAACGGCTGCGGCTGCGGTCCGACAGGAAGCCGATGACCGGATCGGTTATGCCATCGAACGCCCTAGACACCACCAACATCAGGCTGACGAAGCCCAAGGAGAGCCCGAAGCCCTCCGCATCGGCGTACACCGCAGGCAGGTACACCGCCAGAGGCAGGGTGGTCATGGACAGCGGCAACGCCGGCGCGCCATAGGAGGCCAGCACCCGCTTGGAAAGCCCGGCAGGTGTCGGCGTCCCCCCTTCCTGTGCTGCGATTTGCGTCATGCCCCTCCCTAACAATGGCTCTGCCGCCCCCACAGCATATCTCAATTATTTCTCCAGTTTCATTGACATGCGTTCAGGAATCCCTACAATTTGGCGCTTCGCGCCAGCGTCGTTGGCGCGCCTTGGCTGTTATAGGAGAGAAGCATGAGTACCCGTTCCCGAATTCTCGGAACCCTTGCCTTTGCCTTGGCATGGGCGCCTCTGATGCCCGCCCTCGCCCAGGAAGGCGAGGTCATCGAGGAGATCATCGTCACCGCCCGTCAGCAGCAGGAGACCCTGCAGGACGTGCCGGTCACCATCGCCGCCCTGACCGAGGCGGACCTCGACCGCTACAACATCACCAACCTGGTGGACGCCGCCAAGATGGTGCCCAACATGGTGATTTCCCCTGGTGGCTCCGGCAACGGCTCAAGCCTCAGGCTGCGGGGCATCGGCTCAAGCTCCATCTCCGCCGCATTCGACCACTCCGTGGCCATCAACCTGGACGGCGTGGTGGTCAACCGGGGCCGCTTCATCCACAACTCCTACATGGACATGGGCCAGTTGGAAGTCCTGAAAGGCCCGCAGTCGCTCTACTTCGGCAAGTCCGCCACCGCCGGCGTGGTGTCCATCACCACCAACGATCCGGGCGACGAGTTCGAGATGGAGGTCAGCGGCGGCTACGAAACCGAATTCGACGGCTTCTTTGGCGAGTTCGTCCTTTCCGGCCCGCTCTCCGATACCTTGGGCGCCCGGCTCGCCGTGGGTTGGACCAAGAACGACGAGCTGTTCGAGAACTACTCGGCGGAGAACGACCCGGTCAACGTCGCCATCAGCGGGGCCGACAAGTACTACGGCGATGAGTCCCTGAACACCCGGCTGACCTTGGTTTGGAATCCGCTGGACAACTTCGAAGCCAAGCTGAAGTACAGCTACTCCGAGTATGACAACCATGGCGGGGGTACGGCCTATGCGGAGGAGGTTTGCCCCGAGGGCAGACAACAACCCACCGCCATACCAGCGGCCTCCGCAGCCTTCGCCCTCTTTCAGGGCGTGGACGATTGCAAGCTCAACGGCAACACCTCCAAGCTCAACCTGCATCCGGCATTGAGAGCTGGCCTGCCGCAAGGCTTCGACGACGGCGAACCGGGCTTGGAGCAGGACACCCACTTCCTGTCCTTGCGCATGGACTGGGACGTCAACGAGCAATTCACCGCCACTTCAATCACCGGTTGGGTTGACCTCAAGCACTGGGAACTCGACGATTACAGCTACGGCGCCAGCGTCTTCGGCGGCCTGCACAACAACATCTACAAGAGCATCAGCCAGGAGTTCCGCCTCGCCAGCGACTTTGACGGCCCGCTGAACTTTCAGGCTGGGCTGTACTACCAAGACATCGAGCAGGAGTTCGACGCCTACCAGTACGCGTTCAATCTCGGCGTCCTGTTCGGCCCTGACCCGGTGACCGGCTGGGGGTACGACTACAACAAGCACCACTTCCTCGACACAGAGGTGCTTTCCACCTTCCTGGCCCTCTATTGGGACGTGAATGAGCGCACGGAAGTTACTGTAGGTGTGCGTTACACGGACGAGACCAAAGACGGCCACATCGAGATTCCCTACCTGCATGCGCTCGCCGGGGCGTTCGGATTCGGCGCACCGCCCCTGATCGACGGGCTGGAGTTTGATGACGACAACCTCTCCCCAGAGGCCGCGATCAACTACTACCTCAACGACGACGTGAGCGTTTACCTCTCCTACAAGCAAGGCTTCAAGTCCGGCGGCGTTGACAACAGCGCCCTCCCGACCGCCGCGCTCAATCCAGCAGTCAACGGCGGCGACTTCAGCTTTCTGATCTACGAATCCGAGGAAGCGGAAGGCTTCGAAGCCGGCCTTAAGGGCCGTTTCCTGGACAGTGCCCTACGATTCAATGCAACGGCATTTGTGTACGAGTACTCCGACCTGCAGGTGCAGCTCTTCGATTCGACCATCATCCAGTTCAGCACCTTCAACGCGTCGGCCCTTGAAACCTACGGCGTTGAATTCGATGCGCAGTTGAACACCAACATCGAAGGCCTAACCCTCCGGGGTGCCTGGGCGTGGACCGACACGTCCTACTCGAAGGACTTCATCAACGCGACGGGCGAGAACCTCAAGGGCGAGGACGGTGCCGGCAGCGCGGATATCACCGGCTACATCGGCGCATCCTATGACTGGAACGCTGGCGGTGGCTGGCGGCTCAACCTGTCCGCCGATGGCCGCTACACCGGCGACTACGCATGGTCCGCAACGCTCGACCCGTTCAAGCAGGACAGCTTCTGGGTGCTCGACGCCGCGATCAGCCTGTATTCTGAGGATGGCCGGCACCAATTCAACCTGATCGGCCGCAACATCACCGACGAGATCTACGCCATCGGCGGCGGCGCCATCCCGGGCCGGTGCCCCAACGTTGTTAGGCTGGAACCAGGTTCGGCAGGGCCCTTGGCGGCCATCTGCAACAACACCGGCCCCAACAGCCTCGACCAAGCGGCAACCACGCCCCTCGGTCGTTCCCTGAGCCTACAGTACCGCTACACGCTGTAGGGGCGGCACCAACCCACCGGAGTCCTCCCGGGAGCGCCGCACGCAACGTCGGCGCTCCCGGATGCTTCTCGAAACTAGCCTCTTCCGCCCGCACCGCCCGCCGACAAGCCATTTCCTAGATCAACCCTGCGGAAATTGTCCTGATCGGGAAACTTCCGCTTGAAAGTCCCCGATCACTCCACTATTGTCCCGATCGGGAAATAAATATGACGCCAAAGGACATCGGCGAGATCGTTCGCCAAACGCGTAAGGCGCAAGGATTGCGTCAGGACCAGCTGGCTGCCGCAGCCGGGGTCGGCCTTCGGTTTCTGGTCGAACTGGAGGCCGGCAAAGCGACTGCGCAGCTCGGTAAGGCGCTCGGCGTCCTTGCCGCTCTGGGCTGCACCCTGACCATCGAAGCCCCGACCGACGAAACGCCATGACAAGGGCCTTGAGCGTTTGGTGGGACGGGAACATTGTCGGTTCCTTCCAACTCAACCGGCATGGCGAAGCGGTGTTCGCCTATGCAAGGGACTGGCTTGAGAGCAGGGAACCGCGTCCGGTCTCCGTCTCCCTACCCCTGCGCAGCAAGCCTTTCTCCCGCCGGGCGAGCCGACCGTTCTTTGAAGGTCTTTTACCCGAGGAAGGGCAACGAATCGCCATAGCCAAAGCGCTAGGCATTTCCGAACACAACGATTTTCGTCTTCTCGAAGCGCTCGGCGGTGAAGTCGCAGGGGCTCTGGCGCTCTGGCCAGAGGGAGAGGCGCCGCCCGACCCAACCGAACTGGACAGCCCGCCCAAGCTGATTGCCGACGGCGACCTGATCGAGATCCTTGACACGCTGCCGAGGCGTCCCCTGCTCGTCGGCGACGCCTTGCGTCTCTCCCTATCTGGCGCGCAATCCAAACTGCCAGTCGTTGCAACCGATCAAGGGATTGCCCTGCCGGAAGCTGGAGCACCCACAACGCACATCCTCAAGCCACCTATCGAGCGTTTTCCCGGAACAACGGAAAACGAAGCGTTCTGCATGCGTCTAGCCCGACTTCCGCAACTCGACCATGACTTGGGCGGATTTCGGCCTAGTTCGGGCACTGAGCCCGTCGCAACCCCTTGTTTTCGTTGAGCCCGACCGTCTGAGGCTGGCTGTAGTGCCGACCTTGGCCCTTGATTCGG
>JAJEIQ010000010.1 GCA_022827905.1 Pseudomonadales bacterium | reverse complement strand
CAGGCGCTGGAGCGCACCCAGCCCATGCTGCCGATGGGGCTCGGCTACGTCGAAGGGGTGACCCACAACTACGTCCGCCACGGCACCACGACGCTGTTCGCCGCCTTGGACGTCGCCACCGGCGAGGTGCTCGCGCAGTGCAAGCGCCGGCACCGGCACCAGGAGTTCCTCGCCTTCCTGCGCCACATCGACGACAGCGTGCCGGCGCACCTGGACGTCCACCTCGTCGTCGACAACTACGCCACCCACAAGCACCCCAAGGTCAAGGCCTGGCTGGCCCGGCGGGAGCGCTACCACATCCACTACACCCCAACCTACGCCTCCTGGATCAACCAGGTCGAGCGCTGGTTCGGCCTCATCACCCAACAGGCCATCCGCCGCGGCTCATTCTCCAACGTCAAGGAACTGGTGAACAAAATCAACGCCTACGTGGAGCGCCACAACGCGAAGGCAAGCCCCTTCGTCTGGGTCGCCACCGCCGAATCAATCCTTGCCAAGATCGAGCGACTTTGTTCAGTTATTTCCGGGACAGTACACTAGCTACTTGGCCCGTAAATGGCCGGGCACAACCACGCGCTCCACGCCTTCAAAGGCGAGTTCGGTGGCGATCGCCAGCATGGCCGCAGGCACGGCGCCCTGCAGAATCAACGAGACGTCGTTCAGCGCCAAGCCGGTGACGATCGGGTCGCCAAGCCCGCCGGCACCGATGAAGGCCGCCAAGGTGGCGGTGCCGATGTTGATCACCGCCGCGGTGCGGATGCCGGCCAGCACGCTTGGCATGGACAGCGGCAGATAGACATGGCGAATCTGCTCGCGCCGGGACAGGCCCATGGCGTCCGCAACGCGCAACAGGGTGGGGTCGATGGTGGTCAACGCGGTGACGGTGTTGCGCACCACTGGCAGCAGGGAATAGAGGAACAAGGCCACCACCGCCGGGGTAGCGCCGATGCCGAACAACGGAATCATCAACGCCAGCAGGGCGATGCTCGGCACGGTCTGCAGGAGGCCGCACAGATACACCGCCGAGCGCGCCGCCACCGCCCAACGAAAGACCAGCAGGCTCAAGGACAGTCCGGCAACCACCGCCGCGGCCAGCGCCGTCAAGGTCAATTTCAGGTGCTGCGCGGTGTTGGCGGCCAAGCTGCGCCACAGATCGTCGCCGCCGGTCTCCGAGGCCACGCCGCGCTCGGCCAGAAAGTCCGCCGCCACGTCGGCGAAGCTCGCGCCATCCACCACCACGGTGGCGTTCAATGCCTGGGCCGCCGCATCGTCCAAGGTGCCGCCCAAGGTTTCCAGCGCCTCGATGACCTCCGCGCCGACATCGACCCGCACCATTGGCGCCGCCAGGTAGCGGGGAAAGAAGCGGCGATCGTCCTCCAGCAGCACCAAGTCGTAGCGCAACAGCTCGCCGTCGGTGGAGTAGGCGTCGGTGACGTCCAGCGCCCCCTCGGCAATGGCTTGGTAGGCCAGGGCGTGTTCGATGCCGGTGGCATTGAAGGGCAGCCCATAGGTTTGCTTAAGCCCCGGCCAGCCGTCCTCTCGCTCCAGGAACTCGTGGCTGAACACCAGTTTCAGGGCCGGATGGCCAGCCAAGTCGCCGATCCGTGCCAAGCCCAGCGCTTGCGCCTGCTCCTGCCGCACGGCAATGGCGTAGGTGTTGTTGAAGCCGAAGGGGCGCAGCAGGCGCAGTCCGTCGCCCTTGAGCCGTTGGTTCATGGCCTCGCGGGTGGCGTCGTGGCCGAGCTTTAGGATCGCTTGGCTCAAGGTGCCGGTGTACTCCATGTAGAGGTCGATTTCCCCGGCCACGAGGGCGTCAAAGGCGATTAGCGTGCCGCCCAAGCCGAAACGGCGCTCCACGGCAAATCCCTTCGATTCCAGCAGTTGCGCGGCGATTTCGGAGAGCAGGTAGGATTCGTTGCTGTTTTTGCTGGCGATGCGGATGGGCTCGTCGGCATGGCCCGCCGCAGCGCTGAACAGCAGCGCCAATGTCCATCCCAGCCAGCGCCGCGGTTTCATAGTTGTTGGTTCACCAGTTGCTCGACGTAGGCATCGCCGGGCGCGTTCACCACCTCGTCCGTGGTGCCCGAACGGACCACCCGGCCGGCTCTGAGGATGACCAAGCGGTCGCCGAGATGCACCGCTTCGCGCATGTCGTGGGTGACCAGCACCGTGCTCACGCCCTCGTGGCGTTGAACAAACTCGAAGCGTTCGTAGATGCCGACCCGGGTAATGGGGTCGACCGCCGAAAAGGGCTCATCAAGCAACAGCAGGCCGGGCTTCAGCATCAGGGCCCGGCACAGGCCCACCCGCTGCTGCTGCCCGCCCGACAACTGATGCGGATAGCGCCCGGAGACCTCCTCCGGCAGTTCCATTTCATCAAGCAGCTCCGCATAGCGTGCCCCGATGGCCTCCTCCGCCCAGCCTTCAAGCCGAGCCAGCAACACCACGTTTTGCCGGTTGGTGAGATGCGGAAACAGCCCCGCGCCCTGCACGGCATAGCCAATGCGGCGGCGGAAGCGCTCGACCGCCTGGCGGGGCACGGCTTCACCGAACACGCGGACCTGTCCGGCATCGGGCTGCACTACGCCGTTGATGAGCTGCAACAGCGTGGTCTTGCCGCTGCCGCTCTCACCGACCACGGCGGTGGTCAAGCCCGCCGGGAAGCTCAGGTTGACGCCATCGAGCACCGCAATGCCGGCGAAGGCCTTGGCCACGCCATCAAATTGAACCGCTTCAGCAGCCAAGATCGGCCCTTAGCCCGTCGAGGTGCGCGCGAATCGCCTGCAAAACCCCTTCGCGGTCCGCACCCTGTTTCTGCAGTTCGTCCAACCGCGCCTCCAACTGCCCGACGGTGCGCCACCGGGCTTCGTCCGCATGGAGCTTGGCGGCCACCCAGCCTCGCCACTCCCGCCGCTCGGCATCGGTCAGGCGTTCCGAAAAGCTGCGCGCCTTCACGCGTCTGGCCAGTTCCGGCAGGCGCGGGTCGTCGTAGTCCAGGTCAAGCCAGCGGCCTTCGGCCAGGGCTTGATTGAAACTCAGGCAGCGGTTGCGGTCATCGTCGCCCAGAAAGCCGTCGTAGAGGGCCGCCTCCACATCCGCTGCCGCCACGGGCTGCTCCTGGCGGTACACGTCCTCAATCTTCCGCTCAACGCCCGCCTGTTGCAGCCACTCCAACCGCTCCGCCACCGCTTCGGCGTCGTAGCCCAAGCGCTCCGCATCGGCGGGCCTCACCACCGACAGGGGCGCGATGAAGGGGCACTTGTTCAGCCGAATTTCCTTGAGCGGCGGCCGAAGGGCCACGTCGGCACCAAATAGGGCCTCGCGGATTTGGTCCGCATCCCACTCGATCAGCGCTTCAATGTCCTCGCCCAAGTCGGCGACGATAACGGAATTGCCGTTGGTGGGATGCCGACCGACCGAAACCACCGGCGCGAAGCCGTACCGGTGGCGCGGGTACTTGCCGGAGACATGCGCCAGCGCCTCGCCGCCCAAGGGCAGCAGCAAGTCTCCGGCCCTGCGCTTGAACCGCAAGGTCAGGAAGTAGTCGAAGAGCTTGGGTTGCCGATCCTTGAGCAGGCGCGCCAAAGCCACCGTGGCGAATACGTCGGACATCGCGTCGTGGGGTTGGCCGTGCGCCAAGCCATTGGCGTCGGTCAAGGCCGACAGGCTGTAAACCGGCAGGCCGTTGTCATCCCGGGGCCACTCGATGCCTTCGGGACGCAAGGCGCCAGCCGCCCGGACCAAATCCATGAGATCCCAGCGCGAGTTGCCGCCTTGCCACTCCCGCGCGTAGGGGTCCATCAGGTTGCGGTAGAGGCCGTGGCGAATGAACTCGTCGTCGAAACGCAGGTTGTTGTATCCCGCCACGCAAGTGCCGGGCGCCGAAAACAGGGCGTTGATCTTGGCTAGTGCCCGCCACTCGGTCAGGCCCTCCTGCCGGGTGCGCTGTGGCGTGATGCCGGTGACTAGGGCCGCATCCGGATCCGGCAGCACGTCGTCGGGCAATTGAACGTAAGTGACGAACTCGTCCCCCATCGGTTCGAGATCCGGGCCGGTCCGCAGTCCGGCGAACTGCAGGATGCGGTCCCAGCGCGGCTCGGTTCCCGAAGTCTCAAGGTCGTACCAGTAAAAGCTCTCGGCCAAAGGCCTTATCCCCTTCATCTAGCCAGGGTTCAACGTCCGGCACTGTCCCATTCGAGGGCAAGATGCCCTCGCTCCGGATTTCATGGAGCCGAGTTGCAAAGCGCTGCGGGCTGCGGCAATCTCGAAGCAATGTCGCCGCCCCTCAAGAAGTTCGCCGGACCGGCAGGCCCCATTCTTGCAGTTCTCGCTGCATTATTCATGTTGCAGGCGGGATTCGATGCGCCCGCCGCCATCACCTTGGGCGTCACGGTGCTGTGCGTGGTCTGGTGGGTGTTCGAGCCCATCCCCATTCCCGCCACCTCCTTGGCCCCCTTGGCCATACTGCCGCTGACCGGCGTGCTGAGCGCCGCCGAGGTCGGCGCCGCCTACGGCCATCCGGTGGTGCTGCTGCTGCTCGGCGGCTTCATCCTGGCCACGGCATTGGAGAAGAGTGGCGCCCACCGGCGCATCGCCCTCGGCTTGGTGCGGGCGGTCGGCGGCGGCAGCAGCCGGCGGTTGGTGTTCGGCTTCATGGCGGCATCGGCCTTGATGAGCATGTGGATCTCCAACACCGCCACCACCCTGATGCTGCTGCCGGTGGCGCTCGCGGTGCTGGAAAAGTCGAAAGACCCAAAACTGGCCCTGCCGCTGCTGCTCGGCATCGCCTACGCGGCCAGCGTCGGCGGCATGGCCACGCCCATCGGCACCCCCCCGAACGTGGTCTTCATGGGCGTGTACAGCGACTTCATGGGCACCGAGTTCAGCTTTCTGGAATGGATGTCCATCGGCCTGCCGGTGGTGGCGGTGATGGTGCCGTTGGTGGGCCTGTGGCTGACCCGGCGGGTGTCCTACAAAGGCGCGATCAGCCTGCCTGCCCCCGGCCCCTGGAGCGCCGGCGAGGTGCGGGTGGTAATCGTGTTCGGCGCCACCGCCTTGGCTTGGATCACCCGCAAGGAACCCTTTGGCGGCTGGACCGAGTGGTTCGGGGCGCCCTACTCCAACGACGCCATCGTCGCCTTTCTGGCGGTCATCGCCATGTTCCTTGTGCCCAATGGCAAGGGCGGGCGGCTGCTCGATTGGGAGACGGCCACCAAAATCCCCTGGGGCATGCTGATCCTGTTCGGCGCCGGCATCACCATCGCCAGCGCCTTCACCTCATCGGGCTTGAGCGAAGCCATCGGCAACGTCCTGGGCGGCATCGCCGCCTGGCATGTGCTGGCGGTGATGGGGGTGATCTGCCTGTCGGTCACCTTCCTGACCGAAACCACCAGCAACACCGCCACCACCACGCTGCTGATGCCCATCCTCGCCGCCGCGGCGCTCGGCGCGGGCATGGACCCCCGCCTGCTGATGATCCCCGCCGCCATGAGCGCCTCCTGCGCCTTCATGCTGCCGGTGGCCACCGCGCCCAACGTCATCATGTTCGGCACCGGCCGAATCCCCGTGGAAGCCATGGCCCGCGAGGGCTTCGCACTGAATCTCATCGGCGCGGTGGTCATCGCCAGCCTCTGCTACCTGCTGGTCGCGTAGGGCCGAAAACGCCGCTTGGCGGGCTTCCGCCTTGAGTTGCGCCAACTGGTCCACGGCGGCGAAGAAGTCCCCCCAACCCGGATGCTGCCGATGCAGGGCGGCAAAGGCCGGCAGCCAGTTCCGGTAGGTGGCCAGCGAAGCCAGAAAGGCATTGTTCACCCGCTGCATTACCCGGTCGTAGCGCCCGCCGCCGAGCTGAGGCCGATTGGCCTGATAGCAGGCGCGCAGCGCCTCCATCAACTGCGTTTTGGCCGCTTCAAGGGCGGTCGCACCCGTTTGGCCGTACAGGGATGCGAGGCGGGTTTTCGCCTGCATCAGCAACCCGGTCAGCCGACGCCACTCCGCCTGCCTTTGCCGATGCGCCGCGAACTCGTCGGTCCGGCCCTGGACGGCAAACCACTGGCGGGCGCCCGCCTCGCCCACGAAGCTGGCAAAGGCCTCGTTCAGCGGCACGTCATCGGCCACCCAAAGCCGCCGGTGCGCGGTCTCATGGATCAGCAGTTCGGCCAACTCCGCCTCCGGCCAGTGAATGAAGGTGCTTAGCAGCGGATCGTCGAACCAGCCGAGCGTGGAGTAGGCCGCAACTCCGCCGACGTAGGTCTCCAAGCCCTCCCCCGCGAAACGTTGCGCGGCGCGCAGCGCGGCGTCGCGCGAGAAGTAGCCCCGATAGGGGGTGCAGCCGGCGAACGGATGGCACCATTGCCGAGCCGCCAAGGAGAACGGCGGCGCGGCGAAGACATTCCACACCACATGGCTGCGCTCCAGGTCGGCGAAGCGCCGGTAGCTGGCGCCGGGGTCCAAGCCCATTTCCGACTCGGCGAACTGAAGAATCTCCCCGGCTCGCCGCAGCCGGGCCTTCAGCGATGCGGGGGTCGCCGGATCCGCCAACAGCGCATCGACCGGCTGCGCCGCCCGAACCACCTGCCAGTGCCCGCCCACCGCTTGGGCGTAGTAGCCGAGGTTGCCGCAGCCGCTTAGGGCCATCGCCAGCAGCAACAGGAGCGCTGGCACCGTCCATCGGCCTGTGCTATGTGTGCTCAATGGCATCGCTCAAGGGTTCCCTATCGGCGGTGTTCATCACCCTCAACACGGCGGTGGTGTGCGCCCTGCTTTATCCAATGGCGCTGATTCGGCTGCCGCTCATCGGCAGTTGGCGCAGCGCCCTGACCCGGCGCATGGACCTCATCATCGATCTCTGGGTGAGCGCGAACAACAGCCTCATCAAGGCCTTGAGGCTGATCGACATCGATGTGGAATGGCCTTCCGAGCCGTTGCGCCGCGACCGCTGGTACATGGTGGTGAGCAACCATCAGACCTGGACCGACATCATACTGCTGCAATCGGTGCTGCGCCCGGCACTGCCGCCGCTGAAGTTCTTCACCAAGCGCGAACTCCTCTGGCTGCCGCTGGCCGGCCTGGCCATGAAGCTGCTCGGCTTCCCCTACGTCCGCCGCGCCCGCCAATCCGGTGGCGGCAACAACCAATCAGCCGCCGGCAAGGACCGCGACGCCATCAACGCCGCCTGCGCCGTGTTCCGCAACCATCCCACCGCCGTGCTGAGCTTCCTGGAGGGCACCCGCTTCACGCCCGCCAAGCGCGACGCCCGAAACAGCCGCTTCCAACACCTGCTGAACCCCAAGATCGGCGGCTTGAGCGCCGTCCTCGGCGGCCTCGCGGACGAACTGGACACGCTGATCGATGTGACCATTCACTATCCCGAGGGCCCGCCGGGCTTCTGGGAATTCCTGCAAGGGAAGTGCGCGCGGGCACGGATGCGCGTGGACGCGCACCACTTGCGTGCAGAGATGCGCGATCCGGATCCTGCGGTGCAGCGGGCCGAGGTTGGGGCTTTCATCGAGGCGTTGTGGCGGGCGAAGGATGTTCGGCTGGGTGAGGTTAAGGCAGAGGGGGATTGAAGTTCCGCTTAGCCGTTAGTGTCGAGGGACGCTTCCGCCTCCCTAGCGAGCGTGACGAAGGTGCCCCAAGGGTCATGGGCCAATTCGGGATGTGCGACGCTCATCAGAGGCCGGCCGACAATGAGGCGCTTGCCGGCTTCCTCAATTCTCCTATAGACGGGCTCTAAAGCGTTCGGGTTGGGCGTTTTGGCTTTTCTCAAGACGCTAAGGACCGCATTTCGGTCGTAGCGGAAGGCGGCGCACAGGTCGTAACCGTCGCGGGCCACGAGCTGGCTTTTGGTCAACACACGGCCAAGGAGCTTCCCGGTCAGAATCGCTTCGGTTGAGGCCAAGGCTATGCCGGTGTCCGCTTCGATTCCCTCGCACTGCCGCCTAGTCGATGACGCGGAGAGGCTGATGGGGCCGCTCTCGGGATACTCCCAGCCGGCTAGTCTTTCCCCCATGTTGTACTTCTTGATCTCACGCCTTTCCCGCATTGCCTTCAGGTCCGCAAGCAAATCACCCCAAACCCGAGCAAGAAACTGCCGATGCAGGGGCCTATCCAAGGCCAGATCGACGTCAGTGCTCAACCGGTGGCCCCAACGCATGGCCAAAACGGTTCCGCCGCCCATTCGAAGGTTCTCCACTTCTTCAGACAACATGCGCGGCTTCAGAACCGCCAGTCCGCGCACGAGGCTCAGCTTCGGCTTCCCGCTCAAGGACAGTGCAGGGCCGTCATCAAAAGAGGACGCCATCCTCTCCGTCCCCCCAAAGCGCCAGTTTTTCCCGTTCCCACTGCAAATCAGGGTCCATCGCTTTGATTTCCACGTCGGGCACCGCCCAAGAGAGCAAGTTGTTCCAGCATTCGCAATCATCCGCGCCAACCTGGACAACAAGTTGAGCAATCTTCTCGGCAGGTGCCCGCCCATCAAACAGGGCGATTCTCCCCTCCGCCGCGTCCATATTGATGAGCGCCTCGTACAGCGCGAACTTGCGCTCGTCGTCGAGCACTGTGCCCTCCAACGCCCAAGCGATGAACTCCTCCTCGCTGATTTTGACCCGGGAGCCAGCCAAGTGCTTGCTGAGCGTAAAGCCAAGGGCGCCGTCACCGCGCGCATGCATGCCGGGCCAAGGCTTCTTGTCTTGAGCTTGCGAGGTTGGGCTGCTCATGGCATGGCCTCATCCGTCGATTGTGGTGGGGCGGGCAAGCGAGGCGATTATAGCCGTTCCGCCCAGCGGCGGTCCGGTGACTTCACGGTTGGCCCGGCGGCTACCGCCTCTATAGTGGAGCGACACCACTTGGAGATTCGGCCTGACGGACTTCGACGAAGAGAGCGTCGCCCGCACCCGAGGCGTTCGTCCGGGGCTCCGGGGTCTGCGCCGAAGCTCCCTTCGCCCCCCAAACGGGCCCGAGCGTCGATCTCATCGCCTTTACCTCCTGACCTGCACAACACCCGTAGGGGTGGGACCGCCCGCTCTTTGCCGCACCATTGTGTATAAACCCGGGGAGAATCCGCAGCACGGCACCCAAATATGTCCGAATAGTCACCAACTGGCCATAATAGGAACGCCTTGATCAAGCTATTGTTTCCAAACTGTGTACCAACCGGGGTATTATGGCTTTTTGGTGTAACTATCGGGAGCTTAAAAGCTATCTCAACCATTAAAGACGCTTGGCGATCGGGCGGATGGAAGCGCATCAGGCGCACTCGACCTGTCGGTGGGAAGCGGCCGAGCCTCCACCGTTCAATGGCATGGCTGCGGTCGAGCATCAGCAATCGGTTCGCTGCCGAATCAGGCTCCAGCCAAACAAGGAGCGATGCCAATGGGTGAATCCAGCACCTCTGCGATTAAGCGAATTGAAGCTGCAATAGCGGATCTTGAGCGTGAACGCGAAGGGCGTGATGATGGCAAATGGCTTGAATACCTGACCGTGGATGTCGCTCCGCTCATTCGCGAGTGGGATGTGAAACGGGCTTGGCTGTACGCGGACTGGCCGCAGCGTGAAGCTCTTGGGTACCCCAAGGCCGATCTCGGCATAGACGTAGTGGCCGAGCGCCACGACGCCCGGCTTGCTGCCATCCAGTGCAAGTCCAGGGCTCCCGGCGGCTCAATCAGCGCCGATGAGATTGCAAGCTTCTTCATGGCTTCCGCCAATCGAGAGCATTGGGCCGAGCGATGGCTCGTCGTCAACCTCGACGCCAGCCCAAACCGAAACGCCCTAAGCCAGATGAAGCAGGTCCCGGACCATCCCATCAAGCCCGACTCCTTGCATCAGCGTTTGGTTCTCGAGCGTGATAGCCGCAAGGAGTCCGAATCGGTTGCCGCTGAAAGCGCTCAACCTCGGAGTCCTCAAGAAGGCCAGACGAAAGACTCCATGCAGGCGCAAGTCATTGAGAAGTGTGTCGACTCCCTTCGGAAGCTACAGGACGAGGATAAGGATGGGTCGCCGAGGGGCGAGGCCCGAGGGCGCCTAATCCTGCCATGCGGAACTGGTAAGACCCGCATATCTCTGCGCATCGTAGAGCGTTTGGCGACAAGCCGGGGTGATGTGTCCATGGTCCTTTGCCCGTCCATCGCCCTCGTAGCCCAAATCCGCGGCGAGTACATCAGAAACCACGATGGACATGTCAACGGCTTAGCAGTCTGTTCGGACCAAGCTGCAGGCGATCCGGTGAAAAATGAAGAGCGTCATGCCGCAAGCCCCAATCCAACTGATGACAGCGGCCTAGTTTCCGCCTCCGCAGTGAAAGGCCAAGTCACGACGGATCCATCCGAGATTGCGAACTGGCTTCGACAGGCAACCGATAGCAATGATCTCAACGTCATCTTCGGCACCTACCAAAGCGCTCACCAAGTGGCAAGCGCACTAAAGGAAGCGGGGAAACGACTTCAGGTGTTGGTCTGTGACGAGGCGCATCGAACAGCGGGCATCAAGATTCCAAAGCAGGGAGCGGATGCTGACGCGCTTAAGAACTTCACCATTTGCCACGATTCGGAGCGATTCCCAGCCAACTTCCGTCTCTACCAAACCGCAACGCCGAGAATTTACGACGACGAGTCCAAGCGAAGAGCTAAGGAAAAGAACCTACACATCCGGGACATGGATGACCAAGCGACCTTTGGTCCGGAGCTTGACAGGCGCTCCTACCAAGAAGCTGTGAAAAACAACTGGCTTTCCGACTACAAAATCATCGCTATCGCCGTCAATGACCACGAGACCATGCAGCAAGCCAACAAATTGGCCAACAGCGTCAAGAAGGCAAAGGGCAAGAAGCCCAAGCTCGGCGTCACCGACTACCAGAAGGGTCTCGCCTTCGCGCTGGCCATGGCCCAGGAGATTCACGATGAGGGAGGCGGACACTCTGATGTCTCAGTCAAATCCTGCATCGCGTTCCTCAACACCATCGCCAATTCCAAGGCCATGCGGGATGCCTTGACCGACCCATCAACGCTGGAATGGCTCAACAAGCGCCTCGACCGAGACAGCCCGAATCGAAAGTTCGTCAAGTACGCCATGGAACACTTGGATGCGAGCTCCAGCCTGACGCTTCGCGACGAAGCAAAGGCAAAGCTCGCAAGGGGCACTGAAGAGTATCCCCATTCAGTGCTCAATGTGGGCATTTTCGGTGAAGGCACCGACTCCCCTTCGCTCAGCGCGGTGGCATTCCTTGAACCCAGAAAATCCCAAGTTGACGTCGTGCAGGCCGTCGGCCGCGTCATGCGCACCGCGCCTGGCAAGTCAGTTGGCTACATCATAGTGCCCATCCATGTTCCGCAGGACACGCCGGCTGAGGAGTGGCTGATGAGCAGCAGCCCCGACGAGGGATGGCGTGAGCTCGGCCAAATACTCCGTGCGTTGCGCGCGCATGACGGGCGCATTGAGCGCGATCTACCGTCAAAACTCAAGCTGGTCCTGCCCCCGGAGCCCGATACCGTCCATACGCTTATGGCAGTCAAGACGCCGGAAGCAGAGCGTGCGACAAAATTCCTCCACACGGGGCGCGCAAGCGATGCCAACGAAGTTGCCGAGGCGTTGGCGAAGGGCGAGGCAAAGCCGGAAAGCACCCAAGTCACCCCAATTCGGGGCGTTGCCGACCTAGACAAAACCAACATTGAACCTGCAAGGATTGTCACGGCCAAGGTCCACAACGGCGATTCCGTGCCTGACGTTCGCGTGAACACAGTCAGCCCAAAAATAACCGACCGGGTAACTACTCGCCCCCCTGCGCCTGATTGGACGTGGCTTGCTGGGTCGGCTGCTCGACCATGTCGGCGGCGTTGCCGTTGAGTGCGATCTCGATTGCGGTCAGGGGGTTCCATCCCTGGAGCGCCATGGACTGGAGGTAGC
>JAJEIQ010000042.1 GCA_022827905.1 Pseudomonadales bacterium | reverse complement strand
GTCCTCGAACACCGCCATCCTCCTGTCCTGGTTGACTTGAACAATGCCCATGACCATCCCCAAACCGATGAAGTTCGGGACAGTCTGAAACCGGACAGTTCATGTGTTACAGGACCGGACAATTTATTTGTTCTCAACACGGCGAATGCCACGCTCCTTGGCGATTTACCCACCAAGTCCATTGTGCTGCAATGCGGAGCCAGCAAGACTGCTTCGGGCGGCCATCAATGCACGCAAACCAGACTTCTTCAAGGGCTGACGTGTTCCATCAATCCGCTAGGCCCCGTCTTCGACGCCGCTTGTGCGCCTTCTTGGTCGCCACCCTGCTGGCGGGCTGCATGGGCGGGTACAACCGGCCCATGCAATTGGTGGAGGATGCCGGACCCTTGTACCCCGAGGCCGCTCGGGCGGAGGGCATAGAGGGTTGGGTGCGGCTGCGCTACGACATCACCAGCGATGGGCAGGTGGAGAACATCAGGGTGCTCGAATCCTCGCCGCCCGGGGTGTTCGACGCCGCCGCCACGACGGCGGTGGCCCAGTGGCGCTACCGGGCGGCTGTCATCGACGGCGCACCAAGCGCCGTCTCCGGGGTGGTCAGCACCCTGCGCTTCGAACTCGGCGCCGCTGAGCGATACGAGGGTTACTGAATCCTTGCAGCGTCACCACGCGTTCCAATGGGTGATGTTCGCCACCGGCGGACGGCTGGCCCGCTTGAAGTCCGTGCCCAGGGTGTAGGCCACCGGCAGCAAAGCCACTTGCATCACGTCATCGGGAATGCCGAGCAGTTCGGCCGCTTCCTGTTCGTGCACCAGGTGCAGCGTGGTGAGCGTTGAGCCCAAGTCCCTGGATCGCAGCGCCAGTTGGAAGCTCCAGACGGCGGGGAAGATGGAGCCGAACAGGCCGCCCAGGGCAATCGTCGGCGACCCCTCCGGGGGCCGGCCCTTGACACAGGGAATCACGTGCACGGGAACCTTCTCAAGGTTGTCCATCAAGTACATGGCGGAGTCGAAGACCCGCTTGGTTTGGCCCGCCGGCGCCTGCTCGGCGGCGGCGCTCAGGTAGCTTTCAGCCCCCTTGCGGTAGAGGGCTGCCAAGGCAGCCCGCTTGTCCGGGTCATCGACCACCACCCAGCGCCAGGTTTGCGAATTGGAGCCGGTGGGCGCCTGCACCGCGAGTTCCAGGCAGTCGTTGATGATTTCCCGGGGAACGGCCCGTGAGAAGTCGAGCCGCTTGCGCACGGCGCGGGTGGTGGCCAGCAGTTCATCGGTCATGGCGGTGTCGAATGGCATGTGGGCTCCTTGCGAACGGCATTGTGAAGCCGGGCAGTGTATCCTATTCGCGCTACGCGATCGTGTTGCGCAAGGAGAGCGAACAATGCATGGAATTTGGCGAATCGCCTTGGCCTCCGTTTGGGGTTTCGGCCTAGCGCTCGTGGCGAGCGCTGCAAGCGGCGACTTGACGAAGGCCATCGATCAAGGCGCCGATGCGGTAGCCGAGCAGGTGGTCGCTTGGCGGCGGCACATCCACGAGCACCCCGAACTCTCCAACCGCGAGCACAAGACCGCCGCAATGGTCGCCGAGCACTTGGAAAGCCTGGGCTTGGAAGTCGAAACGGGCATCGCCCACACCGGCGTGGTCGGCCTGCTGCGCGGCGCCAAGGATGGCCCGGTGGTGGCCCTGCGCGCCGACATGGACGCCCTGCCGGTGGTCGAGCAAACCGGGCTGCCCTACGCCTCGAAGGTGACGAGCACCTACAACGGCCAAAAGGTCGGGGTGATGCACGCCTGCGGCCACGATACCCACGTCGCCATCCTCATGGGCGCAGCGACCGTGTTGACGGGCCTGCGCGAACAACTGCCCGGCACCGTCAAATTCATCTTTCAGCCGGCGGAGGAAGGCCCGCCCAAGGGCGAGAACGGCGGGGCGAGGATGATGGTCCAGGAAGGGGTGCTTGAAGATCCCGACGTGGACGCCATTTTCGGCCTGCACATCTCCCAAGGCGGCGCCGCCGGGACGGCCAACTACCGGCCTAAGGGCGCGATGGCGAGCGCCCAACGGCTGGAGATCACCGTCAAGGGCAGCCAAACCCACGGGGCCCGGCCTTGGGCGGGGGTCGATCCGATCATGACCGGAGCGGCCATCGTCAATGCGCTGCAGACCATCGTCAGCCGCCAGGTTGACATCACCAAGGCGCCGGCGGTGGTCACCTTGGCCACCTTCCATGGCGGGGTGCGCAACAACATCATCCCGGACACCGCGCACCTGACCGGCACCATCCGCACCTACGACGCGGACATGCGCAGCGACATCCACCAGAAAATCCGTGACATCGCTGCCAACACCGCCGCCAGCATGGGCGCCGAAGCGGAGGTGTTCATCGACGAAGGGGTGCCGGTCACCTACAACGACCCGGACTTGGCCGAAGCCATGGCACCGACCCTAGAACGGGTTTACGGCGAGGAAAACGTATCGATAGCCGACCGGATCACCGGCGCGGAGGACTTCTCCGTGTATCAGGAGCAAGTGCCCGGCTTGTTCTTTTTCATCGGCGGCCGGCCCGCCGACATCCCCGCCGAAGAGGCCATTCCAAACCATTCGCCCTACTTCTACGTCGACGAAGCGGCATTCCAGCCAGCGGTGCGGGCGATGGCGAACCTCGCGGTTGACTACCTGGCCCGAAACGCCCAGTGACCGAAGTTAGCGCCCCCGCCGGTCGTCTTGCTGCCCGCCGCGCTTGCGCTTCTTCGGCCGCCTGACACCGAAGGTGCCGCGCACGATCTTGCCGCGCTTGGTGCGCTGATCGCCCTTACCCACGCTTGTCGCCTCCATTCATCACCAATCACCCCGAGCTAAAAAGGGCGGCGGATTATAGCCCCCAGCACTCCAAGTCGTCCGCGAAGATCAGCGCGCCGCTGTAGTTGGCTTCAATGGCCTCCCGGCTTTGGCTTTCCCGGCCCCGGGTGCGGTTCATGCGGTGGCCGAGGATCAGCATTCGGGCGGCGGCCTGCTCGGCGATGCGGCCGATCTGGCCCGGGGTGACGTGGCGATCCCTGGCTTCACCCCGGGCGTGCTCCGGCTCGGCGTGGGATACCACCAAGGCGTCGGCATCCGCGGCGAACTCCGCGATGACGTTCTTGCGGTTGGAGAAATCCCCGGCAAAGACTGCCGAGAAGCCTTGGGCCTCCACCCGCCAAGCCAATGCCGGCACATCGCCGTGATGCACGGGAATGGCGGCCAGTTGGAGGTCTTCGTTGCCAAACCGCGCCCAACGCCGCCGCCCGGTGGCAGGCACGCCGCGCACGCTCAGCCGGTAGCCGCCTCTTGACTTGACGGTCAGGAAGTCGGCCAGTTCAGGGTAGGCGCCGTCGGGGCCGATCAACCGTTCGACAAAGGTCGATAGGCCGATCGACGAACCGCCCTCCGGCCCGAGCATCGGCAGCGACCGGGTGCGGCTGTGAAAGCGAGAGCCGTCTAGGAAGGCTGGGAAGTCCGCAGCGTGATTGGCGCTCAACTGGCTGAAAACGACGGCGTCGAGGTCCTCGAATGCAGCGCCCGCCTCGTCGAAGCGCACCGAAGCGCCCGGACCGGCATCGATCAGCAGACGAGCCTGATTGTCGATCCACAGCAGATAGCTCGGCCCGGCATCGCCGTCGTGCAACTCCGGGCCGCCGGCCCCAAGTATCTGAATCCAAACACCTTCGTCCCCACAATACGGCGCCTCGGAGGCAATCGCCGAGGGGGCGCACAAAAGAAGGGCGGCAAGGATGGTCCAATGGCGCATGGTCGCTCCCAAGGGGTTCTCAACAGTGGGTCAATGGGTTTCCGGCAGGCGGTCGATGGCTGCGACCAGCCTTGCGGCTTGCGCTTCGTCGGGCATCCGCCAGTCGCCGCGCGGCGAGAGGCTGACGGTGCCGACCTTGGGTCCGGCAGGCAGGGTGGTGCGCTTGAACTGCTGCCCGAAGAATCGCTGGAAAAAGACCTTGAGCCAACGCTTCAGCTCCTTGCCTTCATAGCGCCCGGCAAATGCCAGCCCGGCCAAGGCAAAGATCTTGTCCGGCGCCGCGCCGTTGCGAACATAGTGGTACAGGAAAAAGTCGTGCAGCTCGAACGGGCCGATGATGGATTCGGTCCTTTGGCTGATGCCGCCACCATCTTCAGCGGGTAGCAGTTCGGGAGAAATCGGCGTATCAAGCACCCGCTGCAGCGCTTCGGCAAGCGCCGCGCTGGCCCGATGGCTGGCGTACCAGCGAATCAGGTAGGCGACCAAGGTCTTGGGCACCCCGGCGTTGACGTTGTAGCTGGCCATGTGGTCGGCGTTGTAGGTGCACCAGCCAAGCGCCAGCTCGGAGAGGTCACCGGTGCCGACCAGCAAGCCGCCGACTTGGTTGGCCGTGTTGAACAGCAACCCGGTGCGCTGCCGGGCTTGGACGTTTTCAAACACCACGTCGTCGCGCGCCTCGTGGGCAAGGTCGCTCAATTGCTCGGAAACCGCCGTGGAGATTGGGATTTCACGACAACTGATGGCGGTGGCGGCGGCCAGTTGCGCCACCGTCGCCCGGGTGTGTTCGGAGGTGCCGGGACCAGGCAGCGACAAGGCCTGGAGGTTTGCCGTCGGCAGGTCCAACTGCCCGAGCGCATCCAGGCAGACCAATAGCGCCAAGGTGGAATCAAGCCCGCCCGAGGTGCCGAGCACCAGCCGCTCGACGCCCGCACCGCGCATGCGGCGGCTTAGGCCCGCACTCTGAATGGCCAGCACTTCCCGAGCCCGGGCGTCGAAGACCGTCTCGTCCTTCGGCACAAAGGGATGCGGGTCGGGGATGCGCTGCAATTGCTCAAGGCGCGGCGGCGCGACCGCGACGGCGGCGTTGCGATGGCCTTGCGGCCGCGGTGAGTCGGCGAAGGTCTTGTTCTGCATCCGGTCATGGCGGAGCTTGCCCAAGTCGAAATCGACGACCAGTTCCGCACCGTCCAATCCGAACCGCTCGCTCTCGGCGAGCAGGACGCCGTTCTCGGCCGCCAGCAAATGGCCGCCAAAAACCAAGTCCTTGGTCGACTCGGTCACGCCCGCACCCGCGTAGAGGTAGCCGCACACCCAAGCGCCGCTGGCCATGCGCACCAAATCACGGCGATAGTCCGCCTTGCTGACCAGTTCATTGCTCGCCGAGAGGTTCAGCACCAACTCGGCCCCGGCCAAGCTGTGGGCGGCACCCGGCGGCCGCGGCGACCAGAGGTCCTCGCAAAGCTCGACGGCAAAGCGATGGCCGCCCAGCTCGAAGAGTTGGTTTGGGCACAGCCGCAGCGCACCGAAGTCCGAATTCACCTCTAGGTCAACGCTCCGGCCGGAGGCGAACCAGCGCCGCTCGTAAAACTCGCCGTGATTGGGCAGCGCCGTTTTGGGCACCAGGCCCGCAACTTGGCCACCGCCAATGACAGCGGCGCAGTTGAATAGGCGGCCGTCCGGGCTGCGCCAAGGCAACCCGACCACGGCGGCGATGGGCACCGGGCAATCGACGATCAGGGCCAGCGCCTCGGCAACGCCCTTGAGCAAGCTGGAATCGAAAAAGAGGTCTTCGGCGGTGTAGCCGGTCAAGCCCAGTTCGGGAAACAAGGCCAGGGAGGCACCGGCGTCGCGCAACGCTTCTAGGTGGCCAATGACTTCCCGCGCATTGGCCTCGGGATCGGCAATGTGAACCCGAGGCGCCACCGCGGCGACCCGCAAGAACCCCAACTCGGCAAAATCAACGACGCTCTCGTCCATGCCCCTATTTTAACCGCTCCCAGCGCAAGGGCTTGCGGCTCTCCGCGACGCCAGCGGCCCAAGTGCGCGCGCACCGGCAAGTTTGAAAAACCGTGCCGCTTTTGTACCATGCTCGGCGAGCACATTGTGGAGTCGCCCACCCATGCCCGCGGTTGACGCCATCGCGGACGATCTGGATGCGGTGCTGAAGGATATCGAGGCGCTGCAGCTCACCAACCACGTCGCCGAACTCGACAGCTTCGGCCTGACCGTGGTTGCGCCCGAACAGGCGGGGCCGCCCGGCTTGGCCGAGCGCCTGCGCGACGCCGTCCTGCGGTTGGCGGAGCGGCGCTACGGGGTCGCGCCCGATGTGGCCACCGGCGCCAGCCACGCCAACCTCCCCGCCACGGCCGGCCAAGCCGGGGAGGCATGGATGTGGCGCATCCTGTTCGAAGACCCGGTTTTCGAAGAGGCGCTGATGAACCCGGTGGGGCTGACGCTGATGACCTATCTGCTGGGCTACAGCGCCAAGCTGTCGAACAGTTCGGCGCTGATCAAAGGGCCGGTGCCACCAGTCGGCTCCGACGACCCGCCAAAGCCCTTGGGGCTGCACAGCGACAATCGCGGCCTGCCCGCCCCCTTCCCAACCTTCGCCCAAGTGGCCGCCGTCACTTGGGCGCTGACCGACTACACCCTCGAAAACGGCGCTGTGGGCTATCTGCCCGGCAGCCACAAGCTGTGCCGACAGCCGACGCCCAACGAGTGCCTGGATGCCGTGGTTCCGGTCGAGGCAGCGGCGGGCTCGCTGATCGTCTGGCACGGCAACACCTGGCACGCCCCCTTCCCGCGCCGTGCGCAGGGGCTGCGCATGTCGATGTTGTTCTACTTCTGCCGCGAGTACCTCACCACCCAGGAGCACTACGGCAGCGCCGTCCCCGCCGAGGCATTGGCCCGCAATCCGCCTCGCTTTCGCACCCTGATGGGCTTGGCCGACGCCTATGGCTGGGACGAGGGCGGTCCCGACATGGCGCTGCTGCGGGCCTCCCGGTCCGGGCGCAGCCAATACAGCTGAATTGAAGGAATCCCCATGATTCACAAAGGAATGGTCCAAACGGTGCTCGGCCCCGTCGCGCCCGAGGCGCTGGGCATCACCCTGCCCCATGAGCACGTGCTGGTGGACATGACCTTGGGCGCCTGCTCGGCGGAATCGCTCATCAACCAAACGGAGTCCGGCAAGAAGGCGGCCAGCATACCGGAGGCGGGCTGGGAGCCCGGCGAGGACGGTCCAGGCACGGCGGCAACCTGGCGGGCCAAGTGGCAGGCGCCCATTTGCCTGGAGAACCGCGGCGACGTGGCCCGCAACTGGTTCTACTACGGCGACTACAAAATCTCCGACCTTGAGGACGTGATCTACGAGGCCAACCTGTTCAAGCGCCACGGCGGCGGCTGCTTGGTGGACCAGACCTCCATCGGCTTAGGCCGCGATCCCAGGGGCCTCCAGCAAGTGGCCCGCGCCACCGGGGTCCATGTGGTCATGGCCACGAGCTGGTACACCCAGGAGTACCACCCGGCGGAAGTGGCGGACTTGAGCATCGAGGCACTTGAACAGCGCATCCTGCGCGACCTCGATGAAGGCGCCAGCCGTGGCGTGCAGGCTGGCATCATCGGCGAAGTGGGGCTCGGCACCCAAATGCACCCCGACGAAGAGAAGGTGCTGCGGGCTTCGGCACGGGCCCAGAAGGCCAGCGGCGCGCCGATGAGCGTCCATCCCGGCTTCGGGCCGGACGCCATCTGGGCCGCAGTGCGGGTGCTGGAGGAGGAGCAGGCGAACCTCTCCCGCATCATCATGTGCCATCTGGACCACCGCCTGGCCTCCCGGCCCGCACCCCACTCCTTCGACCCAGCGCCCTTCCTGGAGCTGGCGACCACCGGCATGTACCTGGAGTTTGACTGCTTCGGCTGGGAGGAGTCCTTCCGCCAGCGCGGCCCCGTCGACCAGCCCAACGACGCCATCCGCCTGAACGAAATCATGGCGCTCGTGGAGGCCGGCTACGAAGACCGGGTGCTGATCTCCCACGACCTCGCCCTGCAGCACTGGCAGCGCAAATACGGCGGCCACGGCTGGCAGCACATCCCCGAAACCGTCACCGCGCTGATGGGCTACAAGGGCTTCGAGCGTCGCCTGATCGAACGCATCATCATCGACAACCCTAGGGAAATGCTGACGATTGGATGAGTCGGGCTACGTTCTCTTACCGCGAGAAGTACAACCTCTTAGGGCGAGGCTTCGGATTCCATCGAGGGCGCGGCGGCGCGTTCCCGATAGGGCTTCATGCCGTACCAAAGGCAAAGGGTGCCGATGGGGGTCAGGGCGGCGCTGACGATGGCGAGCGAGTGGCCGAGCGCCGCATCGTCGCGGAAAACGTAGTCGTTCATCAGCGCCACCAGAACCGGGCCCACCGTGTAGGCCGTGAGCACCGACACCAGCATGAAGATGGCGGTGGCCTGGGCGCGCAGGTTGTTGGGGGCGACGAGCTGCAGCATGGTCGGCGGCAGGGCTTGGGGAAAGGATAGGGCAAAGGTGGCGACGGCCAAAAGCGCGATGGCGGAGACAGGCCCGGGCGCCAAGGGCGCCAGCACCGCCAGCGGCGCCATGGCCGCCCCGCCGATCAACGCGGCGCGCATTTCCGCATCCTTGTATCCCTTGTTGGCCAGCCAGGACGCCGTCCAGCCACCCGCATAGGGCCCGGCGGTGCCGAACACCAACAACAGAATCCCATAGGCCAACCCCGCATCGGCAATGTTCATGCCGTGGCTGCGGCGCAGCAGTTCAGGGGTCCAGACCATAAAGGCAGTGATCACCGTGCCGAGCAGGCCGAACCCCGCGAAGTGGGCAAGAATGAAACGCAGGTTGCGGCGGAAGAAACCTACTATCTCACTGAGCGTGGCGGCGCGGGCTGTGGCCTCCCGACTGCTGCCGTCGGCCAAAAACTCGCGCCGCTTGGGTTCGCGCACGGTGGCCATGCCCAACAACACGAGAAGGCCCGGCAAGGCGACCACAAAGAACGTCAGTTGCCATGGAAAGACGGTGCCGATCAGCGGCAGATCCATCGGCCCGGCTTCGCTGACCAACCGAACGACCGCGCTGCCGGCGATCATGGCAAGGCCAGCGCCAGCGTAGAGGCCCATGGCGTAAACGGCGATGGCCCGGGCCAGCCGCTGCGGCGGAAAGTAATCCGCCATGATCGAATAGGCGGCTGGCGAAAGCGCCGCTTCGCCGACGCCGACGCCCACCCGGGCCACGAACAGGCCGGTGAAGCTCTTTGCCAGCCCGCATGCGGCAGTCATCAGGCTCCACAGAAAGACGCCGATGGAAATGATCGCCCGGCGGCTGCGCCGGTCGGCAAGCCGGGCGATGGGCACGCCGAGAATGCTGTAGAAAATGGCGAACGCAAAGCCGGCCAGCAGGCTGATTTGGGTATCCGAAATGCCCAGGTCGTGGCGGATGGGCTGCACCAGCAGGCTCAATATCTGCCGGTCGATGAAGGCGACCATGTAGGCAAAAGTCAAAACGCCCACGACGTACCATGCGTAGGCGCCAGTGAATCGCTGCATTGAAACGCTACGCCGGCAACACTAGGTTAGCTTGATTCAGATTTCCCACCCCGCATGCGCGAACGCCATGCTTGGGTAGCCGGCAAATCCACTTCGCCGTCGTGGATCACGACGCCGTACTCCTCCAACGCCGCCTGGGGCGATACCTTGCCGTCCAGCACGTCAACGAGCACCCGTTCCGGGGCGCGTTCCAGCGGCGAGCCGTGGCCGCCACTGCCAGTGGTCCAGAGGTCCATGCGGTCACCAGGCTTTAGCGTCAGCGAACCCTTGGACGGGAGCGGCGCGGCGGGGCCCCCCGCAGGCGCCAAGGTGGTTCGGCAAAACGGGCCGCTGTGGCCGCCAAGCAGGCCCCAGGGCGCAAATCGGTGCCGGTCGCGGCGCACGGTGGCGGCACCCTCGCCCACCAGCCACTCAAATTGGGTGTGGTAGCCGAGCCCACCACGCCACTTGCCGGCGCCACCGGAGTCCTGCCAGAGCGCCACTTCGCGGAACAGCACCGGCAGTTCCGCCTCGCTGGTCTCCACCGGCATGTGATAGACGTTCGACGCATCGTGGTCGGTGACGTCGATGCCGTCCTTGGTGGCCCGAGCCCCCATGCCGCCCATCCAAGGGCCGCCGACGGTGGCGACGATGCGCCGACCTGTCTCGGCGTCAACGGTGCCGACATGGATCAGCGAGCTTTGCCCGCAGTGGGCGGCGGTCATGCGCTCCGGAATGGCTTGGGCCATGGCCCCGAGCACCGTGTCGATGACCCGCCGCAGGCAGACCGCACGGGCGTTGATCGGCGCCGGGAAGCGCGGATTGACGATTGAGCCGGGCGGCAGCTCGACGGTCACCGGCCGGTAGCAGCCGTCGTTGTTGGGCGCGGAATCCCCGGTCAGCACCCGAACCGCGTAGTAAACGGCGGAGATGGTGGAGGACGGCACGTTGTTGATGGCGGTCTTGACCTGATCCGCCGTGCCGGTGAAGTCGAAGTGAATGTCGGAGCCGCGAACGCTGACCCGCAGCTTGAAGCGGATCGGCTCGCCGTCGGGGCTGGAGCCGTCGTCATCCATGAAGTCCTCAAACTCATAGTCGCCGTCCGGAATCCGCTCGATCTCCCGCCTTGTTAAGCGTTCCGCGTAATCGAGCAGCGCCTCGATGCCGGCTTCCACGGTCTCCCGTCCCCAGCGGGTGAACACCGCCTCGGCCCGCTCAACGCCGGTCTCGCAAGCTGCAATCTGCGCGTTCAAGTCGCCGCGCATGTTCTCCGGCGTTCGGCTGTTGGCAAACATCAGCTCCAGCAGGTCGCCGTTGCGCTGGCCAGCCGCGACCAACTTCAGCATCGGCACCCGCAGCCCTTCGGCAAAGTGGTCATGGACCTGCACCGCGGTGCTGCCGGGCACCGAGCCGCCGATGTCCTGATGGTGGGTCATGGTCACCACATAGCCCACCAAGGCCTGCTCGAAGAACACCGGAGCGGCCACGGCGAAGTCCGGCAGGTGGGTGCCGCCGGCGTAGGGGTCGTTGATGGCGTACACGTCGCCGGGCTGCGCCACCCCATCCGGATAGGCAGCAGCGAAGCGGCGGCCGAGCTCCGCCAGCACCCCCAAGTGGATGGGAATGGCCACCGCTTGGGCGGTGGTGCGGCCTTGGCGGTCGAACACCGCCGAGGTCGCATCAAGGGATTCAGAGACGATGGTGGAGTGGGAGCTCTTGAGAATGATGAGCTGCATTTCCTCCGCCACGCTGTCCAACTGGCCGCGCAGCACCTCCAGAGTGACCGGATCCACCGGCGTCGAAGGGGGCTGTGTGCTCATGAGGTCCTCCCGGCGTTAGCCGACGATCCAAACAGACGCTCCAAGTGGGCGCCAGGCAAGGGCTGGGTCAATTTCGAGACGCTCCAGGTCAATGCCACGGAAACGATCTCCCCCATCGTAGCGCAGGACCAAGGATTGCCCGCCTCCCGCTGCAGCCACAGGGCCGCTCGGCGCAACGCCCCAGGATCAAACCAATCGGGGTCAATGAAGGCGCCGTGGGTGACGGAAAAGACCGCAGCGCCCCCGATCAAGCCAGCCAGAGCGCCCGCCCGGGTCACCCCGCGCCAGATGGCGCCCACCACCAGCGGCCCGGCGAAGGCGGCCATCATGCCGCCGGTGCCGATCCACACGATCAGCGCCACGTTGCGGTCCATCAGCAGCCACGCCATGAAGGTGCAGATCACCATCACGGCCACGGTGGCGACGCGGCTGATGGCCAGCACCCGCCGATCGACCTCGGCCTCGCTGAGGCGCTTCTGAAACCGCGGCACGTAGCTCAGCCGATAGAGATCATTGGCGATGATCTGGGAACTCGACACCACCAAGCCGTCGGCGGTGGACATCACTGCGGCAAGGATGCCCACGCCCAGGAGCGCCGCCAACCAAGCCGGAAACAACTCAATGAAAAGCAGCGCCAAGGCGCTGTTGCTGGTGGCGTCCGGCTCAGTGAGCACATCGCCGAGAATCGCCCGCGCCAGGAGGCCGCCCAAGCCGAGCATCCCCAAGGTGAGGCCGAAGGTGAAGGCCAGGCTAATGAACCGGCGGCGCTCGCTGGGCTTCTCAAGCGCCCAAAGCTTGTTGCCGATGTGGGGCAGCATGCCCAACGGGACGTGAGCCAGGAGCACGGCCAGCACCGACCACCAGGAGTGGTAGAGCACCGACTCCTCGTTGAGCCAGCCCACCAAGTTGGCATCTTGGGCGCGCAGGTTGTCCACCATGCCGCTTAAGCCCCCTTCGACTCCGAATCCGGTGAGGAACATGACCACCAGCACGGCGGCGATGGCCACCATGAGCAGCCCCTGCACCCCATCGGTGAGAATGTCCGCGTGGGCGCCGCCGAGCACCACGTAGGCCATGAGCACGGCCGCGGTGATGCCGAGCGCCCACTCCGGGGGTACCCCCAGCATGAGTTCGAACATCACGATGCCGGACACCAACTGCCCGGCCAAGTAGAAGAACAGCAGCAGCGAAAACAGCGACACCATGATGCGTACCCCGTCGGAGAGGTAGCGGCTGCCCAAGTACTCCGGGATGGAGCGGTTGCCGAACTCATGGCCGCTGTTGCTGACCACCTTGAGGCACACCAGGACGCCGAGATAGATGCCGATGGGATAGAGAAACACCGACCAGATGGCGGCCATGCCATTGTCGTAAGCGATGCCGGGAAATCCGACGAAGGTGGCGCCACTGGCGGTGGTGGCGGCGAAGGCAAAGGCTAGGAACAGCGGGCCGTACGCGCTGCGGGCGGTGGCGAAGTCGTCGGCGCTCTTCACCCGTGCCCGGCCGAGCACGCCGAAGACGATCATCAAGCCGATGTAGAAGACCAGAAAAAACCAAGACCAACTGGTCAGATCCATCAATCCCTCCTGTGCGGCTGACCCCGGGCGCGCCGCAGCCGTTCCAATCGAGGGCGGGACGCCCTTGTCTGTTAGATTTCCCCCCTGCGGACCCGGAAACGGGATTGCCTCCCCGGCGCCCTAGGGCGCCGGGGAGGCGCGGCGGCCGGGTCGTGATGCCCTGGGTCATAGAGGACCGTGAGCGAGTGTGATCGGCCGCCGCCCGCACCCCAGACCAGTCCTGGATGGAAAGATGGGCATCAAGGCCCGAAGACAAGGAAAGGAGACGGTTCATGGAGCATAGCACTGTTGGCGTCGACGTATCGAAGGCGCACCTGGACGCGCACCGGGCCCCCGAGGGGCGGGCTGCGCAGTTCCCCAACACGGCGGCAGGCATCCGCCGGCTGATCGAGTGGATCGGCGACGCGCCCGTGCGCTGCGTCGCGTACGAGCCCACCGGGCGCTGGCACCGCCCGCTGGAGGCGGCGCTGCTGCGGGCCGGGCTGCCGGCCGCGGCGGCCAACCCCCTGCGGGCGCGGCGCTTCGCCGAGGCGATCGGCCAGCAGGCCAAGACCGACCCGGTGGACGCGGCCATGCTGGCCGCCATGGCGGCGGCGGTGGAGCTGCGCCCCGCCGAGGCCGCCGACGCCGCCCGGGCGGACCTGCGCGAGCTGGTCCTGGCCCGCGAGCAGCTGGTCAAGGACCGCACCGCCGCCCAAAACCGCCTTGGCCAAGCCGCCGTCGCGCTGCTCAAGGCCCAGCTCAGGCGCCGGCTGGCCCAGGCCGACCGGCAGGTCCGGGCCGTGGACGCCGCGATCCGCGCGGCGCTGGCCGCCGACCCCGCCCTGGCCCGCCGGGCCGAGGTGCTGTGCTCGGTCCCCGGCATCTCCCAGGCCACCGCCGCCTGCCTGGTCGCCGAGGTCCCCGAGCTCGGCTCCCTCACCCACAAGGCCATCGCCTGCCTGGTCGGCCTCGCGCCCTTCGCCAACCAGTCCGGCGCCCGCGACGGCAAGCGCAGCATCCGCGGCGGGCGCGCCCGGCCACGGGCCGCCCTGCACATGCCCGCCCTGGTCGCCGTGCGCCACAACCCCGGCCTCAAGGCCAAGTACGACCGCCTGCGCGCCGCCGGCAAGCCGCACAAGGTCGCGCTCACCGCCGTCATGCGCAGCCTGCTCGAGCTCGCCAACGCGCTGCTCTCGCAGGACCGGCTCTGGACCGAGAAGCCGCCCCGCGCCGCGGCGGCGTAGCCCGCAGCCGCCGGGCCGAAGCCGAGCCCGTCCACGGGTGAAGCTCGGCCGGACCGGCGGCGCAATGCGGGCGGCAACCACCCAAGGAGGCCCCTTACGGAAAACACGAAAAAAACTGTTGACCAGATAGAAACTCGCTC
>JAJEIQ010000035.1 GCA_022827905.1 Pseudomonadales bacterium | reverse complement strand
CTGCTTCATCGCCGCGTAGGGCACCTGCTCGGTGTTCTCCATCATCAGCATGTAGCGCTCGCGGTGGTCCGGCAGGCAGGGCGAGAAGCCGAAGCCGCAGTTGCCGACGGCGACGGTGGTGCAGCCGTGCCAGCTGGAGCTGGTGCAGTGGGGGTCCCAGTGGATCGGGGCGTCGTAGTGGGTGTGGGGATCGATCACGCCCGGGGCGACGATGCGGCCCTCCGCGTCGATCTCGCGGGTCGCGGTGTGATCGCCGAGAGGTCCGATCTTCTCGATGCGGCCGTTCGAGATTGCGATGTCGGCGACGTACCGGGGGAACTGGGTCCCGTCGACGACGGTTCCGGATTTGAGCACCAGGTCATAGCGGGGCATGCGGTTGCTTCCTCAGAATTTGAGTTGAATAGTACTGGATGGTACGCAGGAATACCATAAAAATGCGTTGAAATAAACAACGCGTAGAAATTACACTGGATAAATTGCGATTGGTTCGAGGGGAGTGCATTCGAGATGAGCATTAACTCAATGACGGCTATTGTGTTTTTTTCCAGCATGTCGATCGCTTTCGCAACAGGGGAAGCCTCATCTACTGGTGATATGTTGATTGAAAACATCCGGATAATCGACGGTAAAGGAAATGCCCCGCTAGAAGCTCAGGACGTTTTGGTGGCAAAGGGAAAAATTGCCAAAGTGGCGGGCCACGGGGAGTTCGAGACGGCAGCGGAAGTGAAGCGCATAGACGGCCAAGGCCTGACCCTGATGCCTGGCCTGATTGACGCGCATTCCCACATTTTCTTTAGCAGGGATGCCGACTGGCGCAGGGGTTTGAAAGAGCATTTGTACAGCGGCATCACCTCTGTCAACACCGTGGGCGGGGTGCTTGAGTTTGAGATGGAGGCCAAGGAGATCTTGGCCAATAGCGACGAACCGTTTCCGGCAGTCTCCTTTTCTGGATACCTTCAAGATGGCGCATCCGAGGGAGGGAAACTGCCCGATGAAGTCGATTCCACAGGGATGATACTTTCCCTAAAGAGTAATCAGGATGTTGTGTCCGCGCTGGACAGGCATCAGGCTGCCGGCATAAAGATGGTCAAAGCCTATATGCAGTTGTCTCTTCGCCGCTTGGAGTTTTTTGTCGATGAGGCTCATAAACGAGGAATGCGCGTCATCATGGATGCCAGCCGGGCAATTGGAACGGTAGCGGTGAACCGTACCGGTATAGATGGGTATGCGCATCAACCTTGGCACTTTCCTGCCAGCCAGGAAGAAATCGAGGATGCAAAACAAAGGGGCATATGGTTTCTCTCTACCTTGAACGTTTTTGAGTTCATGGGATCCACAGAGCGCTATCCGCTGGCGGATGAAGTCGAGTATCTAATCACGGCGCCGCTAGTTGCGCCATTCTATGAGGAGGAGGACATCCGTAGTGCCAGCAGCAGCCTTCACACATTCATAAGTGGCGTAAAGAACACCTTCGTACGGCAGTATGGAGAACGATATAACGAGAATGCCGACAAGTGGCTTGAAATAGGTGCCGAAAACACAAGACGCCTTTTTGAAGCCGGGATACTGGTGGGCATGGGCACGGACACCACCGGACATTGGGCGCTAAGGCCGCCTGGCTGGCTGTTGCACTATGAAATGGAGCTGTGGAACGAAGCCGACATCGCGCCAGTTAACGCGATACAAGCTGCTACCTACAACAACGCCCGTATTCTAGAAATCGATGATACAACCGGCTCCATATCAGAGGGACTGGAGGCGGACCTGCTGATCGTTGCGGGTAATCCTGCGGAGAACATTAGGGATACAAGAAACATCATGCATGTTTTTCTTGACGGAAAACTGGTGGATCGCCCGTCTCTGGTGTCAAGCAAGTCGAACTGAGCGGCCGGCTGTACGCTTCCGCTGGTTCTTGGTCACACGATTGATATAGAATTCGAATGACATTCGGGGATCATCATTGTGGCTGAAGAACTCGCAGAACTTGATTTGAAAATCATAGAGGCGTTGATCGAGGAACCGCGGCGTTCTTATCGCTCGCTGGGGGAGGACTTCGACGTTTCTCAACAATTTGTCGCGCGCAGAGTGAATTTCCTCATAGAAAATGACATTCTTCGAATCACCGTTCAAAAGGACTTTGAAGCGGCAGGTGCGCACTTTCCCGCCCATGTCGATGTATATGTGGCACACGGTCGCAAAGAAGACGTAGCCCAAGCACTAGCCGGCTTAGATGAGGTAACCAACTGCCTTATCACAGCCGGTCGGCCTGAAGTCATTATTAGAACAGCAACGCGCAACCAAAAGCACTTCGTCGAGTTCATGCAGAACAAGGTTACGGCGATAGCAGGCATTGAGCGAACCGAAACACTTACCGTGCTCAACATAGAGAAATACAACCTGCACTACGCGAGCATAGACTTATGAAAGAACCGCTCGATGACTTCGAAGAACAGTTGTTCCAGATTTTGAAACCAGACGCTAGGGTCAGCAATCGCGTGGTGGCAGACGAACTCAAAGTCACTGAAGGTGCGATCCGTCACCGACTAAGGAAACTGACGTCAGCAAAGTCCATGCGAGTCAGTGCACTCGTCAACCCCGCCAAAGTCAATCAGACAGCAATCGTTGATGTTCGCCTGGTGGTGGAAACAGCAGCGATAAAACGAGTGATCGACGCCCTAAAGGAAATCGACCAGATTGGATACGTCGCGTTGGTTTCTGGCGCATCCGATATCCTCTTCATTATGACCGACGAAAGCCTAGATGACTTGTTCACACTGTACGAGTCGAAGATCATAGAGCTTGAGGGTGTGATAACGGGCACGATTCACGTGATTCGCGGTATCCATAAACACGTTCTCGAACTCACTCACATAATGGAAGACTAGACAACATGTTTTGACCTGTCCGTCCTGGAAGCGGGGGTACAGCCGGCGCAGCGCCCTGGAGCGGATCAACGGGCGGCTGGACAACGACTTCGGGTTCGAGCGCCACTTCGTGCGCGGGCGGGTTCGGATGAAGGCGCGGGCGCTGGGCTCGGTGGCGGCGGGCCGGCCGGAGCGGATGCGCTCGCTGGTGGACCACGGGCTGCCCGCGGCGGCCTGACGCCGCCGACTCCCCGATGCCCGGCCGAATCGGCGCCCTGAAGACGGCCCGAAAGGGTTTCCGCAGGCCAAAAAGCCGACGATCAGGCCCCAAACCTGCGTAACGGGCGTCCCTCCCGCGTGCTTTAAGGACGGAAGACCGGGGAAAAACGCCACAGCGCAACTCCCTCGAAACTAGTTGAGCTTGACGCTTGAAGAAAAATCAGCATCATAGGATCAGGCGTAGAATTATGTCCATATTGCGAGTATCAAGCAGCTAATTTCTGTGCATAAGGCCAGAGAAGTCTATGCCTATAACATCGCAAGGAAAGTGGAGACTAGGAAAGCGTCAAAGAAAAGGGGAGAGCGAAATGGGGATAATGATTGACTACTTTCGCGACGTTCGACGTTCGGGCGATCCAGCCCTTTTGCAGCGGGAAATCGAGCTATGCCGACAGTCAGCAGGGCTGTGTGATTACGACAAAAGCTCTTTGGTACACTGCGGTACAGAAGAATCAATGCTTACCGAAGCGTTGGACTGCCTCGAAAATCCTTTTCAACCGATCTTAACGTTCGCCAAAAACTTCGATCTTGTTGACTATGGGATCTATGGGCTTGGTTTGGCCACGGCGAGCACGATTGATGAAGCCATCAAGTTTGGCTGTCTCGGTCGAAAATCTGGAATGACTCCCTGTCGTTTGGCGGTGGCTTTGCAGCATACGGGTAACGGCCTTGTGATGGAATTTTCTAGGCAAGACGTGGACCCGCACTTGGATCGATACTTAGTCGATTTCGGGATCTGTACGTCGGTAGCCACCCTTCGAAGAATTTCTGGGATCGGCACTCGTGGTTTCAAAATTGGCCTGCGGCATAGGAGACCCAAACAAAACCTAGAGGAGTTGCGCGAAGTTCTAGGTACGCAGATTGCCTTTGGCTGTGAGGTGGGTTTCATTGAGCTTAGCCACGAGGTTTTGGACGCACCAATGACCAAGGCGAATGAAAGGGTGTTCGCCTCTTGCTTAGACTTTTTTATGGAGCGTGGAGCGGACGTTGATGATTACCCCATAGCGCAATCTGTGAGGGAGTCATTGGTGGAAAAGATTGGCACCTTAGAAGAAGTGGCAGGAAGGATCGGTATGAGTGCTCGAACTCTCCATCGAAGATTGGTGGAGGAGGGACAGACGTTCAGAGGCATTGCGGACGAGGTGAGATCCAACAAACTCCGGTCTTTGGTCCGCATCGGAACGCCCAAAAAAGTGATTTGCGAGGAGCTTGGATACGCCGATATCGGAAGCTTGTACCGCGCACAAAGACGCTGGAGAAAACAGGAGAGCAATCTCGCCGGCTAGGGGTGCGCCGTAACCCTTCCAGTACCCTCGGTCTTTGTTGAGCGTTTACTCGCGGTGGCGAAAATTGTTCCCACGTTGGCAGGAATTGCTCTCGATCCTCATATCGTGCGTTGTTTTGATATGCGGCAGTTTGAAATGAGGGTTGGTGATGATACGAGCGCGGCGACAGAACCCGCATTTGAAGAATTGGAGAGGAAGTGACGACCGTAAAATATGTGCTTCATGACGGGACTGAAGTGACTTGTGATGTACCTGAAGGTTCGAGTGTGATGGAAGGTGCTGTCGCCAATCTGATACCAGGCATTGCTGCGGAGTGCGGAGGATCATGTTCCTGTGCAACGTGCCATGTGTATGTACACGAGGATTGGTTAGAAAAAACTGGTCCGGCTGGTGATACGGAAAGTGAGATGTTGGAATTTACGAATTCGGTTGCGCAAAACAGTCGGCTGGGTTGCCAGATCAAACTTACGGACGCGCTCAATGGATTAGTCGTTACGGTAGTTGAACCCTAAAACACACCTGCAGTGGAACGTACTCGAACAATGGCAGAAATCGACCAAGCTTTGTCCACAATTGCTGTCGACTGGATTCCACGCTCGTGATTTATTTGCGAGTGGTAACACTTCCATCAATCAAATGGTGGATCACCTTGGTCAATGATGGATTGACATTACTGTCGGAGAAAGAGACATGAAATTTGATCTAATAATCAGTGGTGGAATGGTAGTTGATGGTACGGGGGCCTCACGCCAACGAACTGATATCGGCGTTTCGAAGGGCGTTATTCGTGCGATCGGTGATCTTTCTGGCACTTTGGCCACGAACACGATAGACGCGAGGGGTCAGATTGTTGCTCCAGGCGTCATCGACTTACATACCCACTACGACGCCCAACTTCACTGGGATCCTTATTGCACATCTTCTTGCTGGCACGGAACCACCACAGTTCTAACCGGCAACTGTGGGTTCGGTTACTCGCCCTGCCACCCAGACCAGCAAGACCGATACATGTCGATGATGGAAAATACAGAGCAAGTGCCGTTCACTGTACAAAAGACTGCGTTGACATGGGACTGGGAAACGTTCCCAGAATGGATGGCCCATCTAAAGCAGCTACCAAAGGGGGTCAATGTGGGTGCCTACCTTCCCATGAACCCATTGTTGGTTTATGTGATGGGGGCCGACGTTAAGACCAGGCCCGCAAATGAGGCAGAACGCGCACGCATGCGTGAGCTCATGAACGAAGCATTGGATGCGGGCGCATCTGGTTTTGCTTTTTCGTTGCTGGGAAGTGGGAATGGTCATGTCGATCATGATGGAACACCAGTGCCGACGGATATCATGGATCCTGAAGAGGCCTATAACTTGGCTCAAGTGCTTAGAGATCGACAGGAAGGAATCATCCAGGTTCTAGTAGAAGGTCGGCAAGTTTGCAATCGGGAAGTTGGTCAAAAGCTGGCGGAAATTTCTCGACGTCCGATTCTATACAATGCGATCACCGCCTTCGATGCTCCCCCAGACAGCAGTCCAGAAGTTCTCGCTATAGCAGATCGTTGGCAAGAGAGCATTGCATGGTCTGAAGAGCTTGAAAAAGAGGGTCTCGAGGTTTATCTGCAAGCGGTCACGGTGCGGGGCTGGGTTGAGTTAAAAATCGAGGACGCAACCATCTTTAACAGTGTGCCAGTGCTAAGTGAAATACACCAGTGCAGCTCGGTTGAGGAGTTGACCACCCTCATCAGCGACCCGGAGTACCGTCAACGGGCACATGAAGCGTATCAACCAGAACACAATGTTACTGCGGGTGGTGGATTTCCGGCGATGGTTGTAGGCAACGCCCACGGCAGTGAGGAATATACGCCGTTTGAAGGTCAAAGGGTCGGAGACATCGCGAAGGCACTAGACAAACCGGAGTTGGATGTCTTTTTTGACATTTTGCTCGCAACGGAAATGCAAGTTGACTTTAGATTGAACGAAGCAACTTCTCGAGATCCGAACAAAATAGAAACGCTCGCGCGGCATCGACGTGTGATTCCTGGTACCTCAGACGGCGGTGCGCACGTCAAGATGTTTCAGTTTGGCAACTATTCCACCGATCTAATCAATCTGCTTGTTCGTGAAGAAGGGCGAATGACATTAGAAGAAGTACATAGCGCGCTGAGCTGGCGACCTGCGCGCGCGGCACGTTTACACAAACGTGGTGCGCTTTTGGAAGATTATGCCGCAGACATCATTGTCTATGACTACGACAAACTAACGCACGCAACAACTTATGAAGTTCGAAACGATTTACCGAACGAGGACTGGCGGCGTGTTCTGCCTGCAGAAGGCATGAGTTACGTGTTGGTCAACGGTGAAGTTATTTGTGATCACGGTGAGTTGACCAATAAACACCCTGGCCGACTCATTTCCACGACGAGTATTGATCCGGAAAGTCTAGGTCAAAGTGGATCTGCGGGTTCCAGTTAGCACTGAAAAAAACGCGAGAATACCGAACCAAACTGCGGAATAACCATGAGTAGTGAAAACGTTTCTGTGGCGCAGCTAGAAAGACCACCGGCTGCGCCTGAGTCAGAAAAAGCATCGATCGAAGCTGAATATGGCCAGGATCCCTATGGATTACTGGAGAAGATGGTAAAGACGTACGGGCCGGTATGCCATTTGCCGATTGGTCCAGAAGGGATGGTCGTAGTTGCAGACGCGGAAATTGCTGAGAAAGTTCTGAGACTCGACTTTCATAACTTCGTCCGGTCAACTGAGCAGGAAGATCAACTCAGCCCTCTGTTGGGACAGAGTTTTGTTGTTATTTCCGATCGAGAGCGATGGCAGAAGATTCATGACGTAATATTGCCGAACTTCACGCCAAAGATGCTTCTTAGATACTATGAAAAGACTCTCGAGATCGTCCGGCATGAAGTAGAGGAACTCGCCGAGTTGGCAGAGTCTGGTAAACAGTTTAGCTTTTATGAGTTTGCGCGCAGAGGCGTCTTGGGCGCGCTCACGAACACGTTGTTCATCCGTGGTATCCAAGAATCTGACGTCGATATGCTTTTGGAGGCCTACAAAAAAACGTACCCGTATATTGCGAAACTATTCCTATTTGGTGAGGAAGTTACATCACAATTTGACGATCCAGAAATTATCGAAGGTCGCGAGTCCCTTGAGAAAATCAACTCTTACATTGCCAACATGGTACAGATGCGTCGACAGGATCTTCGTGACGAACCAGAGGACATGTTAGATGTAATGATTGCGGCGACCATGTCGGATGGTTCGAAAATGTCCGATAAACAGTTGCAGGACGATATCGCAGCATTATTCTGGGGCGGCCAAGACACAACACCTGCGACGGTATCTTGGGCGTTCAATTACCTCTCAAATAATCCCGATAAACGTCAGCTGATGCTTGAGGAAATAGATCAGGTGTTAGAGGGACGGGCCCCAACCTTTCAAGAGCTAGAACGACTTGAGTATACCAAAGGGGTATTTGATGAAGCACTGCGCCTCCGCACCAACGGTGTAACGTTGTCTCGAGAAGCTGTGAAGGATACCGAGCTTGGTGGCTACTTAGTCTCCAAAGGTGAGCGCATCGGTATCGTGCCCTATGTGATTCACCGCGATCCCCGTGATTGGCCAGATCCGGAAACGTTTGATCCTGCCCACCATACAAAAGAAAGGCGTGCTCAAAGGAATAAGTGTGCGTTCCTTGCGTTCGGCTATGGCGAACGACGATGTATTGGAGAACGCGTTGGACGCATGGAAGCCATGTTGATGCTTACTCTGATTTCACAGCGTTTCTTGCTGGATCGGGTGGGCGGGGGCATGTCTCCGAAAGCGGTATCCATGGCCGTAAAACCCACAGACGGTTTGCCAATGCAGGTGAGTTCTCGAAGGTGAGGGTCCTCAATCTCATTGGGCAGACCCAAACCAGAACTTAAGTCTTCAAGAAGGACGGAGGCACGCAGCGGTGTTCGATACTTTTGGAGCCTGTCAGGAAATCCCGCTTAGGAAATGACAACAACGGGATTCACGGTACTCCGCTGTATCAGTCAAACATAATGACACTTCGAACTGCTTGTCCGCCATCCAACGCAGCCATACCCTCATTTACTTCACTTAAGGAAATGCGGTCGGTTATTAGGTCGTCCAAATGTAATCGCCCCTGCAGGTAAAACTCTACATACCGAGGCGTATCAACGGGGAATCGATTGGAGCCCATAAAGGACCCTTGTATCTTCTTCTCCTGCATGAACTCGAAACCTTGCACTGAAACCATGACTCCAGGAGGAATGCCGCCGATAACCGTTGCAGTACCTCCCTTTCTCAACATCTGGAAAGCCTGTTCAACGGTGGTGTTCAAACCTATGGCCTCGAACGCGTAGTGGACACCCCCGTCCGTCAGATCGATGACACTTGCAACCGCATCTCCGCTACCCGCATTGACGACGTGTGTCGCACCGAATTGTTTGGCCAGATCCAGCTTAGACGCCTGGATATCAATGGCGATTATTCTTGAAGCCCCCGCTATTGCCGCGCCGTTAATACAAGACAAACCAACGCCGCCACACCCAACTACCGCAACGGTCGTACCGACTTCGACGTTCGCGGTATGTATCACTGCGCCAACGCCCGTAGTAACGGCACAACCGATTAACGCAGCACGATCCAACGGCATATCATCTCGGATTTTAACAACCGCATGTTCATGCACGAGCATCTGTTCCGCGAATGAACCCAGACCGCCCATTTGAAAAATCGGTTGTCCATTTTTCGACAAACGAGACTCTACCTCGTCTTCAACTTCTGGTGTGCAGAGTGACATGTGACCCGTTAAACACACTTCACATGCACCGCAAAACACCGAAGGGGAAGTCACCACGTGATCGCCAGGTTTCACTCGCCGCACGTCACACCCAACTTGCTCGACAACGCCCGCGCTCTCGTGACCCAAAACCATCGGCAAATCCATTGGGAAGTTGCCCTCATAAATCTGAGCGTCAGAATGACATATACCAACCGCCTTGGTGCGAACCAGTACATCTCTGGGTCCTGGTTTGGAGACTGTTATGTCTTCAATTTCCATGGGCACGTGCGCTTCGCGAAAAACAGCTGCTTTCAAAGTAACTCCTATGGCTCAGGCTACAAGTTCATAAATTAGGACTATTGATGTCTGCATAAATAATGCTATCTGCACTGAGTAAACTCTCATCTCTTTGCGCAACAGATCTCTATGTAGGTTGCACCAGAGGACTAGCGTTGTGAGATATCAAATTCGTTACGTATCTCTTCTGCATGCTCATTAAGTTTTGGTGCGCGGTGCCTAAATCCTGAAGGTGTTTTCGTATACTTGATCGGGCTGCCGACTATGCTGACTTTGGGGTTGTCACCTGGAAGTTGGAACTCCGTAATCATTTCTCGAGCGCGTACATGGGGATCGTTGAAAATTTCCTCAGCAGTGTTAACGGGTCCGCAAGGCACTTCGCCACCCAACAAAGCAGCCACTTCCTGTTTGCTATAGCGTGAGGTCCACGCACTGATTTGTGCCTCGACATAGGTTTGGTTCTTCCGTCGCAAAAACGTGTTCTTGGTGCGTTCGTCTGTCATCAAATCTTGACGATCCATCGCACGGCAAAGTAACTCCCAATGTTCATTTCCCGGCGCAGCTATGGCGATCAACCCATCAGTTGTTGGAAACAATCCAAACGGCATTAGGTTTGGGTGATGTCGACCGCGTGGTGTGAGTTGTTTCTTTTCAAACCCATAGTTGGCCACCAATGTTTCAGTCAGCGCTAACATCGCGTCATACATTGCGACGTCAACAAACTGGCCCACACCAGTCGCTCTCGCATCATGAATTGCTGCAAGGACTCCGAGCGCCATCAGCGTGCCCGGATAAATGTCACCAATGCTGACGCCGCTTGGATAACCAAGCTCTTCTTCTGGCCCCGTAATACTCACATGACCACTCATGGATTGCGCAACAATGTCAAACGCTGGCCATTCTGAGTAAGGACTCTCACCTGTGCGCGGATCGCCAAAGCCGCGAATTGCGCCGTAGACTATTTGTGGGTGGCGAGCTGCGATTGCTTCATAACCCACGCCGAGCTTGTCCATCACCCCGACTCGCATGTTCTCAACAACTGCATCTGCCCGTTCGCAAAGCTGCATCAGGATCTCACGGTCGGACGCTTGTTTCAGATCCAGAACAATGCTGCGCTTGTTCCGGTTAATGCTTGCAAAGTAGCCCCCATAGTCGATGCCCGCTGAGTGAGCATCACGAACGTTGGCATAGTCTGGAGGTATTGGCGGTACGGGTCGCGAGTTGTCACCGTGCGGTGGTTCCACTTTGATGATGTTCGCACCCATATCCGCAAGTAATGCTGTTCCAAAGGGTCCTGCTAACGCCATTGCGCAATCAATGATTGTAATGTCTGCGAGTGGACCGGAAGTTGTTGTTGTCACTTTACTCGCTCCATAGCCTTGTCTTGAGCCGTTCTACTCTGTAGAGACTTGATAGTCTGCCTTGTCCCACCCGCTCGACTCGCCTTCGTTTTGCTCGAACGTGGGATAATCAGAAGCAATCGAAAAACCGCCGTCGATGACAAGCGAGGCCCCCGTGATATGACTCGCCATGTCTGATAACAAGAACAAAATGGCGCTGGCTACTTCAGTCGATTCACCGACCCGCCTTAACGGGATTTTCGAACTGACGCGCGCGATTTGTTGATCGGCTAACCCCTCATATCGTGGCGTTCGAATGAAACCTAGCGTCGCTGTGTTAACTCGAATTCCCATGGGCCCGAGTTCTGCGGCAGCAATTCGAGCGAAATGCTCTAACGCGGCCTTGAAAGTGCCGTAGGCCATCGCCGCGCCACCACCGACCACTCTCAGACCTGCTAACGAACCTACGAACACAACTGATCCGCCCCCAGAGCTACGCATCAAGGGCGCACCAAGCTGAAGCGCCAGAAAGGCATGTCGCAAGACATTGTCATGCTGCCATTGAAAATCCTCGTCGGTCGTAGTCTGCACCGAACCGCCGATACCTATGGCTACCGTATCCAGAATTCCGTCGAGCCGCCCGAAATTACGGCGCGTCTCTTCATACAAGCGCTCCACGTCTCCACGTCTTTGGGCATCACCCACAAAAGCGAGCCCACCGATTTCTTTGGCTACGCGTTGAGTTGCTTCATGACCACGGCCAACACATATCACATTCGCACCATGCTGCGAGAGTGCATGTGCAGCCTGTCGCCCAATTCCTTGACCCGCTCCTATCACGACGAAAACTCTGTCTTTCATCTGGAGTAGTTCAGGATAACGGGGAACCGCTGAGTTATCTGTTGCCCTGGTTCTCATGAGATCTAGGTATCAGGTCATGTGAGCGCACTCGTCCCTCGACCACAAATCGTCGAGTCTCGTGGTTCCTCAGGCTTCCTACAAGCTCATATGTCGCCAGATTATGCACAATTTCTGCCACCTACCATTGATAGCATTTATCATGATATTCGCTCATGCCGCACGCTCGGCCGAGCGTAAATAGCATGATGGATGCTAGAAGCGAGCAAAAGACGTTTACCCAGAGCATCGACGAATATGAACCTAGATTGTCGTACGCGGCTCCCGCAAGCACGGGCGCAAAGCCTACGCTAATGCCAAAAATGCCACTTACCAGCCCAAATAGCGCACCGTAGTTCTTTGGACCCATGTAGCGTGAAACCACAAACGCCATCACGTCGACTTCGGTACCAAGCGCAGCCCCAATCAACAAAGCCGCTGTCGTGGCCATCATGATCGAACCATCAAAATTAAGCACCGTGACGCAACAAATTGCTGGAAACAACGCGACCGAACCCGCAATCAGTACCGTGCTAAATCGATCAAGTAGTACGCCAGTCAGCAAGCGACTGATGACCAACGCCGGACCTATACTGGAGGCGATGACTGCCGCGGTTGTTGCAGTCATCCCCGACTCAATCAGCATAGGCTGTAAGTGCACGATCATTGACCCGATCCCAACACCGAGGAGGAAGAAGCTCACCGCAATTTGCCACAGATGACGACCGCGTATTGCCGTATGTACTGAAAGACCTGGCTTAGCACTACCAATTGGGACTGATAGTGAGCTTGCGTTGGAATGCCGCGCCAAGTCATGTGAATCCCTAAAATAGGCCAGTAACAGAGGAACGACACAGACTAGAATCACAGCACACAATCCAAAATACGCGCTTCGCCAACCCCACGACTCAGTGAAGTATAGGGAGAATACTGGAACACCGGCGACGGTAAGTCCTGTCCCGCTAAGCGTAAGTGCAAGTGCCAGTCCGCGGTGTTTTTCAAAGCGACTCACAATCGCCATGGTCCAAATGACACCTGTCGCAAAGCCATTGGCAACTGCCATAACACCCCAAGCAACGTACCAACTGGTAATCGATGGGCCTGACATTCCAATTCCTGCAAGCGACAACGCATACAAGGAAATGCCCACAATACCAACCCGTCGAGCACCCACCCGATCAGCCAATATGCCCGCAGCAAGCGCCGCGAAGACAAGCATAGTGCTAGCAATGAGCAGACTTGTGCTGATCGCTGCCCTAGACCATCCCATCTCCTGTTCAAGCGGGACGATCATGGCACCCACGGTGTGGAAGTGAACGGAGCTCGCGGCGAGACCGAACGCGGCCGCCAACACAAGTCTCCATCCTGACTTCCACTCGGATTGGCTAGGCGCAACAACACCTGCACTATGAGAGCTAACCAGGAGAGTTCTCCTGCTCAGAAAGTATCAACCAGGTCAAGCGAGGCGCCTTTCACGCGATTGCAATATGCCGCGACTGAACCTATGCGGGCTCAAAACTGATAGGCAGCGCTTCCATTGCAACCATTCCCGAAAAGTGGCGAAACACGAGTTCACCAGCTAGTTGGGGGTTTTCTATTCTCTCAACCAAGACGGACAGCGCTTCTTCAAGCAAGGCTCTCGCCATAAACATGCCAATGCAGATATGGATTCCCCGACCAAAGGTAATGATCCTGTTCCTGTCCCGGTCTGGATTAAACACATCTGGGGAGTCATAGAATGACTCATCGCGGCCCGCGTAGGTGAGCGGCAGCATGAGCATGGTGTCTTTCGGAATCAAGGTGTCGCGGTATTTGATGTCAACATCGGTTACACGGAACGTCGCTGATATTGGGTTGTAAAACCTCAAGGACTCATCGACCACTTTCTTTACCCGACCCGGATCGTCTGCCACTTTGCTCCACTCTTCGGGATGATCCAGCAGCACCTTCATCATCAGAATCAACTGATTCTTTGTCGTGTCGTAGCCAGCGGAAATTAGGTTAATCAGCAACACGCGCAGTTCTTCGTCGGATAAGCTCTCGCCATCAGTTGCGAGATCAACCAGCGTCTGCAGCAGGTCATCCTTTGTCTCATTACGTTTGCGCCGCGCATCAACCAGTTCATCGACATAGTCAAACAAATGGGCCAGTGCGCAATTCAATTTGGCAACCGTTTCATCATTCAGACTGAATGCATCTGATAGCACGATCACCCACTCTTCAAACCTTTCAATGTCATCGGTTGAAACACCAAGGATGTCGCACATCACAGTGATCGGATATCGGGCTGCAACTTTCGTGAAATCGCACTCTGCTGCCCCATCGAGTGAATCAATGATCTTGTTGATGGTCTCCTTCATAAACGGACGATACTTAGCAGCTTCCTTCGCGGTAAACGCAGGCGCCGAAATCCGGCGAAGGCGTTTGTGCGCTTCACCATCCAGCGCTAGGAAAAAGTGATCATAGAAGCGTTGGAACGGTGTGCCCTTCTCGACTCCGACCATGTTGGAAATATCTTTGATCGGGGTTCGACAGCGGTCGTCTGTCAGGAAGTCTCTCATCGCCTGTTGATCAAGGACGATATAGCCCATGGGGAATCTGGCTACCCAGTTCTTTTTCCTGGCCGTTGAATAAATGGCATGGGGGTCATTGACGAAGTCCGGATCATGAATTTCGATCTCCGCCATTTCCAGATCTGCGAGTTGCACTTCTTCCTCCAGTGAATCTTCGCAGATCGCTTTAGGTTAGTTCATCGCTGCTTTGTTGGCCGCCTTACGTTTGGCAATGTCCTGTGCTGATTTTTGGGCCTCGGCGTTGTTAAAGCCCTCCATACGCACAATCTTGTCGTCTTCCCAGTAGTAGACGTGTACATATTCTTGAACGAAAGGCGCGCCGTATCTGTGGCCCCGAGTGCGGTTCCTTACCACGGCTATATTGTCCTCAACGACGACCCAGTACCTATCAACCTTTAGACCGTGCTCAAAATTGACATCTTCAGCCCCCTTCAGGTAGAAGTTCAAAAAGGCTTCACGTCCGAAGAAGTACTTTCCCAAAGGTCCTGTTGTGTGGTAATGCGCCTCAACGTCATCCGCGTAGAATTCGCTGAACTTGACAATGTCCTCCTCTTTACCGGAATGTAGGTACTTCAGAAACTCCGTCATCATCGCTCTGGTTTCTTCAGTCGTCATCCCGTCAGCGTTTGCCGTCCCAGCTGCAGTCATGCCAATAGCCATCGCAAGCAGAACGCCAACAATGTGGGACAGGTGTGTGGGTCCTCTAACCACTTCTAGCTCTCCTCTACGTTAAGTTGCGCCTATCTAAAGCTCCCAAATCGCTTGCAAGCCCCATGTGCGTGGTGGCGCCCAAGGCATGGTGAGCAGATTGGCGGATACCGACGTGGTCGCGACCAATCCGGTAATGTACTCTTCGTCGGTTAAGTTCTTCACAAATCCACGCAGCGTCAGGTTGGAGTCACCGCTCGGGGTGTACGTTAGAAAAAGGTTCGCGATCGAAAAGGCATCTTGCTGATCTTCTTCGTTGTTAAAGGGTCGGTACTGAATGTCGTCTGTCCACGTCCACTGTGCCGTAACCCCAAACTCTCCCCCATTTCCTAGAGGTACGATGTAATCCGCTGTCACTCCGACGGAGTTGTCCGGGGCCCGATTTAGAGGGTTTCCTGACACGTCCTCAAAGACTGCAAACCCACCCGCGACCGCGAATGCTGAGCAATTGCCAGGGAAAAGTAACCCGTCACAGTCCTCATAGTCGTCGTAAGTGGCGTCCAAATGCGCGTAGTTAACCGCAACCTGAAATCGATCGGAGACGCGGAACTGTGTCTCGAGTTCGACACCCCAAACTATGGATTTCGCGGCGTTGTCAACATTCAACTGAAGGCCCACAATTTGAGAAAGCTGTAAATCTTGATAGTCGTAGTAAAAGGCAGTCGAACGCAAAGCCGCGCGACCATCCGCAAACGTTGCTTTGTAACCAACCTCAAACGCGTCTACATTCTCCTGATCATATTCGTCATTGCATGAGCTGGTATCGAAGCCGCCCGACCGAAAGCCCTTGGAATACTGTGCGTAGATGTTTGCCTGCTCAGACAGGTCATGCTGCACACCAAATCGATAAGAAACGTCGTCCCAATCGTTCTTGAGTTCACTCACGGGCAATCCAAAGCCACAGACGGGTACAACTTGCACCGATTGCATCTCCCCATCCTTTTCCTCCTCGCTGTAGCGGACCCCGCCGTAGATTCGCCAGTCGTCAGAAAGGTGGTAGGTGGCGTCAACAAAAACGCCGTAGGCTTCCGTCTCTTGGTCGTAACGGGCAGACACGAAACTGGTACGCGGTGGCAAACCGAGCAGGTTGTCCAGGAAGTTGAGCGGCAGTTCGGTAAACCACTCGAAGTCATCCCGATAAAAGTACAGCCCGGTCAGCAGGTCGAGCTTGTTGTCCATCAACGAAGCGTGCAGATTCAGCTCTTGCGAGAACGTGTCTGAGTCATGCCCTGTTACGGCCGTCACCGCAAACCCCGCAATCCCATCGTTGTCCGTGTCCGCGAAAAATTCGCTAGTGATATAGCCAGTCTTTGCGATCAACGTTACGTTTTCGCTAAGTGCCCAATCGATCGACAGCGAAGCGATCACGACCTCTCGGTCGTCACTCGTATTCACATCCGAATAGGTCTTGTGGGGTTCGAGCGAGTACAGCGCATTGGTGAACAGGTTGGGAAAGAGAAGATCGCTCGGCTCGGTGTAGGAATCGAACAACATGCTCCCTTCGCGCTCCTCGTACTGCGCGTTGAGGTCAATCGTGAGTGTGTCGCTAGGCAAAAAGCGCAACGCGCCGCGAATGGACTTGATCTCCTCGTGATCGACGTCGTCAAAGCCCGGCAGTAGATTTTCTGTGTAGTGATCACGGTCGTCATAGATAACGGACACACGACCGAGCACGTTCTCCGCAATCGGGCCCGAAACCAATCCGGTGACCTGGATGCGATCATAGTCCCCGTACAGCACGCCTATGCGACCTTCAAATTCTTCAGTCGGCTTGTTCGTAACGAGGTTCACGCTGCCACCCGTTGAATTTCGCCCATACAAAGTCCCCTGAGGACCTCGGAGCACCTCAATGGACTCGAGGTCGTAGTAAGCGCCGCGAAGGGAGGACGTGCGAGGCAGATAGATGCCATCCACATGCTGGGCAACCGCTGGGTCGGCCGTACCTTGCCCCTGGGAAAAACCAACCCCGCGGATTGTCATGAACACTTGACCGTAATAGATGCCCAAATTGATGTTTGGCACGTTGACGTTCAGGTCGAGGACACTTTCGATTTCACGTTCCTCCAACTGCTCGGCCGTAAACGCCGTCACCGACGCAGGCACCTCCATCACCGTGGTTTCGCGCTTGGTTGCCGTTACCACGATCTCTTCTATTGCCGGTTCAGATGCCGTAGCCGTGTTGATAAATCCAGATATAAAACACACGAACAACGGTAGCGTACGTAGTCGAACTCTCATATTCACTCTCTCCATCTAACAAAGGCGCATAAGAGCAGTTCACCACACCTGAATCGAGAGCAATTCATGCCAAATTGGGAACAATTCACGCCATCCCTAGTAAAAAGGTAACTACTCGCCCCCTCCGCATGATTGGCGTGATTGGCGGGGGCTATTGGAGGGGGTTGTTCGATCATGATGGCGGCGTTGCCGTTGAGGTCGAGGACACTTTCGATTTCACGTTCCTCCAACTGCTCGGCCGTAAACGCCGTCACCGACGCAGGCACCTCCATCACTGTGGTTTCGCGCTTGGTTGCCGTTACCACGACTTTTTCAATGGCTCGTTCTTCCGCATAAGCCGCCAACTGAACGCACGAAACAACCAGCGCCGCCATCAACCGTTGGAAATTCTTCATTGCACTCTCCCCGGAAATTTCAACCCCATGAATTTGTCGTAAGCCAATGCAAATGTCAACTACTATTTGTAGACTGAGATTACATTCACGAATGCAAATGCGCAATAACCACGCACTCCGGGTTCCAGTATTCAGCTAGCCAGCAATCGCCAGGCGCCATAGCCGACCAGCCCGGCGGCGGTTCCGGCGGCCAAGTCGTCGATCATCACGCCGAATCCGCCCTTGAAGCGCCGCTCCAAGGCTCCGATGGGAAAGGGTTTGAGGACATCGAAGACGCGGAAGAGAACGAAGCCGACCAGTAGCCAAAGGGCCTGCCGGGGCAGTGCTGCCAAGGTGATCCAAACGCCGACGATTTCGTCCACCACCACTTGGGAGGGGTCATTGACCGCGTGGCGTCGGCACACTTGTGCCGTGGCCAGCCAGCCGATTAGGAAGACGGTCACGCAAGCGCCGACTTGCCAGATTAGCTGCGGCGGGATCAGTAGCCACAACGCGACGCCTAGGGCTGAGCCCCAGGTGCCGGGGACCAGGGGGAGCATGCCGGCGCCGAATCCGCAGGCGATGAACGCCGACGGATGCCGCAAGGCGTGCCAATTCAGCTCAGCGGAAATGGCGAAACCCCTGCTCATCGACGCGTTGGCCATCCAGAAGCAAACCGCTGCCCGAGGCCACTTCGCCGATGACTGCACGGCGCGCCATCAGGGGCTTGTGCGCGGTGGTGAAGGCCAAGACATAGTCATCGCCGCCGGATAGCGCATCGTCGAGGCCCGCGCCCTCGGCCAGGGGGATGGCGGCGCTCTCCAAGTGCAGGGCGACGCCGCTGGCGGCGGCCACGTGGCCAAGGTCGGCCAGCAGTCCGTCGGAGAGGTCGATGCCGGCGCTGGCGTGGCTGCGCAATTCCGACGCCAGCGAAAACGGCGGCTGGGGTCGCCAATAGGAACGCTCCAGCGCGTCAAGGTGGCCAGGTCGGGAAGCGACTAGGTCGATTTGCTTCAACGCCGCCGCCGCGCCACCTACGGGGCCGCTCAGACAGATGGCGTCGCCGGGTTTCGCTCCGGAGCGCGCCAGCATGGCGCCAGCTGGCACCCAGCCCTGCACGCTGACGGTGATGGTCAACGGACCGGCCGCGAGATTGCCGCCAGCGATCCGTGCCCCGGCTGCGGTTGCGGCCTCGTCCATGCCCCGGGCCAGGGCCGTCACCCAGCCTGCATCCCCTTCCGGCAGGCTAAGCGCCACCAGCGCCCAAGCCGGGGTCGCCGCCATGGCGGCCAGATCGGAGAGGCTCGCCATCAGGCAGCGGTAGCCGATCAGCTCGGCGTCGGCGCGGGCGGGAAAGTGGACATCCGCCAGAAAGCTGTCGATGGAACTGGCAATGTCCTGTCCTGCCGGTGGCCGGACCACGGCCCCGTCGTCGCCTGGCCCGAGCACCAGCCATTCCGGGGCATCGCCGCCCAACTGCGCGCGGATGCGCTCGATGAGGGCGAACTCATCCATCAAGCCTCCGATCCCATTTCGGTGGTCCGCAGCCGGCCGGCCAGCTTGTCCAGCACGCCGTTGACGTACTTGTGGCTCGCCTCGGCTCCGAACAGCTTGGCGAGTTCGATGTACTCGTCGATCACCACCCGGGCGGGCACGTCGGGCCGGTGGCGCAGTTCGCAGGTGCCCAAGCGCAGGATGGCGAGTTCGACGCCGTCGAGGCGCTCCCGGTCCCGGTCAAGCAGGTCGTCGTAGAGTTCGTCGAGTTGGCTGGGGCTGGCCAGCACCTTGGCGAGCATATCGTCGAAGAAGGGCTGGTCCGCCTTGTCGAGCGCCCCGCTGCCGGTGTACTCCGCAGTCAGGAGCCTCGCGGTGGTGCGGTTCATCTGCCATTGGTAGAGCGCCTGCACCAGGACGCGGCGCGCTTTGCGTCGCTGGCTCACGTTGACGCCCGGCGCGCCTCGCCTACCAGCCATTTTACTTGCCGGAGCGAGGGCATAACGCACCGAAGGTGCGCGCCCTCGCATTGAGCCGAGGGATTCCATCGAGGGCGGGACGCCCTCGCTCCGGAGAGCCTTCAGCTTGCCTACACTGCTTGGCCATCGGTCAGAACCCCGTCAAGCGCAGGCGCAGATCGGTGCCGAAGCGTTCGACCTCGACGACTTCGCCGGCTAGGGCTTGCTCCAAGCGCTCAAGAGGCAAGTCCAGCAGCGGCCGGGCCTCGGCTCCGAGAAACTTTGGGGCGAGATAGAGGATGAGCTCGTCGCAAAGGCCTTCCTTGAGAAAGGCCCCGGCAAGGGTCGGCCCGGCTTCGACCAACACCTCGTTGCACTCGCGGTCCGCCAAGCGGGCCAGCAATTGCGCCAAGTCCACCTGTCCCGTGCCGCAGGGGAGGCATTCCGCCTTGGAGTGGTCGGCGGTTGCTGTGCCGGCGTGGGCGATCAAGGCGGTTCCGGGCTGCTGGAAGATCTGCGCCACGGCGGGGCTGCGCAGCCGGCTGTCCAGGATCACCCGCAGGGGCTGGCGCAGGGCGCCGTCGCTGGCGAAGCGGTCGTCGCGCACGTTGAGCTTGGGGTCATCCGCCAGCACGGTGCCGATGCCGGTGATTACCGCGCAGCTCCGCGCCCGCCAATGCTGAACGTCCTTGCGTGCCTCAGGTCCGGTGATCCACTGACTTTCGCCGGATGCCATGGCGGTGCGGCCGTCGAGGGAGGCGGCCATCTTCACCCGTACCCAAGGGCGGCCCAGGGCCATGCGCTGCCGATGGCCAAGGTTCAGGTCTTGCGCGCCTTCGTCGTTGGCCAAGTCCACAGCGATGCCGGCCGCCTTGAGCTGCCGCACGCCGTTGCCGTTGACCCGCGGGTCCGGGTCGAGTGCGCCGACCACCACCCGCTTGATCCCGGCGACGGCCAGGGCATCGGCGCAGGGCGGGGTGCGGCCGTGGATCGAGCAGGGCTCCAGGCTGACGTAGGCGGTGGCGCCCGCCGCATCGCCGCCAGCGTCCTTGAGGGCGCGGACCTCCGCGTGGTCCTTCCCGGCCCATTGATGCCAGCCGCGGCCGAGCACCTGGTCGCCGCGTGCGATGACGCAGCCCACCCGGGGGTTGGGCGTGGTGGTGTAGAGGCCACGTTTTGCCAGTTCAATCGCTTCGGCGAGGTGGGCCTGATCGGCTGCGGAGATCATTGCGCACTGTCTTTGAGGCGCAGGATTTCCGACTGGAACTCGCTCACGTCCTCGAAGTTGAGGTAAACGGAGGCGAAGCGGACGTAGGCCACGGCGTCGAGTTGGCGCAGTTCGCCCATGACCTCCTGGCCGAGCAGTTCGGCCGCCACCTCCCGTTCGCCGGTGACCCGTATGTTGTGCTTGACGCGGTTGATCAGCGCCTCCACGTCCTCCACGGGGACCGGCCGCTTCTCCAAGGCGGTTTGCAGGCCGCGTCGCAGCTTGCTCTCGTCAAAGGGCTCCCGGGAGCCGTCGCGCTTGACGATCCTCGGCATGAGCAGTTCGGCGGTCTCGAAGGTGGTCCAGCGCTCGCCGCAGTTCTGGCACTCCCGCCGCCGCCGCACGGCCTCGCCGTCGCTGACCAGCCGCGAGTCGATTACCTTGGTGTCGTCGGTTCCGCAGAACGGGCAGTGCATGGTTGGCCCATGGCAACTAGCTAGGGCGAACCATACACCGGATAGGCCCGGCAAAGCGCCGTCACCTTTTCCTTCACGGCGGCGATCTTGGCGTCGTCCTTGATGTCGCTCAAGACGTCGCACATCCAGCCGGTCAGTTCGGCGCACTCGGCCTCCTTGAAGCCCCGGGTGGTGACCGCCGGGGTGCCGATGCGCAGGCCGCTGGTGACGAAGGGCGAGCGTGGGTCGCCGGGCACGGCGTTCTTGTTGACCGTGATGTTGGCGCGGCCCAAGGCGGCGTCGGCGGCCTTGCCGGTGATGCCGGTCTCGATCAGGTCGAGCAGGAACAGGTGGTTGTCGGTGCCGCCGGAAACGACCTTGTGGTTGCGGTCGATGAACCCGTCGGCCATAGCCCGGGCGTTGGCCAGCACCTGGGCTTGGTAGTCCCGGAACTCCTGGGTCAGCGCCTCCTTGAAGCACACCGCCTTGGCGGCGATGACGTGCATCAGCGGGCCGCCCTGGGAGCCGGGGAAGAGCGCCGAGTTCAGCTTCTTCTCCACCTCCGGGTTGGCCCGCGCCAGGATGACCCCGCCCCGGGGGCCGCGCAGGGTCTTGTGGGTGGTGGAGGTGGTGACGTCAGCGATGGCCACCGGGCTCGGATAGAGGTCGGCGGCGATGAGCCCGGCCACGTGGGCCATGTCCACCAGCAGATAGGCGCCCACCTCGTCGGCGATGGCGCGAAAGCGGGCCCAGTCCATGCGCCGCGAATAGGCGGAGAATCCGGCCACGATCATTTTTGGGCGATGCTCATGGGCTAGGCGGGCCACCTCGTCGTAGTCCACCTCGCCGGTGTCCGCGTTCAGCCCGTACTGCACGGCGTTGTAGAGGCGCCCGGAGAAGTTCACCTTGGCGCCGTGGGTCAGGTGCCCGCCGTGGTCGAGGCTCATGCCAAGCACGGTGTCGCCGGCCTCCAGCAGCGCCAGGTACACGGCGGCGTTGGCCTGGGATCCGGAGTGCGGCTGCACGTTGGCGTAGTCCGCCCCGAACAGCGCCTTGACCCGTTCGATGGCCAGCACCTCGGCCTGATCGACGTACTCGCAGCCGCCGTAGTAGCGCTTGTGCGGATAGCCCTCGGCGTACTTGTTGGTCAGCGAACTGCCCTGCGCCTGCCGCACCAGGGGGCTCGCGTAGTTTTCCGAGGCGATCAGCTCGATGTGCTCCTCTTGGCGGCTGTCCTCAAGAGCGATGGCATTGGCGATTTCCGGGTCAAATGCCCGAAGGGAGGTGCAGGAATTGAACATGGACGGCCTCGCAACGGCTCACGGAAGGATGAAGAGACGGCTATTGTAGAGCAACTGCCTGCCGCGCAAGCATCCCCCCTTCAACTTCAAGGTGAACCACGCTCAGTTGCGGACCCTCGCCCTAGGGCAGCCCGGCCACCACGTCCAAGGCAGCGCCGAGGGTTTTGACGCCGTGTACCGCCATGCCCTTGATCGGGTCGCGGGGCCGGTTGGCGTGGGGGGCGATGGCCGTCTTGAAGCCGTGCTTGCGGGCTTCGCGCAGGCGCTCCTGACCGTTGGCCACCGGCCGCACTTCGCCGGTCAGGCCGAGTTCGCCAAACACGATCAACTCCTTCGGCAAGGCGCGGTTGCGCAGCGACGACAGCACCGCCAAGAGCGCCGCCAAGTCGGCGCCGGTCTCGGCGATGCGCACGCCGCCGACCACGTTGGCGAACACGTCCTGGTCGGCGAGCTGGATGCCACAGTGGCGGTGCAGCACCGCTAGGTGCATGGCGAGGCGCTGCTGGTCCAAGCCCACCGCCACCCGCCGGGGATAGCCGCCCTGCACGTCATCCACCAGCGCCTGCAACTCGACGAGTATGGGCCGCGTGCCTTCCCAGATCACGGTCGCGACGCTGCCGGGGGACTCCGCCTCGCCGCGCTGCAGGAAGATCGCCGAGGGATTGGCGACCTCCCGCATGCCCTTGCCGGTCATGGCGAAGACGCCGAGTTCGTTGACCGCCCCGAAGCGGTTCTTTAAGCCCCTCAGCGTGCGGTAGCGGCTGCCGGCCGGGCTGTCGAGCATCATGAAGCAGTCGATCATGTGCTCAAGCACCTTGGGCCCGGCCAGGTTGCCTTCCTTGGTGATGTGGCCGACCAGCACCACGACGGCGCCGGTGCCCTTGGCCAGGCGGGTGAAGTAGGCGGCGGTCTCGCGCACTTGGCTGACGCTGCCCGGCATGCTGTCGATGCTCTCCAATTGCATGACCTGTACGGAATCGAGCACCACGAGGCTGGGCTTTCGCTCCTCGATTAGCCCGGCGATGGTTTCCGCCCGGGTTTCCGCGGCCACCTCCAGGTTGCCGGCTGGCAGACCGAGGCGTTCAGAGCGCAGGGCCAACTGCTGCAGGGACTCCTCGCCGGTGACGTAAAGCACGGGGCATTGCTCGGCCACGGCGGCGCAGACCTGCAGCAGCAGGGTGCTCTTGCCGGCGCCGGGGTCGCCGCCGATCAATACCACGGAGCCCGGCACCAGGCCGCCGCCGAGCACCCGGTCGAGCTCACCGAAACCGGTGGGGAGCCGGTCGGAGGCCTCCGTCTCCACCTCCGAGAGCTTGCGCACCTGGGCCTCCGCGCCGCTGAAACCCAGCTTGGGTACGGGCGCTGCGCCGATGCGCAGCTTGGAGAGGCTGTTCCATTCGTTGCAGGCGCTGCACTGCCCCTGCCATTGCACGTGCTCCGCGCCGCAGGCGGAGCAGACGTAAACCGTTTGCGACTTGGCCACGAAAACCCGGGGCTAAGGCGGTTCGAGGTCGTCGTAGCGGTCGGGCGCCTTGCTTTCAAACTTGGTCAGCTCGCCAAGGAAGCTGAGCCGCACGGTGCCGGTGACGCCGTTACGCTGCTTGCCGATGTTGATCTCGGCGATGCCCTTGTCCGGGGAGTCCTCGTTGTACACTTCGTCGCGGTAGATGAAGAGTATCAGGTCGGCATCCTGCTCGATGGCCCCGGAGTCCCGCAGATCGGCCATCATGGGCCGCTTGTTCTGCCGTTTCTCAACGTCCCGATTGAGCTGGGACAGGGCCAGCACAGGGCAGCGCATCTCCTTGGCCAAGGCCTTCAGGGAACGGGAAATCTCGGAAATCTCGGTGGTGCGGTTTTCCGGCGACCCGGCGATTCTCATCAATTGCAGGTAGTCCACGGCGATCAAGCCGATGCCGCCCGCCTCCCGCGATACCCGGCGCACCCGGGCGCGTAGCTCGCCGGGCGTAAGCGCCGGGGTGTCGTCGATGTAGAGCGGCTTGTCCTTCAAACGCGCCACTTCACGGCTGAAATTGTCCCAGTCGCGGTCATTGAGTTCGCCAATGCGCATGCGGCTCTGGTCGATGTGCGCCAAGGAGGACAGCAGGCGCAGCACCAACTGCTCGGCGGCCATCTCCAAGCTGAACATGACGCTCGGCTTGTTGCACTGCACCACGGCGTATTCAACGATGTTCATGGCGAAGGCCGTCTTGCCCATCGACGGCCGCCCGGCGATGACGATCAGGTCCGAATCCTTGAAGCCGGTGGTCATTTTGTCGAGGTCTTCGAACCCGCTGGGCAAGCCGGGCAACTGGCCTTTGTTCTCATAGAGCCTGCGCAGTTCGTCACCCGCGGTGTTCAGCATGGGCGTGATGGGCTGCGGCCCGCTGTCGGCGACGCGGCCCTCGGCGATGGCGAAGACCTCCCGCTCCGCCTCCTCCACGAGATCGTCGCTGCCCCGCCCACCGGGCTCGAAGCCGGCTTCGGTGATGCGCTGGCCGGCGCGTATGAGTTGGCGCAAGGTGGACCGATCGCGCACGATGCGCGCGTAGGCGGGCGCGTTGGCCGTGCCGGGCGTGGTCTCGACCAATTCGGCCAGGAAGGCGGCGCCGCCAATGCGGTCGAGCTGGCCCTTGGAGGACAGGGCGTCGGACACGGTGATGGCGTCTATGGGCTTGTTGTCCCGCCACAGGGCATCCATGGCTTCGAAGACGATCTTGTGTTCGGAGCGGTAGAAGTCATTGACGCCCAGGATGTCGATGACATCAAACCAAGCATCGGGCTTCAGCATGAGGCTGCCGAGCACCGACTGCTCCGCCTCGATGGAGTGCGGCGGCACCTTCAGCGGGCGCGGGTCCGCAGGTTCGTTTGTGGGCGCTGGCTCGGACACGGCACCGAATGCAAAGTGAGGTGAGCGGACAGGGAATCGTCAATCTTTCTCGCGGGCAATGCAAGCAAAACTTGCCGCCAACACCAAGCGATTTGCACCTGGCAACCGTGTTATCGTTTTCGCTTGCGCGTCAGCGGGGCCAAGCCTTTCCTCATGCCGGACAACTCGCATCGAACCTTGCCCGAGGTTCTTCAGGATGCCGCGAACCAATACCCAGACCAAGCCGCCATCGTTGACGGCACGGCGGCGATCACTTTTTCGGTCCTGAAGGCGGGCGCCGATCGACTGTCGAAGTCGGTCATTGCCTTAGGGCTGGAACCGGGTGAACGCTTCGTCATCTGGGCGCCGAACGTCGCCGAGTGGGTGGTCGCGGCGCTTGCCGGGCAGCAGGTTGGCGGTGTGCTCGTGCCCGTCAACACCCGTTTCAAGGGCGAGGAGGCGGGCGACATCGTGCGCCGTTCCGGCGCGCGCTTAGCCTTTGCGATGGGCGAGTTCCTGGGCGTGGACTATGCGGCGCTGCTGGCCGCGCAGCCCTGCCCCGGGCTGCGGCAGGTGGTGCGTCTGAGCGGCTCCGGCGACGAACTCTCGTTGGAGGCCTTCGCGCAGCTTGGCGATGGGGTGTCCGATGCCGAGCTTCAGCGCCGCATCGAGGCCGTTCGCCCCACCGATGTTTCCGACGTGTTGTACACGTCGGGCACAACCGGCGCGCCCAAGGGGGCCATGACCACCCACGGGCAGAACATCGCCACGTTCATGGAATGGTCCGAAGCCGTGGGTCTGACCGCGGCAGACCGCTACTTGGTGGTGAACCCGTTTTTCCACACGTTCGGCTACAAGGCCGGCTGGCTGGCGGCGTTGCTGCGCGGCGCGGCGATCTACCCCGAGGCCCAGTTCGATGCGGCGCGGCTGCTGGGCCGCATCGAGCAGCGGCGCATCACCCTGCTGCCCGGTCCGCCGACGCTGTTTCAGTCGCTGTTGGCCGATCCCGGCCTGCCCGATGCGGACTTGGGCTCCTTGCGCTGTGCGGTGACCGGAGCAGCGTCGGTGCCGGTGCAGTTGGTCCGGGACATGAAGGAGCGGCTCGGCTTTGAGGAGGTTTACACCGCCTATGGCTTGACCGAGTCCTCCGGAGTGGTCTCGATGTGCCGGTCGGGAGACGACTTGGAGACCATCGCCAACACCTGCGGGCGGGCCATGCGCGGGGTCGAGATCCGAATCGCCGGCGGCAACGGCGGGGCGCTGCCGGCGGGCGCCGCCGGTGAGGTCTGGGTGCGCGGCTTCAATGTCATGCAGGGCTACTTGGACGATGCGGCCGCCACTGCCGCCGCCATCACGCCGGACGGTTGGCTCAAAACCGGCGACATCGGCGTTCTGGATGAGCGCGGCTACCTCAAGATCACCGACCGCCTGAAGGACATGTACATCTGCGGCGGCTTCAACTGCTATCCGGCGGAGATCGAAAACCGCCTGCTCGACCATCCGGCGGTCGCCGACGTGGCGGTGGTGGGCGCGCCCCACGAACGGCTCGGCGAAGTGGGCCATGCCTTCATCGTGCCGGCGCCGGGAACCCGCCCGGATGTGGATGAGCTACTCACTTGGGCGCGCGGGCACATGGCCAACTACAAGGTGCCCCGAGTGATCACATGGTTGGATGAATTGCCGCGCAACGCCTCTGGCAAGGTGCAGAAGTTCCGGCTGAAGGAAGGCACGGAGTCGTCTTCCCATGCCTAGGCTTGACGTGACCGACCGGGATGGGGCCCGGCATGAACTGAACGCCGATGCGGGCGGCACCCTGATGGAGACGCTGCGCGATGCGGACATGGGCATCGAGGCCATCTGCGGCGGGCAGTGCGCCTGCGCCACCTGCCATTGCTGGGTGGCTGCGGATGGGTTTGCGCAACTGCCCGGCGTCTCCGAGGACGAACGGGACCTGTTGTCGAGCCTAGACCACTACGACCCCCAACGATCTCGACTGACCTGCCAGATAGAGATCACGGAGGTCCCCGACGGCCTCTCGCTGACCGTCGCGCCGGAGGAGTAGGCTGCGCTTTGGCGAGCGAGGCTCCTTGGAGCGAGGGCGTCCCGCCCTCGATTGGGTTCTAGGCGGTGGCTAGCCGCGGCAGGGTGTAGGACTTCAGCTCGCTGACGTAATCGCGCAGCGCTTGGATGCCGGTGGCCTCGGCGTCCAGGCACCAGTGACGCAGCGCCGCCAGCAGGTCGTCGGCGTTGCCGCCGCGCTTGGCCCAGATGTCATGCAGGCGCAGGCGCAGGTTGTGGGCCGCAGCGAGGGTTTGGCTGGCGCCCACGGCCGCCTCGATCCGCTGCTTGCCGCTGGCGCTTACGCGGGTTTGCTCCCGGCACAGCGCCGCCCGCGCTCGCCGGAACAGCTTTCCGGTGGCTTGGTCGGCCTTGGCGCACTCCAGCTTGATGAGCGGCTTGACCACCTGTTTCTTGTACTTGGCCATCAACCGGAAGCGGTCGTTGAGCACCGCCCAGGCGGTATCGATGTCCAGCGTGGTCTTGCCCGGCACTTGCTTGACGATGGGGCCGGTGCTCTTCGGCTTGGCCAGCCCGAAGGCTTGGAAGAGGCGGATCCAAAACCATCCGATGTCGAACTCCCACCACTTCTGCGAGAGCTTCGCGGAATTGGGGTAGGCGTGATGGTTGTTGTGCAGTTCCTCGCCGCCAATGACGATGCCCCAAGGCAGCATGTTGGTGCTGGCGTCCGGCGATTCGTAGTTGCGGTAGCCCCAGAAGTGGCCGACGCCGTTGATCACGCCGGCGGCGAGCACCGGAATCCAGAGCATCTGCACGGCCCAGACCGTCAGGCCGATGAATCCGAACAGGGCGACGTCGATGGCGGCGAGAATGAGCACGCCGGTGGTGGGAAATCGGGAGTACAGGTTGCGCTCCATCCAGTCGTCCGGGCAGCCGGCGCCGTAGCGCTCGATCGAGGCGCGGTCAGCGGTTGCTGCCCGGTAGGCCTCCGTGCCCTTCCAGAAAATCGTCCCCAACCCTTGCCTCTGCGGGCTGTGCGGGTCGTCGTCGGATTCGGTGGTGGCGTGGTGCTTGCGATGCACCGCCACCCATTCCCGGGTGATCATGCCCGTGGAGATCCACGACCAGAAGCGGAAGGCGTTTTGCAGCGCCGGGTGCAGGTCCAGCGCCCGATGCGCGGCGTGACGGTGCAGATAGACCGTTACGGTGACGATGGTGATGTGCGTGGTGACCAAGACGTAGGCGGCGATGCTCCAGATCGAGAGATTCCAGAGACCATGGCCAAGCCAATCGAGTATGTCCAACGGCAGTCGCTCCCGTAGCTCGTTTAACTGAGGCGCCTTCCCCTGCGCCCGTTGACGGGGCCGTCTTCGCGTTGCGGCGGACGACCTCTTGTTTTGACGATCCAACGCGCCTCAATCGCGGGCGGAAGCAGACTGTGACAACAACGCATCCACATTGCAAGTCTCGCCGTCAACATCCGGCGCAAGAATCCGGCGTCAGACGAATTCCGTCTTGGCGGCGGCAAAAAGCTGGTGGACCAGCGGCTCGAAATGAGCCAGCGGCTTGGTCGCGTAGTTCGGGTCAAAGCAGTTCTGGTCCCAGCGCTCGCAGAAGTCCACGCAGGCGGGATAGTGGGGATGGTCGGCGTAACGGTCCCGCTCATTCGGGTCGCGTTGGTAGTGGGCGAACCAGTAGTAGCCTTGGAACAGGCCGTGATGCTGCACGATCCACCAGTTGCGCTCGCTGACGTAGGGCTTGAGGATGGCGGCGGCCACTTGGGAGTGGTTGTGCGGGGAGATCTGATCGCCGATGTCATGCAGCAGGGCGACGGCGATTGTTTCGTCGTCCGCGCCGTCGGCCTCGGCCCGGGTGGCCGATTGCAGGACGTGCTGCAGGCGGGAAATGGGATACGGCGACGGGCCGTCCATGGACTTGAGCAGGGCGATCATCCGTTCAGCCGTCCGGTCCGCATTGCGCGCGTCGTGCTCGGCGATCAGCTCGTAGTCCGCGCGGGTGCCGTCCGCCATGGCGGTAAAGCTCACTTGGGACGCCACTGAACGATCCGTTTCCGTTGCGCTCATCGGCCTCTCCTGTATCGGGCTGCCAATGCCTGCAATCCTATTGCAGAGAGGCGCTGGCGAACAAGGCGCGTTGCTAATCTTAGGCTGACGGTGCCGCCGACTCCCCAATGGCGGCGTCGAACACTTCCGGCAGGTGCTCCGCGAGGGTGATGGTCATGTCGTCGCGCACGCTTTCAGGCAGCTTGATGAGGTCCGCTTCGTTGTCCTTGGGCAGGACCACGTGGCGCAGGCCGGCGCGATGGGCGGCCAGAATCTTTTCCTTGACGCCGCCGACCGGCAGCACCAATCCTGAAAGGGTGAGTTCGCCGGTCATGGCCAGGTTGTTGCGCACGCACTTGCCGCTGTAGGCGGAGTAGAGGGCGGTGGCCATGGTCACGCCGGCGGAGGGGCCGTCCTTGGGGACGGCGCCGGCCGGCACGTGGATGTGGACGCCGCAGTCCTCGATGGTGGCGCGCTCCAGCCCCAAGGTGTCGGCGATGGACCAGATGTAGCTGCGGGCCGCCTTGGCGGACTCCTGCATCACTTGGCCCAAATGGCCGGTGAGGGTGACCTTTTCGTCTTTCTGGGTCAGCGCCGCCTCGACGTAGAGCACGTCGCCGCCGGTCTCGGTCCAGGCCAGCCCGGCAGCCACGCCGGGTGCGATCTGCTCGCGGCTCTTGTCGGACTTGAATTTTTCCGGGCCGAGCAGTTCGCCGAGTTGCTCCAAGCCGATTTGGCCTTCGGCGTCCTTGGCCGTCACCACCTGCCGAGCCCGCTTGCGGGCCAGCCGCCCGATGACCCGCTCCAACTCCCGCACCCCGGCCTCGCGGGTGTAGCGGCGGGTCATGTAGGTGAGCGCCTCGTCGCTGATGTCGAGCTGCGCCTCGCTCAAGCCGGCGTCGGCCTGCTGGCGCGGAATCAGGTACTCGCGGGCGATGGCCCGCTTCTCCTGGTCGCTGTAGCCGGACAGCTCCAGCACCTCGATGCGGTCGAGCAGCGGCCGCGGGATGCCCTCCAGCGTGTTGGCGGTGGTGAGGAACAGCACCTTGGACAGGTCGTAGGGCAGGTTGAGGTAGTTGTCGCGGAACTCCTTGTTCTGCGCCGGATCGAGAATCTCCATCAACGCCGCCGCCGGGTCGCCGCGAAAGTCCCGGCCGAGCTTGTCGATTTCATCGAGCATGAGGATGGGGTTGGTGACCCCGGCGCGGCGCACGCCCTGCAGGATGCGCCCCGGCATGGCGCCGACGTAGGTGCGGCGGTGGCCGCGCAGCTCGGATTCGTCGTGCAGGCCGCCGAGGCTCATGCGCTCGAACTTGCGGCCCATGGCCCGGGCGATGGATTGGCCGAGCGAGGTCTTGCCGACCCCCGGCGGGCCGACGAAGCAGAGGATGGGGGCCTTGGCGTCGGGATTGAGCTGCATGACGGCGAGGGATTCGAGAATCCGCTCCTTGACGTCCTCCAGCCCGTAGTGGTCCTCGTCGAGCACCTTGCGGGCGTGGTCGAGGTCCAGTTGATCCTCGGTGCTTTCGCTCCACGGCAGTTCGGCCACCAGCTCCAGGTAGGAGCGGGCGATCTGGTAATCCGCGGCGTGATTGGACATGCGCCCTAAGCGCTTCAGCTCCCGGTCCACTTCGGAGCGCACGTTGTCCGGCAGGTGCGCCTCCTCGATCTGCTTGCGCAGTTCGGCGACGTCCTCGTCGTCCTCTTCGCCCAACGCCTCTTCAATGGCACGCTTCTGCTGGCGCAGCAGGTGGTCGCGCTGCTGCTTGTCGATGTCCTCCCGGGCCTGCTGGGAGATTTGCCGCCGCAGTTCGGTGACCTTGAGCTCGTGGCGCAGGATCTCGTGGACGTTCTCCATCAAGGCCCGCACGGTGTCGCACTCAAGGACGGCCTGTTCCTGCTCCAGCGGAATGCTGACCAGGTTGGCGATGCGGTACATCTGGGTGACCGGGTCGTTGATGGAGCCGATGAGTTGCTGGAACATCTGGTCGCCGTTGTCGCCGCCGTAGAGGTTGGCGATGCGCTTGGACAGTTCCAGGTTCTCGCTGAGCAGCGCGTCCACATGGGCGGCATCCTCGCCGGCATCCTCCATCTTGAGCGATGGCAGGCGTTCGTACTCCGCCTCCAAGTAGTCGTCGTGTTGGGCGGTTGGGCGCAGGCGCACCCTTTCCGCGCCCTGCACGATGACCTGGGAGCCCTTGTCCCGCTTCTCGATGTGGTTGATGGTGGAGATGGTGGCGATCTCGAAGAGGTTCTCCCAGGAGGGATCCTCGATCCCCGCCTCCTTCTGGGCGGCGGTGATGATGCGCCGCCCGGCCTCGACCCCGGCCTTGACCGCGGCGAGGGAGCGCTTGCGGCCCACGGCCAGGGGAATGACGATCTGCGGAAAGACCACCGTGTTCTTCAACGGCAGCACGGAATAGGTTTCAGCCATGGGGCCTCATCGACGGTGTTGCAATGAACCTATATGGCGACAAAACGCGCCAGATTCAAGTGGGTGCGCCTCTTGGAGCGAGGGCATCTTGCCCTCGCCTTGATTCGGAGCTGATCCATGGAACCCATCGTTGCAACTAGGCCGCCAACTGCTGTGCCCGGGCGGCTTCCTCGCGCACCAGTTCCGGCGCGCCGAGGGCTTGGCGGTTGAAGCCGATGCGCTTGAACCAGTAGTGCAGCCCCAAGAGGTCGGTGAAGCCCATGCCGCCGTGCACTTCGGTGGCCGTGCGGGCGATGAAGGTGCCCACCTCCGCCAGATGGGCCTTGGCGTGGCAGGCGGTCAGGTGGGCCTCCTCCGGCACCTCGCTCAAGGCGTGGCCGGCGTACCAGACCATCGCTCGGCAGGGCTCCAGGTGGGCGGCCATTTCCGCGCACATGTGCTTGACGGCTTGGAAGGAGCCGATGGGGCGATTGAACTGCTCGCGCTCCTGGGCGTAGGCGACGGCCTGGTCGAGCATGTTCTGCGCGGCACCTAGGGTGTCCGCCGCCAGCATGACGCGCCCGGCGTCGAGCACCGCCTGAAAATGGTCGGGATCGGCGCTTAAGTGGATGGCGGGCGTGTCCTTGAGAACCAGTTCGCCGGTGGGGCGGGTCTTTTCCACGGTGGAAAGGGGCTGATGCTCCAGGTCGCCAGCGGCCACTAGGTGGAGGCCCCGGTCCGAATCGGCCACCAAGTACTCGTCGGCACCGTAGTCCAAGACGTAGAGGGCCTTGCCGTTAAGCTTGCCATCGGCGGCTGAAACGCCTGCTTCGGCCCGGGCGGCGATGGCTTCGCCCAAGGCGATGCCGATGCGCAGTTCACCTGCGGCCAAGCGTTCCAGGCGTTCGCCTTGGCCACCGGCCAGCAACAGGGCCGTCGGCCCCATCACCGCGGAGCCGAGGAAGGGACTCGGCGTTGCGTGGTAGCCCAGGCACTCGGCGGCGATGGCCGCATCGAGGGGTTTAAGGCCCACCCCGCCATGCTCCTCCGGTACCAGCAGCGCGGAGACGCCGAGTTCGGCCAGCTCGGCCCACACCGCGCTGGCGGATTCCTCCCCGCCGGCGATGCGCCGCACCCGTTCCAAACCGACTTGATCGGTGAGGAAACTGTTGAGCGTGTCCTGAAACAGGGTTTGCTCTTCGGACAGTCCGAAATCCATGACGGCGCCCCTTACGCACTTGCCGCGGCTTTGGCCGCGACCTTGGGCTCCCGGGGCAGCCCCAACCCCCGTTCGCTGATGATGTTCTTCTGAATCTGCGAGGTGCCGCCGCCGATGATCAGGCCCAAGTAGTACATGTAGTGCGTCTGCCAATTGCCGTGGTCGCGCAAATAGGGGTTTTTGCCGTAAGCAAGCCCTAACTCACCCATGGCGTCGATGCCCAGTTGCTCCAACTCGTGGCGTAGTTCCGTGCCCTGCAGCTTGACCACCATGCCGGCGAGGCTGGCGTCCTTTTGGTTGATGCGGGCGGAGAGCAGGCGCATGTCGTTGAAGCCGAGGGCCATCACCCGTCCCTGAATCCGCATCAGCCGGTCGCGGTAGGCGGGCAGGTCGATGACCCGGCGCCCGTCGATGGTCTCGCTCTGCATCAGCTTGATGAGCGCGTTGAGCCTGGAGAGCATGATGTTGGGGTCGCCCAGCGAGGCCCGCTCGTGGCGGAGAATGGAATTGGCCACCTGCCAGCCCTGGCCCCGGGCGCCGACGATCTGCTGCTTGGGCACCCGCACGTCGGTGAAAAAGACCTCGTTGAAGTTGGCCGTCCCGGTCATGTCCACCAGGGGCCGGATTTCGATGCCGGGGGTGTCCATGCGGAACAGCAAAAAGGAGATGCCCTGATGCTTGGGGGCGTCCGGCTCGGTACGCACCAGGCAGAAGATCCAATCCGCCAAGTGGGCGGTGCTGGTCCAGATTTTCTGTCCGTTGACCACCCACTCGTCGCCGTCGAGCACCGCCGCTGTGCGCAGGCTGGCCAAATCGCTGCCGGCACCCGGCTCCGAATAGCCTTGGCACCACACCATCTCGCCGTGGATGGTGGGCGGGATGAAGGCTTGCCTCTGCTCTTCGGAGCCCACCTCAAGCAGCGTCGGCACCAGCATGGAGATGCCCTGCCCGCCCAACCCCGGGCTGACCTGGGCATTGGCGAACTCCTCGGCAATGATGCGCGAGGTCAACACGTCCGGCTCCGCCCCAAAGCCGCCGTAGGCCTCGGGAATGGTGCGCGCCGCATAGCCGTGCTCGATCAAGAGCTTCTGCCACTTAAGCACTTTTTCGGACCGCATGCCCTCCCCCTTGGGGGCTTGGTCCCGGTGCGCGCTGATGAAATCGCGCACCTCGGCGCGAAAGGCCTCGTACTCGGCCCCGTAGGAAAGGTCCATGGGTGTTTTTCCGGATGGCAATTGGCGAAGTGCGCATGCTAGCAGATTCGGGCGGGCCGCCCTCAAGCCGAAATCCAACTATGATGGTCCGCCCCACCCAAGGATCCAATGGCATGAAGGAAAGAGGACCGAACACCTTGGCGGTGCATGCGGGCGAGGTCCCTGATCCGGTGACCGGTGCGTCGGCGCCGAACCTCGTCATGTCGTCAACCTTCGCCCTCGACGAGCCCGCCGGCTTTTCCATCAACGCGTTCGAAGGCGAGCGGCCCTACATCTACACGCGCTGGGGCAATCCCACGGTGAAGATGCTGGAGGAGAAGCTGGCGGCGCTCGAGGGCGCGGAGGACTGCGTGGCATTCGGTTCCGGCATGGCCGCGACGGCGGCGGTGCTGTTGGCTGTCCTCAAGGCTGGTGACCATCTGGTTATGAGCGACGTCAACTACGCCGGAACCGCGGAGCTGGCGCGCAGCACATTGCCGGACTACGGGATCGAGACGACCCCGGTGGACACCAGTGACCTGGCCGCCGTGGAGGCGGCGATGCGGCCCGAGACCCGCTTGCTCTGGATCGAGACGCCGGCCAACCCCATCCTGCGCCTGACGGACATCGCCGCGGTGGCCGCCATTGCCGCAGCCCATGGGGTTGCGTTGGCGGTGGACTCGACCTTCGCCACCCCCATCGCCACCCAGCCGTTGGCGCTGGGTGCCGACTTCGTGGTGCACTCGCTGACCAAGTACATCGGCGGCCACGGCGATGCCCTCGGCGGGGCGGTGCTGGGCAGCCGGGAACGCATCGAGCCGTTGCGGACCCGCCCGCTCGTGCACTTCGGCGGCGCGATCAGCCCGTTCAACGCTTGGCTGATTGCCCGCGGCGCGGCCACGCTGCCGATCCGGATGCGCGCCCACGCGGAAGGTGCCAAGCAGGTTGCGGCCTTCCTCGAAGAGCATCCGGCGGTGGGGCGCGTCAACTATCCGGGGCTTGCCTCCCACCCGCAGCGGGCGCTGGCCGATCGGCAGATGGCCAACTGCTCGGGCACCCTGTCGTTCCAGGTTCGCGGCGACGGGGCGGCCTTGGCGGCGCGGATGGCCAAGCAACTGGAGATCATTCACTACGCGGTGTCGCTCGGCCATCACCGCAGCCTCATCTACTGGATCGACACCGACGCCATGATGGAATCAACCTTCCATCTCCAAGGCGAACAGCTAGCAGGCTACCGGGCGTTCGCCGGCGACGGGGTCTTCCGCCTGTCCGTGGGGCTGGAGGATGCGGACGATCTGTGCCAAGACCTGGATCGGGTACTATCCTGACCCATAGCCCGCTCCGGCTCATTCGCCCAGGAAGACTTCACATGCCGACGGATCGACAGGCCATGCTCGACACCATGGCCCGCATGCAGGAAGCCCACAATCGGCAGGTGCACCCGGATTGGCGCACTAAGCGCTACGAGTACTATCGTGCGGTTTGGGTTGAATGTGCCGAACTGCTCGACCACTTTGGCTGGAAGTGGTGGAAGAAGCAGGCGCCGGACCTGGCCCAGGTGAAGCTTGAGTTGGTGGACATCTGGCACTTCGGCTTGAGTGAACTGCTGCGTGCGGACCAGCTGGATGCGGAGGTTGCTGAGGTGCTGGACGTGCCGCCCTCGGAAGGCGCTGGCGGAGAGGGGCTGCGTCAGGCCGTAGAGGCGCTGGCTACTGCCTGTCTGCAATCCAAGGGCTTTTCCGTCGAACGGTTTGCCGATGCGATGGCCGCATTGCCGATGTCCTTCGATGAGCTTTTCCGCCTCTACGTGGGCAAGAATGTGTTGAACGGCTTTCGGCAGGATCACGGCTACAAGGACGGCACCTACCGCAAGGCTTGGGCGGGGCGCGAGGACAACGAGCACCTCATGGAACTGCTCGAGGGCGTTGACGAGCCGGCAACGGCGGCGGAAGACCTCTACGCCAAGCTCGAAGCCCGCTACCGGAAAACGGCCGCCCGGTAAACCGAGGCGGTTTCCGCGTCGAAGCAGGCGAAAGTCACCTTGCGCACGGGGCCAGCCGGTGCCGCCCGCACTTCGGAGACCGCGACTTCCGTCGCCTGCTGCAGCGGGTAGCCGTAAACCCCGGTGCTGATGGCGGGAAAGGCGAGGCTCGCCAGCCCATGCTCCGCAGCCAGCGCCATGCTGTTTTGGTAGCAAGCGCGCAGCAAGTCCGCTTCGCCCTGTTCGCCGTCGTGCCAGATCGGCCCCACGGTGTGGATGACGTGCCGGGCGGGCAGGCGGTAGCCATCGGTAATCACCGCTTGGCCGGTGGGGCAGCCGCCGATGGCGCGGCATGCCTCAAGCAGATCCGGTCCGGCAGCGCGGTGAATGGCGCCATCCACCCCGCCGCCGCCGAGCAGGCGCTCGTTGGCGGCGTTGACGATGGCGTCCACCGCCAGTTGGGTGATGTCGCCGATGTGAATTTCGATGTCCACGCAGCCAACTTTAAGCTTCCACTTTCGGTTTGCAACGTGGGAGTTGAGCGGGGACACTGCGCTGCCCATGGGCAGGAGCGAAACGGAAGAGCGGGGACGGGAGGCCGGCGGCGGAGCCGCGTTGCGGGCGGAACTCAGCCAGCGGCTGGCCGGTTGGCGGCCGCAGTTCATCGGCACCCTGATGTTCATTCGCGATGGTGGCCGGGTGCTGCTGATCCGCAAGAAGCGCGGCCTTGGCGCGGATCGCATCAACGCGCCGGGCGGCAAGATCGAGGCCGGCGAATCACCATTGGCCTGCGCGGTGCGGGAAACCCGGGAAGAGATCGGCGTGACCGTGCTTCATGCGGCCCTGATGGCCGAGTTGCGGTTTGTCGAGCGCGTGGACCAACAGTGGTACGGCTACGCCTTCGTCGCATCGGACTACGATGGCGTCCCCACGGAGACCATCGAAGCGGCCCCCCGCTGGTTTGCAGTGGACGCCATCCCCTACGACGAAATGTGGGAGGATGACCGCCTGTGGCTGCCCCATGTGCTGGCCGGGCGCTTCGTCAGGGCCAACTTCCTATTTGAGTCCAGCGCCGCGCTGGCCCACGAACTGCGCTGGACGGCGATGCGCCAAGGCGGGCTGCGGCTGGGCTAAACTAGGCAACCGCACAGCAGTAGGAATTCCCATGACGGTAGAGCGGCCCAGTGGCCGGGCGTTTGACGAAATGCGCCCGGTGCGCATCAACCGGGGCTTCACCCGGCACGCCCAAGGCTCCGTGCTCGTCGAGTTCGGCGACACCCAGGTGATCTGCACGGCCTGCATCGAATCCCAAGTACCGCGCTTCCTGCGCGGCAAGGGCACCGGCTGGGTCACTGCCGAGTACGGCATGCTGCCCGGCGCCACCCACAGCCGGGGCGACCGGGAGGCGGTGCGCGGCGGACAGGGTGGCCGCACGGTGGAGATTCAGCGCCTGATCGGGCGCGCCGTCCGCTCATGCGTCAACATGAAGCGCTTGGGCGAGCGCACGGTGCGCCTCGACTGTGATGTGATCCAGGCCGACGGCGGCACCCGCACCGCATCGATCACCGGCGCGGTGGTGGCCCTGCGCGATGCACTCAACAAGGTGGGCGCCGAAGCCGCGTTCCGGGAGTTCGCCGCCTCGGTGTCGGTGGGCATCTGGCGGGGCGTTCCGGTGCTGGACCTCGACTATGCGGAGGATTCCTCAGCCGACACCGACATGAACGTGGTGATGCTGGCGTCGGGCGGTTTCGTGGAGATTCAGGGAACAGCGGAGAAAGCGCCCTTCGACGAAGCCGAGTTCTCCGAGATGCTCCGGCTGGCCCGGCAGGGCGCGGAGGACCTCATCGCGCTGCAAAGGACCGCTTGAGGGTGGGCAACGCCGCGACCCAGGCCGACTTCGTCGCCTCGATGATCCGCCAAGGCGTGCTGCGCTTTGGCGATTTTGAGTTGAAATCCGGGTTGCGCAGCCCCTACTTCTTCAATCTCGGAAACGTCAGCGGCGGCCCGGAGCTGGCCGAACTCGGCGGCTTCTACGCCGACGCCATCCAAGCCTCGGGCCTTGCATTCGACGTGCTGTTCGGCCCCGCCTATAAGGGCATTTCGATTGCCGTGGCCACCGCCATCGCGTTGGCTGAGCGAGGCCGCTCGGTGGGGGCGGCCTTCGACCGCAAGGAGGCCAAGACCCACGGCGAAGGCGGCAAGCTCATCGGTGCGCCGCTCAAGGGCCGCGTCCTGATGGTGGACGACGTGGTCACCGACGGCGCCACCAAGGCGGAAGGCGCGGCGATGATCGAAGCCGCTGGCGCCAAACTGGCTGGCCTCGTGGTCGCCTTGGACCGGCAGGAGATCGTCGCCGACGGCCAAACCGCCGTCGAACGCCTCAAGGACCGCCTAGGCGCCCCAGTCCTCAGCATCGCTGCCTTGCCCGACGTGATCGCCTACTTCCGCGCCCAGGACACCGACGCGCCAAGCGAAAACCTGAACGCCCTGCTCCGCCACCAGGAGCTTCACTGCCGCTAGCCGAAGGCCGGGTGCCCGATCCTCAGAAGCGGCCTCGAACGAAGGTCGGCTCGAGGGCATCTTGCCCTCGCTCCGAACCATGGCGTTTCTAGGCCACACGAGCAGAACCCCAGCCGGTGGATTGTTTCAACGTGATTTGTTTCAACGTGTTGAGAACAAATAAATTGTCCGGTCCTGTAACACATGAACTGTCCGGTTTCAGACTGTCCCGAACTTCATCGGTTTGGGGATGGTCATGGGCATTGTTCAAGTCAACCAGGACAGGAGGATGGCGGTGTTCGAGGAC
>JAJEIQ010000016.1 GCA_022827905.1 Pseudomonadales bacterium | reverse complement strand
GTCCTCGAACACCGCCATCCTCCTGTCCTGGTTGACTTGAACAATGCCCATGACCATCCCCAAACCGATGAAGTTCGGGACAGTCTGAAACCGGACAGTTCATGTGTTACAGGACCGGACAATTTATTTGTTCTCAACAGAACGACCGGTGCCGCTGAAACAGTGTCTTCTGAAGATCATTCAGGAACTTGCGTTTGACGCCTTCGTCGAATGGCAGCTTTTGCACTACTTCACAGGCTTCATCACGCGTCAGTGGATCGACGTTCATCTCCTGGAATCCATCCCAGCCTGAGAATAGATCATCCGGTCGGGATGACACGATGATAGGGCAGTTGGGCCCGCGCTTAGCGAGGTCCTCTATCTGAGCGGAGAACGTGGTGCGCAGCTCTTGCTTAACCTCGTCAAAACCATCGAGGATTAGGGCGAAGTGACCTCGGCGAATCCCAAGGTCGACATATTCTGGCCCGAGGTCAAAACCAAAGCTCGTCAAGCTGCTCGCTATCGCGTCAAGAATCCCGCCTTCGACGTTCCGCAACTCTAAGAACACTGGAACCTGGTCTGACACATGTATGGTGTGGAGCATCAGATGGCGCAGCAGCATCGATTTACCTGCTCCAGCCTGGGCGATGATCACGGCAGTGTTCGTTACGGAGGTTATTGAGTCCAATGTGACGTCGGCGAGCGTCCTGTCCTTGTCGTCTGCCCGATAAGTAAGGTGGACGGGAACATAGAAGTCGTAGATCGGTGTGGGGGCTTCGCGGAAGAAAAAGGACTTGGTGCGCCCGTAATGGTAGGCCGCACGGTAGAGATAAGCACTATAGGCAGCCCGCAGTTTCTTGTCCAAATCATCCCTTTTCAAGTGGTCAAGCGCTTGTGAACCCAACTGTAGGATGGTAGAGAAGTTGCGTGTAAAGAAGTTGGAGGCGGCGTCGTAGAAACTGTCATCCATGTTACGTTGTCCCTCATACTAGCCCATGGTCATGCTAGCGTCCGCGGTCGGTACGTCAATGCCTGCGGCACAATCGCGTCGTGCAGGCATCCGAAATCGCACGACTGCTGTGTACGCCGCCATGGCCCATGGACGGGTTCCGGTAGTCTTATTCGATTTGCATGTGGTCGTGGCCAGGGTGATCGATGTGCCTGAGACACTATACTTTGACCCGTCCTGCTCAATTGTGGTATCGGCTGGTCGGGTTCGAGGTGGACCCGTTCGCGGCCTGGATGCCCCAAGTGGTCTTGGACGTGGCGCTGAGCGATCTGTGCCGGGAAGCGGGCGTGCAGCTTGGGTCCGTCGTGCGCGTGTGCGACAGTCTCGAACAGGTGCCAGCGGGGGAAAGGTTCGATCTTGTGGTCGGCAACCCGCCCTACGGGCGCGTCACGCTGTCGCCGCCGATGCGCCGGAAGTTCAGGCGCAGCCTGTTCGGCCACGCAAACCTCTACGGCCTGTTCACCGATTTGGCTTTGCGTTTCACCCGGCCGGGCGGCGTCATCGCCTATGTGACCCCGACCAGTTTTCTGGCCGGCGAGTACTTCAAGGCGTTGCGCGGCCTGCTCGGTCGCGAAGCTCCGCCTGCAAGCATCGGCTTCGTGGGTAAACGCAAGGGGGTCTTCGCCGACGTGCTGCAGGAAACCCTGTTGGCCACCTATCGGCGCGGTGGCGACCCCGGCTCAGGCACCGTGCACTTCATATCGTCGGGAGAGAATGGATCGATTGAGGTGGGGGCGGCCGGTACGTTCAGTCTGCCCGAATCCTCGGACCAACCCTGGTTGATGCCGCGCACCGAGGCGCAGGGCGTCCTGCTGAGCCGCGTCACGGTTGATATCGGCAGCGAGGGCCTTGTTGTCCGGCGCACGGATGGCAGCCTCGGCCCCGTTCGTTTTCCCGAAAGCGAGGCCGCACTGCTCGCCAGCATGACTCCCGAGAACGCCCACGCCGACCTGCTCGCCGAACCCAAGGGCCGCGAGATTGGCCCTTGCGGGCAGGCGCTGCCCGGCTAGCGATCCCGGGAGCGTCCGGTGCGGGCCAGGAACTCCGCCTCGGTGCCGCAGTCGATGATCCAGTCGCCGACCTCCGCCAGGCGCTCCGGGTCGGTCACCCCGTCGATCCGCGCGGAAAGCCGGTCCGCCGCCCGTCCGCCGAACTTGCGGCCTGCCTGCCGGCACAGCAGCGCCCGCTCGTCGGCCCGGGCCAGCGCCATGCCTTCGGTGACGCCGCGCTCCACGCCCTGGGCCATGCCTTGGGCCATGCCCTGCTGCACGCCCTGCTCCACGCCCTGCTCCAGCCAGTGGTCAGTCATGGACTGCAACATGAACGACTTCTTCATTTCCTCAAACTCCCCAAGTTCCGCAATTTCCCACAGCCGGTCCTTCAGCCCCGACACCCTTGGCGACTCCGGCCCCAAGCCCGGCGCCAGCGAGTACCATATCCACTCCGCGAACGCCAACCGCAACTCGCGGTGCGCCGGCCCGCCCAGAAGCCCCGACAGTCGCCCCAGCACCGCGTCCGGGTTCCGCGCCAACGCAGTGTTTGCTGACCTCACCCACGCTGTGCGCGGACGTAGCTCTCAAGCACGCGGTTGATCCGCGTCTGGTAGCCCTTCCCCGAAGCTCGGAAGTGCTCGAGCACGGACCGTTTGACTCGCAGGGTGATTTGCTCGGTCCGGTCGGGCTCGACAAGGCGGGCTTCGCGCCAGAACGTTTCGTCCAGCTCCGGTATGTCGCCGAAGTCAATTGCGTCATCCTTGATGGCCGCGATCTCGGTCGGTTCAAGTGCCCTCTTGTGTGTGCTCATGATAGGCCTTGCGCTCCTTTCGTGATGCGGGCCGGGCGGAAAGCATCAGCAATCGCAGGCACCCTGTCCAGTTGCCTGCGGATCGCGTCTCGCACGCTGTCGGTTAGGGGTAGTGACCTAGCCGCATCCTCCCAAGTGTCCCGGAAGCGGTCGGCCGTTTCGGTCGCCGTACGCACGAAGGATTGGGGGTTGACGTGCGCGGCGTCGGCAACGGCGGCGAAGTCGTCGAGGGTCAGTGCTTCCCAGCGTCGGGCTGAGCCGAGCCGCAGCGCCAGTCCGTCTTCGGGAATGTATGCGGTTGTGCACAGGAGGTCGTAGGCGGGTGAGAGTTCCGGGCGCCTTCGGTCGCGGTAGATGAGCGACCAGTTTTTCGTGTGCATGTCGCCGTTGCCCACCAGCGCGGCGAACATCAGCCGCTTGGCGAACTCGTCGACCGCGCCCTCGCCACAGAATGCTGCCAGCAGGCGGGCCAGATCGGCACAGGTGTAGCGATCGTACTTGTCGGCGGGACGCTGGCCGAGCACTTGCGCGAAGTCCTCGGCGTGGACCCGTCCTCCTGGGATCCTGTCGTACCGCCGTACCGCGAGCGCCTTTGCGCCCGCCATCCGGCCATCGAGCACTGCGGGGGGCAACCCGGCGATCTCGTCCATGGGGACTAGGCGCGTCTCCGGAACTTCGATGCCGACGGCCCCGGCCAGCGACATGACCGAGTACTCGTTCTCGGGCACCCCGTCGTAATGGACGGACGGCAGCTTTAGAATCCAGTCTCCGCCGATGCCGTGCGCGGGGACGGTCAGGCCGCCGGCGGCCTCCTCCAAGGCGGAGAATTTCAACTGCACACCCGCGAGAGAGAAGCGCAAGACATCCGCGGTACCGACCCCGCTGGGGGCTTGCTCGTCCAGCTGTTCGCGGTGGTCGTCGGTGCCCTGGCCTTCCCGAGTCACCTCGACGGCCCCGGGCAGGTCGCGGCCGACCAAGTCGAGCATGTCGAATTCGCGGGTCTCCCGGACGCCCGCCATGTCGGCAAGGTAGGTTCGTAGGCGCCCTTCCGGCAGCAGGTTCGAGAAGAAGGGCGGCAGCTCGCCGGAGACGGTGGCCGGTCCGCCGTGGATGATGTCGCCGCGCTCGTCCAGGAACGACTGACCGAGCGTGGGCCTATCCGGCCGGGCGGCGTAGCCGGGATCGAACTCGAACGCGATACGGCCGGTCCTGAACCGAACGATCTCGCCCACGTCTTGGCCGTGCAGGCGGACTTCTAGCGTGTCGGTCATGCGTCCTCCCCGTCTCCCACCAGCAGTTCGACTGCCGTGGGCCGACGGCCCTGCTCGCCGGTGCCCTCGAAGTCCCGCAGTAGGCCTGATACGGCGGCGAGGGCACGGCGGGGCACGAGCACGAATTCGAGCTCCACGGCTCTCGCCATCTGGACGGCGTGGGACAGCTTCGGGTCCACCAGGCCGTTCTCGATGCGGGAGAGGTGGGACTGGCGGATGCCTGTCCGGCTCTCCATCCCGCGTTGCGACATGCGGCGGCTCCGCCGGGCTTTTTTCAATTCGATGTGCCACGATTGGGGCGTGATGCGGGCGGTGGCCATCGGTCGATCCTCCTTTTGGATTGATGAATTTTAAGCATATTTCAGCTTAGATTATATGAAATTAGCATATTCTAAGGAGATTCTCGTTGGCTCGCAGTAGGCGTTGGTCCAGACCCCCGACTGAAGTGCCGCACAATTCGACGGTTGAGCCCCACTCCATGGGGAAATGCCTTTTCCTCCACTTGGCACCCGGCGTCGCCAACCTAGCAGCCACCGCGCTGGGATTGGCGACGCTTTGGAACCCGTCCCTCCCGCCGGAACTGATCTTCGGCGTCTTCACCAACGTATTCGTGCTGATTCCCGTGCAGCTAGGCTACCTCTACTACCTGGCCAAGAAGCGGGGCAGCCGGGGGTGGTCGCTTGCAGGCGTCATTGCGTACCGCCAGTCCATCTCTTGGCTGCGCTATCTCCTATGGGTTCCCGTGATCCTGGTGCCAACGGCCCTCATCTTCGCGGTGATGGAGCCGATCACCCATTGGCTCGAAACGGCCTTCGCCGGGGTCAGCATCTTCGCGAAGTACCAGATGGCCGGGGGTTCGGAGGTCGCCGCGGTCGTTCTGCTCGCCCACATCGCGCTCACCGGCATCCTCGTTCCCATCACCGAAGAGCTCTACTTCCGCGGCTATCTGCTGCCCAGAATGCCAAGCCGGTTCGGGCGCCTGAAGCCCGCTGCGCACAGCCTGCTCTTCTCCATCTACCACTTCGACACGCCGTGGATGATCCCGATCCGCACGCTGGGCATCCTGCCGCTCATCTACACCACCATCCACAAGCAAAGCGTCCGCCCCGGCATAGTCGCGCACTGCCTAGTCAACCTGGCGAACTTCTCCGACGCCATATCGAGGCGCATTGGCAGCCAGTGATCTGCGGTCGCGGATCGCTATACTGTACTGTCCTCAGGCCCTTCACAGTGCTGATGTGGTCACCTCAATCAAGGAATCACAATGAAATACAACAAGTTAGGCAATTCCGGCTTGGATGTCTCCCGAATCTGCCTGGGCTGCATGGGCTTCGGGGAGGAGTCGGGCGGCATGCAGGACTGGAGCATCGACGAGGCCGCCAGCCGCCCGATCATCGAGCGGGCGCTGGAGCTTGGCATCAACTTCTTCGATACGGCCAACGCCTACTCGCTGGGCTCCAGCGAGGAGATCGTCGGGCGGGCCCTGCGGGACATGGCCAACCGCGATGAGGTGGTGATCGCCACCAAGGTGTACTTCCCCATGCACAGAGGGCGCAACGCCCGCGGGCTGTCCCGCAAGTCGATCATGGCGCAGCTCGATGCATCCCTGCGCCGCCTGGGCACCGACTACATCGACCTCTACCAGATCCACCGCTGGGATGACCGCACGCCCATTGAGGAGACCCTCGGCGCGCTGCACGATGCGGTGGCCTGCGGCAAGGTGCGCTACATCGGCGCCTCGTCGATGTGGGCATGGCAATTCAGCAAGGCGCTCTACACCAGCGAGATGCGCGGCCTCACCAAGTTCGTCAGCATGCAGAACCAATACAGCCTGCTGCAGCGCGAGGAGGAGCGCGAGATGCTGCCGCTGTGCGCCGACCAAGGCGTTGGGGCCATCCCGTGGAGCCCGTTGGGCCGGGGGCTGCTCACTCGCGATTGGGAATCCGTGACCCGCCGTTCGAAAAGCGACCCGGCGACCGCGGCGCGGTTCAGCGAGGCCAAGGACCGGCCCATCGTCGAGCGCGTAGGCGAGGTGGCGCGGGAGAAGGGCGTCTCGCAGGCCCAGGTTGCCTTGGCTTGGGTGCTGGCCAACCCCGTCGTCGCCGCCCCGATCGTCGGCGTCACCAAGATGAGCCACATGGAGGAGGCGGTGGCGGCGCTTGAGGTTGAGTTGACCGCCGAGGAGAAGCAGCGGCTGGAGGAGGTTTACACGCCCCGGGCGAACTTGTTCTAAAGCGGTTCCGTGCCAGTTGGCCGCTGGGACTTGCGGCAGGCATATAATTTCCGCTCCCCACTCAGAGCGAGTTTCATGAAACAGGTGCAGACGGCCTTTCAAATCCCTGGGCTGCCGGGGGCAGGGTCATGATCTGGCGGGTTCTGTTGGCCGTGGTGGCGGTGCTGGCCATTGGCGGATACTGGTTCTCGGCCCAGTTCCCCCCGGACCCGCCGGCGCCCACCGGATATGCCGTGCGGGATGCGGCCTATGAGTACGTCGCCGGGGTGGAGTTTGACAACGGCCCCAACTTCGGCCGCACCACTTGGTCGGGGGCGCATCGGGATGCGCGCAACTCCGACTACGTGCCGGTGCCGTCGCCCAACGCCGTGCGGCGCACCTGGACCGGCATCGAGCGGGGCAACTTCTTCATGCCGCCGGTCATTGGCGCCAACGGCAACGTCTATGCGACCTCGGCTGGCGGGCCGGGGGAAAGCCACCTGCATGCGTTCACGCCCGGTGGCCGGTTGCTTTGGAAGGCCGCGCCGATGCAGTCGATGGACGATCTGGATTCCGCGGCCTACTTTTCCGCCCCGGTGGTGGATGTGGATGACCACCTGTACTTGGCCGATGGCAACCAGCTCTGGTCGTTCACCAACGAGGGCGCGGTGCGCTGGGTGACCGACTTGCCGGCGCTTGGCGTCAACGGCTACGTCTTTTCCGCCTTCTTCACCCATCAAGGCCATGTTGGCCTCATTTCCAGCGACGGCAAGGTGGCGTTGTTTGATCGCGCCAGCGGCGAATTGGCGCTGCCGATCCTCGATCTTCCCGGCGTGGACGGGGTGCCGTCGAGCCCCATGCCGCCGGGATTGCTGGTGGACGACCTCATCGATCCGGCCTTGCTGCAGGACAACTGGGATGCCATCTGGGGCTTCAACATGGAGGTGGCGAACACGCCGTCGGTTAGCCCGGAAACGGGGCGCATCTTCATCGTCGCCACCGGACGGCAGCCGGACCACACCGTGCTCTATGGGTTGGACGTGCAGGAAGAAGGCATTGCGATCGCGTTTGAGACCCAACTCGGGGTGTCCGGCAGCGGCACCAGCCCCACCGTGTCCTTCGATGGCCGTTATGTTTACGTCGTGGATGGCGAAGGGCACCTGACCGGCGTGTCCACCGTGGATGGCAGCATCGCTTGGCAGTCCTCGGAAGTTTCGGTGATGGGGGTGTCTTCCTCCACCATGCCCGATGGCAAGGTGTTCACCTTCCAATTCAACGAGTTGATTTGCTGGGATGGGTCGAACGGCGACGTGCTGTGGCGCCACGATCTCAACTGGATCGCTGAAGAGGAGATCAGCGGCTGGCCGACGGTTTTTGGGCGGCCGCAGGCGGACATTGTGTCCGGCGTCACGACCACGGTGGATGGCGTCTGGTTCATCATCAAGGCCGGCATTGAGATCGAGATTCCGGAAGACCAGCGCGACATGGTTCAGCCGCCGGTGGCCGGCCTGCCGGTGGACACCTTCAAGCAGCCGATCAAGCATTTCCTGGTGCATTACGACTACGACGGCAACTTCGTCAGCAAGGCACCGTTCGTGGACGATGGCGCGCTGGTGGTGATGGGGCTCGATGGCCGCATGTACGCCACCACCCTGAGCGTGACCACCTCAATCGCCCACTACGGCGCCAACCCGAACATGCCGTTCTTCATGCGCAACACGCCCAAGCCCTACGGCAGCTTGGTGGCCTACGACCCGGTGTCGTTCCTCGACTACTTCAAGGAGCTGGTGGCTTGGCACGGAATGTTGCTGCGAGAGGGCGAGCAGGTGCCCGGCCAAGCCGCGTCCCTCGCCGCGCTGCACCTTAGCCTGGAGGAGGCGCTGGCTGCGGGGGAGGTGTCGCAGGGTGAATACGATGAGCTGCGGGCGCTGGTTGCCGAGGCTCAGTCTGAACCGGAAGCTTCCGCCCGCTTGCAGGCGGTGGACGCCTTGGGGAGTGCGCTGGGGATCTAGGGCGCGTAGCGGCGGTTCCATGGCACTCCACGATCCCAATCGAGGGCAGGATGCCCTCGAGCCGGGGAGGGCGTTCCGCGGTTCGGAGCGAGGGCATCTTGCCCTCGGACGGCGCGCAGCGCCGTTTCCTTCGCTACTGGGCGTCGAAGGCCACCGGCATGCGGGTCAGGCCGGAAATGAAGTTGCTGGGCATCCACTCCAGCTCGCCGACGATGCGGATGTTCGTCATGCGACGCAGCACCTCGGTCAGGATGGCGTCGATCTCCAAGCGGGCGAACCATTGGCCGAGGCAGATGTGGTGGCCGCTGCCGAAGGCGAGATGGCGGTTGGGCGAACGCTGCAAGTCCAGCACGTTTGGCTGGTCGAAGCCTTCTGGGTCGCGGTTGGCGGCACCGTAGTACATCACCACGCGGTCGCCGGGCTCCAGCGTCTGGTCGCCCAGGGTGGTGGGCTGCGTGACCCGCCGCCGCATGTAGATGACGGGGGAGGTCCAGCGCAACAGCTCCTCCCGTGCCGCCGGCATCAGGCCGTCCGGGTCGGCGGCGAGCCGGGCGAGTTGGTCCGGGTGCTGCAGGAGGGTGCGCATGCCGGTGGAGACCAGGTTGCGGGTGGTGTCGCCGCCGGCGTCGATGAGCAGCATGAAGAACAGCAGGAACTCCTCGTCCGCCAAGCGCCGGCCATCGAGTTCCGCGTGCAGCAGCTTGCTGGCCAGGTCGTCGGCCGGACGGGCGCGCTTCTCCTCGATCACGCCCCGGCCGTATTCGAACATCTTCAGGATGGCGGTGGGAATGGCGTTTTCCGGCAGCGCTTCAGGCACCGAGTGGATCACCTCGGTCAGGTCGTAGAGGGTTCGTCCGTCTTCCAACGGCAGGCCCATCAGGTCCGCGATGACGAAGCTCGGCATTTCCCCGGCGATTTCGGAGACGAATTCGCACTCACCCCGGTCGATGACCGCATCCACGATTTGCGTGGCCAATTGCTGAATGCGCGCCTGGTACCGGCGAGCCGGGCCTTGGGTGAACTCCCGGCTGATGAGCTTGCGGTAGGCGGTGTGCTCCGGCGGGTCCATCGTCAGCATCATCTTGTAGTCTTTGCTGGAGCTGGCCAAGGCAGGGTCCGGATCGCCGATCATGATGGTGGGTTCGGAGGAGAAGAGCGCCGCATTGCGGCCAATTCGGTTGACGTCCTCAAAGCGGGTCACCGCCCAGAAGCCGCTGCCTGCACCATCATCGTGCCAGTGGATCGGTGCGTTGCGCCGCAACCAGTCGTACTGGTCGTGGGGATGGCCGCCGACGAAGCTCTCCGGGCTCAGGAGGTCGATGTGCATGGATCGAGTCGGTTCGGGTGAGGGCATAGGCCGTCTATTCGGATGTTTCCACCGGGTCGAGATCGATCACCACCAAGTGTCCGTCGAGCCACTCCGGCAGCCACGTCGGCGCCGTTGGGCGAAGCCGGTCGAAGACGGCGCGCTTGTAGGCGGGGTCGTCGAACACCACCCGTGCCTTGCCGGTGAGGGTCTCGCCGCGTATCAGCATCGTCACCGGCGCGTTGCCCTCCCGCAACACTCGCCACCAGCGGCCATCGACGCCGACGAACACCTGGTCGCCCTCGCGCAGGTAGTTGACCGGCAGCTCGCGGCCATCCGGCAGTTCCAGCAGCATGACGATGCCAGCCCGTTCGCCTTGGGGGTTGTCGCGCAATTCCGCCGCGACCCGCGGGTTGCCGATCAGCATGAAGTAGGCACGGAAGGCGAGCAGCGCCGCGGCCAGAACGCCCAAGATGATGAGAATCCACTTTAGCCAAATCATGATTGGGCTCCTCCGGTTGAGTGGGTCGGCGGGGCATGCCCATGGCTCTGCCGCCAAGCCTCGATTTCCTGCTCCAGCAAGTCGATCACCGCATCGGGGGCCTGCATGGGGATGAAGTGGGTCACGTCGGGCCAGTGCAGTTCCCGGCCTTGGGGAAAGAGGTTCGCGAGCCCGGGCCAAGTGGGGGAGGAGGCGAAGTCCATGATGCCGCGCTCGGCTTCCGGGGCCTGGGCGCGCACCACTAGCACCGGCACGTCCACCGACGCCACGGCGTCGAAGATGGCTGCGTTGCTTCTCGATGCCATGTACACAGACGCCTCGATCTCCGGGGGGCAGGCGAGTGTCATGCCGCCGTTCGCGGATGGGATCAGGCCGTGTTCGCAATAGTCCCTGAAGGTCTGCGGGTCGTACAGGGGGAAGGCGCTCTTGCTGGCCAGCCGTTCCATCATGTCCTCCGCCGAAGCGAAGGCGTTGAAGCGGCGCGCCGCCGGGTGGATGCCGTCGGGCAGGTCGAAGGCAAGGGTCGGGCTGGCGTAGGCCTCCGGGTCGGAAATGGTCGGGTCGAGCAGCAGCAGGCGGGCGAAGGCCCCGGTGGTGGCAGCCGCATCGACCAAGGCGTGGGCGCCCATGGAGTGGCCGATGCCGATCAGGTCGCTGAGTTCCAAGGCCTCGATGAAGGCCGCTACGTCTTCGCCGACCACCTGCCAGTGCTCGATCTTGCGCTTTTCGCTGCGGCCATGGCCGCGCTGCTCCAAGGCGATGCTGTGGCAGTCGCCCAGCGGCTCGATGACCCGGTCCCAGATGCGCCCGTGGAAGCCGGTGGCGTGAACGAACAGCAAGGTCGGTGCGCCCGGCTGCGGCCGATTGCGCTCAAAATAGGCCAGTTCCACGCCGTTGACGCGGATTTTGCGGAGTTGGGGTTCGGGCATGGGGGTTACTGTTTGTGTGTGCGGCATGTTATCAATGTAGGCCAAGAAGAAGCGACACCCCTCCCAATGCCTTCGGCCACTCTCATTTCGGGGCGAGGGCAAGATGCCCTCGATCCGGGGAGCGAGTCTCATGTCGGGGCGAGGGCATCTTGCCCTCGATCCGGGGAGCGAGTCTCATTTCGGGGCGAGGGCATCTTGCCCTCGCATTGAGCAGCGGGACTTGGGCGGCCAGTTCGAGGGCGGGACGCCCTCGCTCCGGGGAGTTTCGCCCGACACTACCAAAAAGCCACAAATGGAAATTGCCGCCATGCCAGAAGAAAAGCGCCAAGAACTCTGTCTCGTCACCGGTGTTGGTCCGGGAACCGGCAAGGCCCTCGTCGAGCGCTTTGCCCAAGGCTATCGAGTGGCCATGCTGGCCCGCAATGCGGAGCGCCTTCGGGAGATCGAAAGCGCCACGCCCAATGCGCGGGGCTATGCCTGCGACGTGAGCGACCCTGAGCAGTTGGCAGCGACGCTGGCGGCGGTACAGGGGGAGATGGGCGCGCCTTCGGTGGTGATACACAACGCCGTGGGCGGAGCCTTCGCCAACTTCCTGGAGTTGGACCCGGAGATGCTCAACCGCAACTTCCAGGTGAACACCATGGCCCTGCTGCGTTTGGCCCAAGCCACCGCGCCGGCCATGATCGAGGCCGGGCGGGGGGCGTTCATCTGCACCGGCAATACCTCGGCCTACCGGGGCGTGGAGAATTTCGCCGGTTTTGCGCCCACCAAGGCGGCGCAGCGCATCCTCTGCGAGTCCATGGCCCGCCATCTCGGCCCCAAGGGGGTGCATGTGGCCTTCGTCGGCATCGACGCGGTGATCGACGTGCCCTGGACCCGCCAGCGCTTCGCCGACAAGCCCGACGACTTCTTCTGCCAGCCCAAGGACATCGCCGCCGAGTGCTGGCACTTGGCGCACCAGCCCCGGTCGGCTTGGACCTTCAACGCGTTGATTCGTCCCTTTGGGGAGAACTGGTCGGTTTCCTGATGCGCTAGGCGGAGCCCCCGTACTTGCGCAGTTCCGCGCGGCCCACCACCAAGTGGTGCACTTCGTCAGGGCCGTCGGCGAGGCGCAGGGTGCGTTGCCCGGTGTACATCTCCGCCAGCGGGGTCCATTGGGAGACGCCGGTGGCGCCGTGGATCTGGATCGCCTGGTCGATGATCTGGCAAACCCGCTCCGGCACCATGGCCTTGACCATGTGAACCCAGATGCGGGCCTCCTGGTTGCCGAGCACGTCCATCGCCTTGGCGGCCTGCAGCACCATTAGGCGCATGGCCTCGATCTCGATGCGGGCCCGGGAGATCACCTCGACGTTCTTGCCGAGCTGGGCGATGGGGCGGCCGAAGGCCTCGCGGCTCAAGCCCCGGCGAACCATCAGGTCCAGGGCCTTTTCGGCCTGGCCGATGGAGCGCATGCAGTGGTGGATGCGGCCCGGCCCCAAGCGCACTTGGGAGATCTCGAAGCCGCGGCCCTCGCCGAGCAGGATGTTCTCCTTGGGCACCCGGACGTTGTCGAACTTCAGGTGCATGTGGCCGTGGGGCGCGTCGTCGTGGCCGAAGACGTGCATGGGGCCGAGGATTTCGACCCCGGGGGTGTCGATGGGCACCAGAATCTGCGACTGCTGCTTGTGGGTGGGCGCATCCGGGCTGGTCTTGACCATGCAGATCATGATCTTGCAGCGCGGGTCGCCCGCTCCGGAGATGTAGTACTTCTCGCCGTTGATGACCCACTCGTCGCCGTCGAGCACCGCCCGGGTGCCGATGTTCTTGGCGTCGGAGGAGGCTAGGTTCGGCTCGGTCATGGCGTAGGCGGAGCGGATTTCGCCGTTCAGCAGGGGCTTCAGCCACTGCTCCTTCTGCTCCGGGGTGCCGACCCGTTCCAGCACCTCCATGTTGCCGGTGTCCGGGGCGCTGCAGTTGAGCGATTCGGAGGCCAGCGGGCACTTGCCCAGTTCCGCCGCGATGTAGGCGTAGTCGAGGTTGTTCAGGCCCTCGCCGGTGTCGGCGTCGGGCAGGAAGAAGTTCCACAGGCCCGACTCCTTGGCCTTGTTCTTGGCGCCGTCCAGGAGTTCGAGCTGGCCCGGCGCCCAACTCCAGCGGTCCTCCCGATTCTCGCCGAGGCGGTAGAACTCCTCGACGATGGGCTCCACGTTCTCGGCGATGTGCTTTTTCACCGCCGCCAGCAGCGGCTCCGCCTCGGCGGACATGGTCAGGTCATACAGGTCGGCGTTCAGGCCATTGTCATCGGACATTGAAATCCCCCAATTGAGTTTTGGCATTGGAAAACCCAACATTCTACCGTTAGTCTGCCGCATTGGCAGCAGGGAGGCATTGAAATGCGCAATGGGCTTTTAGCGTGGGGGTTGGCCGTTTCGTGCTTGGGGGCGACCCTTGGCTGGGCTGGGGAGGAGGACCTGCACGGCGGCGAGGGCATCCTGTTCTGGACCCCGGAGCAGCAGATCGTCGGTTATCGCGCCATCGATGACTTGTACCCCACCCGGGAAATCGAGGCGGGCGGGCATCCCTATCCCCTCATTCCGGCTGAACGGGACTTCAGCATGTTCCGCTATCGCCACGAGGGGGTGCGCAGAACCCTGGATGAGTACATGGCCTCCCAGCGCGTCGCCGGCCTGATTGCCGTCAAGGACGGCAAGGTGGCGCTGGAGCGCTACGGCCTCGGCAACGACGCGGACAGCCGCTGGATCTCGTTCTCCATCGCCAAGTCGGTGGTGAGCTTGTTGATCGGCGCGGCCATTCAGGATGGCTACATCGAGAGCGTGGACGACCCGGTGGTGGACTACCTGCCGCGCCTCAAGGGCGGCGTATACGACGGCGGCGTCTCTGACGCCGTGACCATCCGCCACATCCTACAGATGTCGTCCGGCGTGGCTTGGAACGAGGACTACGCCGACCCGCAATCGGACACCGCGCTGGCGCCGGGCGGCGGCATGGCGCTGATCGAGTACATGAAGGTCCTGCCGCGGGTGGCGGAACCGGGCGTGAAGTTCAACTACAACACCGGCGAGACCAGCATAGCCGGAGCCGTGCTGCGTGCCGCCATCGGCAACAACCTGGCCACCTACCTGACGCACAAGATCTGGAAGCCGTTCGGCATGGAGTCCGATGCGAGCTGGCTGATCGACGCGCCGGGCGGCCACGAATACGGCGGCTGCTGCATCAACGCCACCCTGCGCGACTACGCCCGGATCGGCCTCATTGCCTTGAACGGCGGTGTCACCCCGCTTAAGAAACGGGTGGTGCCTGAAGGCTGGATGCAGGACTCGGTTGCCCCGTCGCCGGGCTACGACGGCTACGGCTACTATTGGTGGCTGTTCGGCGATGGCGTATACGGCGGCTTGGGCATCTTCGGCCAGACGATCTGGATCGACCCGGCCCGAAACATCGTCATCGCCCAGCATGCGGCCTGGCCGAACGCTGGCGACGACGCCCTGCGCAGCCATCGGGCGGCACTCATTGCTGCCTTGGCCGATGCACTGTGAGACAAGATACCGCGATGAACCAGCAAGGAGTGAGGACACCATGAGCGCACCGATCGATCCGGATGAACTGAAGCGCTACAGCTTCAACGTATGGGGCTTCAAGCAGGGCGAAATGGTCTCGCTGATGATTCACATCGGCGACCGGTTGGGGCTCTACCAAGCCTTGGCTGGCGCCGGTCCCGTCACGGCGGGGGAACTGGCGGCGAAAACCGGGCTTAAGGAGCGCTGGCTGCTCGAATGGCTGCGCGGTCAGGCGGCAGCGAGGCTGTTGGACTACCGGGACGGCGACCGCTTTGAACTCAGCCCCGTGGGGGCGGCGGTGCTGGCGGACGAGGAGTGCAGCCTGGCCTTTGCAGCCGGCGCGTTCAGCAGCCCGATTCCGCCGGAGACCACCGACAAGCTGGTAGATGCCTTCCGCACCGGCATCGGCCTGTCCTACGAGGAGTTGGGGCCGAACGCCGCCCACCGCACCGAGCGCATGCTCGGCCCCTGGGTGCGCCAAGCCCTGGTGCCGCAAATTCTGCCGGCCCTGGACGGGGTGGCGGACAAGCTGGAGCAAGGCGCGGTGGTGGCCGACGTCGGCTGCGGCGGGGGCCTCGCCATCGCCGCCATGGCCGAGGCCTATCCCAATTCGGAGTTCCACGGCTACGACCCGAGCAATCACGCCATCGACCGCTGCCGCGAGAAGGTGGCCGCGCAGGGGCTCAAGAACCTAAAGACCTTCGTGGCCGGCGGAGAGGCGTTGCCTTCAGAGGCGACCTACGACTTCCTGATCACCTTCGACTGCATCCACGACATGACCCGTCCCGGCGAGGTCATCGCCGCCATCCGCCGGGCGCTCAAGCCCGACGGCACTTGGCTCATCAAGGACATCCGCAGCACCCCGGACTTCAAGCAAAACATGCGCAACCCCATGCTGGCGATGTTCTACGGCTTTTCCGTCTCCGCCTGCATGTCCTCAGCCTTGTCCGAACCGGACGGCGCGGGCCTCGGCACCCTGGGCTTCAACCCGGCGGTGGCGGAGGACATGGTGCGGCAGGCCGGCTTCAGCCGCTTCCGCATGCACGACTTCGATGACCCGAGCAACCTGTACTACGAGGTTCGGGTTTAGCGTTTCGAAGTTCGCTTGTGCTTCAAAGCCTTGTAGACGCTGTTTGCTACGATGAGTGCGGCGACCACCAGCGACATGGTCGCTGCGCTGCCGATGATTCCCCGCATGTTCACGCCGTCGACGTAGGCCATAAAGAGCCCAAGTGAGATGCAGGATGCGGCCCAGACGCTAAACCATCGCCCCTTCATGCGTGTTCTCCCTGTTGTTGATGTTTGTTGCTGGACAAATGGGTCATGGTGGTGCGCGGCCACCGAAAAGGGGGCTTTGCATAAGCCCCCTCCTTCGCTAAGCCGCGAGGCTCATGGACCGAGCCCTAGGGTACGTAGCAACTGTAAGGGCCCACTACGACACCCCCATTCATGCCATTGCCTCCGTAGTGCTGAGCCGCTTGGTACGTGGCGAGCACAAGGCCGGCGGAGCCGACTGCCCAGCCGACTGGCCCCGATGAGGCTGCCTTGCCAGCCGCAGCCAGAGCCACGCCAACGAGTGGCAGTAGGCCGCCGCAGGCTTGCTCCATTTCCTGACTTGTGAGTTCGTTCATTTGAATGTCTCCTGAAAGTTGGTTGGATGGCAACTGTCGCGCCGGGACGTGTGCAGTTCAATCCCAGCAGGCCGAGTTCACGTGCATTTCCACAAAGCGATATCAGCGTGGGAGCCGCTGTAGGCATTGGCTTACATTTCGAGCCATTGTCCTGCGTTCAGCCAACCGTTGCTTGGCTGCGGCGCTCCAATCCCGGGTACATGGCGCCGAGGATCAGGCCCCGCGCCGCCATGAACGCTAGCATCGACAGCCAGACGCCCTGGTTGCCCAAGGGTTCGAAGGTCAGCCACAGGACGACGAGATAGATGCCCGCGGCGAGGATCATGGCATTGCGCAGTTCAGTCGTACGGGTGGCGCCGATGAAGATGCCGTCCAGCATGAAGGCCCAGACCGCAGCAAGAGGCAGTACGGCCACCCAGGGGAGATAGGCAGCAGCAGCGGCTCTCACCTCGGGCAGGTCGGTGAACAGCGCGATCAGGGATGCGCCGAACAGTCCATAGGCGGCGCTGAAGAGGCAGGCCGTCAATCCAGCCCAGACGGCGCTGTAGGCGCTCGCCCGGCGCAGCCCCTTGGCGTCGCGCTTGCCGAAGGCGTAGCCCGCCAGGGTTTCGGCGGTGTGGGCGAAGCCGTCGAGGCCGTAGGCCATGATGTGCAGGAATTGCAGCAGCACCGCGTTTGCCGCCAGCACGACATCGCCGAGCGCCGCGCCCAAGGCGGTGACGAGGAAGAAGGGAAGCTGCACGAAGAAGGTGCGCAGGACTAGGTTTGCGCTGATTTGAAACAGATGGGCCAAGCGGTGCCGTTCGAGCACGGCCTGAAGGCGCGGCCACTGGCAGCCTTGGCGGGCTAGTGCGCCGAGGACCAGGCGCAAGCCAGCCAGGGCGGCGAGCCACTCGCTGATGACAGTGCCAGTGGCGACGCCCTTCACGTCCCAGCCGAGGCCCATGACGAAGGTGAAGTCGAGCGCGGCGTTGGACAGGTTCAGGAGCAGGCTTAGGGCCAAGGCCGCCCGCATCCGCTGCAGGCCGAACAGCACGCCCATTTCGACCAAGTAGAGCAGCAGAGCGGGTGCGCCCCAGATGCGGATGCTGAAGTAGTCGCCGGTCAGCTCCTCGACATGGGGGCTTGCTTCGAAAAGCCACAGCGCCAGTGCTTGGAGCGGCGCTTGGGCGGCGACGAGCACCGCGCCAAGGGCAAGCGCGGCCACCGCCGCCTGTGCTGCCGTGGCGGCCAAGGCCCGGCGGTCGCCCGCGCCGAGTGCCTGGGCGGTGAGGCCCGTGGTGCCCATGCGCAGGAAGCCCAGCATCCAGTACAGGGCGTTCATGATGGCCGCGCCGATGGCCACGGCGCCCAGGTAGCGCGCATCGGGCAGCCGGCCCATGACCGCGGTGTCCACCGCGCCCACCAAGGGAATGGCCAGATTGGCCAGGATCATCGGCCAGGACAGCGCCCAGATGCGGCCGTGCCAATGTCGGGGCGTAGTGGGCAAGCCGGTGGCTGCCTTATTCATGGTTCCGACTGTTGCCCTCGCGTTGAACGCCCGGGATTCCATCGAGGGCAAGATGCCCTCGGTCCGAGGAACCGGGCGGGATGCCCTCGGTCCGAGGAACCGGGCGGGGCGCGCTTGCTCCGTCAGAGCTGAGCAGCAGGCTCGCCGACTTCCTGCATGCCTTGCGCGACCGGGTCCCAACCGAACAGGTCCTCCACGATGCGGTACAGCACCGGCACGTAGAACAGGGTGATGAAGGTGGCGAACAGCACGCCGTAGGCCAGCGAGATGGCCATCGGGACGAACGGCATGGTGGCGGGCGTCATGTTGCTCATCAGGGGAATCAGGCCGACGAAGGTGGTCACCGAGGTGAGGATGATGGCGCGAAAGCGGGTGCCGCAACTGGTGACCAGCGCCTCCTCGATGGGCATGCCCTCACGGCGGCGGCGGTTGACGAAATCGACCAGCACTAAGCTTGCGTTCACCACCACGCCGGACAGGGCCACCATGCCCAACAGCGAGAAGAACATCATCTCCACGCCCATCATCCAATGGCCGAAAATGGCCCCGACGGCGCCGAAGGGAATCACGCTCATGATGACCAGCGGCTGGACGTAGCTCTTTAACGGCACCGCCAGCAGGGTGTAGATGAGGATCAACGACAGCAGGGCGCCTTGGGCCAAGCCGCCCATGGCGTCAAGACGCTCCTCCTGTTCGCCCGCCAGGCCGAACTTGACGTCTGGAAACTTGGCCTTGAGCCCCGGCAAGACCTCCCGGTTGACGCTGCGCATCACGTCCTCCGGGGTGACGGCGCTGCGGTCCACCTCGGCGGTCACGTTGACCACCCGCTGCCGGTTGGTGCGTTGAATGGAGGAGTAGCCCCGGCCCAAATCAAACTCGGCGACGCTGTAGAACGGCACCTCCTTGCCGCTGGCGGTGCGGATGTACATGTCCTCCAAGTTGCCGATGGACTTCCGCTCGGCCTCCGGGAAGCGCACCATCACCCGCACGTCGTCCTCGCCGCGCTGCACGCGCTGCGCCTCGGCGCCGTAGAAGGCGCTGCGCACTTGGCGGGCCAAGTCGCCCAGGGTCAGGCCCAGGTTGCGGGCCTCCGGCAGCAGGCTGAGCTTGATTTCCTGCTTGCCGGCGCGGAAGGAGTCGCTGATGTCGTTCACGCCCTCGTAGCGGGCGAGTTCGATGCGCAGCTCCGCCGCGGCGGTGCGTAGCTGCTCCACGTCGGGGCCGCTGATTTGGTAGTTGATGGGCTCGCCTGCCGACCAGGAATCCGCGTTGAAGCTGAGCTTCACCGCATCCGGGATGGGACCGGTGAGCTCCCGCCAGCGCTTGGCAATGTCCTTGGCGCTCAGATTGTCCCGCTGCCGCGCGGGGGGCAGTTTGATCACCACTTCGGCGAAGTGGCTGCGGCCGGGTCTGGGCCGCAGCCCCGGGCCGTCGCGGTTTACGGCGGTGCCAATGCTGGTCAACTGGTGGAGGATGACGGGATCCTTCCGCCCGAGTTGACGGGTGAGCTCCTCGTTCAGCTTGACTGCGGCGTCTTCGATCTGACGTGCCGCCTTGACGGTTTGATCCACCGCAACGCCTTGGGGCAGCTCCAGTTGGCCGTATATTCGGTCGCCTTCGATGGACGGAAAGAAGCCAAAGGTGACGCGGCCGCTGGCGATCAGCGCCAAGGCCAGGATCAGCACCCCCACGCCAATCGCGGCCGTGAGGTAGCGCCATTCGATGGCCCGGCGCACCAGCGGCAGGTAATGGCGAACCGCCAACGCCTCTAGGGCGTCCGCCATGCGGCCTTGAATGCCGTTCCAAAAGTGCCCCAATCCCTTTTGGGACTGGCTGCGTTTGCGGTGCGCCAAGTGGGCGGGGAGGATGAGCTGGGACTCGATGATGCTGAACACCAGCGCGACCATGACGATGATGCCGATGCTGCCGAAGAAATCGGTCATGGGGCCTTCCACGAGCACCAAGGGGAGAAACGCGGCCACGGTGGTCAGCACGCCGAAAATCACCGGGATGGAAACCTCCCAGGTGCCGTCGATGGCGGCCTGGGTCGGTGGCTTGCCGATTTGCTCTTGGGTGTGGATGCGCTCGCCGACCACGATGGCGTCATCGACCAGGATGCCGAGCACCAGGATGAAGGCGATCACCGTCAGGGTGCTGATGTTGATGTCGATGTAGGGCAGGGTGGCGATGCAGCCGAGCAGGGCGATGGGGATGCCGGCAGCCACCCACATGGCCAGGCGCAGGCGCAGGAACAGCGCCAGAATGATGAGCACCAAGGCGAGGCCGCCGCCAGCGGTGGTGTTCAGGACGCTGAAGCGCTCGACCAACTCCTGGGAGGTGTCGGTCCAGATGGCGACGCTCAAGCCCTCGGGCAGGCGCTGGCGGGCCTGCTCGACGTAGGCTTTGACGTCCTCGGCGATCTGCATGATGTCCTCATCGCCGATTTGGGCGATTTCAATCACCACCGCCGGCTCGCCGTTGAAGCGGGCGTAGAGGTCGCCCTCCTCAAAGCCGTCGCGAATGTCGGCCACCTCGTCGAGGGTCACCTTGGTGCCGTCGGCGCGGGTCAGGACCACCACGTCCTCGAACTCCCAGCCCCAGTAGGCCTGGCCCTTGGAGCGGATGAGAATCTCGCCGCCTTCGGACTTGATGGTGCCGCCGGGCATGTCGAGCGAGGTGTTGCGCACCGCCTGGGTCACCCGATCGAGGGTCAGCCCGTGGCGGCGCAGCGCGCGTTCCGAAACCTCGATGGAGATCTCGTAGGGACGCACGTACTTGATGCCCACTTGGGAGATGCCGTCGAGGGCGGCGATTTCGTTGCGCAGCCGCTGGCCCCAATCCTTGAGAATGCGCTCGTCGGCGTTCCCGGAGAGCGCCACCTGGGCCACGTTGCGGACGATGGAGAGCTTGGAAACGATGGGCTTCTCGGTTTCCACCGGAAAGCTGTTGATGCCATCGACATGGCTTTTGATCTCGTTGAGGGCCACCACGTCATTGGCGTTCAGCGCCAGTTCCGCCATCACCTGGCAGGAGCCTTCGCTGGCAACCGAGTGGATCTCCTCAATGCCGTCGATGCCGTCAATGGCCTCCTCGACGCGGATGCACACGCCTTGTTCCACTTCCTCCGGGGCGGCGCCCAAGTAGGGCACGGTGATCGACACCACCGGCACCTCCATGTTGGGGAATTCCTCCTGGTTGACGGTCAGCAGGGACAGAATCCCGCCGACGCAGAGGATGAACATCAACAGGTTGGCGGCGACTGGATTGCGGACGAACCAGGCGATGGCGGTGTGCATGGGTGGCGCCTAGCTGGTGGTATCGTCGGCGACGGGATGCACGCGCATGCCTTCGATCGGCGTCTGCATCGGTGAGACGCAAACCCGTTCGCCCGGCTCGAGCCCCCCGTCGATCAACACGTCGTCCTGATACAGGCGCAAGGGCGTAACGTCTCGGAAGCGCAGGCGTTCGTCATCGTCCACCACCAGCACGCGATTGCCGTTGCGCAGGGCGGTGCGCGGCAGCACGACGATGCCGTCCACGGTCAGTCCCTCGATGTCGGCATCCACGAACAGGCCCACTGTGGGCGGCTCGTCGCTGTCCACTCGGGCCACTACGTTAACCATGCGGCTGGCCGTGTCGATCTGCGCTTCGGTGCGCACGATGCGGCCGGACCATTTCAGCGTCTGCCCGGCGTACTCAGCGGAGAGGGTGACCTCCGGTTGCGCATCCTCCGGCAGGGCGCCGCGCTGGCCCAAGGGCACGTTGAGGAAGGCGAGTTGCCGGTCGGCGATGGGCAGGCGCACTTCCACTTGGTCGCTGGCGTACAGGGTGGCCACTGACATGTTGCGTCCCACGAGCTGGCCGACGTCCACCGACTCGCTCTGCACTAGGCCGGTGAAGGGTGCACGGACCTCGGTGCGCTCAAGATCGCGCTGGGCTTGGTCGAAGTTGGCCCGGGCATCTTCCAGGATCGCCTGCTTGACCCGCGCCTCCTTCAGGGTGTTCTCCATCTGCGAGCGGCTGGCCAGGCGGCGCTGCTCCAGGCTCCGCATGCGCTCGTGCTCGTAGCGGGCGTGGTCGTATTCGGCTTCGGCCCGGGTAAGGGCCGCTTGGGCGCGCTGCAGGGCCGATTGGTAATCCTGGTCGTCGAGCATCAGCAGCACGTCGTCCTTCTCGAAGTAGCCGCCGTTGACCAGGGATGGCGAAATCCACACCACGCGCCCGGTCACTTCGGGAAACAGCGTGGTGACTTGGTTGGGCGTGACGGTGCCTTGGGAGTGGACCCGGAGCTGAATGGACTCCGGCAGCACGTCGAGCACGCGCACGGTGGGCGCCACTGGCTCGGGAATGTCGGGGTCCAGTTCCGGGCTGGTGGCCATGAGCGCCACGGCGCCGAACGTCGCGGTGAGGATGACGAGGCCAGGCAGCACCATCTTGTGTTTCGTGAGGATGGCAAAGCGGGGGAGCAGCGTCTTGGGATTCATGAGGCGGCCTCCGCCTGAAATTCAGAGTGCCGAACGGCTGCCTCGATGGCCGGAGTCAAGGTGCGATCGTGCAGTTCGGCGAAGCCGTCGAACACTTCCCGCACGGCGCGCCGGTCGCGGCTGGCCAGCGCCCCGTCCAGTCGCCGCGCCAAGCGATTGAACGCCTCGACGTCGAGCTGCACGTAGGGCTTGACGGCTTCAAGGGTGGGGGCGAATTGCTTGAACAGGCCGTGGGCGATGAGTTGGCAGACTAGGTTGCCGCTGGTGATCATGATGGTGCGCATCATCTCGATGCGGGCCGCGGCATGGGCTTCGCTGTCCAAGCCATTGTCGAACAGTTGCTGCACCTGGGCGCGAACCGCTTCGACGTCCTCGGCCTGTCCCCGCTCCACGAGGGCCTCGGCCGCCATGCTCAGCAGCCGCTCCACCACTTCGAAAATCTGCCCCAGCAACTGGGCGTCCGGCACCCGGGTGGTGGATAGCATGTGGCCGATGATGTCGAGGCTGGCTTCGTTGATGGGCGAAACGCGAGCGCCGCCGGGCTGGATGTCCGCCACGCCCAGTTGCGATAGGCGGCTCATCGCCTCCCGCACGGCCCCTCGGTTGACGTTGAAGCGCACCGCCAATTCCCGCTCCGACGGCAGCCGGTCGCCGGCCTGATACCGCCCGGAGAGGATTTCGTCGGTGAGGCTGCCCGCCAGCTGATTGTGTTTGGCGCTCATGGTCCGTTCGCGTCCATTGCAGTGTGGATTTTGGTAGGACCACTTTGGTCCTACCAAATTGGTCTGGGCAATTCTACACCCTTAAAGCCACAAGTCCAGCGAAAATTTGGGTCAGGCGATTCGGTTCAGGGCCTGCTCCGCTAGCATAAGCGAGCGGTCGATGCCCTCGCGCCGCTCCTCCAAGTCGATGCCTTCCGTGCTTTTCTTGCCTGCGCAGTAGCGGGCGTACACGCCGTGCACGATGCAGGCCGACTTCCAGCGGTTGAAGGCCACGTAGTAGTCGAGTTGGGAAAGATCGCGGCCGGTGCGTTCGGCGTAGCGCTCGGCGAGTTCGGTGCGGGTTGGGAAGCCGGGTGGTGCGGTGGCCGCTTCGGGGGCGATTGGCTCATCGTCGCTGGGGTCGGGCCAGAAATTCAGCGCGTAGGCGAGATCGGCCAAGGGGTCGCCTAGGGTTGAGATCTCCCAATCCACCACGGCGGCGATGGCGCAGTTGGGGCCGACCAGGCAGTTGTGCAGCCCGTAGTCGCCGTGCACCACTCGGGCCGGCCCCTGGTCGGGGGTGTTGGCGAGCAGGTAGTCGCGTATCGCGTGGGCCCGCCGGTCATCGTAGTCGGCGGCTTCGATGGACGAGGTCCAGGAGCGGTACCAGGTCTTGAGTTGTCGGCCGACATAGTCCTCCTTCTTGCCGAGTTCGCCCAAGCCCACGGCGTCGGGGTCCACTGCATGCAGCTCGCCGAGCACGTCGATGAAGGAATGGGCGGTCTTGCGGCGCTGGTCTTGGGGGACCAACGCCTCGGTGTCGTCCGCGTTGTAGAGCGGGCGGCCGTCGATCAGGCCCATGACGTAGAACCAAGCGCCGGTGACATTGGGGCTTTCGCAAAAGCCGAACGCCTTGGGCACCGGCACCGGGGTTGGCCCCAGCGCTGTGATCAATGACCACTCGCGGCTCATGTCATGGGCCTTGGGCAGCAGCTCGCCTTGCGGCGGACGGCGGATGACCGCCTGCCGGCCTTCGGCGTCGTCCAGCCGATAGGTGAGGTTCGAGTGGCCGCCTTCCAGGCGCGTCCACTGAAACGGCGGGGTGAGGCCCTCGATGTGGTCCTTGATCCAGGCCTCCACCGCCTCCACGCGGTAGCCTTCCGGCCCCGTGCTCTCGTCATGCTTCATGGGTTTCGACCCTCCCGTGTGTCGATGTTGTGCCAACTTCCCTGCCGCTGAGGACTTGGCAGCGCCGCATGAGCCGGCGGGCGCCTTGATCGAACGCGTCCCGTCGATGCAGGACGCAGCGATTGTCCCATATGATTAGGTCGTAGGGCTGCCATTGCTGGCGCCATACATTCTCCTCCAGCGCGGCGAAGGACCACAACTCGTCGAGCAGGGCCTCGCTTTCCGCAGGCGGCAGCCCGGGGATGCAGGCCCATTCGCGGCGCCCGAGGTACAGGGCGCCGCGGCCGGTCTCCTCGTGGGTGCGGATGATGGGGTGGATAGCACCGGGAGCGTCGCGGGGGTCGTCGAGGGCCTCAAAGCCCGGCCGGAGCTGGCCGACGCTGGTGTGGGCGGCGTCGTGCTTGATGGCAAACCCCTCGATTCGACTCCGCAGCGGTTTGGGCAAGGCCTCCAGGGCGGCGTACTGGTTGGCGAAGTAGGTGTCGCCGCCACTCGCCGGAATCTCAATGCCCAGCAGGATGCTGGCGGGAGGCGGGTTTTCGGTGTAGGTCATGTCCGAGTGCCAGTTGGCTTCGGCGTTGCCGAGCCCGCCGATCGGCCTGCCATCAATCAGAATGGTAACTACTCGCCCCCCTGCGCCTGATTGGACGTGGCTTGCTGGGTCGGCTGCTCGACCATGTCGGCGGCGTTGCCGTTGAGTGCGATCTCGATTGCGGTCAGGGGGTTCCATCCCTGGAGCGCCATGGACTGGAGGTA
>JAJEIQ010000055.1 GCA_022827905.1 Pseudomonadales bacterium | reverse complement strand
TCAACGGCTACCTGGCGGAGCACAACCTCAACCCCAAGCGCTACGTCTGGCGCAAGTCCGGCGAGAGGATCCTCGCCAGCATCCGGCGCGCCAGGGAGGCGCTTGAGGAATGTAATGACAATTTAGCGACAGCACACTAGCGTTGATCGGTGCGAGGGCATCCTGCCCCCGCTTGATGCCAGCCTCTCGGAGCGAGGGAATAACGAACCGAAGGTTCGCGCCCTCGCATTGGATTAGGCGGTTCATGCTGACGGCTCAATAACCCAACTGCTTGTCGATAACGCCTTCAAGCGGCTCACCGCGCCGCAGGCGCTTAAGGTTCTCCACAAAGCGGTCGATGTTGCGGGCGGCCCGAAACTGGCTGGCTCCGGCGGTATGAGGCGTCATCACCACGTTGGGCATGGACCACAGCGGACTGTCCCCGGGCAGGGGTTCGCGGGGGGCGACATCCAAGGCCGCCCCGCGAATTTGGCCGCTGGCCAACGCCTCCACCAGATCGTCCTCCACCATCACCTCGCCACGAGTGACATTGACCAGGAAGGCGGAGTCCTTCATGGCGCGGAAGGCGTCGCGGTTGAACTTGTTGCGGGTCTCCGGCGTCAGTGGCACGCAGATGGCCAGCACATCCGAACGCGCCAGCAGCTCGTCAAAGAAATCCGGCCCTTCCACCCGCTGCACCTCCGGCGATGCAGGCACCGCGTCCCGATCCATGGCAATGACGTTCATGCCGAAGGCGGCCGCCCGCCGAGCCATGGCCCGGCCCGTGCCGCCAAAGCCGTACAGTCCCATGGTGGCGCCGGTCAGTTCGATTTCCTGGGCCCGCATCTCGGGCCGGTGATTCCAGCACTCGGCACCTAAGCGATGGGCCGTGGCCAACTGGCGGGTGAGCATCAGCAGCAGGCCGAACGCATGGTCGGCCAAGTGCTCGCCAACCAAGCCCTTCTCGCTGGTCAGGATGACCTCGCTGTTGCGGAACTCGTCGAACAGCAGCGCATCCACCCCGGAGGCGATGGCATGCAGCCAACGCAGCTTGTGAGCTTGCCGGAACAGCCGCCGGGAGATGAAGCCCAGCACCACGTCCGCATCACCGATGTCCTGGTCCGCCTCGGCGAAGTCCCGAACCACCACCCTGGCGCCGCCGCCCGCTTCGGCCATGCGCCCTAGGTCGGCGGCAGGAACGAACGGCAGCGTCAAACCCGGCAGCACCAGAATCTTCATACATACTCCATGACAACTTGGCCGAGACCCTGAGCCGCACCGACATCGAAGTCGCCTTCGTAGCGGCAGGGACCGGCCACGGCCTGCTTGGTGAAGGAGCCGGTGATGATCCGCGCCCCGGCGTCCAGACAACGATCAAAGCGGGCCAGTTGGGCCGCGAGCGCCGCAATGGACGCAAAGTGGTCGTCAATGTGGCCGGCGGCGGCAACCCGCTGCACCTCCTCCCCATCCCGACGCAGGGCCACGGCAATGGCCGGGAACGGCGAGCCCTCCCAATCAAGCTGCCGTTCCTCCCCGACCACGATGCCCCACTGGGCCAGATTGTCAGCGAGATGCGCCACTTGGCCGGCGCCCGCCGGTAGACGGCGTTCTATGAGTTCAAAAGCCGGGGCCACGGACGCCACCGCATCCAGCACTTGACGGCGGCTCACCGGGCCTTCCAGCGCCCCGCCGAGCCGGAAGCAGAGTTCGTTCTCGATGCCGGGCGTTCGTAGCCCAGCCAAGGGGATGCGCGCACCGCTGTCGAACACCCGATCAGGCAGGATGTGGCCGAACGGCCGAAAGCCCTCGCCCATGCTGTCCCGGGCGGCTCCCGAGGTGAGGCCCACCTTCCAACCTGCGGGCGCACGGTCGCCCAAAGCATCCAACTGGCGCTGCAAACCCGCTTCGAGTTGCTGCCGGTCCGGCATGCGGAAGCTCCAAGACAATGACCAAGCCAATAGGCTAACACGATGCCTGTGCGCCCTAACGGGCGCATTGACCGCCTCCTATCCAAGCGGTAGCTTAGGATTGATCCTCGACCTACGGAAATGACCATGCGCAACGGCTTTCGGGTGCTCGACACCGACGCCCACCAGATGGAGCCGCCGAGCATCTGGCGGGAGTGCATCGACCCGGCCTTCGCCGACCGGGCGCCGCGGATGGGCGACTTGGGCGGCGGCCGCACCGGCATGGTGGTGGAAGGCGAGCCCATTACCAAGCAGGACGGCAGCTACCCCATGCACTCCGAGGAGTTCCTGGAGGCCGCAGCGCGCGGCATGGAGAAGCACGAGCAGTCCCGGGCCGAAGGCTTCAGCCCGGCCGCTCGCCTAGGCGACATGGACAGCCACGGGGTCGATGCCCAAGTGCTCTACCCCACCGTCGGCGGACAGATGCTCGGCAAGGAGTTCCGCGACCTTGAGCTGCTCGCCGCCGTGTGCCGAGCTTACAACGACTGGAGCCTCGACTACTGCGCCGCCGCCCCGGAGCGCTTGCGCATGGCCGCCATGCTGCCGATGCAGGCACCGGATCTCGCCATCGAGGAAGCCCAACGCACCGCCGAGCTGGGCGCAAGCGCCTTTTACGTGCGCCCCAACCCGGTGTGCGGACGCAATCTGCACCACGAGGCCAACGAAAGCCTGTGGACCGCCATTGAAACCCTCGGCAAGCCGGTGTGCATCCACGATTCCGGCTCGCCCTACCTGCCCTCCTTCGGCGAACGCATGGAGACCCACACCTCCGGCCACATCATCGCCCATCCCTTCGAAGCCATGGTGGCGATGATGAGCCTCATCTGGTACGGCGTGATCGAACGCCATCCCCGTCTCGAGGTGGTGCACGTCGAAGCCGACGCCGGCTGGCTCCCCTACTGGCTGCAGCGCATGGAGCAGCACTGGGAGTTCTCCGGCAACGCCGAGCATCCGCTGCTCAAGCGACGCCCGACGGCTTACTTCAAATCCAACTTCCTGGTGGCCTGCCGGGGCGACGAGCGGACCCTGCCGGCGGTTTGCGAGCTGGTGGGCGACGACTACGTGACCTTCAACACCGACTACCCCCACCCGGACGGCACCTGGCCGGCGGGCCTGGCGGACTTGGAGAGCCAGCCCCTGCCGGAGGCCAGCATCCGCAAGATCTTCTGGGACAACGGCGCAGAGGCGTTCGGGCTGGCTTGAGGCACCGCGTTATCAACGTAAAATACGGCTCCCTGCGCAAACCCGACGGACTCTCATGAAAAACGGCGCCCCGGCAAGCGAGCACGGCAACGCCCAGCAGCGCATCCGCGCCGTCTCCGAGTGGCTGTCGGGGCGCATCATCGGCCAGGCGGCGCTCATCGAGCGGCTGCTCATGGCCCTGCTGTGCGGCGGCCACCTGCTGGTGGAGGGTGCGCCGGGCTTGGCCAAGACCCGGGCCATCAAGGAGCTGGCCAGCGTCGTCGACGGGGACTTCCACCGCATTCAGTTCACGCCGGACCTGTTGCCCAGCGACGTGACCGGCACCGAGGTGTACCGCCCGGAGGACGGCTCGTTCAACTTTCAGCGGGGCCCGGTGTTCCACAATCTGCTGCTCGCCGATGAAATCAACCGGGCGCCGGCCAAGGTGCAGTCCGCCCTCCTTGAGGCGATGGCCGAGCACCAAGTGAGCTTTGGCCGCGAGACCTTTCCGCTGCCGGACCTGTTCCTGGTTATGGCCACCCAGAACCCGATCGAGCAGGAGGGCACCTATCCGCTGCCGGAAGCCCAGCTCGACCGCTTCCTGATGCACGTCAAGGTCGATTACCCCGACGCGGCGGCGGAGGCGGAAATCCTCAAGCTGGTGCGCGCCGAAGTGGCGTCGGCAACAGCGGCTTCCCCGCCCCTGGCTTTGGTGGATGAGGCGGCGGTGTTCAGCGCCCGCCAAGCGCTGCTCGGCCTGCACATGGCGGAGCCCGTCGAACGCTACATCATCGCCCTGACCACCGGCTCGCGAGACCCGGCGGGCGAATTGACCGAATGGCTGGAGTACGGCGCCAGTCCCCGGGGCACCATCGCCTTGGATCAATGCAGCCGGGCGCTGGCATGGCTCGACGGCCGCGACTTCGTCACCCCCGACGACGTCCAAGCCGTGGCGCACGACGTGCTGCGCCACCGCCTCATCCTTTCCTTCGAGGCCGAGGCCCGGGGGGTCAGCACCGACGACGCCGTGGACGCCCTGCTCAACCAAGTCGCGGTGCCCTGATCGCAGGTTTTTCCGCCGCCATGAACGCCTCGGCCTTGACAGGTGCCTACGTCGAATTGAGCGATCTGCTCGCCCTGCGCCACCGCCGCGCCCCAAGCCGGCAGCAAGCGAGCCTCCGCCGCGGCCACCAAGCCGGTTCCCGCCTGTCGAAGCTGCGCGGGCGCGGCGTGGACTTCAGCGAGGTGCGCCTCTACCAGCCGGGCGACGACGTGCGCAGCATTGAGTGGCGGGTCACCGCCCGCAAGAACAAGCCCCACACCAAGGTTTTCCGCGAAGAACGGGAGCGGCCCACCTTGGTGGTGGTCGATCAATCCCAGAGCCTGTTCTTCGGCAGCCGGATTCGGCTCAAATCCGTGGCCGCCGCCGAAGTCGGCGCCAGTGCCGCCTGGCGGGCGCTCGCCCACAACGACCGGGTGGGCGGCCTGGTCCTCGGCAACGAACGCACCCCGGTCCACAAGCCGTTGCGCAGCGTTAAGGCCGTGGCCCGGCTGCTGGCCGATCTGGCCGAGCAGAACCAAGCCTTGAGCCGCCATACGCGGCTCTTGAACCCAGCCCACTACCGCGACAGCCTGCAACGCATCCGTCGCCTCGCCCCGAACAGCTTCCGCATCGTGCTGATATCCGACTTCCTCACCGGCGCCGACGCTTGGCACGACGCGGTGCCCAACTTGGCACGCCACAACGACCTGACCCTGGTGCGCGTCGCCGACCCCCTGGAGCGGGCGTTGCCCAAGGCGGAACGCTACAGCATCACCGACGGTTCCGAGCGCTGGCAGTTCCACAGCGGCAACCGCCGGTTGCGCACCGCCTACGCCGACCAGTTTGAGCAGCGCGACCAAACGCTCAGGAGCCTGTGCGCCAATCACGCCGCCCGCTACGTCGCGCTGATGACGGACGATGACCCCGCCGTAGAGTTTCCATGATGGAATCCGAACTGCTGAATCAACTGCGCGACATCCACCTGCCCCAAGCGCCGCTGTGGTGGCCGCCGGCGCCCGGCTGGTGGGTCTTGGCGGCGCTGGGGCTCTGTCTCCTCGCTTGGGGCATTGTCCGGCTGTGGCACCGCTGGCGGCGCTTCCGGCCGGCGCGTACGGCGAGGCAACTGCATCGCCGGCTGACCCTTGAACTGCGCGGCGATTCGATCGCGCCCGCGGCTTGGCTGCACCGCACCAACGAAGTGCTCAAGCGCCTGGCGGTTCACGGGCTCGGGCATCGCGAGATGATCCCGGCCTGGGGCGATGATTGGCTGCGCTACTTGGATGGACGCTACGGTGAGCCTGCCTTCTCCAGGGGCGCTGGCCGCTGCCTCGGCCCAGCCCGGTTCCGCCGCGATGCCGAAGTGGATGTCCAAGCGCTGGACGGCTTGGTCAGCCGCCTGCTCGATCGGGAGTGCCGCCGCTTCTGGCGCTTTTCCCTCCTTCCGGCTGTCCGGCGCAAGGACGCCGCCACATCCCCGGCGGGAGGGTCGCCGTGATCGAATGGGTCTGGCCTTATGTCCTGCTGTTGGCGCCGCTCCCCGCCCTGCTGCGCTGGCTCTGGCGTCCGTTGGCCAATCGGCAGGCCGCCCTGACCGTGCCGGACGTGGACACCTTCCGCCTACAGCCGGAGAGTGCCCTGACCGGGCGGTCTCGGCGTTTGCCGTGGCGCCCCGTGCTGCTGTGGCTGGCTTGGCTGGCGCTGTTGACGGCCGCCGCCCGGCCGCAGTGGACCGGCGAGCCAGTCACCTTGCCTACTACCGGGCGGGACCTGATGCTGGCGGTGGACATCTCCGGCAGCATGGGCACTGAGGACATGCAGCTCGCCGATCAATTGGTGGACCGTCTCACGGTGGTCAAGCAGGTGGTTGCGGACTTCGTCGCAGCCCGGCAAGGCGACCGGGTGGGGCTGATCCTGTTCGGCACCAATGCCTACCTGCAAGCGCCCCTGACCTTCGACCTGGCCAGCGTCGAGCGGCTGCTGAACGAGGCGCCGGTGGGCATCGCCGGCGGCAAAACCGCCATTGGCGATGCCATCGGCCTGGCGGTCAAACGTTTGCGCACCCGCCCGGACGGCGACCGGGTGCTGATCCTGCTGACCGATGGGGCCAACAACGTCGGCGAAGTGGCCCCCGCCAAGGCCGCTGAACTCGCCGCCGCCGAAGCCATTCGCATCTACACCATCGGCGTCGGCGCCGAACAGATGCGCATGCCGGGCATCTTCGGTGCCCTTGGCTCTAGGCTAATCAATCCGTCCGCGGAATTGGATGAAGACACCCTGACGGCCATCGCCAACGTCACGGGAGGCCGCTACTTCCGCGCCCGCAACACCACCAAGCTGCTGGAAATCTACGACATCATCGACGCCCTTGAAGCCATTGAGCAGGACCCGGAGACCTACCGTCCCATCTCGGCCCTGTACTTCTGGCCCCTGGGCTTGGCGTGGGTGTTGATCTGCGCGCTGCTGGTGCCGGTCCCGGGACGCTTGCAACATGATTGAGGCTTGGCAGGACTTCCACTTCCTGCGGCCCTGGTGGCTGCTCGGCGCCCTGCCGGCCTTGGCGCTGGCGGCGCTTTGGGCACGCAAGCACCTCGCCGGCTCCCATTGGCAGGATGCCGTGGAGCCCCGCCTGCTCGATGCGCTGCTGGAGCGCGCCCAGGAAAGCCGTCACCGCTGGACCGCCTGGGCGGCGGCTTTGGCATTGCTGGTCGGCACCGCCGCGCTGGCCGGCCCCACATGGCAGCGCCTGCCGCAGCCGGTCGAGCAGAAGGAGGACGGCTTGGTCATCCTGTTCGACCTGTCGCTGTCCATGTACGCCGAGGATCTCAGCCCCTCAAGGCTGGCGCGGGCTGGCCACAAGATCGCCGATGTGCTGCGCGTCCGCGATGAAGGCTTCACAGCACTGGTGGCCTATGCGGGGGACGGCCACGTGGTCGCCCCGCTGACCGACGACGTGCGAACCATCGAGAACCTGCTGACGGCGCTGAGCCCGGCCATGATGCCGGTGTTTGGCAGCAACCCGGCAAGCGCCTTGGACCTGGCGCTCGAACTCTTCGCCAACGCCCGCATGGCGCAGGGCCGCCTGCTCATGGTGACCGACGGCATTGATCGGGTCAGCGAGGTCACCGCCCGCTGCAGCCGCCGCTTTCCGCTGTCCATCCTTGGCATCGGCACGGCTGCGGGGGCACCGATTCCCCTGGAGTTCGCCAATCAGCCAGGCCAGCAACTGGTGGACAGCCAAGGCCAAATCATTCGAGCGTCCTTGGACAGCGACCGGCTGGCCACCGTGGCGGACCTCTGCCACGGGCGCTACCGAACCATCGGGGTGGGCGATGCGGACATCAGCCACCTGCTGGCGACGCCCCTGCCCGGCGAGGCCGCAAGCCAGGAACTCGACCGGGAATTCGACGTCTGGGCGGACGTCGGCTACTGGGGGGCGGTGCTCCTGCTGCCGGTTCTGCTGCTCGGCTTCCGCCGCGGCGTCCTAGCCTGTGCCCTGGTCTGCCTGCTGCCCTTCCCGGCCAGCGCCGGACTCTGGGACGACCTGTGGCAACGCCGCGACCAACAGGGCTGGCAAGCGCTGGAGGACGGCAGCCCCGAAGCGGCCGCCGAGCTCTTCGAGGACCCGGGTTGGCGCAACGCGGCCCGCTACCGTGGCGAGGACTACCAAGGCGCCGCCCAGGGCTGGAGCGCAGCCCAAACCCCCACCGACCACTACAACCTCGGCAACGCCTTGGCTCAGCTTGGCGACTACCAAGCCGCCATCGCCGCCTATGGCCAAGCCCTGTCCGGTGCGCCGGACCATGAGGACGCCGCCTTCAACAAGGCGCTCATGGAGCAGCTTCTCGAACAGCAGGCGGGCGAGGAGGCGCAGTCCGGCAACCAGCCGAGCCCCGGCGAAAACGAGGACCAGCCTCCGCAACAAGACGGCCCAAGCGCCGACGGGCCGCAGCAAAGCGAGGCGGGCTCGGACCCATCCGAGGCGGAAGACAGCCAAGGAACGGGGCAACAGGAGGAAGCCGACGAGGGCGATCCGCAGTCCAGCGCCGAAACCGCGGAAGCCGAGGGTGGCCGCGACGAGCAGCAGGAGGCCTTGGAGCAATGGCTGCGCCGGGTTCCCGACGACCCGGGCGGCCTGTTGCGGCGCAAATTCCAATACGAAACCAACCAGCGGCTGCGCCAAGGCGACTACCGCAACCGCGAGCAGGACAAGATCTGGTGAAACCGCGCATCCAAGGCGCTACGCCGATTCAAGCGGCCAGTTCGAGGGCGGGACGCCCTCGCTCCGGCGGTCCTGACGGTTGCCGAGCCCTGCGAGTGGTCGGGCTGTTGGCCGCCGTGTTCGCCGCCAGCGCCAACGCCACCATCACGGCCACCTTGGACCGCGAAGCCATCGATGAGCTGAGCACCGTCCAACTCACCCTACGCGCGGAAGGCGCCAGCCAAAGTGAGGAAATCGACGTGAGCCTGTTGGAGAACGCTTTCGAGGTGATCGGCACGAACACCACCACCCAATTCCGCAGCGTCAACGGCCAAGTCAGCCAATGGGTCGAATACCAGATCAACCTGCGCCCCAAGCAAAGCGGCTGGCTGGACATCCCTCCGCTGAGCCTCGGCGGCCAGCAGAGCCCGCCCTTGCGCTTGCAGGTCATTCCGTTGGACGCCGGCGTACGCGACGCCATTGAAGCCATGATCTTCTTCGAGGCCAACGCCGCCCCCAACCCGGTGCGCGTGCAAGCGCAAACCATACTGACCCGCAGCCTGTTCTACGCCAACGGCGTGCAGGTCTATAGCGATCTGCCTGCGGCACCCGAGATCCCCGGCGCCCTAGTCATCTCCTTGGGCGAGAACCGCACCGCAACCGCCATCCGCCAAGGCCGTCCCTACGGGGTGCTCGAACAGCGCTACGCCATCTTCCCGGAGCAGAAAGGCCGTCTGCGCATCCCGGAAATCTCGGTGATGAGCTCGGTGCGCCTGCCCGGACCGGCGGGCGGTCGGCGCTCCGGCATCCGCGTGAGCACCCCGGAAATCCAGATCGAGGTGCTGCCCATCCCCCCGGACTATCCGGCCGACCAGCCTTGGCTGCCGGCCGAGGCCGTCTCCATCGCCGAGACTTGGCAGCCCGCCGATCCGCGATTCCACGTCGGCGAGCCGGTGCAACGGACCATCCGGGTCAACGTGGTGGGCAACACCGGCTCCTCGGTGCCCCCTCTGAACCTGAACCTGCCCGAACGCTTCTTCAAGCAGTACCCGGAACCTGTGCGCCTCGACGACGGCAATTCCAACCTAGGCGCTCAAGGCAGCCGCCAGGAGACCCACTCCATCATTCCCATCAATCCCGGCGAGACAACGCTCCCACCGCTCAGGCTCACTTGGTGGGACAGCGTCAACGAGCGGGTGCAGGAAGCCGTCCTGCCGGGGCGGACCCTGCGCATCACCGGTGAAGCGCCAGCGAGCGCAACCTCCGCGGACGAGGCATCCGTGCAGGAAGCGCGTAGCCGCGAGCCCGCCAATGCCGCAAACGCCGAGCCGGCCGCACTCCCAGACGCCAACGCCCCACCGCCTACCTATCCGACCTGGCTTTTGGCCCTCACCGCCGCCGGATTCCTCGGCTGGCTGACCACTTGGCTGCTCACGCGCCGCCGCAAACCTGCCGCAGCCCCCGAGCAACCCGATGCCGCCGCAACCGCTTGGAAGGTGCTGAACCAAGCCTGCAAAAGCGACCAATTGGCAGCCATGCGCAACGCCTGGCTCGACCATTTGAGCGCCCACTGGCAACTCTCCGACGCCAACACCTTGGCCCGCATCCGCCGAACGCCCATGGCCCGCAAACTGCTCGAACGCCTCAACCGCGCCCTCTACGCCAGCGACCCGAGCGGGACAATCAGCGGCGAGGAACTCCTAAGGGCCACCCATGCGCTGATGAAGGAGGAAAGCGAGGGAGAGGACGCTACGGCTCCCCTGCCCGCCCTGCACGGATGACGGTGCCTCACTCCCGCCCCAAGCTCTTGGTCACCACCTCGAACACGTCCTTGGACAAGCCTTCCTTGGCTTCAAGGTGCTCCAAGCCCGCCTTCATGAGGCGTTGCCGGGCTGCGTCGAACTTCTTCCATTGGGTCAAGGGGGTCAGCAGCCGGGCCGCCATCTGCGGGTTCTTGGGGTCGATGCCGGCAATGGTTTGGGCTAGGAAATCGTATCCGGTGCCGTCGGCGGCATGGAAGTTGCGGTTGTTCTGGCGCGCGAATGCGCCGTACAGCGAACGCACCTTGTTGGGGTTGCCGGGGTCGAAGCCCGGATGGGCCGCCAGTTTCCGCACCACGGCAACATCCGTGCAGCGGGCGCTGGCTTGAATGCCGAACCATTGGTTCACTACCAGGCTTTCCTGCTGCCAGCGCTGGTAGAAATCGTCCAGCACCTTAGCCCGGTCGGGGTAGCTCGCGCGGTCGGCGATCTGCCGCAGGGCGGCTAGGCGGTCGGTCAGGTTGTCGGCGGCGTTCAGATGGGCCTTCAGCAGGCCGTTGACGTCATCCGCTCCGCAGTGGGCCAGATAGCCCAAGGCGAGATTGTTCAGACCCCGGCGCGCCATCCCCAGGGCGTCGGGCTGGTAGGGGCCTCGGGGCGCATTGCGCTGGTAGAGATCACGCCAGCCGTCCGCCAGTTCCTTGGCCAAGGTCTCCAGCAGGCGGTCCCGAGCGCCGATGATGGCCTCCACGTCGATCGACTCAACCTGTTCGAACAGATAGCCCTCGCTCGGCAGCAGCAGCATTTCCCGGAGCATGGAGCCGGTCTCGGCGTCCGCCGCCTTGGCCGCGTCGCCGATCAGGGCGCGGAAGAGGTCCAGCACGCCATCGCTGACCGCAGCCCCTTGGCCGATGCGGTCCAACTCATCGAGCAGCAGGCTTTGCATGGCGTCCCAGCGGGCGAAGCCGTCGCTGTCGTGGCGGGCCAGGAAGGCCAAGGCCTCCGGGGAGCGGGGGTAGCGCACCCGCACCGGGGCGGAGAAGCCGCGCAGGAAGCTGACCGCGGGCTCCGCCGCCAATCCATGCACCTGAAGGGCCGTCGTTGGCTCGCGCAAGTGCGCCAACAGGCTTGCGCCGCGCAGCTCCACGGCAGCGCCATCGCTGGTGAGGCTCAGATCCGAAAGCGGCAGTTCCTCACCGTCCGCATCCAGCAGGCCAATGAGGACCGGGATGTGGAAGGGGGCCTTCTCCGGCTGCCGGGGGGTCGCCGGGCAACTCTGTTCGATTTGGATGCGGAAGGTGCCGTCCTGCCAGTCGGTGCCCACCGTCAGGACCGGGGTGCCGGCTTGGGCGTACCAGCGCCGGAACTGGTCCAAGTCGATGCCGTTGGCGTCCTCCATCGCCGCCACGAAGTCCTCGGTGGTCACGGCTTGGCCGTCGTGGCGGTCGAAGTACAGATCCGTGCCCCTGCGGAAGCCTTCGCGGCCCACCAGGCGCGCGGCCATGCCTACTACTTCGGCGCCCTTCTCATAGACGGTGGGGGTGTAGAAGTTGGAGATCTCGATGTAGGAGTCCGGGCGCACGGAGTGGGCCATGGGGCCGCTGTCCTCGGCGAACTGCACGGACCGCAGGAGCGATACGTCCTCGATGCGCTTCACGGTCCTCGAGTGCATGTCGGAAGTGAACTCCGCATCCCGGAACACCGTGAAGCCCTCCTTGAGGCTCAATTGGAACCAGTCCCGGCAGGTGACCCGGTTGCCGGACCAGTTGTGGAAGTACTCGTGGGCGATGATCGCCTCCACCCGCTCGTAGGTGGCGTCGGTGGCGGTGTCCGGGGAGGCCAGCACGCAGGAGGTGTTGAAGATGTTCAGGCCCTTGTTCTCCATGGCCCCGGCGTTGAAGTCCTCCACCGCCACGATCATGAAGATGTCCAGGTCGTACTCGCGCCCGAAGGCTTCCTCATCCCAGCGCATGGCGCGCTTCAATGCTCCCAAGGCATACTCGCACTGGCCAATGTTGTGCGGCTCCGAGTAGATGCGCAGCTCCAGCCGCCGCCCGCTCATGGTGGTGAAGTGGTCGGTCTTGCAGGCCAGGTCACCGGCCACCAAGGCGAAGAGGTAGGAAGGCTTCGGGAACGGGTCCTGCCAAGTGACCGTGCGCCGTTCCCCGCCCTCGTCGTCCGCCACCAGATTGCCGTTGGACAGCAGCACCGGAAAGCGCTCGGCGTCGGCGGTGATGGTGGTGGTGAACTTTGCCGGCACATCGGGCCGGTCCTGGTAGTAGGTGATCTTGCGAAAGCCCTGGGCTTCGCATTGGGTGCAATACATCGTCTGGGACTTGTACAGGCCCAGCAGGGAGCTGTTGTCCTCGGGCTTGATGCGGGTCTCGACCTCAAGCTCGAACGCCGCTGGCGGGGCGTGAATGGTGAGGGACTCATCATCCACCCGGTATTCGTTGCCGCTTAAGGCCTCGCCGTCCAAGCGAACGGCCAGCAGCTCCAATTCCTTGCCGTCGAGCACGAGGGGCGCATCGGCGGCCGCCTCCGGCTCGCGTCGAATGCGCAGCTTGGAGCGCACCTTGGTGGCGCCGTCGCCAATGTCGAAGGCGAGTGCCGTCTCCTCAGTGCGGTAGGTGGGCGGCTGGTAGTCCTTGAGAAACGTGGGTGCGGGCAGGGCTTGGGATGGCAAGGGCGACCTCCTTGACAGGTTCGGAAAGTGGATGAAAGCTCGGGCGCTCCCCCGTCTCGTGCTAGAATTTTGGACTGCGTCGAACAACCGTCCGGCTATTCTATCCATGCAGGCCGTCGATAACGAAGTCCTGAACCAAGTTGCCGCTTGGCTGCGCGGCGGCGAGCCCTGCTGGCTGGCCACGGTGGTGCAGACTTGGGGCTCCTCGCCCCGCCCAATCGGCTCCTTGTTCGCCTGCAATCCCGAAGGCCAGGTCGCAGGCTCCCTGTCCGGGGGCTGCGTTGAGGACGACCTGTTGGAGAAGCTCACCCGGGGCGAACTCGCTGCGGAGCAGGCGCAGTTCTTTCAGTACGGCATCACCGCCGAGGAAACCGAGAAGCTGGGCCTGCCTTGCGGCGGCCACCTCTACATCGTGGTCGAGCCGCTTAAGGCCGCCGAGCCTTGGCTGTCCCACTTCCAGCATCTGCAGGAGCGCTTGGCGGAACGGCGACCGGTGCGCCGACGGGTGGACCTGCGCTACGGTGATTTCAGCCACCGGGACGTGGATGTCCACGAACCGCTTGAGTGGAACCCGGCCAGCGAAGTGCTTGAGCACACCTATGGCCCGCGCCGTCAGCTCTTCATCATCGGCGCCGGCATGGTCTCCAAGTACCTGGCCGACCTGGCGCAGTCCCTGGATTACGAAGTTACGGTGTGCGACCCGCGCGACCACCTGCTGCAGGACTTCAACGTGCCCGGCGTGCGGTTGATCAACGACATGCCTGACGACGCGGTGCGGGCCTACGCCAAGGACCCCTCCTCCGCCATCGTCGCCCTCACCCACGACCCCCGCATCGACGACATGGGCCTCATGGAGGCGCTGACCACCGAGGCCTTCTACGTCGGCGCCATGGGTTCGAGCCGCACGTCGGCCAGCCGCCGCGAGCGCCTACGGGCGCTGGATCTGGGCGAGGCCGAACTGGAGCGTCTGCACGCCCCAATCGGCCTGCCCATCGGCAGCAAGACCCCGCCGGAAATCGCCGTCGCCGTGATGGCGGAGATCATCGCCGTGCAGAAGGGCCGGGTGGCCGAGGGCCGCCAAGCGCTTGAACGCGCTGTCGCCTGAACCGACGTTCAACTGCGCCGCCGTCATTCTGGCGGCCGGCTTCGCCCGGCGCTTCGGCAGCGACAAGCGGCAATGGTCGATGCCGGACGGACGCACCCTGCTGGAAAGCACCCTCGCCCGTTACCAGGATGGTTTTGGTTCGGTTTTTCTGGTGCTGCGTCCCGAAGACAGTGAATGGGTGCGGGGGCTCGGTGGTTGTACGAAGGTTTTCGCCGCTGACGCGCATTTGGGCATGGGCCATTCGCTGGCGGCTGGTATCGCCGCGGCCAGGGACTTCGACGGCGTATTTATTGCTTTGGGCGACATGCCTTGGGTTGAGGCGTCCACGCTTGAGGAACTGCGTCGGCGGTTGAACGATCGCGGCGCGATTGTCCGTCCGTTCCACGACGGAACACCCGGCCATCCGGTGGGGTTCGGTCAAGCCCACTTTGGGGCATTGATGAAACTAAGCGGCGACGAAGGCGCCAAGGTGGTGCTCGATCAAAACCGGCAGCGCATTGTGGCCATCGATGTGGCCGACGTGGGCGTGATTCGGGACCTTGACGTTCCGCCATCCAGCGACCTCAGCGCATAGGAACGGCGCTTCGCGCCTTTCGAGGGCGGGACGCCCTCGCTCCGACCATCGGCGTCACCCCCGGGGCGAGGGCGTCCCGCCCTCGATGGAGTCCCGCGGTTCAGTTCGAGGGCAAGATGCCCTCGCTCCCGCCTTTGGGTTATCGCTGTCCGCCCAGCCGGGTGGCCCAGTCTAGCTTGCTGCGGCAGGATTCGTAGAAGCTGTGGCCGTAGGCGTACACCAAGCGCAGCGGCGCGGCGTACTTCTCGATGGCTATTTGATCGCCGCTTTCCAGGTCGAAGGTGACCTGGGAGTCGCAGCTCACCTGCGCCCGTTCCACCGCGCCCAAGGTCACCGTGATGGTTGAATCGCCCCGCACCACCAGGGGCCGGGAAGTGAGCGTGTGGGGATACATGGGCACGATGACGATGGCGTCCAGGGATGGGTGCATGATCGGCCCGCCGGCGGAGAGCGCATAGGCCGTGGAGCCGGTGGGCGAGGCCACGATCAAGCCATCGGAGCGCTGGTCGTACACAAACTCGCCATTGACTGCCAAGGAGAACTCCATCATGCGGGCCAAGCTGCCGGGATTGACCACCACGTCGTTGAGCGCCGGCGAACGGGACAGCTCACGCGACTCCCGCAGCACCTTGGCTTCGAGCAGAAAGTGGTCCTCCACCCGGTACTCGCCCGCCAGCACCGCGCCGAGCTGCTCATTGATGCCCTTGGGCGCGATGTCGGCCAAAAAGCCCAAGCCGCCGCGATTGATGCCGACCACCGGCACCCCGGCATGGGCCAGGTCCCGCCCCACGCTGAGCAGGCTGCCGTCGCCGCCGACCACCACGATCAGGCCGCAGCGCTCGCCAAGCGCCTGCCGTGAGCACATGCCGTAGCCTTCGCCCTCCAGCAAGGCGGCGGTTTGATCCTCCACTAGGATGCTAACGCCATGCCCCGCCAAGCACTTGACCACCGCCTTTAGCGTATCGGCCACGTGGGCGCTGTCCCGCCGCCCGATCAGGCCAACGGTGTTGAACTCCGGTTTCTCGCTGCTGCCCATGCCCGCACCCTACACGACCGGCTTAGCCCTAGCCAAGCGGAATTCTCAATTTATCGGGGCGAGGGCATCTTGCCCTCGAACTGTTACCGGAGCGAGGGCATCTTGCCCTCGAAGTGTTACCGGAGCGAGGGCATCTTGCCCTCGAAGTGGACCGCGCAATGAACCGGGAATTTGTTCGAGGGCGGGACGCCCTCGCTCCGACAATGACCGCCATCCGCGTTAAACTGCGGCGCACCGCTTACGCCACGACGGCACTAGGATGCAACCACGCCAATTGCCCGCCATCGGCAAACTACTTGAGGCGCCGGAGATCCAAGCGTTGGCCGCCCGCCACGGCGCAGCGGCAGTGAAGGAGCGGCTGCGGGCCTTGCAGCAGGCCGCCCGAGACAGTGCCGAAGTCCCCGCATGGGCCGACACCGCGCAGGAATACGTCAAGCGCATCGAGGCGGCGCTGGCCGGGCGGGGCTACCAAGCCGTGCACAACTTCACCGGCACGATCATCCACACCAATCTTGGCCGGTCGCCACTCAGCGGCGCCGCTTGGGACGGGGTCAAGGGCCTGGTTACCGGGTCGATGAACCTGGAGTACGACCTGGAATCCGGCCAGCGCGGCCAGCGCGAGGGCATCGTCGCTGAGCGCCTGGCCAGCCTGACCGGTGGCGAAGCCGCCACCGTGGTCAACAACAACGCCGCCGCCCTGCTGCTGGTGCTCAACACTTTGGCGCTAAATCAACCGGTGACGGTCTCCCGAGGCGAGTTGATCGAGATCGGCGGCAGCTTCCGCCTGCCCGAACTCATGGCGCGCTCCGGCTGCCGCTTGCTGGAAGTGGGCACCACCAACCGCACCCACCTGCGCGACTACGCCGCCACCGCCAAGGAAACGGCGCTGTTCCTGAAGGTGCATCCGAGCAACTACGCCATCTCCGGATTCACCAGCGAAGTGGACACGGCGCAACTGGCCGAGCTGGCGCACGCCGAGGGCCTGCCCTTCTGCGTGGACCTCGGCAGCGGCGCGTTGGTGGATCTGACCCGCTTCGCGCAGCCCTATGAACTCATGCCCCGAAAGGTGCTCGACCAAGGCGCGGACTTGGTGACGTTCAGCGGCGACAAGCTCATGGGCGGCGTGCAGGCGGGCTTGATCGTTGGCCGCGCGGACCTGGTCGCGCAACTCAACGCCAACCCGTTGAAGCGGGCGCTGCGGGCCGACAAGATCACCCTGGCCCTGCTCAACGAGGTGCTCAAGCTGCACGAAGACCCCGAACGGCTGCCGGACGCCCTGCCCGTCCTGAACATGCTCATCCGCCCCATTGACGCCTTGGCCAAGCGGGTCGAACGGCTGCGCGACGCCCTCGCCGAGAAGCTGTCCGGCTACGACCTGCAGTGCGAGCTGAGCGAAGGGCAGATCGGCAGCGGCGCACTGCCGGATACGCGCATCGAAAGCCGGGCGCTGGTCATTCGCCACGATGACGCCGCCGAAGTGCGCCTGCTAGAGCAACAGCTGCGGCGCTCGGCGCAAGTCATCGGGCGATTGCGACACGACGCCCTCTGGCTCGACGTGCGCTCAGTGGCGGATTTCGAGGCCGCGTTGGCCCAACTGGCGGCGTTCCAGCCCGAATGATCGTCACCCTGGCCGGCCATGTGGACCACGGCAAGACCAGCCTAGTCAAGGCCCTGACCGGGGTGGACACCGACGTGCTGGAAGATGAGCGCCACCGCGGCCTCACCATCGATCTCGGGTTTGCATACCAACGCCAAGACGGGGACGTATTAGGGTTCATCGACGTGCCCGGCCACCATCGCTTCATCCACAACATGGTAGCTGGGGTGGCGGCCATGCAGTTCGCGCTGCTGGTGGTGGATGCCGGCGACGGCCCCATGCCCCAGACCCGGGAACACCTGCAAATCCTCACCCTCACCGGCGTGGGCCGGGGCCTGGTGGCGCTGACCAAGTGCGACCGCGCCCCCGCCGGACGCATCGAACAGGCCGAGGTCGAAGTGCGCGCCTTCCTGCAAGGCACCTTTCTCGAAAACGCACCGATTTTCCGCACCTCCGCCAGCACCGGCGCCGGCATTCCCGAACTGAAGCAAGCCCTTTGGGCGGCGGCGGACGCCTCCCCTGCCGCCCAAGCCCAAGGCCAATTCCGCCTAGCCGTGGACCGCGCCTTCAACATCCAAGGCGCCGGCTTGGTGGCCACCGGCACCGTCCATGCCGGTGCGGTCCGGCAAGGCGACGAGGTCCACATCTTCCCCACCAACCAAACCGCCCGGGTGCGGGGCTTAAGGGTGCAGGAGGCGACCGCTGACCGGGCGGCCTTGGGCGACCGGGCAGCGATCAACCTAGCGGGCGTGAGCCTCGATGACATCCAGCGCGGCTGCTGGCTCACTGCCGCGCCGATGCCGGCCTGCCGCAACTTCGCGGTGGACCTGCGCATCCTCGACGACTTCCCGCGCCCAGTGAAACACTGGCTGCCGGTGCACATCTACCACGCCACATCACACAGCACCGGTCGCTTGGCGCTGCTGGACCCCGGCAAGGCACTGCCCGGAGAGCGCCGAACAGTGGAGATCATCGCCGACGAACCCTTGAGCGCCCGCCACAGCGACCATCTGGTGCTGCGCGACCACGGCTTGGACCGCACCTTGGGCGGCGGCCGGGTGCTCACCGACCTAGCCCCCGCCGTGCGACGACGCGACCCCGCCCGCCTCAGCCGGGTCGAAGCCTTCAAGGCCGATGACCGCACCCGCATCGTTGCCGGCCTGCTTGGCCAGGGTCCGCTAGCCATGGACCGCTTGCAAAACACGCTCGGGTTGACGGGCGAGGAGCTTGAAGAGCTATTGAGCGGCTTCGAACTCAAGATGCAAAACGGTGAAGCCATGCCCCAAGCCCTCTGGTCAGACTGGCGTCGCACCGCCCTAGAATTCGCCGCCCAACATCAACGTGAGAACCCGTCAGCACCCGGATTCGCGCCCAACCGCCTGCCCAGCGCCATCCCCAACCGCTTCCAACTCCCCCTGCTCAACGAACTGCTCTCCGAAAAGCGCCTGCAGCTCACCGCCGGCGCCTACCACCTGCCCATCCACGTCGCCGAACTGCCGCCCCAGCAAAAGGCGCTGTTCAACCGGGTGCGCCCGCGCTTGGACCAAGACCAAGCCCCCAGCCTCGGCGACTTGTCCAAAGCCATGCAAACGCCCTTGGCGCCTCTCGAATCCGGCCTGAAGAGCCTAGCCCAGCGCGGCCTTCTGGTGCAGATTTCCCCCAAGCGCTTCTACCTGCCGGAACGACTGACCGCCATCGCCGCCACGGTAGCCACCCTTGCCAACCAAGAACCGCTGACCGTGCGCCGCTTCCGCGACCACACCGGCATCGGCCGCAACATCGCCATCGAACTGCTGGAGTACTTTGACCGCCGCGGCTACACCCGCCGCCACGGCGATGCCCGAACGGTGGTGGGCGAACTGAAGTTGCGATGAATGCATGGACAATTTCCTACAAGGCGTTGAGAGGTTGGCTAACGACAACGCTAGGCCCATGAGGGTTGAATGACCTCTTTCAAACCTGAACAGAGGGCATATACTCATGAAACGGGCGCTACAGGAAGTTTCGGACATGGCCACAAGCCTTGAGGCCTCGGGGATGGATCGGCAGCAGGCGGGCGCCACCCTTGAGGCCATCGCCAACTCGATCGAGAAGTTCGCGGTCACACCGGAGCGGCTGCGGGAGATCCTTGAGGAGTCCCAGCAAGCGCTTTACGAACGCATCAAGGCTGAGAATGACCTGCGATTCGATGGGATCGATCAGCGGTTTGAGGGCGTCAACCACAGGTTCGATGACGTCAACCGGCGCATGGACGACATGCGGGCGGAGCAGCGGGCGGACTCATCCAAGCTGTTCAACCTGACGCTGGCCATGACACTGGGCATCGCGGGTGTTGCGGGCATCTGGCTCTTGGACCAGCTGTTCTAGTTGGGCAACAACGGCAACCTAGGCAGAACGAAGCGCTTGTGGGGTTCGCCGAATGCGGACCGTGTGGTCTGAGCACCTAGGTTCCGGTAGGGTTAGGGCGTTCCACTAGGCACCGCAAGCGGAAGAGCATCGTCTCCGGTGGGGCGCGCGGCCTTCAAAGCCGTTGAGGCGCGAAAACGCGCCTGGTGGGTTCGACTCCTACCTCTTCCGCCAAACCCCAATTTTTCGTGACGTTTCTCAAGGTCTATTTTAGGATCAAAAATAACCTTTATTCAATTAGTTATTATCATTTTACAAACCAATTATGGATTGCGTGACTGCTCCTGATACGGTATAGTCCCACCACTTTTTGTGGGGACGATTGGTGGGACGAATTCATGCCAAAGCTCACGCTGGCCAAATGCAAAGCGGTCAAGAAGCCCGGACTCCACGGCGACGGCGGCGGCCTTTACCTGCTCGTTAAGCGCACCGGCGGCAAGTCCTGGGCTCAGCGAATCACGATCCACGGAAAGCGCCGTGAGCTCGGACTCGGGGGCTTTCCCACCGTCTCGCTCGCCAAAGCCCGGGCCCTCGCTGCCCTTAACCGAGCCACCGTTGCTGAAGGCGGTGACCCGCTGGCCGACAAACGTCGCGGTAAGGCGCCAGCGTTCCGTGACGCGGCCGCCGACGTCCATCGCATTAACCTTTCCCGGTGGCGCAGCGCCAAGCACGCCGCCGACTGGTGGGCCACGCTCGAACGTCACGCATTCCCCTGCCTTGCGGACACTCCGGTCGATTCCATCTCCCGGTTCGACGTACTCGACGTGCTCACCCCAATCTGGACCAAGCGACCCGAGACAGCGCGCCGCGTCCGCCAGCGGATCAGAACCATCATGCAATGGGCGATCGCCCGTGGCTACGCGGAGCTCAACCCAGCCGGAGAGATCATTGACGGTGCCCTGCCCGCAATGCCTAAGGTCAAAGCCCACCTGCGCGCTCTCCCCTTCCAGGAGGTTCCCGCAGCACTCGCGACGGTCGACAACTCCCGCTCCTCCCCCGTCACACGAGCCTGTCTCCGCTTTCTCGTACTAACCGCGGTCCGGTCTGGAACCGCCCGGGGCGCGCGGTGGTCGGAGTTCGACCCAGACAGTCGTGTGTGGCACATCCCGGGGTCACGCATGAAATCCGGATCAACGCACCGCGTTCCCCTATCCGATCCGGCCCTCTCCATTCTTGACGACATGCGGACTCTGCGCGACGACTCCGACCTTGTCTTCCCTTCACCCGTCCGCCCGGATCGACCCATCTCGGACATGACCCTCACCAAACTTCTCCGGGACAATGATCTGGCGGAGCGGACTACGGTGCACGGCTTCCGATCCGCATTCCGCGACTGGGCTGCCGAAAGGACCAACGCACCGCATGCCGTAATGGAACTCGCATTGGCTCACAAAGTCGGAACTGCCGTGGAACAGGCATATGCCCGCTCCGACCTAATCGAAAAGCGACGTGCCCTAATGGACCAGTGGGCTCGATTTGTCACTGCGTCCCCGGCCGCAGTTATCCAGCTACGCGGCTAACCCATCCGCCGGTGGATACCACCCTTCAGTCCAATCCCTACCCGCAGTTGCGGTTCGCATTGCGATCCTCCGGTAACAGAAACACGAGGCCGCTTACTGGCGCAGTGACCTGTTCGAGAAGCGGCGCATCCTGATGGCGGACTGGGCCGCCTACATCGCCTAGCGGAATCCGCGGCTGCCGGGGTTGCTCCGCCGGACAACCGCTCCGCTCTGGTTCGCCGCAGCGATCGGCATTCGGGTTCCGTGAAGGGCCGGCTCAACGGCCGGCCCGCTCCGGCACGGGACCGCAATCCCCGTTCACAGGATCGTTGCGTGGACCACGTAGGCGGCCACCAAGGCGATCACGATGATCGTCATGAGCTTGGCGCCGTGCCACCAGCTCCGCTCCAGCGCCATGCCGCTGCGAACCGTATCGTGCGTGCTGATCCCGATCCACCGCATCCATCGCCGCCGCTGCCCGTCCACGGCGACCGCTTCGATCTCCACGCCCCAGTGCCCGGCGGCCAGTGCCGCCGCCTCCGAGGCGCTGAACGCGTCCACGTCGACCACCAGGTTGCGCCCGGCCAATCGGCAGCGGTACGTCCAAGGAGGCCGCGCCGGCTTCGCGGAACGTTCGCGGATCCGTGTCGCGTGACGGTCTTCTGCGATGTCCATGCAGCGGCTCCTCGTTGGCTTCGCCCAAGTCTAGCGCCGTGAACGCGCAATGTCGCGGGTCGGGCCAAGCGGTCGCCCCGAGCCCGCAGCTCTCCGTCCGTCGATTCCCGCCCAGCGTGCCGCACGTGCTCGCGCGGTCAACCGGCTGGTTCTCCGCTGCGCTCCGACCTCGCTGGCGCGAGGTGACCGCGCTGCGCGCGCGCGCCGCCCAGCCAGGCACCGACGCACTTCCGCGTCGGCAACACAGCCTGACAGGAGGTCAACATGGACATGGAATCCCTCATCGCCGAGTGGGGCGGAAAGCTGCCGCCGGGCTTCGTGCGGCCCGTCGGACCCCGGACCGGACGGAGCGAGTGCAAGTTCAAGCGCTGCCGGAACAAGGTTGCAATCAAGCGCGACGGAACCCCGGCGCACGCCTGCCAGCGGTGCCTCGACAGGCGCGCCCGGTCCTGCAAGCGGCGCCGGGCCGCGCTGGTGGCCGAGGGCGGCTGCCGCCGGTGTGGGTACCGCAAGCGGCTGGAGGACGACTTCCTCTGCCAACGGTGCCGCGGGCAGCGCGACGCCGAGCGCGGGCGGAAGCGCCAGGATGCCATCGACGCCGCCGCCATCGTCGAGTTCGCGGCCCAGCCCGAGCGCGTCCACAGGGCGAGCAACCTGGACTGCGGCGTATCGATTTGGAATGGGCGCCAGAAGCCTGAGCCGTCGGCGGCGTACTGGTCGCCCCTGCCGGATCCCGAGCCGAAGTCCCAGCAGCTCTGGCGCCAGTCGCCCTGGGATGATGGCTGGCGGTTGAGCCGCCGCTGACGCGGCACCTGCAGCCGGGGCGCGCCGTCTCCGAACCGCGCGCCTCGGTCCCTCCAGGCGTGCCGTGGCGCCTTCCCCGGCGCGTTGCGGGCAGTCAAGGGCGACGGGCGCCGTCGGCGCAGCGAACCCTTGACGGGCCGCGACGCGCCCCCACGCTGACAGGCGGGATGGCGGCCGCGGCTCCCTCCAGGTTCGCGATGCCCCGCCTGCCGACCACGTTCCCGAACAACGCCACCCTGCGGGCGCCATCCCTGCCCGTGCGGCGAGCACACCGCATCCGCGCGGCTTGGGCGCGCAGCGCACCATAAGGCGCCCCTGCGCATCCCACACCCAACCCCTTAACCATTTGATAAACATAAAGTTGTTGCGCCGCCTCCCCGCTCCTTGTATTGAAGGCCCCATGCACCTGCCGTCGATCCCCTCCGCAGCTGGCCGGACCCTCCCGCAGCCCGCCCGATGACGCGAACCCCGCCCGTTTCGAACGACCCGGAGACCTTCGACGCCGCTGCCGAGGCAGCGCGCCTCAGGGAACAGACGCGCGCCAGGCGGCACCGCCGCCATGCCGCCTCCCGCCTCGACCGGCACGCCCTCGAACTGCTGGCGCTGCGCGACGCGGGCAGCACGACCTCCGAACTGCAGCGCTGGCTCGCCGACCGGCGCGTCCGCGTCCACCACTCCACCGTCGCCCGCTGGCTGCGGCGGCAACTGGCCGACTGACGCCGTGCCGAAGTTCCGGAAGCCCCCGTCCCCCGAGCGGCAGGCCGAGGCCGTTGTCGGACGGCTCGTCAACCTCGGCGCGCTGCGCCGCAACCCGGAGCGGCCCGCATCGGTGCGCACGGTCGCCAACCACCGCGACTGCCTGCTCCAGATCGCAAGGCGGATCAGGGGCGACGGCCTTGAGCTGCGCGACCTCACGCCCGACACCGCCGTGGAGTACCTGCGCAGTCGCACCGCCGACCTCGGCCAGAAGGCCCTCGACATGCACCGGCAGGCGCTGCAGGCCATGCTGGTCCACGTCTCGCGGCGGCTGCCCGAAGGCGGGCGGCTGACGGTGGTGCGTTCGCTCAAGCCCGGCCGTAGGGGCGGGCGGGCGTACACTGCGCAGCAGGTCCGCATGGTGGCCGCCGCCCAGCGCGGGCGCAACGCGCTGTCCACGCTGATCGCCCACGCCGCCGGGCTGCGGGCGCACGAGCTGTTCACGCTCGCCCGGCCCGGCGAGCAGCCGCCCGACCCCAGGCCCGCCCGTGCCGAGAAGTTCGCCGGTCGGCCCGGACGGGACTACACCGTGGTCGGGAAGGGCGGACTGGTCCGCCTGGTCCGGATCCCCGACCACCTTGCGAGCCAACTTGAGGAGCGCCGCCGGGAGGCGCCCGTCCGAATCACCGACCGGGGCATCCACTACCGGTCCCGTTACGCCGTCGCCGGCGGCACGGCGTGGGGCGCCAGCTTCACGGGCGCCTCGAAGCGGGCGCTGGGCTGGACGCGGGGCGCCCACGGCATGCGCCACAGCTACGCCCAGGAGCGGATGCGGGAGCTGCAGCGGATGCTCCGCCGGTCCGACGCGCTGGAGGTCGTCAGCCAGGAGCTCGGGCACTTCCGCCGGGACATCACCCTGGCCTACCTGAAGTGAAGTCCCGCCTGACGCTGCACCTGACGCCGGAGCAGTCCGACGCCCTCGACTGGCTCGTCGAGCGCAAGGGGATCCGGCGCCACGACGGCCACGCCCGCGACGCCGTCGGCCAACTCCTCCTCGACTACGCCCTTGAGCTTCGCGGGCGCGACGACCACGTGGCGAACCTCCAGCACGGCCAGAACGAACTGCGCATCCAGCTCGACGCGATGCGCCGCGAGCGCGACGGCGTGGGCAAGGCGCTTGAGGCCGAGCGGATCGGCCGCCGCCGGGACCGCGAGCGGCACGCCGGGCTCCGGGCCAGCCTGGGCAACGCGCTGAAGACTGTGGAGCGCGTGCGGCGGTCCCGCGACCGGTACCGGGAGCTTGCCGCCCGCGCCGAGGCCGCGCTGCTGCGCACGGCCCCGAGCGGCGACCTCGCCCTGCTCGAGAGGCGCCTGCGTCTGGCGCTGCACAAGGCCGGGTTCGAGCTGCCGCCGCGCAGCCCGCCGCTACGTCCGGCGAAGAAGCGCCGCGCTGCGGGCTGACCCGCGTCCGCCGCGAGTCGCGCCGGGGCGCTTCGCTTCGCCTTCCTCCCCTTCGCCCGCGAGGCGTCCCGAGACGCAACGTGCATGCGTCGAAGGCTGCCGCTCGCCCCCACGCTGGGAAAAGGTCCTGGCGGACGCTTTGCCCAGCGTGGGGGCTCGCCTTGCCGCAATGGGCGCACACAACGGCGCGCATGCGCTCCACGCGCACGGCGCGGCTGCTAAGGACGCGGCGCTTGACACCCGCCGCCGGACTGCTAGGGTGCGCGGCGACCCATTAGCCCCCCTCGGGGGCATCCCGATGGCGCCCCGCCACGTAAAACAACGGGGAACCGTCCCGCCAAGGGGCGCAGCCATCCCCCGGCTGACCAATTCGGGAGAGGCCCGCAAGGGTCGTCGGTCCAAGGCAACCGCAGGCTGGAATCCAGCGGGCGCGTCGGACCCCAGCCCACCCCGGCTGACCAAAACGGGAGACGGCCCGAAGGGCCGAGGATCGCAGCGAGGCCGCGGGTGACCCAGCGGCCGGGCCCGATCCCCAGCGCCCCCCGGCTGACCGAAACGGGAGACCGCCGCAACGGCGGGACAGACGTTCACTGACCAAATGAACACCGCGCGAGCAGTGCCGGCGGCGTCCGAGAGGACGGAACGGGTGCGAACAGGATGACCGGATTGGTTACCCGCGATTCCGCTCAGCGCCGACCGATCGCAAGCATCGGTTGGATGCGAGATCTTTCTTACTCATCGTTGAAGCTTGCCATCTCCCGCCGAGCCGGATTGCGCAGCCAAATTCGGTGCTTGCTTTCTTTACATGAACGCACCTACAGCGGCTATTGTCGCTGCCACGGCCGCTATAGCCGACCAGAGCACAAGGCTTCCCAAGACCTCCCCAACCGACCATCGGACTCTCTGCCACCGTGTCGTTGTCATGCGCTCGTGGGCGTTTGCGGCCTCCCGCATCAGCTTGTCGTGGTTGTTCCCGATTTTCTCATCTGGCAGGCCCAGACCCACGTGATCACGGTACAGGAGCTCCTTGGATCCGTACACTTTGCGGGAGGAGATGATCAACTCACCTGACGGGGAGTACAGCTTGACGCCGTCCTTGGCTAACACAGAGGTGTATTCAGGTCTGGCCATGATTGGCTACTCATTGGAACGCCGCTCCATGTCGCGGCCTAGTCGTGGGACGATTGTGGAGACGAACGGTCCTTGCGATTAAAAATTCAATTATAAACAGTATGTTACGGACCCGAAACTTTCCTACCTTTACTCTTCTTCCACGGCTTGATCTATCAGGCCCACGAAATCCCGCACAAACTCCTCCGGCGATGCAGGCGCCACATCGCGCGAATCGGCCAGGAAATCATACCCGCCACTCGCGTACGCGTTCATGCAGCGCATACCTTCCTCGGTCAACTGCGTCTTCGAATCCGGCCTCACCAGCCGCCGAAACTCAGCACGAACCGCAGCCTTCTCGCCAAGGTCGATGCCGCCACGTCGAACCTCCGCAGCGACAAGCAACCCGATCAGCAGCAGCTGCGCCGGCTGGTAGTCCTGGATGAACTCGTCGATGATCTCCCGCGCCCCGAAGTCCGACGGATCACTCACACGACCGCTCGCGAGTCCCGCCATCAGGCAGAAATAGTAGAGGTCGAACTTGGTCTTGGTCGGCTCCTTGCCGTCCAGCCCCTTGAACCACCGCTCTGCATCCTCACGAAGCCTGAACGGCATCTTCCTCCTCCTCCTCTATGTCAAATCCGAAGAAGTAGTCCCTGTCATCCACCAGAACCGCGTTGCGCGTCTCCGTGTACCGCTTGTCCGGCAGCGCATCCATCATGCGCCGTGTCCCAGGGGTCTTTCTAAACAAGGTGAGGTAGGCGATGTCGTCGACCTTCGACTCCAACGCATCCACAAAGCCCTCCCGCTCGGTATTGATGGTGAACCCCACGAACTGGCTGCACAGCGTTGGCAGCAGCCGACCGATGCGTCGCCGCACACCCTTGTCGATCGGCCCCGCCGGACTGTCCACCACCAGCGGGAAATCGTTCTGCCCCCTGTTCAAGACGCTCATCAGAAACGTGTACCCGATCGCCAGTGTCTGACCCGCGCTCGCCCCCCGCTGTCCGCGCAGCCGGATTGAACGGTCGATACGCTCGATGGTCAGCGGGTCGTTTTCGAGAATCACCGACAGACGGCCATTGCACTCCTTGAGCAACTCCGCCTTGATCCGCTCCCGCGCACGCTCCCTCGCAGCGTCCAGCAAGGACGCAATCAACTCGGTCTGCCGGCGCAGCCGGACCGTTCCCTCGATCTGCGCGATCCGCTCGTTCAGCCTTTCGATCTCCCGACGGATCACCCTTAGGCACTTTGATGTCTCCGCATTGGCGTCTCCCACGCCCAGCCCTTCGATCTCCGCCACCAGCTTTTGACACTCCTCGATCCGATCCTCCTTCTTCTCTGCCTCCGCCTGCCAAGCTTCGAGTTCCTTGTCCCCGGCTTCGATGAGGCGCTCCATCAGCACCCGGACCTGTTGGTCGGCCAGGCGTTCCCTGCGTAGCGCCTCCGTCAGTTCCCTCCGCAAGCGCAGCACGCGCGGGTAGCCTGCGTCTTCCCCCTCCTCGTCCGGCTCTTCGGTGTAGCGCGAGATGTCCTGCTTCAGCGCATTGATCACACCCGAGTCATCAGCATCCAAGTAGCGCTCCGCCCTTGCCCGAATCTGCTCCCTGGCTGCCTCGTCCATTGGCCGACCGCAAACGCAGTCCTTCTCCTCGACCAACTCCTCGAAGAACTGGGCCGAAGTGTTCTCCGGCAGCCGCACGCGATCCAGACTGTCCCGGAGCTCCATCAGCCGACCGGCCAAGTTCGGGTGAATGGCGTGCGGCAGCCGCAGGGCCGTCATCAGCTTGGCCCGTCTCTCAGCCACCTCGCTCTGCGCGGCCGCTCGTTCCCCCTCGGCGGCATCGCGCTGACCCCTCGTTTCCGCCACGCTGTCAATTCGCTGTCGTATCTTCTCCCGAAGCTGGGCTGCCGACCTAGCCAATCCGGCGCTTTCCGCCTTCGCCATTTCCAGTTGGCCGACGACCTTCGTTTCCCGAACCACCAGCCGATTACGCCGGACCCGGATCCTGTCCAGCCCCTGTTTCGTCCGCGTCGTATCTACCGCCCTCGATTCCTTATCCCAGTAGTCCCGCGCAAACGAGGCCGCGTCCTGCAGGAGATAGACTTGGCAAAGCGCGTCCACGACCCGGTCCGCCTCGGTCTCGCCGCCGTCGAGCAAGCGCCCGGCAAACTCCCCGTCGAAAATGAACAGCTTAAGAAACTCCGGTTTCAGGAACCGCGTCATCGCCGGAGGAACGCGCCAAACTGGCACGACTCCACCGCTTCCCGGACTGGTAGACAGGTAGCTTGCCCGCCCCGTGCTGTAATCGAGCAGCAGTTCTATCGACAGCGGCTTGCCGTCCACCAGCAACGTCACCTTGAATCGCCCGACCGCCCCTTCGTCGCCCCGGCGGTACCCCCGAACCTTTTCCGGCTTCCAGTCCCGCGCCGAACCACTCAGCGCGGCGTTTAGTAGTTCCAGCGTGGTCGTCTTACCGGTGCCGTTCGGCATCTGAACCAGCGACACGGGAGGCACGCCCCCAGCGCGGCGCAGATCCACGGCGACATCGGGGCAGCGGAGTCCCTCGCTCTCCCACCCGGCAATCTCAATCCGCATCTTCTGCCTCCAGCTCAAGTTCGCGGCAGACCGCGTTCAGGAACCGCGCTCCTTCCTCTTTCGCCAGCGGTCCCTGGCTCATCTCCCGCAACCACGCCGTCAGACGTCGGGCCACCGCTTCCGGCTGACCCATGTCCCGCACGGTCTCCGCCACCGCCTCATCAAGCGCCTGGTCAATCGTCATTGGTCCTCCTCACTTTCGACAGCGATCGCAGCCAGTCGCACCGCTCCTCGTCCGCGCTCGGAATCTCGTCGGGCCCGGCACTTAGCGCCCCGGACCGGACGAAGTCCACGACCAGCGCGCGTTTTCCTGGGGCGTCCGGGTCGACGCGCAGACAGCGGCCGATCCGCTGAATGGTCTCCAACTTGGAGCGCGCCGACGCGAACAGCACGACCGTGCGCAGCGAGCGCAGGTCGATGCCCTGCGAAATCCGGTGACAGGTGATCAGGCAGTCGATCTCGCGCCTCGCGAATTGCTCCAAGTGGTCCCTGTCGTCCTCCGCGTAGTAGGTGCGATACCTCGTAGTGTGTTCGTGCAGGTCCTCCAGCAGCCCATTGCCGTACTCCTTAGTCTCGACGAAAATGATGCAGTCGCGCAGCAGAGCCGCATGACCCTTCAGATACTCGCCGAACACCTCGGGCTTCATCTCCGCCGTCTTGTACACCTTGGCGAGTTCGTTCCAAAACTCCTCGTTCGACATCGGATCGCCTTCGCGTTTCCGTGCCGCGCGCCGCGCGTACACCGCGCTGATTCTCCTGCGGTCCCCGTCCGTCAGTTCGTACGGCAGCGGCACGTAGTCGAACTCGCTCAGCACCCCACGCGCGATCGCCGCCTCCAGCGGGAACCGATACACCGTCCGCCCGATCTCGTCGAGGATGAAGCGGTTGCCTTCCTCGTCATAGCTCCGTTCGGGAGTCGCACTCAGTCCCAGGCGCCAGCCGAAGTGCCGGTGCCTCCCCCCAAGGGAGCCGACCAAGCTGGGCACCCCCAGGCCATGCACCTCGTCGTGCACGACGATCATGTCCCGCATCGACCTGCGCGGCATCCGCCGCACAGCCTTCGGCAGCTGCGCCCGGGAAATCACGAGGATCCCGTCTTCGGGACTGAGCGCGAACTCACCCATTTCCCGGTGGCGTTCGTACTGCCGGTAGACGAGCCACGATCGCTTCGCCGCCAGCGCCCAGCCATCCAGTTCCGCGGCCCACTGGTCGAGCAAGTCCGTGCCGTCCGTGGCAATCACTGCGCCTTTCAGCTCCCCCGAGCCGATCAGCCGCTGGAGGATCTTCAGCGTCGTCCGCGTCTTTCCGGTCCCGGTCGCCATCTCCAGCACCCCGGACCGCTTCGCCAGAAACGCTTCGACCGCCTCTTCCTGGTGCCGCCAGCGCGTGTCCTCCCGCTCGTCGGCCGCCTGCGGCCCGCGCCTGCGCGGCAGCTTCCCCGGGGCCCTGCTGCGGAGTTTCGCAACCGTCTCGGCGCTCGGCCGCTCGACGTCGAGCCCCTCGGCCTCGTTGGCCCAGGCTTCATCGAACTGAGCGACCTTGGTACCGACGCGCTCCGCATCCCCCGCCACCCAGCTCCGGTAAACGTCGATCGACTCGTAGTTCAGGCGGTGCCCTCCCAGCGTCTCGTTCGCCGAACCCGTGAATGCCACTCGGGCCTCGTCACCGAAATCGAAGACCCCCATTTTCTCGTGGAAGATGCCTGGCGCCCCAACGTGTCGTGGGAAGGCGAACCGAATGTCTAGACGACCGTTCGCCACGAGCCAAGCGAAAACACGCGCCCTCACACCGCCGTCTGTCGGGTTCTCGGCAAGGGCGACGACCTCGTCCAGAATGCGTTCGACCAGCAACCGGCGGTATTCCGCCCGCTTCTCCTCGGCCGCGAGTTCCCCAAGAACGGCCTTGTCCTGCGTGCTCAGCTCCGGTGCCGCAATCAACCGCACCGTCAGGTCCTCACCGTGCACGAGCCTTGGCAGCGCTTCCATCCAAGTCAAGAGCGCCGTACTGGAGAAGTACCCCGCCGCACGCCGATAGATGTGCGCGTGATTCAGGCACGGCCCGAAGAATTCGGTCGCCAGATCGTCCGAGCCGCTGCGGTAGTGCGACCTTAGTTGGGCGAGAATCGCAGGCATGGTCATGCCCGCCGGCGCGTTCGCGCCCTCGCTCCCGAATTTGCCTGCCGTCTCCGCTGTCACTGCGCTCCCTAATGACGCGCCAGCGCCGCACATTACATGCCGTTTCCCCACTTTTCCAACCCGCCCGCCTTCCCCGCGGGGATGCTCGGTTTGGACGTGAAAATATTGACATACAGGCGCATAGGACGTTATCTTGGTTCACAAAGTGACTTCCAACGGCGCATGGACGGCTTCAACCACACATTCCCGGCCTTAAGAGGCGCCCAAGCAGGTTCCGACTTCTACGTGGCGATGTGCCCCATGCGCCTGCTTCCCAAGCTCTTCGTCTTTGACGACGACGACGTTCCGCCTGAGCTCCGCGCGCAGCGCACGCTAAATCGCAACCGCGTGCCCGAGATTGCCCAATACCTGGTTCAGAACCGCACCAACTACGTCGTCTCGGCGCTGACCGCCTCGGTCGACCAGTCCGTCGGCTTCACCCCGCTCGGCGACGCCAACGGAAGCGAGACTGTCGGCACCCTCGAACTCCCGATGGACGCCCGCCTGCTCATCAACGACGGCCAGCATCGCCGTGCGGCCGTCGAAGAGGCGCTCGCCGAGTGCCCGGAGCTGCGCGACGACCATGTTCCGGTCATCTTCTTCGTCGATCGCGGGCTCAAACGCAGTCAGCAGATGTTCGCCGACCTCAACAAGCATGCGATCCGGCCAAGCGACTCCCTGAGCACGCTCTACGACCGGCGCGACCCCAGTTCCGAACTGGCACGCTATCTGGCGTTCACCGTCGAGGGCTTCAAGGGCATGACGGAAATGGAGCGTTCGAGTCTGTCGAACCGAAGCACCAAGCTTTTCACGCTGAGCAGCATCAAAACGGCCAGCCGTGCGCTGCTCCGCAAGGGGCGCAAGGACGAGATATCCCTCGACGAGCGCGCGTTCGCGTCGGCATTCTGGTCCGCTGTCTGCGACGCCATGCCGGACTGGCACCTGGCTAGAGAACGGAAGGTTGCCCCCGGCGACCTCCGGCACAATTGCATCCACGCGCACGGCGTCGCCCTGTCCGCCATCGCCACCGCCGGTGCCGATCTCGTGACGGAACACCCGAAGCGCTGGCGTCCCCGGCTGCGCAGGCTCGCGGATGTCGATTGGTCGCGCTCCAACCACCAGCTGTGGGAGGGCCGGGCCATGCAGCATGGCAGAATCAGCAAGGCCAAGACCAGCATTCGGCTGACGGCCAACTTGCTCAAAACACATATGGGACTCGACCTCACCGCCGACGAGCAGGCCCTCGAACGGAAACTGGCCGCGAACGGTGGCTGAGTCTTTCCTCTACGACTCCACCTGGACGCAGGCCGATGCGCTCGCTCCGGCCGGGCGCCCGCTCAAGGATCTCATCGTCGAGATCCGCAATCTCTACCTTGAAGACGACCGGCCGTGGGTGATTGGCTTCAGCGGCGGCAAGGACTCCACCGCTGTGCTGCAGCTCATATACACGGCTGTGCTGTCACTGCCAGCGAACCAACGCGCCAAGCGGATATTCGTCGTCTCTTCGGACACGCTGGTCGAGACCCCTTTGGTCGTTGACCTGCTCGCCCGCACGCTCTCGACGCTGAACGAGACCGCCGCGGCTGCGCGCGTCCCGCTCGAAGCGCACCAAGTCACACCCGACGAGAACCAGACGTTCTGGGTCAACCTGCTTGGCAGAGGCTATCCAGCGCCCACCAAGGCGTTCCGGTGGTGCACCGAGCGCATGAAGATCAACCCTGTCAACGCCTTCATCCTCGACAAGGTGGCGCAGTACGGTGAAGCGGTCGTCGTTCTCGGCGCCCGCAGTGCGGAAAGCGCCACGCGGGCGCAAGTCATCGCCAAGCACCGCGTCGACGGCTCGCGTCTCGGCAGGCACACGTCCCTGCCCAATGCATACGTTTACACACCGATCGACGACTGGACCGCCGACGAGGTCTGGGAGTACCTGATGTCGGCGCCGCGCCCTTGGGGCGGCGACAACCGCGAGCTTCTCGAGCTCTACCGTGGTTCCAACGCCGGGGAGTGCCCGATCGTGATCGACACGAGTACGCCGTCCTGCGGCAACTCGCGCTTCGGCTGCTGGACCTGCACCGTTGTCACCAAGGACAAGGCCATGGAGAGCTTGGTCGAGCAGGGCGAGGACTGGATGAAGCCGCTGCTCGAGTTCCGCAATCTCCTCGCCGAAACCACCCGACCGGACCGCAAGACCGAATTCCGCAACTACCGTCGGCGCACTGGCAAGGTGTCCTTCGCCCGCGGCGGCATCCAGGACGACGGCGAGGGCAACCGCGTCCGCAAGCACGTGCCCGGCCCGTACTGGATGCGCTACCGGCGCCAGTGGCTGGAGCGCCTGCTCGTCCTCCAGCGCGACCTGCGCGCAACGGGCCACGACATTGAGCTTGTCACCGAGCCCGAACTCCATCACATCCGACGCGAATGGCTTAACGACCCCAACGAGCCGGACTGGACCGACCATTTGCCGGCGATCTACCGACGCGTCTTCGGCAAGGACCTCGACTGGACGCACCACGACGCCGGCGCCTTCACCGCCGCCGACGAGCAGATCCTCGCCGAGCTGGGCGTCAAGCACGCCGTGCCGCCGACTCTCGTGCGAAAGCTCCTCGACCTAGAGCTCTCCATGGACGGCCTCGCCCGGCGCCGGGGCATGCCGGAGCGAATCCGGGCAATCCTGACCGAGGAGTGGCAGCCGCTCCACGTCGTCCTCGAACAGGGCGAGCGCGTCCGCGACGGCGGCTACCAGGACGAAATCAACCGGCTTCAGGAAGCGCTCTCCGCGCTCGACGACGGGGACAACGCGTGATCCTCGAGCGCCTCACCCTATCGGACTTTCGCTCCTACCGGGGCCGCCACGTCATCGAACTCTCTCCGCGAGTCCGATACGGGGCCGAGCGGCCGATCATCCTGTTCGGCGGTCTCAACGGCGCTGGCAAGACGACCCTCATGCTGGCCATCAAACTTGCCCTCTACGGGCGCCACGCGCTCGGCATGGGCACACCGATGAGCGCATACCACCTATTCCTCCGCGAGAGCGTCCACGCATCGTCCGCCCTCATGATCCGCAGCCACGAGGCCTCCGTCGAAATCGATTTCGTGTACGGGAAGCTCGGCAACCGCTCCCACTACACCGTGCGCCGCTCCTGGTCCATGCCCGGACGCCGAGTGCAGGAGGATCTGTTCGTCTGCCAGGACGGAAAGACCCTCTCGCTGTCCGCCCAAGCCTGCCAGGGCTTCCTAAACGAACTCGTGCCCATCGGCGTCTCCGACCTGTTCTTCTTCGACGGCGAGAAGATCGCGGAACTCGCTGAGGACGAAACCGGCGGCACTCTCCGCGATGCCATCCAGCAACTCTTGGGCCTGCATCTCGTCGAGCGCCTGCGCGGCGACCTGCGCGTCTACATGCTGCGTCACAGCGGCAGTAGCGCCAAACGCGATGGGAGTGTCGAGCTCGACCGAACCCAAGCCGATTACGAACGCCTCCTTGCCGAGATAGATGCCGAACAGGACGAGCTTCTTCGCGCCCAGGAGCAACTCGACGGTCTCGTCGCTGAACACGACCGGCTGGATCTTCGCCTAAGCGAACGCGGCGGCGACTGGGGCGTGTCCCGCGAGTCCTGGCGGGCCAAGGCCACCGACCTCACCAACGAACTCATGAAGAGCGAACGGGAGTTGCGCGACGAACTCGCCGGCATCTACCCCTTGGGACTGGCCCGCAAAGCACTGCTCCCAGCCGTCCAAGCCGTCGCTTCAGCCCTCAATACCCGTACCCGCGCGGACGCGAACGACCTACTCGCGTCCTTCGCGGCGACCCTCAAGGACGAACTCGACGGTTCCGCGGCCGAGACGATCGACCAACTTCTCAATGCCGCACTCAGGCCGGTGCCGCCTCCGGAAACGCGACTCGACGTCAGCCACACCGCCCTCGCCCGCATGGAACATGCGATCCGCCACGCCATCCCGGAGTCCGAGGCCCGGGTCGAGCGTCTTCTCCAGCGCATTGAAGCCACCCACGGGGAACTCGCCGACGCAGCGCTCCGCTTCGAGCAGGCCCCCGACGAGGCCACCCTTGCCGACGACGTCTCCAGATTGGCCGAACTCGCCAAGGAAGTGCGTGACGCCGCAGTGGACGTGGCCGTACGCAAGCGCGAGCTCAAGACCCACTACCGAATCGCGATCGGCAAAGCTCGTGCCCTCCGCGACAACCACACCGCCCGGTCCGAGCAGGAGGAGACCGCCCAGCCACTCGAATACGCGGAGCGGTCCCGGCGCCTTCTCAAGGACTTCCGCCGCGTCAAGGCGCGACGCACCATCGAAGAGCTCGAGTTCGAGTTCGGAACGGCTTTTCACGAACTTGCCCGGAAGGACGACCTCGTCGCCAACGCCCGAATCGACCCGTTGAACTTTACCGTCAAGCTGCTCAATCGCGAAGGTCGCGAGCTGCGCAAGGCCCAGCTCTCCGCCGGCGAGAAGCAGATCTACGCCATTGCCATGCTCGACGCCCTAGCGCGCACATCCGGCCGCCGTCTTCCCGTCGTCGTGGACACCCCTCTCGGACGCCTCGACTCCCAGCACCGCTCAAACCTGGTCACAAGCTACTTCCCCCGGGCGAGCCACCAAGTAATCCTCCTGTCTACCGACGTGGAGGTCGATGAGTCCTTCTACACGACCCTCTCACCCTGCATCAGCCACGCTTTCGAGATCCGGTACGACGACGCCGAGCACGCGTCCAGCCTCCACGAAGGCTACTTCTGGCGGTCGCGGAACGGGGCGGCGAAGTGATTCCCCACCGAGTGCGGGTCTCCGAGCGGGCCACCGGCCGCCTGCGGTACCTCAAGTCCAGGACCGGGTTGACGCCCAACATCCTGGGCCGCTTCGCCTTCCTTCTGTCCGCACGCGAGACGCGCCGCGTCGCGCACGGCGCCGCCGACCTGGCCGGCCAGGAGTTCAACGCGCCCACACTCTTCGGTGAGCATCAGGAACTCTACGAGCTGCTGCTCGTGCGCTACGTCGAAACCGTCAACGACGACCGCGACCCCAACCTCGTCATCGCCAGCCACATCGAGAACGGACTGCACAAAATGGGCCACGTTCGCTCACTCGAGGATCTGGCCGTCCTCAAGTAGGGCCTTTGCAGCGTGGATTGGTCTCCGCACCTTGATGTCACCTTCGTCCGTTCTCGGTTGCGGACAACTGGCCGGGGCAAACACATCGGTTCATCTAGCTACTTCCACATAGAACTAATCCGCACTCGGCCCCCCATCATTGATCTTCTGAACGCCACTTGGCACCACTTCGCTGCCGGTCCGGCCGACTACAATGTCGTCAAGCTGCAACCGCCCTCGCGCGTCAGCTTCCTCACCTACAACGACTTTGCCAGTCCCTTCCCGGTCCTCGCCCGCTCGTTGGCAGTCCACCTAGCCCCTGGAACCTCCCGGCACACGGACTACCGTAATCGTGCCAATCCTCCGATCCTCCACCGCAAGGAACTGCTTCTTCCCGCAGGCCACGCCCTAGCTGCCGACGCCGCCGATCTGACGGCCCGTCTCAAGGCTAGGGGCGCGTTCGCGAATCACCGCCGAATCGGCACTCTGGACGGCTGGACCCGCGCCTTGAGGGAAGTCGGCCTCGCACTCCACCGAGGAGAGGTTGTCGGCTGGTGAGCGGATCCATCGACCGGCAGCGCACCGCCCTGCAGCGGCGCGAGCTTTCCTCGCCCATGCAGCACCTTCTCGCACTGGGTTTCCTCGACGGCACCCGCTCGGTGTTCGACTACGGCTGCGGACAGGGCGACGACGTGCGGTTGCTTGCCGCCATGGGCATCGACGCCACCGGCTGGGACCCTGCTTTCCGACCGGACAACCCCCGTGTCCCTGCGGACATCGTCAACATCGGCTTTGTAATCAACGTCATAGAGGATGCCGACGAGCGGCGCCAGGCCCTCAAGAACGCCTTCGCGCTCGCCCGGCAGGTGCTAATCGTCAGCGTCATGCTTGGCTATCAGAGCAAGCGCACCCGGTTCACCGAGTACCGCGATGGTGTCGTCACCCAGCGCAACACCTTCCAGAAGTACTACGCCCAGGAGGAACTCCGCGCCTACGTCGAGGCGACCCTGGACGCAAACGCCATTCCGATGGCGCCGGGTATCTGCCTAGTCTTCCGCCAGCCCGCCGACGAACAGTTGTTCCTGCTCGCCCGCCAGCAAGTCCGCCGCGAGTGGCGCCTCCTGCGGCGCGAGCCGACGAATCAGGCGGTCGCGCATCTCATTGAGGACAACCGCACGCAGATCGAAGCCTATTGGCTGAGAGCCCTTGAGCTGGGACGCCCCCCAGCCACAGACGAATGCCCCGCGGCGCAGGCCCTCGCCGCCACACTCGGATCACGGCGGCGGATCCACGACTGGGTCAGCCGTCTCTACGAACCAGAGCAGCTCGAAGCCGCCGCCATCGGACGGCAGGAAGACCTTCTCGTCTACTTCGCGCTCGGCCATTTCGCCCGCCGCAAGCCCTACCGCGAACTGCCAGGGCGCTTGCAGCGGGATGTCGCCCACTTCTTCGGCAGCATCACCAATGCGCGGGCGGCCGGTAAACGAGCCCTATTCGCAGCCGGTGATTCGACCCGACTCGAGGAAGCTGCCGTCTTCTGCCACGACGAACTCGGCATCGGTCAGTTAACGGGAACCCATCACTTGACTCTCCACCAATCCGTCCTCGGTGAGTGCCTGCCCCTCGTACGTATCTACGTGGGCTGCGCGCTGCAGCTATTCGGCGACGCGGTCTCCGTCGACCTAGTGAAAGTCCACCTTGAGTCCCGCAAGGTCACCTTTCTCGTCTACGATGATCTCAAGTCAACCACGCCCGTCCTCATGGAACGTATCAAGGTCGACTTGGCCAAACTGCGCGTCGACTATTTCGACTACTGGACGACAGGCGAGCAGCAACCCCTTGAGGGCTGTGCCCGCGACTACCAGCAGCGTCCCTAGCAGCAGGACACAAACAGGCGGCCACCCGCCGTCAACGCTTCCGAACTCTCCCGGCCTAACGCAGGTGCGATCCCGAGCAGCCAGCGTTCATCAAAGCAGTAACTTCCTAATCTTCTCGACCTGCATCGCCAGCCAGCTGGGTTCGCCTCGCTCCCAGGGGAACAAATGCACATCGCTGCCCTTGGCGCTGTTGTGCGCGGGGCAGAGAAACAGCTGATTCGCAGCTAATGTGGGACCGCCAAGAGAGTACGGGAACAGGTGGTCCGCTTGAACCTCCGACCTCCTGAGCGGACAAGTCAACAGCCAGATCCGGTCCGCCATACAGCTTGCCGCGTGTTGACCTGCGGTCGTCGAGAAGCTGCGCGGTCCGCGGATCGACATTCCGACCTGCGCCTCCCGCACTGCGTAGAAATCCGGATGCATCAACACCATTATCTGAGGCAAGGCGAGCCGCCCGTCACGGTACTCCGCGAGAATCTCTCCCCACTCCCAATTCCGGAACTCTTCGAGCGCAAGGAGGTATTGTTCACCCCGTTCGATCCGGATCTTGAGCTTCTCCAGGTTCATCGCACCAGGCACATTCCGAGGTCACGGTTTCCAGTCAATATGGACGTCCGCCGCGGAAGTCACACCACCGTAGTGTTTCAACGTGAACAGCAATTGCAACGGACTGTTGTGCCGCGCACCGTCTAACGTCATTCCGGCATTCCTGAGCACCTCCCTGCTGTACGGTACCAATCTCCCCGGCGGCGCCTGCTTGTCGGTCACCTGGATTTCCTGGATGTTCAGGCTCCGTTCTCGAATCCTGATACCTACGCACGGCTCAATTGCGAAGGACCTGCTGTCGCCCTTGCTCACCTGCAGTTCCTTGGTCCGCTTCGACGACCTGCGTCCCGCCGACGTTAACCTGAACGCCTCCAGCACGAACCGGGCCCCACTGCCCTGCAGGAGATCTGCGATGTTGTCGCTTCCCTCAGGGAGTTCCTTGTTGGCGAAGATGTCCTCCATCACCTTGATAGCCAGCGTCTTCGACCTACTTTGCTCCCTACCGTGCAGGCTTCGTTTCCACGAGAAGTCCCAACTCGTCGAATCGAAGTGCAGTTTCCTCAATACGTCGTTCCAAGAGCGCGGTGCACCGTGTTCCGCCAGAAGTCTCAGCGCCCCTGCCCAGAAGGCATCCTCCATGATTTTCTGATGGTGGTCTCCCTCTCCGAAGAACACCGAGCGTTTCCTTGGCGTCTTGATCACTTTCCTCAGCGCCGTCCGCGCGAAGCACATCTCCCGGGCGACTTCGTCCGGGTCCAACTCCGCCCGCGTCTTCTGCGCAGAGTAGTACCTGCGCCGCACCGTTTCCTTGAGTTCGATGCAGTCGTAGACGTGCCCTCCCGGCAGAATCTTGATCAACGACGGTCCATCGATGAACTGAATGCGGTCATGGAATGGATTCGCCTGACCCCCGAAACTAGGCGTCTTGCACAATGCCACCACCGCTTCCATCGCCTTCTTCTGCTCCGGCGCACGATTTGCCTGTAGCGAATAGTGGTTCAGGCCAAAGGCGTAAGACAACCACTCCCTGTGCAACGGCCCAAGCTGTGTTGCTGACGTCGTCACCTGAGCGAATATCTCCGCCAGCTTGTCCGCTCCGTAATGCGGTGAGCCTTGATTTAGGAGAAACACGACCGGAACCGGATTCGAAGATTGCGCCGATGCTGCCAGCCCGGCTATCCGATGCTGACCATCAAGGATCCAGAGAGGTTTTTCCGCATCCGCCAACGTCTCGTCGATCAGCAGTTCCCACACCGGCGTCCCGTTGCCTGCGACCAAGTATGGCTCGATCTCCACCGCAGCGCTCGCGTTTGGGTTTTCCCCGATCAAGATCGGGTTGGGCATGAATTCACCGGTGTCATCGAAGAGTTGGCTAATCGACTCGACTTTGTCGGTAATCTTTGGCCGCTGCCACTCCTTGACCGGTCGTGTAGAGACGTTGCGCGCCACGTCTGCGTTCGTCGTCGTCTCGCGGTAGCTGGGTACGTCCGCGATTTCGTCGATGACATCCGCCCGCATCAACGCCAGATAGATTGGATAGCTCCGTTGCCCAGATTGGATTAAGTCTTTCAAGGCCTGTATTCGAATCACACTACTTCCTCATCCCTCTTAGTAACTCCATAACCCGCCCTTTCCGTCGCAACTCACGTCGCGAGTCCACTTCTCCCGGCTTCGGCCGCAACTCCTTTCTCCCACGGCCCAGACCGGATCTGCTCACGACACAAATGACCCACGTGGCACAAGTGGCCTCCACTCCCGGCCGTTCGCCCTTCCGGCACACCAGAACACAGGGAGCGTGTTATTGGGCACAGTGTTGTGAAACGACACAAGTGCACCCATGTCTCCAAAACCCAACGGACTCTGCGGGACAAGCTGACGCCCGATCTGCAGCATCACATCCTGCGCGTAGGCTAGCTCCCCCTCATCCTCGAATATCCGGGCCTCCGGAGCCAGCGCTCGTACCTCGTCATCAAAGGTCGTCATCGCCAGGACCGCCACCCGCGCGAACCTCCGCTTAACCCGCTCGATGGCCTCCGGAAACGCCGTCTGCAGACAACACACTATCCGGCCCTCCTCCGCAAGCGCCGAGAACAGCTCCTGATCGGCCGACCAGAGGCGTTCCAAGCCCTTCGTAATCGTGTTCCCCGTGCCCGCAAAGTCGTCCACCACCACTAGCATCGGGTCATCGTCAAGGTGCGCCTGCACCCACCCGTGCATGCCATCTATCGACGCGCACTTGCCGGGGCTCATGCGTTTGGCGAGCTCCCGTGCAGTAGCTGCCCCACTCTTGGTCTCCGAATCGACGTGACCCAAGTAGAGGTTGTCCCGCCGTCGCCTGAACATGCGCCATGCGCCGCCACCAACGTCTTGCCTTCTCGCGTTGAGCGACTCCTGCATCTTCGCGAGTCCGTTGACGTTCGCCCCCTCATTCACGAATCCCTTCTCAGCGAGCCGTTTCAGCAGCAGGAATGCCACCTCAATACGGCTTTCGTCGTCGAACTGCCGCAGCCATCGGCGCACTTCCGCAACATCCTTCTGACGACCCAAGTACACCAGCCGTTCGGAGACAGGCAGCAGATCGTCCTCGTCGATTGGAAAGCCCGGCGACTCCAAGATCGCTGGCGCCACCGGCGCCTCCGACGTGCCCTTGGCTGCTTGGTCTTGCTGAAACGACCGCCACACGGGCAGCAGTTCCCCTTCCCCGTTTTCCAGCAGCCAGTCGCGGAACACCGGCAGTTCCAATTCGGTCCCGCTTCCGCCGCCACCCTGCCGCATCAGTACGTCCCGTCGCAAGAGTCTGGTCTGCACATCCCGCAAGTCCTGCAGCGGCAGCCGTTCCCGCGGCTCCAGACCAAGCTGCTTCTGCGCCGCCACCAAGTCCTCGAGCGATTCATATCCACCCGAGCCCAAAGTGGCCACGCAGGCCAGGAAGAGACAGTTGTTGGCTACGGACCGTTTCTTCTCCCCCGGGTCTAGAACCGGAACGTCCTGCCAGAAGTGAGCGAAGTTCGTCGGCCCCAGTTCCCTGACCACGCTGCGCCGCACATACTCGAAGTCGCTCGTTCCGACGAATGTCCGCCGTTCCTGCGCACATCGCTGGAACACCTTCCCGGCCACCAAATGCATATAGAATGGGTTGCCCCTACAGTAGTCGACGATGCGTTTCACGGCATCCCGCTCGTACTCGATTTTCCCCGCGACCGGCTCCGTGATCAGCGCCTCGCAGTCCGCCTCTACCTCAATCCGGTCTAGTGTCTTGTTGATCCACTTGTTGAGGTCCGCCGAATGGCTCTGGTAGATGCTATTCATTCGTTCGCTACCCACGAACATGAACGTCAGGCCCACCTCGGACAGCGACCGCAGCGCCTTGACGAACTGCTTGCCCCGCTCCCCCAAATAGAAGGCAGGGTTGAGGTCGTCGAACTCGTCGATGATGACAAGCATTTTCAGGCCGCTCTCCCGCTCCAATTCCTCCACGAACGGCACCAGCCGCCCCAGTCCGGCCCGGAAGTCTTCCTCCAACGGCGTTTCCCGCGCCAGCCCCAGCGCGGCCACCAGTCGAGTCGCCACCCGGTGTCCCAACTGGCCTTCGTGCAGCGACGCCAGTTCGCCCATCCGCAACACAACGCACACGATGTCGCCGCGCTCGTGGAGATTCGACGCCAGCACCTGCAACACCGACGTCTTTCCGACACGCTTCTGACCCCAGAGGAACGTTGACGTCTCGTTCGACACCTGAAGTTCCAGATCCACCAGAACCGAGTCGCGCCCGTACAGGTCCTTCTTGTCTCGGATGGGGTTGATTCCGTACGGCGGATCCCTGAGCAGGCTGTCCCAGTCCGGCTGCGTTCCCTGCTGTTCGAACTCAACGCTCTGCTCGAACTCCAGCGGCCTGCCGTTCATCGTCTCGCAGCTCACCGCCGCCTTCAACGCCAACAACCCATCCCCCGGTGCATCACGGAGTTCGAGCCGAACCAAGCGTTCCGCTCGGGGAGCCAGTTCGAACGGCTCCGCCGGATCCACCACCGCCAGCGTCACCGGGCCGCTCGCATCGACTGCCCGCACGCGCACGCTATGCGCGGTCCCGTCGCCGTCGTTCACCAAACGTGCCGGGAAGATTACGTCATCACCGCCGCGCAGATCGAGCTTGAAGGTCCCGCCCGCGATCTCTACCGAAGGCTTCATCATCTCGTCGCTCGCCTGCGTCCCCTCTTCGATCAAGTGCGACATGTGCCTCGCCACCGGTCCCAAGACCATACGCCGTAGCCGGTGCTCCAGATCCCCTCCCAGGGTATCGAGCGTTCGCTCCAACTGGCGTTGCAAGTCCCGCGCGCGCCGCGGTATTGTCTCCGCCTCGTACTTCTCGCAGCTTTCGCAGAATTTGCGAAACAGCGTCCCGAGCAGCACTTCCACATCGCGCAGCACCTGACGTTCGCCGACCAGCGCATACGGTTCGTACGCATGTGCCTGCTTAATGACGACCGTTGACGGCAGTTTCGCGGCCACGGCAGTCGTCTCGCAAAAGCTATCCACGGCCGTGGACAGGGCCGTTTGCATCTCCCTCGTCTTCGCGGTCGCCGCCCTCATCACAGCGGTTCTATTCGCTTTCGACGGAATCTGGAACAACGTCCTGAGCGACCCCGAAACCCGGTAGATCACGTCGCCCGTACGCGGCGGCGGTTCGCGCCCAACGTCCTCCATTCTCAGCGTCGCGTGCACCAGTGCGAGCGCGAGCTGTTCATTGACGAACTTGTCCACGTTGTCCAACAGATCCGCAATGCCGTTAACTTCGACATCCACGGGGCTCGCCGAGGCCCATCGCGACACCATGTTGACGAATGTCCCTTCTACGTCGGCCTCTGCCATCCTACTCAGCTGCGACGCGTACGCCTCGCCCACACCGAGGTTGTCGCCGTTCGTCCGATACTGGTCGAGTACCGCCTGGAAATTCGCTTCCTCGTTCGCCGCTCCGTCCTCTCCCGGTACCTCCCCGGTGGTCGTCCCGTCATCCCTTTCGGTCAACAGTGAAACCGTCGGCTTCCGTCCCTTCCCCAAGGCCAACACATCGGGGAACTGCGCGACCACTTCCGCCATGGTCCGCGCCCCATAGTCACGCTCCCGGAACCGCCTGTCGGTGCGCTGCAGGAGGCGGTTCTTGAGCACGCTGAGGTCCATCGTCCGCCAATTCGACTTCCCTTTGGCTTTCGCGTCCCCGAACGCTTGCAGAACCAGTTCGCGGAATTCCCGTTCCTTTTCTCTATTCACCACCATGCTCTCAATCCGAATTCGCCTACCACTTTCCCGCCGCACTCACACCCTGTAGCCGGCTGAAGCCCTTGCTCACCCCGCCAACGCAACAAGCCCCTACTCTTTCATGTGCTGCTCCTCGAGTCTCGGTGAGGAAGGGCGCTGCTTCAGGTCCAATTGTGCTAGTCCGTACTGAGCCTCGCAAAGGGAGGCTCGGCCCTGACGGGTTTCCATCCCCATCGCGGGCATACCTCGCGGCTCCCGAGGTGCGGCACCTTGAGGCTCCCCGACGGGAGCTGATTGCGTCTAACGCCGCGCCAGCGGCCCGAACTATACGCAACCCATTTGCCCAGGGTCCAATTGACGCGGTCCGCACTACCACCTTCCCCGGGGTGCCGCGCCCGCCTACCAATACCACCGAATCTCTTTACCTGAAACCACGAACTGAGCGCCAGGACACGCACCTCCGCTCCACACCATAGACTGTCAACTCCGGTCCGCCGTCCCGACTCGTCCTGTACAATCTCCCCGACAACCTCAACTCCTTGGCCAGCACCACTTCTCCTTCAGTGGACTTGTGATGCTCGATTCCCGGCCATCGAACCCCGACAAGCTCGGCTCGTCTCGGCGTTTGCCGCCCGGTTGTGCTACTTTTCTGCAACCACTGCCGACTGGCCACCATGGTATACTGCCATAATGAATAGTGCTCCCGACCGCACCGAGCTCGTCAAGCGCATACAGGTTTTGTTCGGCGTCGTACCGCCCGCCAAGACCAGCACTCCAGAAGAGTCCCCTTACGCGGTCCCTGCTGATGTCCAAGCCTTTAAGATCCCGATTCCCACTCAGCAGGCCGACCCTGCCGATGCCACCTCAGCCTTGAAGGCTTGGCTCGCAACCCCCAACCCCTCGTTAGGCGGCTTGTGCCCGCAGAATCTCATCAAAGGCAGTGACGACGAGAGAGCCTTCCTCGGTTCTTTCTTGTCCTCGATCGAAGACGGCTCCTTTTCTTGATCTCCGCACCTCTCGGCCGCGCAGGTCCTTGGTTTCGCGCCGCTCCCTCAGCCGTCGCTAACCCTCGGCATATGCCCTCTGCGGCCGCGCGCAATCGCTTCAACGATGGCTCCGGCACATTCTCCTTGCTCTACTTCGCTCCCGAACCCGTCACGGCCCTCCTCGAAGCGGTGGCCCTCTACGGATCCTACGCTTCTGGGTTTGTCCCAGGACCGCCCCCCGCGAGCGGCTGGACGGTCTTCCGATACCAGATCGCTCAGTCCCTGCAAATTGTCGACTTCGCCAACCCCGCCGTCCGCTCCGCTTCCAACACAACCACCCAGGAACTCACCGGCGACTGGATCGGCTATCACCACCGCGCGTTATACAGTGCGGCCCTACCTCCCCACCTTCCGCGCGTGATGCCCGGACATTCGGTGGCGCCTACCCAGCGACTCGCCAGCGACCTCTATTCCTCAACGAACGCTCACGGACTAATGTCCCCGTCCGCCAAGGCTCCGACCATCGCCAACTTGGCTCTCTTCTTCGACCGCCTGCCTCCCTCGTCGTTGATCCACACCGGCACCGCCACGATCGTGCTCTAGCCGCTAGCCATCTACTGCCACCGAAGCAATGCCAACGCAGCCGGCGCGCATCGAGACTTAACCCACGTATGCCGCTAAACCGCCAGACCGCCGCATAGCGTCATGCTCGCTCGCGTCCTCAATGTTGGGACGATTGTGGGGACGGCGGCTTTCCATACATTATTTATTCAATTAAAACAGACAGTTAAATGATAACGCGACTCCTACCTCTTCCGCCACTACCGGCAACCCGGCGAGGTCGGCCTGCCCGGCGGCGCACTGCATGGGGTTGCGGCGCTGATGGCTCATTGCAGTAGACGCAGTGCGCGGTGCAGAATTCCGTACACTCGGCCGCGTGAGCCATTGAAGTCATGCCAACTCTGCGGGAGCGTGCCCCAGGAGGATTGCAGGATGCCTGAGTCGCCCGAATCGGTGGAAGCCCCACGGGCGGTGTCCGTGGAAGACGTCAGGGCGCCCTCTCGCCAGCCGTTCGAACTTGACGACCGGCTCCAGGCGAAGGTCGCCTCGCTCGGTTTGGCCGAGACCATCCGCAGCCTGCAGGAAGACGGCTACGGCTACGTTCACGACTTGGCCGATCCAGACTTCAACGGCCGTCTGCGCGACACGCTCCTGCGCCTCTGCCGGGAGAGCGTCCACGACGAGGGCGTCGGGATGCTCCTCGACAAGGACCCCATCATCGCCGAGGCCGTGCTGAACCCGAAGCTTCTGGCCGTAGCCGAAGTGATGTGCGGCAAGGGCGCGCTGCTCTCGCAGGTCATCGGGTCGGTGAAACCCCAAGGAGGCCCCCCGCTCCCCCTGCATGTCGACCAAGGCTGGATGCCGGCGCCTTTCCCGGTCCACAACCAACTCGTGACCTTCTGCTGGGCGACGGACGAGTTCACCAAGGAGAACGGTTCGACCAAGGTGGTGCCCGGGTCGCACCGGAAGGGCCGCCACCCGACGATCGAGGAAACGCTGGAGGAGCGCGGCGCGATCGCCACCGCCTGCCCGGCCGGTTCGGCGGTGGTCTGGAACGGGTCGGTGTGGCACGGCGGCTATCCACGCACGGCGCCCGGAGAGCGTGCCGTGCTGCACGTGACGTACGGCCGGCTTGCCCTGCGACCCATCGAGAGCTACGACCACCTTGGCGAGGACTGGCTGTCCGACAAGCCCTACGAAATGCGGGTTCTGCTGGGGCGCGAGGACTTCCTCCACACCCCCGTGGGGCGCATCGCCAGCGGACCCGCGCTGCTGCTGCGGACCGTGATGTGGGGGAAGGGCTGACCACGTCTCTAGGCGCTCCGAAACGAATCAAAATAACTTTAAATACAGATAGATACTATCGTTTTGCAAAATTGTTGTAGATTGCGTGATCGCTCCTGAACAGTCAGTCAAACTCTTCACCCATACCCGGAGATGCCCGATGTCCGTAGCCCCCGTACCAGAAGGACTCGCCCGCCCCGTCCGCGACGAAGAGGTCGCGTGTTATGCCGAGCACGGCGTCGTCCACCTGCCAGGCCTGCTCGACCCCGTCTGGCTGGCAGAGGCGGAGCGCATCTTCGGGCTTGTTTTCGGCAAAGAGAGAGCCGAAGGGCTGAACGAGCTGAACGCGAGCGAGCTCGCGCCCATGCTCCAAGCGATGGGCGCTGAGCTGCTCGCGAGCAATGAAGAGGTCTCGCAGGCAGAGGGTCTTTTCAAGCTGGGCACCTTCAATCACCTGCGCGTTCCGGATCTGCGCACCCTCGGCATCCACGCTCCATTGCCCGAAGTCGCCGCTCGGCTGATGGGCGCGAACCGCATCAATTTCTACGGCGACCAGTTTTTCCTGAAGGAGCCGCGGTCGATGCACCGCACGGCCTTCCATCAGGACGCGCCGTATTTCCATCTCGAGGGCGACCAGTGCTGCACAATCTGGATGCCGCTCGACGTGGTCGTCAAGTCGAACTCGGCGATGGGCTACATCCGCGGATCGCACCGCTGGCCGATCTATGCGGCCAACGGCTTCGTGACTCGCCAGCCAATGCCAGGCTCCCCCGAGAAGCCACTCCCGGACATCGAAGGCCATGAGGACGATTACGACATCCAGTGGGTCGAGTGCCAACCCGGCGACGCGATCGTGCATCACGTACGGACGGTCCACGGCTCGACAGGAAACACCACGGACCGTCCGCGGCGCGCCGTATCGCTCCGCTACCTCGGCGAGGACTGCCGCTACCACCCGCGTGAGGGCACCCCGCCGGATTCACAGAAGAGCGAGCACCTCTCGCCGGGAGATCCGATGGCGAGCCCCGAATTCCCGCTCATCTGGACGCGGGACGAGGGCTATCTGCCGGAGCCGGTGACGGGCTGAGCGGCCCATGGCCACCCTTCCCCGCACGCATGGACAATTTCCTACAAGGCGTTGGGAGATTGGCTAACGACAAAGGCAGGCCCACAAGTATCAAATGACCTCTTTCAAACCCAAGAAGAGGGGATATACTCATGAAACGGGCGCTACAGGAAGTTTCGGACATGGCCACAAGCCTCGAGGCCTCGGGGATGGACCGGCAGCAGGCGGGCGCCACCCTTGAGGCCATCGCCAACTCGATCGAGAAATTCGCCGTCACCCCGGAGAGGCTGCGGGAAACCGTTGAGGAGTCGCAGCAGGCGCTTTACGAGCGCATCAAGGAAGAAACCGACCGCCAGTTCGAAATGGTCAATCAGCGGTTTGAGAGCGTCGATCGGCGCCTCGACGACGTGCTGGCGGAGCTACGGGCGGTCTCGTCCAAGCTGTTCAACCTGACGCTGGCCATGGCGCTGGGCATCGCGGGCGTTGCGGGCATTTGGCTCATGGACCAGCTTTTCTAGTTGGGCAGCAACGACGACCTTGTTCTTTCCGACAGATTCACCAGACCTGAACAAAAAACCGGTTGCAGTGAGTCAGTCTCAATGAGCGCCGGCATCGGCCGCAAGACGTTGCTGGCCTACGGCAGCTTGGGGCTTCCCATCGCGGTGCTGGGCTACCCCATGACCCTGTTCCTGCATCCCTACTATGCGGGCGAACTCGGGCTGGGGCTCGCCGCCATCAGCACGGTGCTGCTCGTCTCCCGGCTGACGGATTTCGTCACCGATCCGTTGATGGGCTGGATCAGCGACCGCACGCGCACCCGCTTCGGGCGGCGCAAGCCGTACTTGGTGATTGGCCTGCCGGTGATGATGCTCGGCATCTGGAAGCTGTTCATGCCCGAGCCACCGGTGGACATCTGGTACATGCTGATCTGGAACATGGTGGTGTACCTAGGCTGGACCATTGTCGTGCTGCCGTACAGCGCGTGGGGCGCGGAGCTTTCCGAAAGCTACATGGTGCGGGCGAGCATCACGGCGACCCGTCAGGTCTATGTGATCGCCGGCCTCATCGGCGCCAGCGTCGTCATCTGGTTCTACCAGGAGTGGCTCGGCCGCAGTGATTCCGGGGAGGTGCTGACCGGCATCGGCTGGACCCTGCTGGTGATCCTGCCGATTTCCGTTGCGGTGTTGCTCCTGTTGGTCCCGGAACGGGAGGTCACCTCGCCGCCCCGGCAGCGGGCCTGGTGGCGCGAGCTGTCCAGCATGCTGAAAATCGGGCCGTTCCGGCGCATGGTCTATGTGGCGCTGGCCATCGTGATCGGCGAGGCGTCCCGCCATGCCGTGCTGGTTTTCTTTATGGAGGACGTGCTGCAGGCGGGCGACCGCATCGGCCGGACGTTCATTCTCTACTACCTCATGGGCGTGGCCGCCATACCCCTGTGGCAGTTCCTGGCGCGCCGCTACGGCAAACATCGCTCCCTAGCCATCGCGATGGCCCATTCCGCGCTCATGGTGTTGGCCACCGCGTTCCTCGGTGCGGGCGACTACAACACGTTTTTGGTCTTCTACGTTCTCAAGGGCGCCAGCTTCGGCGCGTTTGCCTACCTGCCGCTGGCGATTCTGGCGGATGTGGTCGATGTGGACACCGCGGTCACCCGGCAGAAGCGCGCCGGCCTGTACTTTGCCGTGTTCGGCGCCATCGACAAGATCGGCATCGCCGTGGGCCTGTTCATCGCATTGCAGGTGCTCAACCTCACCGGCTACGACCCGCAGATTGACCCCAACGCGGCGGGGCTGTGGATGATCCGCTTGGAGTACGCGGTCATCCCAACGTTCTTCTTCCTGCTGGCGTCTTTCCTGGTCTGGAACTACCCCGTGACCAACGAGCGCCATTCGCGGCTGTTGGCGGCCCTGGAGCGGCGGGAAGCGAGGACGGCACGGATAGGGGTGCCGTGGTGAAGCCAGTCCTTTTCACCTATGGAACTGCCCTATCTCAAACCGGTAACACCAAACTGCCCCTCGGCTCCGGGTGGTGCTTGAGTGCCTGGACACCGGCCGCTGCTGGGTGAAGCTGTCCGGCCCCAACCGCTTCTCGGACCAGGACACGCTGCCCTACGGCGCATTCTGGTGGACAACCCAGCGGAGTTGTTCCGCTTCGGTGCTCGCTCAACGCCCGGCGGGTAGCCGGACCAGCATCTTGCCAAGGTTTTGGCCCTCGTAGAGTTCTTGGAAGGCGCGCGGGAAGTCGGCCACGTCGCCATCGACGATGTGTTCGGCGAGCTTGAGGTCGCCGTTGGCAATCCAGCGGGCCATGCGGGCGCGGGCTTCCGCGTAGCGGTCGGCGTAGTCGAAGATCACGAAGCCCTGCATGCGGGCGCGCATGGTGCCGAGCCAGATGTAGTTGTTGGGGCCGGTCATAGTCTCGGCGGCGTATTGGGAGGTGGAGCCGCACAACAGCACGACGCCGCGCATGGCGATGAGCTTCAGGCTCTCGTCGAGGATGGTGCCGCCGACGTTGTCGAAGACGACGTCGAGGCGGTCCGGGGCTGCCTCCGCCAAGCGCTCGTAGAGGTTGCCCTCCTTGTAGTTGATGGCGACGTCATAGCCGAGCGTCTCGGTCAGCCAACGGCACTTCTCGGCGCTGCTGGTCAAGCCGATGACCCGTGAGCCTGCCAAGCGGGCAATCTGGCCGGCGATGGAGCCTACGGCGCCTGCGGCGCCGTTCACCAGCACGGTCTGGCCCGGCTGCGGCTTGCACTCCTCGGTGATGGCGAAGTAGGCCGTCAAGCCGGAAACGCCGAATCCGCCGAGCCAAGCGCCCAAGGGGGCTTGGCTGACATCGCACTTCTCCAAGTCGTCGCCGTTGCTGACGGCGTAGTTCTGCACGCCTTGGGAGGCGAGCACGTAGTCGCCCACCTGGTAGTCAGAATGGTTGGACTCAATGACCTGACCGGCCATGGAGCCGCGCACCAAATCGCCGGGACGCACCCGGAACAGGAACTCGTCGCTGTCGCGAACGATCAGCCGCAGGGCGGCATCGACGCCCAAGTAGTGGGCCGCCACCAGCACCTCGCCGGGGCCGATTTCCGGCATGGGGGCGCTGCGCACCTCGAAGTCGTCGGGTCCGGCGATGCCCTCCGGCACCTGCTTCAGATAGACCTGTTGGTTGACGCCCTCGTTAGCCGATGGGTCCGTCATGGCTCCCTCCCCTGCTCGATCCGTTGACTGCGTAAACTACCCCTGCGGTGCCAGAGCCGCGATGGCGGCCAAGCTCTCCTCCCTTGGGGTGCCCGAGGTGCCGAACAGGTAGGTTTCGCCGCTCGGCCCCCCGTCGCCATGGGCGATCAGGTTGGCGATGGCCTGGCCGATGTCCGCCGGCTTCATGGCTGAATCCGCCAAGTCTGGCGCGGCGCCCCGCAGCATGGGGCTGTCGGTAGCGCCAAAGCACAGCCCGTTGACGCGAATGTTGGAGTCCGCCAGCTCCATTGCCCAGGTTTCGGTCTGCCGCCACTGCGAGAATTTGGCGCAGTCGTAGCCGAGCGCCGGCATGCCGGTGATGTAGTGCCCTTCCTTTACATGCTCGGTGATGATGTTGACGATGTGCCCGCCGCCCGCTTGGACCATGGCGGGCACGCAAGCCCGGGCGCAGTAGTAGCTGCCCATCGCGCAAGCGCCCATGGACGCCTCGTAGGCGGCGGTCTGGGTCTCGTAGGTGCCGCTTAGGAGCGAGGAGTCATCCCAGACCGCGGCGTTGTTGACCAGCACGTCGATGCGCCCGAAAGCCTGCAAACCCGCATCGATGGCGTTGCGCACCTGCACCCGGTCGGCCACATCGCAGCCGATGGGCAGACACTCCCGGCCCGTGGCGCGCACCGCTTCGGCAGTGGTTCGGTTCTCCAGGCTGTTGACGTCGAGGGCGACGATGTCGGCGCCCTCCTCGGCCAGCCGCACCGACACCCCGCGGCCGATGCCGACCGCGGAACCGGTGACGACGGCGACTTTGCCCTCAAGAAGTTTGGACATTTTCGTTCCCCTTCTTCAGCTCGGGCCGCCGACTGTGCAGTTGGCCGATGCCCGTCTAGTTGCCAAATAGGAAGCCCAGCTCAACGCCCCACTGCAAGGGTGCGCCATATTGGCTGAAGTTCCACAGGCCGCCTACCGAGTTGGCCGACACGCGATATTCCTCATTCAGCAAGTTCTTGCCGAACAGACTCGCGAACCACCGCTCATCCGGGCTGTTGTAGGTGATGGCAGCATCAATCAAGGTGCGCTCCTCCAACTGCGTGTAGGTGGGATGGCGGGCGACCGTCCCAGCGAACTTCGGATTGGTGCCGGTGGCCGCGTTCGGGTCGAAGGGGCTCATTTCGGCATCGGTCTGATGGTGGACGCTGGCCGCAAAAGTCATGCGGCCACCATTGCCCAACGGGTGGTCGTAGGTGATCTGGCCACCCACCTGCCACTTCGAAGCGAACGGAATGTCCAAGTCGGTGAGATCCAAGCCTTCGAATTCGAAGACATCGTAGCTTGCGTCCAGGAAGCCGAGAGAGCCTTTGATCTGCAGGTTCTCGGTGACCAGCCAAGTGGTCTCAATCTCCACCCCTTTGGCGTTGGACTCGCCGGCGTTCAGGGTGATGGTCTCCTGCCCTTCCACGCCGCTAATCGGATCCGTGAAGCGGAACACTTGGTTGCGCTGCAGATCCTCAAAGTCCGTGTAGAAAGCGGCAGCGTTGAAACGTAATCGGCTATCAAGCATATCGGCCTTGAAGCCCACTTCGTAGTTGATGTTCTTCTCTGGGTCGTAAGCGATGCAGGTCTGTTCCTGGGAGCAGGTCTCGCTAAATCCACCCGCCAGGAAACCCGTGGCCACGCTGGCGTACCAGAGCTGGTCGTTGTTCGGCTTGTAGTCCAGCACCACCCGCCAAGTCGTCTCAGACCACTTCTCGGTGCTGTCCGCGATGAACCGATACGCTGAGTCAGGCAACACCTGATTGCGCTGATCGATCTGCGAGCCTTCCAAGCCAGCACGGCTTACCGTGGCGGAAAGCGCATCGATGCAATTGGTCTCCAGATCGAGCGGCAGGCTGGGATCGGCTGGCTGCGCGTCGCGAAGCTCCGTGTACTGGTTGCAGGGGCCGCCGCCGCCGGTGGGCTTGTAGAAGTCCTTCTTGTCCTTGGTGTAGCGCGCGCCAGCTGTGATGCTGAATTGGTCATTGATGACGAAGGTGCCGTCCGCATAAACCGCCCAGGACTTGCGGTCCTGCTTGACGATCCCGTGATTGGGATTGCCCGTGACGCCGCGCAGGTCCATGGCGTAGTAGCCCCGCTCGTCAAAGACGCCCGGAATCGCGGTGAAGAGTGACGACAACCCAACGGTTGAATAGGCCCGGAAGTCCAACTCATCGCTGATGTAGATGCCGCCGGCAACGAAATTCAGCGGACCCTCGAACTCGGTGACGAGACGCACCTCCTGTTGAATCTGCTCGCGCTCCAAGTTGCGGGTGGCATCAAACAGTGAAATGAAAGCCTCGCCCGTATAGGTGCTCGGCAGCGTCTCCTCCTGCTCGCGCAGGCCAGTGATGGACTTGATGCTGAACTGGTCAAAGTCCAGCGTCTGGGTCAGATAGTAGCCATCCACGTCCACCCGATGGCCGTCACGAATGTTGATGCCGTTGCCTTGCTGGGTCATCCCGGTGCTGAACGGGTTGCTGTGCCCCGCTGCATGTATGCCCGGAAAGCCGAGCAACTCGAACAGGAAGCCCTCCCCGGCCGGCGTTTCGTTGATGCTGGCCGGAGAGTCGGAGTCGTCGCGCACGATTTCCCAAATGAAATAGGCTTCGTAGCGGTCGTTGGGCTGCCAAAGTAGCTTGGACTTGGCAGCAAGAACCTCTTTGCCACTCAAGCGCTCACCAGCGCCTGTGGTCACCAAGCTCAACTCCGGCGGCAACAAATCGGCGTCAATTCCCAATATCTGATAGAGCGGGGAATTCGGGAAACTAGCGGTGTCCTTGTCATTGGTGTAGAAACCCTGCTCGCTCACGTAGGAACCCGCGAAGCGGAAACCGAGTTGGCCTTCAATCAGCGGAACGTCCACCGCCACTTGGGCCTTGTAGTTGTCCGAACCGCCGTCATAGCCGCCGGTGGAGAGCCGCACGGTGCTGCCATAGTTGTCCAAATCAGGCCGCTTGGATGTAATGGCGATGGTGCCCCCGGTGCTGTTCTTGCCGAACAGGGTGCCTTGGGGACCGCGATAGATTTCCACCTGCTCCAAGTCGAAGAGCTCAACGAACTGAGTCTGCACGTGATTCAGTGCGAACTCGTCGATGAGCAGGCCGACGCTGGGGTCCTGGGTGGTCAAGATGGATATGGTGCCAGTGCCGCGAATGCCGCCCGCCAAGGCATTGAAGCCGGTCTGCAGGGTGAGGTTGACGTTTGGCGACAGGTCGCCGACGGCGCGGATGTCGTTGCCATAGGTCTTGGCGATGTCGTTGGCGGTGATGGTGGAAATCGCAATCGGCGTGTCCTGCTGGCTGGCCTCCCGCTTGGTGCCGGTGACGATGATTTCCTCAAGCACGCCAGCTTGGGCCTCTTCCGCTGTGGCCACCGATGGCGCAACCCAAGCTAGCAGGGCCGCAAGAACCGCCGTCGTGGCACCAGTGAATCGCCGTAAAGCGAACGAAAAACTGCAAGGTAGGCTCATTCTCTCTCTCCTTTGGTTGAACCCAATAAAAGCGCGAATGCTATCACTCCAACAGCATTGCGCAAGGCCACTGGCCAAGACGACCGCCGGTCAATTCCCGAATCGGTAGCGCAGCTTGGCCACAAAGCTCTCGACCACCGGGTCGTTGAAAGCATCACTGAACAGACCGCCCAGCGCCCGGTTCGGGTCGTTGGGCAGCGCGTTGCCCAGGTTGTAAACCAAGTAGAAGTCGGTCAGCGGGGCGATTTCCCATCGGTAGCGGAGCTGGGCGGTGAGGATGCTGACGCTGAAGTCCTGTTCGGGATCGTCCGGCTGGGCAGGCACCAGCTTGCCGTCACCCTCCGGCACGGCCCAGAAATCCTGCAGCTTGGCGTTGACGCCGGCCCACTGCAGGGACAGCCGCACTTGGTGCTGGGGCGCGGCCACCCAATTCAGGCTGATGGAGGGCTGCAGGTCCGGCCCTTTGTAGGTGCCGAAGTTGCGATCCCCCGCATGCACCACCCAACCACGGCGGCGCTTGTAACGCAGGTCAAAGTCGAGGGAAAGCCGATCATAGGGCCGCCACGTGGTGCCCGCCGCAATGGCATAGGTCCAATCGCCGAGATTTTCCTGCAAGGCCCCAACGCTGGCCGAGAAGCTCAACGCCTTGCCCGCATCGGTCGCCACCTGAACGTCGCCCCACCAGCGCTGGCGCACCCGATAGGCGCCGTTGTCGCGGCTGTCGCGGTCCTCATAGCGCCGCGGCAGCCAAGCCAGCGCCGTGTTGACGGTGTTGCGGCCCGGCAGGACCATGGAGTTGCGCCAATACAGCCCGCTGTGCACCACTTGGCCTTCGCTCAGGTTGACCTCCTGGCGGGCCACCAGCGCCCCGCGAATCACCTTGAAGCGTCCGATGCCTTCGGGATTGGCGTACTGCAAGGCGTACTGCGCCCCGACATAGTCGTTGCGGGCCAAGAAGCCCAAGTCATTGAAGTCCACGTCCGCATCGAAGTAGTCCAGCGCCACTTGGTGCTGGATGGCCTGCGAGCGGGCGTAGCGCAAATCAAACAAGGCGCCGTAGCCCGCCTCCCCGTCCACTAAGCTGCGCATGACGTGGGCATCGGCCACGATGCCGCCGTCGCTGCTGGTGTAGTGGGCGTCGATCCCGTGCACTTCGGCGTCGTGCATCGGGCCCGCCACCAAGGTGCCGATGTAGCCCACCGAGCGCCGGTCGGCACCCACCGTTTCATAGAGCAGGCGGGCCACGGCGAAGTCCCGGCCCGGCGCGGACACCTTGACCCGTTCGCCGCCGATATCACCCAACCACTCCACGTCATCCTCCAGTGCGCCCATCAGGCCGTAACGGAGGTTGCCCGCGTCGCCGGTCACCTTGGCCGCGCCGAGCAGGTCGGTGGGCAAGCCACGTTCACCGCGCCGCAGTTCCACCTCGTCGGGCACCTCAACCTGGGTGGCTGTGCCGCCCATGCGGCGCGTGTTCACCAGGGAGACCGGCACCGGCAGAAACTCGTTGCGCCATACCCGGCGCGAGGTGCTGGCGAAGTTGTCGTTGGTGATCGATCGGGCTATGTTGCCGAAATTGGCCCGCGGAGTGGATTCGAACACCTCGTTGCCTTCCAGGAAGAACAGCCGTTTTTCGGGAAAGAAGGTTTCCAAGGCGGTGAGATTGAGCACCACGTCATCCGCCTCCACCGCCCCGAAGTCCGGCAGCGCGGTGGCCGCCAGCGCCAACTTCGGCGACGGCCGCCAAGCCAAGTCAACGCCCACCCGGGCCTTGTCATCGCCGCGGGCCTGGTCCTTGGTCATCGACGCGAACGGAATAAAGGAAACTTGTTGCCGCGGCTCCACTCCGGCGACCTGCATGGCGTTCAGGGCGGTGACGAAGCGGGCCGACGAATAAGAGTGGCCGGGCCATTGGTAGCGTTGGCTGTCATGGGCGACGTAACGGGCGAAGGCAAAGCCCATGGCCCTCTCCCCGTCAACGTCGGGCAGGCTCATCATCGACCAGGGCAGCATCATTTCGGCGCTCCAGCCGTGGTCGAGGCGAGCCGTGGCGCTGCGCCAAGGACCGTCCCAGTCGTTTTGAAAGCGGCGTTCCGGCAGCGCCTTGCCATCCAGCACCGAACCGCCCAAGGCAACCATGAACCAGTAGGCAAAGTGGCCTTCGCCGCCGGAGTCCAGGGTGAATCCGAAAGTGTCCCGGTCGATGAACTCATCGCGGGCGGACAGCCGTTGCACTAGCGTGTCCGGTGGCTGGTGCATCACCGCGCTGACGTACAGCGCCCGTTCGGTGGCCAGCAGCCGCAGCTCCGTCCGGTGGGCGCCGGGCTCACCCGTGCCCGGCACCGCCACGCGCAGGTTGTCGTAGTCGGGCACCTGTCGCCAAGCGGCCTCATCCACCACCCCATCGATGCGGATGGCGGCATCGGCATCGGCCGAGGTCGGCACGCGGATGTGGTGACGCGGCACTCCATCGAGGACTTCGATGAGCTGCTGCCCGCCGAGCTCGACAGCGCCAGCGGCGCTGGCGCCAAGCCAAGCGAATGCGCAGAGCCAAACGCCCCAAGGACGGCTGTGGTGGATCAACACGTGGGAATTCGAAGAAAGAGGCACTATATCATCACCCGGGACAAACCACTTTGAGTAGCATTCCCACAATCAACTCAAACTGAGCCACAGGAGGCTTCAATGACCCAGACATTTGCCGGACTTCCCATCGCCGCGCCGCCAGAAGCGGGCTTGTGCGCCGACCGGCTCGGGCGCATCGGACACACCATGGACGCGGCCGTCGAGGCCCGCCAAGTTCCTGGAACGGCGACGGTGCTCCTGCGCCACGGCCAAGTTGTGCATCGACACGCCTCCGGCCGACTGGACATGGACCGCGAAGCGCCAGTCTCGATGGACTCTTTGTTCCGCATGTATTCACAGACCAAGCCGGTCACCGCCGCCGTGGTGATGTCGCTGTTCGAGGACGGGGCCTTCTTCCTCGACGAGCCGGTGTCGAAGTGGCTGCCCGAGTTCGAGAACCCCCGGGTCGCGGCCTATCCCGGCCCGGCGGAACGCGTGCGCGGCGGGCTCTCGGTGGAGGCCACCGTGCCGGCCTGCCGGGAGATCACCCTGTTCGACCTGCTGACGATGACCTCCGGGCTGCCGGCCATCACCCGCACACCCGCCGCCTATGCCCCGCTGATGGAGCCCACTTGGGAAGGGACGGGTTTCTTCGGCCCGGCCGAACGGGTCAACCATCCCGAGCACAGCTACGAGGAGAAGGTGCTGGCCATCGCCGACGTGCCGCTGTTCGCGCAGCCGGGCGAGACTTGGAACTATGCGTCGGATTTCGACGTGCTCAGCCTGTTCCTGACCCGGCTAACCGGCCAGGATCTGGACACCCTGTTCCGCGAACGCATCTTCGAGCCGCTGGGCATGGCGGACAGCGGATTCTACTGCGCTGAGCAGAACCTAAGCCGGCTCGTCACCGAATACGAGTGGGACGAGGATGAGAACCTGAGGGTCCGCGAACGGCCGGAGGACGCCGAGAAAGCGGGCGGGTCAAATCGCGCGCTCATGTCCGGCAACGGCATGTTCGGCGGCATGCTCAGCACCCCAGCGGACTATGCCCGTTTTGCCCAAATGCTGCTGAACGGCGGCGAATTGGACGGGACGCGCGTCCTCGGGCGCAAGACGGTGGACCTGATGACGACCAACCACATCGGCACCCGAAACATCGACCTAGGCACCGGGCCCAACTACGGCTTCGGTTTCGGCTACTCGGTGCGCAAGGGCATCGGCGGTTCGTTCACGCCCGGCTCGCCAGGCCAATTCGGTTGGGGCGGCGCCGCCGGCACCTCCTTCTTCGTGGACCCGGCGGAGGATCTCGCTGGCCTGTTCTTCACCCAGGTGTTCCTGTACCAGTTCCTGCCGAAGGCGAACCTTGGGGAACGATTCGAGAAACTGACCTACGAGGCGCTGATCTGAAGTTGGAATCGGGCCTTTACTCACGACCAAGGAAGCGGTCGATGCGCCGTGCCGTTTCCTCCGGGTGGGATTCGGCGAAGAAGTGCCCGCCGACCATCCCCTCGGCACGGAGGTTGGGAAAATGCCGGCTGAACGAGTCGAAACTCGGATCACCCACGGGTATCCCGGCCTCGTTAACGCGGCCGCCAGCGAACTCGACCAAATATCGGTCATACAGCCACAGGGTTTCGCCGTCGTAGGTCTTGTGACGGTCTTCCGGCGCAAAATCGAGGTACTCGGCAGCAACCTCGCCGTTGCGCCACATCCGCCCCATCTCTTCCTGCGGCACCGGTTGGTAGCGTTCGCCGTTGAGGGCGCCCGCATCGGGAACGACGCGATGAAACTGCATGCTGCGATAGTAGTTGCAGTTCACCCGTGCGGCATCGCCCTGCTCGTAGGGGCTCGTGTATGCATCGAGCACCTCGTCCGCGGCCCAAGGCTCCGGCGCCGTCAGGTCCGGCGACTGGAATTCAACCGGGCAGTCCGGCGGCAGCGGCAGTCCTCGATTCTGGCCGCCCACCACGGATGCAATGAAGTCCCGCGCCCTGGTGTTCAGAAATCGCTCCGCACGGTCGCCATCCATGAACCAATAGTAGTACTGAACAAAGACCGGCCAGCCGGTGCAGATGGTGTCCAGCAGGCAAAGGCGCTCAACCCGCTCGCCATGATCCAGCGCCAGCTTCACCGCAATGATCCCGCCCCAGTCGTGCGCCACGATCGGGCAACGCTCGATGCCGAGCGCGTCCATGAAGTCGACGATGTCCATGGCCAATCGCGCCCGGTCGTAGCCATCGGGCGGCGCTTCGGTGGCGCCGTGGCCTCGTGTGTCCGGTGCCAGCACGCGCCAGTCGCCGGCTAGGTCCCCCGCGACCTCGGTCCACTCGCGGGACGTTTCCGGCCAGCCGTGAATGGCGATCACCGGGAAGCCCTCACCTTCTTCCAAATAGTGCATCCGCAGGGCTCGCGTATTGATATGTTGGCTTTTCATGGTCGCATTTCCACATAAATTCGCATCAACAGTGCAACGCATAGCGTAACCAAATTGACTTGGGCCAACAATAAGCGCAGACTTTTGAAACAGCGACAAGGTGAAGTGCCGATCGCAGACCAGAGGTCAAGAGTCAGGGGACTCACAGCATGAACACAGCACTTAAGAAGCAATACTCCAACCTAGACTTCGACCCGGACGCGTTGCGGGAGAAGTACCGCATCGAGCGCGACAAGCGCTTGCGCAACGACGGGGACGATCAGTTCCTGCGCACCATGGATGAATATGCGCACTATGCGGACCAGGATCCGTTCGTTGAAGCGCCCCTGGAACGGGATGCGCTGCAACGGGAAGTGGACGTGGTCATCATCGGTGGCGGCTTCAGCGGCATGATGGCGGCGGCGCGGCTTCAGGAACGGGGCGTCGAGGACATCCTGCTGATCGAATCGGGCGCGGACTTCGGCGGCACCTGGTACTGGAACCGCTACCCGGGATGCCAGTGCGACATCGAATCGTACTGCTACCTGCCGCTGCTGGAGGAACTCAGCTACATGCCGAAGGAGAAGTACTCCTACGCCGCCGAGATCCTCGAACACTCCCAGCGCATCGGCGACCACTACGGCCTCTATGACCTCGCACTCTTCCAGACGCGGGTCACGGAACTTAAGTGGAGCGACGAGGCCCAGCGCTGGCAGGTGTCCACCCACCGCGGCGACGACATCCGCGCGCGCTTCGTCATTCAGGCAGCCGGCACCGCCAACGTGCCGAAGCTGCCGGGCATCGACGGCATCCACGACTACCGGGGCCACTCCTTTCACACCAGCCGCTGGGATTACGACTACACCGGCGGCAACCAGCACGGCGGCCTGACGAAACTCGCGGACAAGCGCGTCGCCGTCATCGGCACCGGCTGCACCGCCATCCAGGCAGTGCCCTATCTCGGCGAACACGCCAAGGCGCTCTACGTTTTCCAGCGCACACCCTCTTCGGTGGACCTGCGCCGCAACCAGCCGACCGACGAAGCTTGGTACCGGTCCCTGAAACCGGGATGGCAGCGCGCGCGGCGCGAAAACTTCGCCGACATCATGGTGGGCCGCCCGTTCACCGAAGATCTGGTCGCGGACTCATGGACCGACATCTTCCGCCGCGTGCAGACTACGTTGCCACGCGAGGTGGCTGTGGAAGGCGACCCCGAGGAACTTGCGCTGGCCGCCGAGATCGAAGATTTCCGCAAGATGAACGAGATCCGCGCGCGGGTCGACGACACGGTGAACGACCCGGCGATTGCGGAGGCGCTCAAGCCCTGGTACCGCCAGTTCTGCAAGCGTCCCACCTTCAACGACGAGTATCTCGCGACCTTCAACAGCCCCAACGTGCAGCTCATCGATGTCAGCGCAAACCAGGGCGTGGACCGCATCACCGAGCGGGGCGTCGTCGCCAACGGCGTCGAGTACGAAGCGGACTGCATCGTCTACGCCACTGGCTTCGAGATCTCCTCGTCGCCGCGGCGGCGCGTCAGCTTCGACATTGTCGGGCGGGGCGGCAAATCGCTGTTTGAGCATTGGGCAATGGGACTGAGGACCCTGCACGGCATGTCGAGCCACGGCTTCCCGAATTGGTTCTTCATTGGCGTCAACCAGAGCGCCCTATCGGTCAACATGACGGCCATGTTCGACGACCAGGCGCGCCACATTGCCTACATCATCGACGAGGTGCGCAAACGCGGTTGCTCAAGCGCTGAGGTGACGCCCGAGGCCGAGGCGGCCTGGGTGGCGGAGATCCAGAGGCTGGCCTACGCCAACCGCGACTTCCTGGACTCCTGCACGCCGGGCTACTACAACAACGAGGGACACCTCGACGACCCGAGCAAGGGCTTGGCGAACCAGACCTACGCGCCGGGAATCAATGCATTCAACGCGCTGCTGGCCGAATGGCGCGAACAGGGCAATCTGGAGGGATTCCAGGTTGACTGACGAAGCAGCTAGGAAACACGAAACACGGAGGAATCGAAACATGCACGATCTGCTGATCAAGTCAGGCCTTGTCGTTGACGGCACGGGCGGCAAACCGCGTCCCGCCGACATCGCCATTGACGGCGGCCTCATCACCGCCGTCGAGGAGCGCATCACCGCGCCCGCTCGCCGCCGCATCGACGCCGACGGCGCCATCGTCACGCCGGGTTTCGTGGACATCCACACCCATTACGACGGGCAGGCCACTTGGGACGACTGCCTGGACCCATCCGCATCGCACGGGACCACGACGGTGGTCACCGGCAACTGCGGCGTCGGGTTCGCGCCGGTGCGGCCCGGGGAGCAGGATGAACTGATCCAGCTCATGGAGGGCGTCGAGGACATTCCCGGCACCGCGCTCCACGAGGGCATCGACTGGAACTGGGAGTCGTTCCCGGAATACCTCGACCTGCTCGACGCCAAGCGCTGGTCCATGGACGTGGGCGCCCAGATCGCCCACGGCCCGGTGCGCAGCTATGTGATGGGCGAACGGGGCGTCCGCAACGAAGCCGCCACCGCCGAGGACATCGGGGCGATGGCCGTGCTGACTGCCGAAGCCCTGGATGCCGGGGCGCTGGGCTTCACCACTTCGCGGATTCTCGGCCATCAGTCGATCAACGGCGATCCGGTGCCCGGCACCTTCGCCACGGAGGACGAGGTGTTCGCCATCGGCCGCGCCATGCAGCGTTCCGGGGCCGTGTTCGAACTGGTGCCCGGCGGTTCGGTCGGACAGGCCGGCCTGGCGCTGGGCAACGAAGCGCGCCTGGAAAGCGAATTGCACTGGATGAACCGCCTGAGCCGGGAAACGGGACTGCCCATCACCTTCCTAATCGTCGAGTTCATTGAAGACTCGGATGCATGGAAGCGCGTCATGGCATACGTGGCCCAGGCGAACGCGAACGGCGCCCACCTGCATCCGCAGACCGCCTCACGCCCGGGGGGCGTGCTGCTCTCCTGGCAGTCGAACCACCTGTTTCAGCGACGTCCGAGCTATCTCAAGATCGCCGGCCTGCCGCTGAAGCAACGTCTGGATGCACTGCGCAGACCCGAGGTCCGGGCAGCCATCTTAAGCGAGGACAACGCGCCGCCGCTGTCTGATTCCGTCAACGACGCCATGCATCTGCTCATCGCCCAGAGCATCGAGAACCTGTTCCCGCTCGGCAACCCGATCAACTATGAACCGCGTGCGGAGACGTCCGTGGCCACGGACGCACGGCGCCGGGGCGTGGATGTCGAAGCGCACCTGTATGACCTGATGATGGCCGAGGATGGCCACGCCATACTGATGATGCCCACCCTCAACTTCGCCCGCGGCAACTTCGACGCGCTCCATGACCTGATGGCCGATCCGCATTCCGTCATTGGCCTCGCCGACGGCGGCGCCCACTGCCAGTTGATCTGCGACGCCTCAAGCACCACCCACCTGCTCACCTACTGGGCACGCGACCGCCAGGGCCCCCGCCTGCCGTTGGAATACCTGGTCCGCAAGCAGTGCGCGGAAACCGCCGCGCTATACGGCCTCTCCGACCGGGGCCTGCTGGCTCCGGGCAAGCGCGCCGACATCAACGTGATCGACTTCAACAACTTGAAACTCGGCCTGCCCTACGCCGTCAACGACCTGCCGGCGGGCGGCCTGCGTTTCCTGCAGCCGGCAAGCGGCTACATCGCAACGTTGGTGAACGGCGAAGTGACCCGTGAGCACGACGAGGATACCGGGGCGCGGCCGGGACGGCTCATTCGCGGCAGACGTTGATACGGCATGTTCGATGCGATCATCGTCGGCGCCGGTTTTGCCGGGCTCTACATGCTGCATCGCCTGCGCGGCATGGGATTGACCGCGCGGGTATACGAGGCTGGCGGCGATGTCGGCGGCACTTGGTACTGGAACCGCTACCCCGGCGCCCGCTGCGACGTGGAAAGCCTGGCCTATTCCTATTCGTTCAGCGAAGAACTGCAGCAGGAATGGGAGTGGACCGACCGCTACCCCACCCAGCCCGAGATTCTGCGCTACATAGGCCACGTGGCGGACCGGTTCGACCTGCGGCGGGACATCCGCTTCGAGCGGCGGGTCGAATCCGCCCGCTTCGATGAAGCCGAATGCCTGTGGCAGGTGCGCACCGACCAAGGCGACCAAGTCCGGGCACCATTCTGCATCATGGCCACCGGCTGTCTGTCCGTCCCCCTCGAACCCGACCTGCCCGGCTTGGCGGACTTCACCGGGGGAATCTATCGAACCAACCTGTGGCCCCACGAAGCGGTCCACTTCGGCGGCCGGCGGGTCGGCATTTTCGGCACCGGTTCCACCGGCATCCAATCGATTCCGGTCATTGCCGATGAAGCCGCCCAGCTGACGGTCTTTCAGCGCACGGCCAATTTCAGCATCCCCGCCATGAACGCGCCGCTCGACCCGGAGTTCGTGCGCGAGTTCAAGGCCCGCTACCCGGAGCACCGGGCACACCAGCGGCTCGGCCTCTCCATGGGTTCCGGGGACCTAGAGGTCGTTGCCCGCGACCGCAAACCGGCCCTGTCCACGGCGGAGTCGGCCCCCCAAGAAGAGATAGACCGGGTTTGCAAGGCGTACTGGTCCCGGGGCGGCGCCCACTTCATGACCAGCATTGGTGACTTGATGAGCAACGAGGCATCCAACCGCCGGGTCGCCGACTTCGTCCGCGCCAGAATCCGGGCCATCGTCAACGACCCGGCAACGGCGGAGGCGCTCTGCCCGACGACCCACCCCATCGGCACCAAGCGCATCTGCGTGGACACGAACTACTACGACACGTACAACCGCTCCAACGTGCACCTGATCGACTTGAGGAAGCACCCCGTCAAGGCCATAGAGCCCGGCGGCGTGCGGTTAGCCGACCGTTTCGTCGAGCTGGACGACTTGGTCCTAGCGACCGGGTTCGACGCCATGACCGGCGCCCTGCTGCGCATGGACATCCGCGGTTTGGGAGGGCGAAGGCTCAAGCAGGCCTGGCGGGAAGGGCCACGCACCTACCTAGGTCTCATGGTCCCGGACTTCCCCAATTTGTTCACCGTCACCGGTCCGGGCAGCCCCTCGGTGTTGAGCAACATGGTCGTATCCATCGAGCAGAACGTGAATTTCATCGCCGACATCCTGGGACACATGCGCGAGCAGGGCTACCGTTCCATTCGGGCGAAACCCGAGGCGGAGGCGGCCTGGACCGCTCAAGTGAATCGCTTGGCCAACGCCACCCTGTACCCGAAGGGCGGGTCCTGGTACCTGGGCGCCAACGTCGAGGGCAAGCCACGAGTGTTCATGCCTTACGTCGGGGGTGTGGGCGCCTACCGGAAGGCCTGCGAAGCGGTCGCAGCGGAAAACTACCGCGGTTTCGACTTTCAGCGCTCCCCACCCGCGCTCTCCAGCCCCTCTGGAACACAGGGCGCGTGAACATGGCGTTCGACCGAACGGATGCCAACATCGTCGACGTCCTCCGACCGAATCCCAGGATCACCAACAAGGACATTGCCGCGCGTCTCAGCATCGCCGAATCGACGGTGGCGCAGCGAATCCGGGGCATGGCCGAGCGCCACGTCATGCAGGTGGTTGCACAGAAACACGTGTTTTCCGACGGCTACACGAACGTCGTCTTCTTTTTTGTCGCCACGTCCGGGCGCACCGTGCAACGGGTCGGGGCGGACATCGCCAAGCTCGACGGGGTGTTCGGCGTCTCCCAAGGCATCGGCAACCCGGATGTCTTTGTCACCGCCAGGGCCAAGTCAATTGAAGACGCACACCGTCTGGCCGGGGAGGTTGGGCGAATTGGCGGCGTGGCGACCGTGGAGGCCATACCTTGCTTCCGCATCCACAAGTTCGTCTCCAGCTTCGGCGACCTGGCAAATCCAGGCCGTCCCCCAGCGGCGCACTCCGATTCCAGGGACGATCGCATTTTCCACGCGCTGTATCGGGACGGCAGGCAGAGCAATCGCGAAATCGCCCGGCAGCTCGACATCTCGGAAGGCGCGATCCGCCAACGGCTGAGAAAACTCCAGCAGTCCGGCCAGATGCAGTTTCAGGTGGTGTGCAACCCGCTGGCGCTGAGCCTGGGCACCACCGCGATTCTGCGCATCGCGACCGACGCGAAGAAGACCAGCAGCATCGTGCAGCGCCTCATGGACCTCCCTGCCGCCGCCTTCGTCGGCGAAGTGGCCGGCCCAGCAAACCTACTGGCCCTGCTCATCACCCCGGACAACCTGTCACTGGGCGACATATCGGACAACGAACTGCTGCCAATGCGGGGCGTGCGCCGGATCGACGCACAGATCCTGGTCGCCAACGTCAAGAACGAGTACTACCTGAGCTACTTCGCGGCCAAGGATCAGATTCCCTCAAGAAAGTGAGGCTGGCCAGCGTATCGCTCCGAAATTTCGGGCTTGACCTTGTCCCTCAACCCGCCGCCATGCCGAGTGTTGTCTGGGCCACCTCCCGGTTGCGCAGCAACTGCCCCGGGGTTGCGCCGGTGGCCTCGCCGTCCTCGAAGGTCACTTCGCCGTTGACTAGGATCCAGCGGTAGCCCTCCGCCCGCTGCACCCGCCGCCACTCGTCGGCCGGGTAGTCGTACACCACATCGTGGCCGCCTTCCGGCGTGATACGGAGCTTGTCCAGGTCGTAAACCACGATGTCAGCCGGCGCCCCGGCACGCAGATAGCCCCGATCCAGGAAGCCAGCCGCTTGCGCGGGCAGGTACGACAGATGGTAGTGCGCCTCTTCAAGCGACATGGTCTTCGTATCGCGCACCAGCCACATCAGCAGGTCCGTGGGGTAGCTGCCGGCGCTGAAGAACTTGGTGTGGGCGCCGCCGTCGGACACGCCGGGAATGACGAACGGGTCGGATGCCAGTTCCGCGACGGCCTCGGGATTGGTCAGGCTCGGCCCGGCGGTGTCGGTCTTGAACAGCGGCTTGAGGTCGCCGGCCACCGCGATGTCCAGGATCGCGTCTATGACGTGCTTGCCCTCGGTTTCGGCGATCTCGCCGATCTTGCGCCCGACATAGCCGCCTAGGTTGCCCTCAGCCTCCTTGACTGTGATGTTCTCGATCCAGCCACCGGTGCCCGCAGACATGAAGTTCGGGTAGTCGTCCTTCATAGCTTGGCGGATGGTCGGGTCGGCGAGCTTTTGCAGCTTCTCCGCGTGGGTGCCCTGAGTGGCGTGGTTCCACGGCGGGCTGAAGTCGTAGAGGTTCCAGTCCTCGAAGGTGTACTCGAACCAGATGCGGCCGGTGCCCGCCTGGGCGAAGATGCGCAGGCCCCGGTCGTTGCAGTCGTGGATCCAGTCCAAGGCCTGAAGGTGCGCATCCGGATACTCGTCCACCACCGCAATGACGTTGTGCAACACCGGCCTCTGGGCTCGCTCCGCCAAGGTCTCAAGGAACTTGAGGTCGCGGGCAATCGCTTCCGGGGACGCAGTGACCGGATTGCCGGCCTGGGCCTGGGTGATCTGGATGAAGCCCTCGTCGCGTTCCGAGAGCACGTCGGCCAGCGCCAGGACATCCTCATCGGCCATGCAGTCGGTGGGCATCGGGGTGCCGTCATAGTCCGCCTGCAGGGAGTGCTCGCCGAGCCGCTGGACGGAGAAGCCGCAGGCGCCAGCGTCCATCGCCTCGTGCAGCAGCCGCTGCATCTCGCGGCGTTCCGTGGCGGTGGCCGGGCGCGACTTGGCCGCCTCCATGCCCATCACGTAGGCCAGCAGCGGCGAGACCGGCACATAGCTCACGCAGTTGACGCCCTTGGGGATGCGGGCCAGGTTGTCAAGCCACTCCGGGAAGGTTTCCCAGTTCCAGGGCATGCCCGCCTTCATGGTGGCGAATGGAATCTGCTCGGTGCGCGTCATCATCAGGAGCGCACGGTCGCGGTCCGCCGGCTTCACGGGCGCGAAGCCGAAACCGCAGTTGCCGAGCACCACGGAGGTGACGCCGTGCCAACTCGAAACAGTGCAGTAGGGGTCCCAGTGAATCTGGGCGTCGTAGTGGGTGTGCAGGTCCACGAACCCCGGCGCTACGATGAGGCCCGTGGCGTCGAGTTCCCGGGCAGCCGCTCCGGAGGCGATTCGCCCGATTTTCGCCACTTTGCCGGCCCGGATGCCCACATCGGCCCGCAGCCTCGGCAGGCGGGTGCCGTCAACGACGGTTCCGCCTCGGATGACTAGGTCATAAGTCATTGAAGCCTCCCCCGCTCTCCGCAGCCTGCCCGCATTGTGCGCCTTCCCGCAGCCTGCCGCAACGATTAACATGCGCAGTTCCCTTAATCTGCCTGCGGGCTTATGGACCGTCCCGACTTCAACAAAGCCGAGTTGATTCCAGCCATCGCCCAGGATGCCGAGACTGGGGCGGTGCTGATGCTCGCCTACATGAACGCCGAGGCCTACGAGGAGACCCTGCGCACCAAGCAGGTGTGCTACTTCAGCCGCAGCCGACGCGCGTTGTGGCGCAAGGGCGAACAGAGCGGCAACGTGCAGCATCTCAAGCGCATCTACTACGACTGCGACCGGGACACGATTCTCGTGCAGGTGGAGCAGGTGGGCGGCGCGGCCTGCCACGAAGGCTACGCAAGCTGCTTCTTTCGGGAAATTGACCCCGACACGGGGAAGGCATCGATCATCGCGGAGCGGGTCTTCGACCCGGCGGAGGTGTACGGCAATGGCTGATGCAGCGCAGCGGACCCTGAACTTGGGCATTCCCAAGGGCAGCCTGCAGGATGCAACCACGGACCTGTTCCGTCAGGCGGGCTACGTCATCCGCTTTACCGGCCGCTCCTACTATCCGGAGGTGGACGACCCGGAGATCGACTGTTTGCTGGTGCGCGCCCAGGAAATGGCCCGTTACGTCGAGCAAGGCGTCCTCGATGCCGGCATCACCGGGCACGACTGGGTGGTAGAGACCGGCGCGGACGTGGAGGAGTTGGAGGACTTCCTGTTCGCCAAGGTGAGCCGCCGGCCCACCCGCTGGGTGCTCTGCGTGCCAGACGATTCGCCGGTGCGCTCGGTGGCGGACCTCGAAGGCAAGCGCATCGCCACCGAAGCGGTCAACATGACCCGGCGCTACTTCGAGCGCCACGGCGTCGACGCCATCGTCGAATTCTCCTGGGGTGCCACCGAGGTGAAGCCGCCCCGGTTGGCGGACGCCATCGTCGAGATCACCGAAACCGGTTCGTCGCTGCGCGCCAACAACCTGCGCATCGTGGACGAAGTGCTGCGCAGCACGCCGCGGCTGATCGCCAACAAGGCGGCGCTCGAAGACCCTTGGATTCGGGCCAAGCTCGACAACATCGCGTTGATGCTGAAGTCCTGCCTGGCCGCGGAGGGCCGAGTTGGCCTGATGATGAACGTGCGCAAAGCCGACCTCGAGTCGGTCACCGCCCTGCTGCCAGCGCTGCGCAACCCCACCATCTCCCACCTGACGGACCCCGACTGGCTGGCGCTAAACACCATCATTGAGGAAGCCACCGTGCGCACCATCGTCCCGGCGCTGAAGAAGGCCGGCGCCACCGGCATCGTCGAATACCCGATCAACAAGATGATCGAATAGGCGGGTTCGCTCTTGGCTAGTTGCCGGCCCAGCCCTTGGCTCGCTCCACGTCCTGATCGGTTGCTTGCACCCAGCGGGTATCGTCGCCTGCGGTTTCCCGCTTCCAGAAGATGGCGTCGGTCTTTAGGCGGTCGATGATAAATTCGCAAGCCGCCAAGGCTGCCGAGCGGTGGGCCGACGCGGCGAGCACCAGGACGATCTGATCGGTGGGCCGCAAACGCCCCACGCGATGAATGACCGTCACCGCCGCCAGGCTCCAGCGCTGTTCAGCTTCGGCGACGATGGCCTCAACGCTGCGCTCGGTCATGCCGGGGTAGTGCTCAAGCTCCAAGCTGGAGCGGCTGTCGCCGTGGACCTCGCGCACCAACCCCACGAAGGCGGCCACCGCGCCGGCGTTGGCGTCAAGCCGTTCGCGAAGCGCGGACCACTCCTGATCGACGGAGAAGTCGCCAGCCTGAATCCGGATGCAAGCCATGGCCGTTCAGCCACCGGTCACCGGCGGCAGGAACGCCACCTCATCACCGGGCTTGAGATCGATTCGCGCCGCACCGTCCACAAACTCCTGATTGACGGCGATGCGTACGTTTTCGGCCGTGAGAGCGGCGTAACCGTCCGGCTCCAGCGCCGGTTTCAAGGCTGCCAGCAACGAACTCAGCCGCGGGGGCGAACCCGCCGAGTCCGGGGAAAACGTCCAGGCGTCCATGCCGACCGCTTCCCTGAGCGAGGCGAAGAACAGCACCCGAATCACGATGCCTCCTCCCGCTGCCAAAGGCCGCTTTTGCCACCTTCCTTGCGCAGCAGGCGCACATTTTCGATGGCCATGCCCCGGTCGACGGCCTTGCACATGTCATAGAGCGTCAAGGCGGCAATGCTGGCTGCGGTCAACGCCTCCATCTCCACTCCGGTGCGGCCCGTGACGCGGCATTCAGCGGTGATGAGAACCCGGTCCGGAGGGAGCGGCTCAAAGTCGATGGACACCCGGTTCAAGGGCAGCGGATGACACAGCGGAATCAATTCGGCGCATCGTTTGGCGGCCTGAATGCCCGCCACCCGCGCCACTGCCAGCGCATCGCCCTTGGCGAGGCCGCCATCGAAAATCTGCGCCAGCGTGCCAGCCTGCACTCGCAACGAGGCCTCGGCCAGGGCGACGCGCGCGGTCTCCGCCTTGGCGGACACATCGACCATGTTCGCCTCACCACGGTCATTCTGGTGCGTAAGCTGGCTCATGGAGGGATTATAGCCCGGAAGACCCGCGGCGAGTTTGAGTCAGGCGTCCCCCGGAGCGAGGGCGTCCCGCCCTCGAAGGCATTCTCGGTTCATCGCACGGTCCATTTCGAGGGCAAGATGCCCTCGCTCCGTCACATGAGAATGCCCTCGCTCCGTCACATGAGAATTCCCTCGCTCCGTCACATGAGAATTGCTGTCCCGTGGTTCCTCTCATGTGCAATCGAGCGTTGAGAGTGGTAAAGTCCGAGCATTGCCGTGTCCTCCCCCGAAAGCAATCACATCATCGTCGGCCTGTCCGGCGGCGTCGATTCGTCGGTGGCCGCGCTGCTGCTCAAGCAGCAAGGCCATCGCGTGTCCGGGCTGTTCATGAAAAATTGGGACGAGGACGACGGCGAGCCCTACTGCACCGCCAAGCAGGACCTGGAAGACGCCGCCCGGGTATGCGAGCGGATCGGCATCGAATTGCACACGGCCAACTTTGCCGCGGAATACTGGGATGACGTCTTCAGCGCCTTCCTGCGGGAGTACGAGGCCGGACGCACGCCGAACCCGGACGTGCTCTGCAACCGGGAAATCAAGTTCAAGCAGTTCGCCCGCTACGCGGAAGCGCTCGGCGCCGACCAAACCGCCACCGGACACTACGCCCGCATCGCCGAGTATGGCGGTCGCCTCAAGCTGCTCAAGGGCATCGACGCCGCCAAGGACCAAAGCTACTTTCTGCAGGCACTCAACATCGACCAGTTGTCCACCGCCGTTTTTCCCTTGGGTGAGCTGAAAAAGACCGAAGTGCGCCGAATCGCCCGCCAGCAGGGGTTCCACAATCACGCCAAGAAGGACTCCACCGGCATCTGCTTCATCGGCGAGCGGCGCTTCCGCGACTTTCTCAACCGCTACCTGCCGCATAATCCGGGCCCCATGGTGGATGAGGACGGCAAGACGGTGGGCGAACACATTGGCCTGCCCTACTACACCCGCGGCCAACGACAGGGGTTGGCGGTGGGCGGGCTTGCCGGGCGCAAGGAAGCGCCCTGGTACGTGCTCGACAAGGACATGGCGGCCAACCGCCTCATCGTCACCCAGGATCCGGCCGCGCTCAAGAACGATTGGCTGACCGCCAGCAGCCTCAATTGGCTCGGCGAGCCGCCGTCCCTGCCGCTGCGCTGCACGGCCAAGGTGCGCCACCGCCAGCCGGACCAGGACGCTTGGGTGTCCGCCGATGAACCAGGTTGCGTGACGGTGCGCTTCGATGCGCCGCAGCGAGCCATCACGCCGGGCCAGTACGTCTGCTTGTACGACGGCGACATCTGCCTGGGCGGCGGCGTCATCGAGTCATTCGGCAACTTCGACGCCGAGCGCGCCCCCCATGACTAACCTCGATTGCCGTTCCCTGGCGTTGGCCGCCCTATTCGAGGCGCTGGCCGAAATGCAGAGCACCGCCGAAGGGCGCGGAAGTGGTGATGGGCCCCTTGCAAACGAAGCCCTTAGCCGGGAGCGCGAGGGGGAACCCCTCGCAAACATCGAACATCTTTTGGTGCCGCTGTTCGCCATCGATGCAGACAGCCTGGCCGCGGTCTTTGCACCACCCGTCCGCTACCGGAACGGCATCGAGACGGCGGCGAGCGCCATCGCCGGTGAGCGCAATGCGCTGCGGCTGCTCAACTACGCTTTCGCCGTGATGGAACTCGCAACGCTGCTCAAACGCGAGGACCGGATTGCCGGGCATTTGAGCCAACGCTTGCGCGCCTTGGCCAATGCGCCCCGCGATGCGGCCCTGCTGCTCGCCTTGGATGAGGCCTACCAAGAAACCATCGGCCGGCTCGGCAAACGCATTCAAGTGAGCGGCGACCCGAATGCCCTGAAGCAGCCCCAAGTCGCGGCGCGCATCCGGGCGCTGCTGCTGGCGGCGGTGCGCTTCGCCTGGTTGTGGCGGCAACTCGGGGGACGCCGCTGGCAACTGATCGTGGGACGCCGCAAGGCGCTGGCGAGCCTGGATGCACTCAAGAGGAAACTCGCGTGAACAGCAGCTTGAACCCGCTTACCGCCATTGGCGCCATTGACGGACGCTACCGAGCCAAGACCGAGGCGCTGGCGCCCATATTCAGCGAATACGGCTTGATCCGCTGCCGCGTTCAAGTCGAGTGCGAGTGGTTCGCCGCATTGGCGGCCCTGTCCGAGGTGGCGGAGCTGCCGCCCCTCTCGCCAGCCGCCGACAAGGCTGTGCGAGCCCTGCATGCCGACTTCTCCGTGGCAGACGCCGAGCGCGTCAAGGCCTTGGAGGCCACCACCAATCACGACGTGAAAGCGGTGGAGTACTTCGTCAAGGAGCGCATCGGCCGGATCGAGGGGCTGGCGCCGCACATTGAGTTCGTCCACTTCGCCTGCACCTCCGAAGACATCAACAATCTCGCCCATGCGCTGATGCTCAAGGCCGCGCGCGAGGCGCTCGAACCCGAAATGCAGGGCCTCATCGGGGCCATCGATGGGCTGGCGGGGCAAGCGGGCGACCTGCCCATGCTGGCCCGAACCCACGGCCAGCCGGCGTCGCCCACCACCTTGGCCAAGGAGCTTAAGGTGTTCAGCGCCCGTCTCTCCAAGGCGCTCAACGCCTTAAGCGCATTGCCGCTGACGGGCAAGCTGAACGGTGCGGTCGGCAACTTCAACGCCCATGCGGCGGCCTATCCGAACATCGATTGGCCCGCCGTCAGCGAGCGTTTCGTCACCGGACTCGGCTTGGCCCACAACCCCCTGACCACCCAAATTGAGCCCCACGACGGCTTGGCGGCGCTGTTCCACGCCTTCATGCGCTTCAACACCGTGCTGTTGGACTTGGTGCGCGACCTCTGGGCCTACATCGCCATCGACTACTTCGGGCAGCGCCAGGTGGCGGGCGAAACCGGCTCCTCCACCATGCCGCACAAGGTCAATCCCATCGACTTCGAGAACGCGGAGGGCAACCTCGGCGTCGCCAACGCCCTGCTCGGCCACATGGCGGAGAAGCTGCCGGTGTCCCGCTGGCAGCGCGACCTGTCCGATTCCACCGTGCTGCGCAACATGGGCACGGCCTTGGCCCACAGCAGCATTGCCTACCAATCGGCGAACAAGGGCCTCTCGAAGCTGTCGATAAACCGGGCGCGCATCGAAACGGACTTGGCGGACAACTGGGAGGTGCTGGCGGAGGCCGTGCAGACCCTGATGCGCAAGCACGGCATGGCAGAGCCCTATGAACGGCTCAAGGCGGCCACCCGGGGGCGGCAGCTGGACGCCGAGGGGTTCGCCGGGTTGCTGAATGCGCTTGATCTGCCCAGCGACGCCCGGCGTGAATTGGCGCAGCTCAAGCCCGAAACCTACATCGGACTGGCCAAGCGACTGACCGACTAAACTTTGTTTCCTTTCTGGAAACTATTAGTATCCACCCATTCCAGTTGTTTTGGTATAAGTTTGCGCACCTGCACCGTTCGGTGCCCAAACCAACGCCCATTCGCCAAAACCAAACAGGAGCAAACATGTCCGCCTATCTTTCCGACTATCTGCAACAGGTCGAGGACGTCAAGAAGGAACTGATCAGCCAGCCGAGCTGGCGGGCAATCAACCCGGAGTACGTGGTCCGCATGCGGCTGCAGAACCGGTTCCGCACCGGCCTCGACATCGCCCGCTACACCGCCGACATCATGCGGCGGGACATGGCCGAATACGACAACGACCCCGGCAAGTACACCCAGTCCCTCGGCTGCTGGCACGGCTTCACCGCCCAGCAGGTGATGATGTCGATCAAGAAGCACCGTCAAACCACGGACAAGTCCTACATCTACCTAAGCGGCTGGATGGTGGCGGCGCTGCGTTCCAGCTTCGGCCCGCTGCCCGACCAGAGCATGCACGAGAAGACCTCGGTGCCGGACTTGATCGAGGAGATCTACACCTTCCTGCGCCAAGCCGACGCCCGGGAGCTGCGGCATCTGTTCACGACGCTCGACGAGACCCGCGCCCAAGGCGGCAACGTGGCGGAGGCGCTCTCGCGCATCGACCGCTACGAGACCCACGTGGTGCCCATGATCGCCGACATCGACGCCGGCTTCGGCAACGAGGAGGCCACCTATCTGCTGGCCAAGCGCATGATCGAAGCCGGTGCCTGCGCCATCCAGATCGAGAACCAAGTCTCCGACGCCAAGCAATGCGGCCACCAGGCCGGCAAGGTCACGGTGCCCCACGAGGACTTCGTCTCCAAGCTGAACGCGGTGCGCTACGCCTTCCTGGAACTCGGCGTCGAGAACGGCATCATCGTTGCCCGCACCGACTCCTTGGGGGCCGGCCTGACGATGAAGATACCGGTATCCAAGGAACCCGGCGACCTCGGCGACCAGTACTGCGGCTTCCTTGAGGCCACCGAGGTGCATGACCTTGAGGAACTGCGCGACGGCGACATCACCATTCACCAAAACGGCAAGCTGTGCCGCCCGCTGCGTCTCGACAACGGCCTCTACGCCTTTCGCGAGGACACTGGCTCCGATCGGGTGGTGCTGGATTGCGTCACCAGCCTGGAACACGGCGCTGACTTGCTTTGGATCGAAACCGAACGCCCCAACCTCAAGCAAATCAAGGGGTTGGTGGATGCGGTGCGCGAAAAGGCCCCGCAGGCCAAGCTGGTGTACAACAACTCGCCGTCATTCAACTGGACCCTAGCATTTCGCGAGCAGGTCTATGCCGAATGGCGGGAGGCAGGCAAGGACGTGTCGGCCTATCCCGACCCGGCGGTGGTCGACAAGGGCTTGATGGCCGCCGAGTACGACGACACCCCTCTAGCGGCGGCAGCGGACGAGCTCATCGCCGCCTTCCAGCGGGACGCGGCCAAGGAGGCGGGCATTTTCCACCACCTAATCACCTTGCCCACCTACCACGAAACCGCACTCGGCACGGACGTGCTGGCGGAGGGCTACTTCGGCGATGCCGGCATGCTGGCCTACGTGGAGGGCGTGCAGCGCCGCGAAATCCGCCGCGGTCTGGCGGCGGTCAAGCATCAGGACCTGGCCGGCTCCAACATCGGCGACGACCACAAGGAGTACTTCCTAGGCGAGAAGGCCCTGCTGGCCGGCGGCGCGGCCAACACGATGAATCAGTTCTGACCGTCACTGCGGCGATTCATCAAGCAATGCCTGCAGTTCGCCGTAGTTTTCGGCGGCGGCGAACTGCGGGTGCTCGCGGCGCACCCGCTCCGGAGCGCTGAACAGAACGCCTAGGTCGGCTTCCTCCAGCATGGGTATGTCGTTGTAGGAATCACCTGCCGCCATGACCGGGAAGTTCAAGGATTTCAATGCCTTGACGACGCTGCGCTTCGGGTCGGGCTGGCGCAGGCGGTAGCCGGCAATCCGATCATCCCGGACTTCCAAGTGGTGGCAGAACAGGGTGGGGTGGCCGAGTTTGGCCATCAGCGGGTTGGCGAACTCATAGAAGGTGTCCGAGACGATGATCACCTGCCGGTCCTGCCGCGCCCAATCGAGAAAGGCGCGGGCGCCCGGCAGCGGTTCGAGGCCATCAATGACCGTGCGAATGGTCGAGAAGCGCAGGTCCGCCCGTGCCAGCACGTCCATGCGGTAGCGCATCAGCTCGCCGTAGTCCGGAATGTCACGAGTGGTCTTGTTCAGTTCGCCAAGACCGGGGCGCTCCGCCACCGCCTGCCAGATTTCAGGGATCAGCACCCCTTCTAGGTCCAAACACAGGATGTTCAACAAGGTCTCCTCAGTGAGTTAAGCATATGCCAAGAGGGTATTTTCATCGCGCAGATTGATATTGCTAGACTTTTTTCCCGAAGGCCAACGACGGAAGCAAATCATGGATTTCCAACAGGCAAGCGCCTACACCGAGCCGCAGCACCTGCTTCGGGACATTGCCAGCCGCTTTGACCGCGAGCGGGTGGCCATCTCCTTCAGCGGTGCCGAAGACGTGGTTCTGATCGACATGGCGCATCGGGAAGGCCTCGACTTCAATGTCTTCTCGCTGGATACGGGACGGCTGCACCCGGAGACCTACGCCTACTTCGAGAAGGTGCGCGAACACTACGGCATCGCCATTGAGCTGCTGATGCCCTCCCCCGCCGCTGTCGCCGATTTGGTCCGTGCCAAGGGCCTGTTCAGCTTCTACAAGGACGGCCACGGCGAGTGCTGCGCGGTGCGCAAAATCGAGCCGCTGCGCCGCAAGCTCGGCGAACTCGACGCTTGGATCACCGGCCAGCGCAAGGACCAAAGCGTCACCCGAACCGACATTCCCTTGGAGCAGGAGGATAAGGCCTTCTCCACGGGGGAGCACCGGCTGCTCAAGTTCAACCCCTTGGCGGACTGGTCGTCACGGGATGTTTGGGCCTACATCCGCACCCACAAGGTGCCCTACAACGAGTTGCACGACCAAGGCTACGTCTCCATCGGCTGCCAACCCTGCACTCGCCCCATCGGCCCCCACGAGCACGAACGCACCGGCCGCTGGTGGTGGGAGGAGACCACCAAGCGCGAGTGCGGGCTGCACGCCCAAAACGTGGTCAAGATGGTTGGCTGAGCAAACGCCGGCCGAGTGTTGCAGCAGCGTGCACTTCATGGCGTAACGCTAGCCGACACGAATTAGCTTTACCCCCCCCCCCCAATCGGCGCATACTCACTTGCGGGGAGACCGGTCCCCGCAATAGGAGCCTATGTTGACCTGAGGGGAGGAAATCAACATGAAACTTGACCCACGGTTGGTTCAATGCGCCGTTTTGTCCGTTGTGGCGTTCTTTTCGGCGGGGCCGCTACAGGCCCAAGTCATCGAGGAAGTGATAGTTGTGGCGAAGCCAATCAAGGCCAGCCAGCAGGCTGCCATTGAGGCCAAACGCGCAGCAAACAACGTGGCCGACATCATCTCGGCAGATGCCATTGGCCGTTTCCCGGACCAGAATCTGGCCGATGCGCTTGGCCGTGTTCCGGGCATCTCCATCGAAAGGGACCAAGGGCAAGCCAGATATGTCAGCTTTCGCGGAACGCCAAAACGCTACACCACCACGGCTTTCAACGGAATCAGCATTCCCGGCGTGGAGAACGGGAGGATTCCGAGATTTGACGCCTATCCCGCGGTCATCACCTCCCAGGTTGTGGCCAACAAGGCGATAACGCCCGACATGCCCGGTGAATCCGTCTCCGGATACATCAACATCAAGACGTTTTCCCCGTCGGACATCAAAGGGTTTTCCGGTTCCGTGGAGGGCGGGCTCGGGGAACAGAACCTAGGCGGGGGCGGCATTGACAAGGGAAATTTGCGGCTCTCCTATTCCGATGACCGATTCGGGGTGGTGGTTTACGGCTCATACAACAACCGCAAGCAGATCACCGACAATCGTGAACCCACTTACGGCGGCACCGAAGGCGCCCTGCTGCCCAACCGGATCGACTTTCGAAACTACAAGCTCGAAAGGGAGGACGAAGCTTATGGCGGAACCTTGGAGTACTACCTTGAGAACGGCGGCAGGGTTTTTTTCAATTCGTTGAACACCAAGTTCACCGATTCCGAGCAACGCAACGACTTTCGTGTTTACCTCAGTGGTGTCCCCGCTCAAACCGGCACTGCGGAACGGGGAAGCATCCGGCGTCTTCTTGAATACGGCACCTATGTCAACAAAACGGAAGTGAATACCTTTGGGTTGGACATTCCTCTTGGCGACTGGGATGTGCAGGCCAGCTACAGCAACATCGAAACCACCTTCGATACCTATCTTCCGATACCCTACTTCATCGGCGGCGGCCAGGTGTCCAATGTCTTTTATGATCTAGCGGACCCCCAAGAACCTATCGTCACTTTTGACGAAAACCTGGCCGATGTTGAATACGCAGTCCATCTTCTGGTGGACGCCGTGGGCGGGCTCTACACCGACAACGATCAATTCAAGGTCGATGTTAGCCGCGAAAATGGCTGGGGCACGTTGAAGTTCGGTGCCAAGTTCGATGATCGAAGCGCCACCGGTGGCGGCGCTCCGCTCGCTACGATCGCCAAACCATACCCCCTCGAAAGCTGCCCCGCGACGGATTACGTGGATGGGCCCTGGTCAACGACGTTGGACAATGGCATCGGCGGCTTCTATGCCGACAACCGTGGCCTGCGGGACTGTCTAGAGGCCACCGGAGCCACTCGATCGGACTTCCCCGAAAACGAACTGCTCACCATCGACGAAAAGCTGCTCTCCGGCTATGTCATGCAGACGTTCGACATGGCATGGGGCAACGTGATTGCCGGCGTTCGCATTGAGGACACGGAGTACGAGACGATCGGCTCGAGGCTGGTCGGCGCCGTATCCGAGCCCTTGGCCGTCAAGCGAAGCTACACGAACGTGCTGCCGAGCGTTCACGTGAACTATGACATCAACGACGAGCAGAAGGTGCGCGCATCCTTCTCCACGGGCCTAAGCCGTCCCTCGTACATCGAGGCGCGGGCTGCTGCCTCCATCAGCGAAATCGGCACCGCCATCACCGGCGGCAACCCCTTCCTCAAGCAGGAGGAATCCTGGGGAATCGACTTGGCCTACGAATGGTACTTCGCTGAGGCCAGCCTCTTTTCGGTGACTCTGTTCCATCGCGAAATTGACAACGTCATCTCTGAATCCAACGAAAAGGTGGATGGCAGCATCTACTCGGACACCGCCGTTCCAGGCGAGCTCTGGGATTTGCAGGCGTTCGGCAATGGCGAGGACGGCAAGCTGCAAGGCGTTGAATTCGCCTTCACGGGCCGGTTGGACAACTACATGGAAGGGTTTATCTCCGGCTTCGGGGTGGAAGCCAACCTCTCGCTCATCGACTCCGAGTACACCGCGCCTTCCGGATTCAAGTATGACCTGCCCGGGCAGTCGGACACCAGCTACAACCTGTCGCTGTTCTACGAGAACTACGGCTTCTCCGCCCGAGTGACCTATCGCTACCGAAGCTCCTGGCAGGACGAAACGGAAACCGGGGCGGTGTTTGATCTAGGCGATGGCATCTTCTGGGCGCCCCAAGAACGCGTTGACCTTGCATTTCGCTACAGCCTCTACGAATTGACGGGATATCAAGCATCGATCATTGTCGATGTGAACAACGTCACGGACGAGACGGACTATCGCTACACCGGAGCCAAATGGAATCCAAACCAGTCTGAATCGTTCGGAAGACGGTTTCTGGTTGGCGTTCGGTTGAGCTTCTAACGCAGCGCTACGTCCGCAGTTCAGGCTCGGGGGTGCGGAAGGTTAGGAATTGGCGTACTGCCGCTCCACGGCGTGGGTAAAGGCGGCATCCCGCGCTTCAATGAGGCCATCGGCGGACCATTTGCGCAGCGCGGTCAAGGGGAAGCGCCGGCCAGGGCAGTCGGTCCGTTCGCCGCGCACCTGCCGGTGGCCGCCGACCGTGATGTCCGGGTGGCGCAACTTGATCTGCAGCAGCAGGCCGCGCAGCGTTTCTAGCTGGGCTTCAGAGGGTTTCGTGACGTTGAAGTCGCCAGACAGCACAACGCCAATCGATCGCGCATGGGCGCCCCGTTCCGATTCCGGCAAGAGGCTCTCGACCCCACCGGCGGGATCGATGCGGTAGTGGAATCGCCCACCTTCGCAGGCCGAATGGTGCAGCAGCACAAATTTCATGGCGTAACCATGGCGGGTTGCCGACAGTTCGCAGAAGGGTAACATCTCGCGAAAACTGGCAGGAAGGACCATGACCTCAGATTCACAGCCCATCGCCGCGCCCGGCGTCAAGATGATCTACCTCATTCATCGGCGGCCGTCAGCCTCCCGAGAGGAGCTCGTCGCCCATTGGTTCGCCAACCACATGCCCGGCGTCATCGCCATGCAGGCACGGGCGGCGGAGCGCGGCAAGCTCCACGCCAAGCGCTACATCGCCACCCTGTTCGATGCCGACCGCAACGGCGCCCATCCCATCGACGGCATCGCGCAGCTTTGGTGGGACCAGCCGTTGCCGAAGCCCGCCGAGCCCCACGGCACCAAGCCCACGGACAGCTTTCAGCAGAAGGCGAAACCCTACCTGCCTTGGGCGACTCGGGAGTACCAAGTGATCGACGGGGCGGAGCATCTCGACAGCGCCCCGCTAACCCTGAACGCCCCCTACCCCACCACCCGCTCGGGGTTCTTCAAGGTGTCCTTTTTCGTCAAGGCCAAGACCGGCACCGACTTCGACGCCTTTTTCGACCACTGGCTCAGCGTCCACGCCGCCAACGTGCGCGGCGTCATGGAACAAGTGGGTGGCTTCCGCTACCTCATCAGCCACAGCTTGGCCCCAACCGACGAGCCTTGGTCAGGCTTGGCCGAACTCTACTTCCACGACCCCAGCGGCTGGGACGCCTACCGCAAAACCATCCGCCCCGACGGCATGGAGCGCTGGGTGGCGGACGATGGCGTGCTCATCCTGCGGGCACGCACCGAAATGGTGGGCATTCCCTAAGCCGGCCAACGGCATGGCCGGATTTGAATCAGAACAACCGGTCCACGATCAGGCCGCCCACCACACCCGCCATGCCGAGCGCCATGGACAGCACCAAGGTGAACAGCCGCGAGGCATCCGCCCGCTGATCTTCCCGCATGGCGTCCATACGGTGATGGGTGTCGTCGAGACGCTTGCTGACATCATCGAAGCGCTGGTTCATTTCGCCGGTGATGCGGTCGTAGAGCTTCTGCTGCGACTCCTCGAGGATGTTTCGCAAGCGATCCGGCGTGGCAGCGAACTTCTCAATCGAGGTGGCGATGGCCTTCACGAGCGCATCAGCTTGGCGCCGCTCGAACCCCGATGCTTCAAGGCTCCTCGACATATCCACGATTTCCTCTGCTGCCTGTTTCACTAGTATAAGCCTCCTAGCTCGCAATGGGGCCATTCTGGAGGCACGGCGCTTCGCGCCCTCCGAGGGCAAGATGCCCTCGCCCCAACCCTTGTTCGAGCCTGGTCCCCGGAGCGAGGGCAAGATGCCCTCGCCCCAATCCTTGTTCGAGACGCTTCCTTCGGCTCGAGGGCATCTTGCCCTCGCTTCGAATCGAAGGTTAGCGCGGCGTTGGCACCACCGTGACTGGCATGTCTTCGGGTTCAAGGCCGAGGTTGATGAGCACTTTCGACATGCCGAGGAACAGGCCCACGCCCAAGGCGATTTCGGCGATTTCCGCCTCGCTGTAGTGCGCCTTCAGGGTCTGTTGGATGTCTTCGCCGGGCGGCGCTGGGACGCCGATGATGGCGTCGGTGAGCTTCAATGCCGCCACTTGGGCGGGATCCAGCGCCGTTTCATAGCCGTCGGCAATGCGTTCGACCCGCTCTTCGTTCAGCCCCGCCACACGGGCGGAGTCAAAGCGCACCCGGCGTCAGTATCCGCAGTCGGTGATGCGGGCGTTGCGAATTCGGGTCATCTCCTTGATGGCGGGGTCGGCGACGCCGTTGCGCCAAAACTCCCCGTAGAGCTCGAAGAACAGGCCAGCGAGTTTCGGCACATGGGCCATCACCGAGCCGAAGTCCGGTGGCTGGCCGGGAACGGCGGATGGCATTCTGGGACGAGTGGACACGATCAGTTCACCCCCTCTATACCAGCACACCTTGGTGGAGCGGCGGTGAATCCAGATCGATAGGCCATTCCTCCAAATCGAAAGCCAGCTTCCAGCGGCAGGTCGCGTCGAAGAATGCCAACGCCACCATGAGCGCGACGGCGCCCTCGTCTCCAAACGCTTCGGCCGCAGCCGCAACATCCCCGTCGCTGACTGCGTGATGCTGGAAAGGAAACTGTTCGGCGATGGCCAAGGCGGTCTGCTCCGAGGCCGTGAAGGCGGCCAAATTCCCGCGCTTCAGGGCCGCTGCTTCAGACTCGCTTAAGGCAACATCGGCATCGCGCACGGCCCATTCGGCGGCGCAGCCGTGAATCGCGGCAATCCGCAGGCGGCAGAGCTCAAGAACGCGCCGCGGCACCAAGCCATCGTCCCACAAGGCGCAGTAAAACGCCTTGTAGCGGCTCAGCAACTCTGGACGATGCGCAAACAGTCCTTCAAGCGGCGGCGAGTCCCCGGCGCTGGGCATCCAACTCATCTCATCGGCTCCCCTCGGTCATGTTAGCCTGTGCAAACGCCTCACTTGGAGCATACCACCATGGCACGGCTCATCATTCGAGTGCTGATCACCGCCATCGGCCTGTACGTGGCCACCCTGCTCATTGACGACATCCGGGTGGACAGCGACAGCACCTTGATTTGGGCGGCCATCGCCTTGGGGCTGATCAATGCCCTGGTGCGCCCGCTCATCATCCTCCTGACCCTGCCCGCCACCGTGCTGACCCTCGGGGTCTTCCTGCTGGTGATCAACGCCGCCATGCTGCATCTCGCGGCCTGGTTGGTGTCCGGTTTCCATGTGGAGGGCTTCTTCAGCGCCCTGTTCGGCGCCATCATCGTCAGCTTGGTCACTTGGGCAACGGAATCCCTCATCAAGCCCAAGGAGCGCACCTGACCCGCCAAGCGTTCAAGCGGCCCGCCGGCGGCGAAACACCACCGCATCGGCCACCGTGACAAGGAAAAACAGGACAAGAAAGAGGATCAGGCGAGGGTCGCTGAAGTAAATCTGTGGCTCGACCGGTACGGCGATGGTCTTTTCCAAGGCAGCCACCTTGAAGTCATGCTTCTCGTCGAAGATGGGGTTCGTGGCGATCTCCAACATATCGCGGCGGCTGCGGTAGCGCATGATGGCGAACTGGTCCCAGCTCTCCGCGCCCTCTATGCCAACCAAGTCCATGGCGTGGAACACCACCGGACCGCCGAGGATCGGATGGCTGGCACGGCGGAACAGCTCCGGAAACATGTGCGCCATGTAGCGGTCCATGGACGCTTCGGCAGACAGCGGTGCCGTCTCGTCGGCATCGGCCATGTCGATCAGGTTCGCCATGAGGAATTGATCGCCGCTGTCCTCGGCCATGAGGCGGCGCAGGCGCTGCACCACCTCGGCAGGCCGTCCGTTGCGCTCCATTTTCGCTGTGAAAGCGGCGATTTCGTCCGCGGTGAGCGGGCCGGATAGGTTGGTGTACCAAGCGCAAAATGACAGCCATGCCAAGGCTGGCAGTGCCCAGAGCCAAGTGCGGCCCCGTCGGGCGAGTCTTGAGATGGGGGAGTTCATATTCGGTGCCGGTTGATCGAGTAAGATTGGCGGCTCATATAAGCACCGGGGAACCTCGAATGGAAGTGTCGACCGGCGCAACTGACCAAGACCGGGAGGCCCCATGACCTTGGAAGAACTGCTCGCCAAGCAGGAAATCTACGAACTGAGCTGCAACTACATGCGGGGATTGGACCGCTTGGACGCGGAGCTGATGCACACCGTCTTCCACGACGACGCCACCGTGGACTACGGCTTCTTCCAAGGCTCCGGCAAGGACTTCGTGGCCTTTGCGCAGAACGCGCTCAAGGACCACCTGGCCAACCACCACATGATCGGGCAGGCGAACATCAAGGTAGATGGGGACCAGGCCATCGGCGAGGTCTATTTCCAAGCCTTCCACAGGGTCCTTCAGGATGGGGAGGAAAAGGACCTGTTCATCAGCGGGCGCTACGTGGACCGCTACCAGCGGCGCGACGGGACGTGGAAAATCAGCTTTCGCTCGGAAGTGAACGACTGGGCACGCATGGAGGCGGACGCGGACAGCTACCTAGCGGGCAGCGGCTGCTTGATCGGCGAACGCAAGCCTGGTGACTACTCCTACGGCATCTTCGGCGGCAACGGCTAGCGCCGGTCTAACGCCTCGGAGAGGCCCTGGCCTCGAGAATCAACCAACAAGCCCAAGGTAGAGCGCCGCAACGCCCATGATCGAGAGCAGCAGGAAGGTCCCCTGGGCGCCGATCAGGCGCGGGTAGTTGGCCCCCGCATAGGCGCTCATGCCCCAAGCATGGAGCAAGCGCAGCAGCACCAGCGCCGAGCCGAAAGCATGCACGGCCACCGAACCGGCACCAGCCACCTCAAGCAAATAGAGCAGCACCAGCGCCAACGGCACGTTTTCAACGAAATTCGCCTGGGTGCGTTCCGTGGCATGGGGCTTCCAGTCCGGCATCTTGCCGCCGCGCAAGCGCACGTAGAGCACCTGATTGGCGAGCAGGACGCTGAGCAGGGCCATGATTCCCGCGTAGGCCAGCGACGCGGGAATCATCGCACGGCCCCGGCAAAGGCCGCAGCCAGCCCCAAGCCCAGCAACGCCAAGCCCAGCCAGCCGTATTGGTCAATCCAAAACAACGAGAACGCCTCCGGGCTGCCCTTGGGGGCGGTGGGTACCTCGCCGCGCCGAAGCTGGCGTGGCAACGGCGCCACCCAGACGATCTGCCAGCCGAGCCACAAGGCGCCTAGGCCGACGATTAAAGGCCAGTTCATAGTGGTCTCCTTCCATTATTGGTTCGGGCGCTGGCATTATGATGCCTGAACAACCCGCAACGCCAAGGAGGAAGTCATGGATCCGCAACTTCAGGAATTGCTCGACAAGCAGGCCTGCGAAGAGGTCATTCACCGCTACGGGCGCACCCAGGACTGGCTGGACGACGACGGCCAGATGGCCTGCTTTTGGCCAGATGCCGAGGTCGACTTCGGTTTCTTCACGGGCAACGGCGCCGACTGGGTGACCACGGTCATGGCCCATGAACGGGAAGCCCCACGGCGCTGGCACCTCTGCACCAGCGTCATGGTCCAAGTGACCGGCAACAAAGCCAAGGCGGAATGCTACGGCATCGCCGTTGGCGGCAGGCCGGGGGACGGCGGGCTGCAGGACACCATGTACGGCGGCCGCTACCTCGACGAACTCGAGAAGCGCGACGGGGAGTGGCGCATCTCCAAGCGCACCTACATCCTGGACTGGAGCCACGAGTTCCCCGACGCCTTGGAAACCGCCACGGGGGAGGACTTCGCGTTGCATGTGCTGAACATCGCCGACAGCGGCCATCCGATGTACCGCCCGCTGTAGGGCACACGTCACATTAGACACAGGCACTGGTCTGTTATAGATTGAGCGGAATAAGCACCAATCGTCTGAGTTTAGGGAGAGGAGAATGATTCAGCGTGTATCGGGCCGCATTGCGGCCATCGGGGTATCCGCAGCGGCTCTGCTCAGCTTCGTGGCGACGGTGCCAGCCGTCGCTGCCGAGAGCATGGAGCGGGCGGACAACATCACAGTCGAGGAAATCATCGTCACCGCCCGGAAACGGGAGGAGCGGGCGATCGACACGCCGGTGGCCGTGGCCGTGATGACCGAAGAGGACATCGAGCGCTACAACACGCGCAACCTCACGGAACTGGGCACGCGCATCCCCGGCCTTGAGGTCATCCACGGCGCTGGAGGCGGCGCTGGAGGAAACATGACCATCCGCGGCATCGGCAAGCCGCCGGGCACCTCGGACTACGGCATCGACGCGCCAGTTTCCTTGGTCATTGACGGCATGCCCTTTTCCCGCAACCACATGATCATGACCGGCTTCTTCGATTCCGAGGCGCTGGAGGTCCTCAAGGGCCCGCAGGCGCTCTACTTCGGCAAGAACAGCCCCGCCGGAGTCATCGCCATTCGAAGCAAGTCGCCCGAAGTCGGCGGCGAGATGGAGGGCTTCGTGCGGGCCTCCTACGAATTCGTGACCGAAGACCCGGCCATCGAAGCCGGTCTCAGCCTGCCCGTCGGCGATACCTTGGCGTTCCGCTTGGCCATGCGTGGGCAGGACATGAAGGGTGGTTGGCTGGACAACGTCGCCGTACCCTTGGACCTAAGTCCGCTCTATCCAGGCACGGACTTTGCCACCCGAGGGGCTTCCTACGATGAGTACCCCGCTCAGAAGCAAGCGGTGACGCGTTTCACAACGGTCTTTGAACCCAACGAACGATTCGACGCTACGTACAAGTTCTTCCGCTCCTACACCAAGCGCAACGATGCTGGCACCACCGTGCTTTACGCTTGCGCCGACGGCCCTGGCGTGAACCCCACTTTTTTTGGCATTTGGCCGGACCCCACCCAGATCTGCCCTGACGATCGGGGCCGGCTGGAGCGCACCGGCCCGCTGCTGGATGTACGCATCGCCGAGACGCTGCCTTATGTCAGTGAGGATTCCCGGTTCCACTACAAGCTGGCACAGTACGTCCACACCTTGCAGATGAACTTGGACCTTGGCAACTTCACTCTGTCCTCATCGAGCGGCTACTGGGACTATCGCCATCGGGAATACACCAACTACGGCTACACAAGCTGGGGCATTGTCGCTTCCAAGCAAGGCGAGTCCGGGGAGGCATTCACCACGGAGGTTCGCGTGGCGTCCAATTTCGACGGCCCGCTTAACTTCACTGTCGGCGCATTTTACGAAGACGCCGAAAGAACTCTGAACGCAGGAACCCAGTTGCTGCCCACCGCCATCACCGGGGGTGCTTGGGCGGGTCCCGGCGTCTACAACGGCACCTACATCAACTACCACCAGATATGGGACAACGACGTCAAGAGCTTCTCGCTGTTCGGCAGCTTCGATTGGCAGGTCTCCGAACGCATCGAGGTTTCCGGCGGGTTGCGTTACACGGAGGAGGACCGCGAAGCCATCGGCGGCAACGTGTTTGAGAACTTTTTCGGCGTATTCGGCCCCGCCGGCTACGTGTACAACCCTTCCGACAAGTCCGACAATCTTTCGCCCGAAATCACCATCAGCTACCACCTTGACGACAACGTCATGACGTACTTGGCGTTCAAGACAGGTTTTCAGTCGGCAGGCATCTCCAACCCAGGAACCGTGCCCAATCTTGCGAGCCTGCCAGTGGAAGTGCAGAACGACACACTGATATTCGACGAGACCACCATCGAGGGCTTTGAAGCCGGCCTCAAGGGCACCTTCCTGGAGGGTCGCCTGCGCACAGACCTTGCCGCGTTCTGGTACGAGTCCAAGGATCTCCAAGTAGGCATCTTCAATTCCAACACCACCACTTTCACACTGCAGAACGCAGCGGTGGCACACAATTGGGGATTTGAGGCCAGTGGCATCTTTCAGGCCACGGAGCGCCTGCAGCTGCGCTTCGCGGGTCAGTACAACCACTTGAAATATGACGAGTGGGAAGACGCGGGCTGCCATTCCGTGGACGATGAAATCGCAGCCGAACTTCTACCCCGCACCGGCCCAGGCTGCCATATAGGTCCCGATGGCGCGAAGATTCAAGATCTCTCAGGTGTGCGATACGGCGGTGCGCCACTGCAAGCCAACCTCGGCTTCACTTACGATTGGCCGCTCACTGGGGGCTGGTACCTCGGCATCGACTGGGACACGATCCACCACTCAAAGGGCAAGCGAACCCTCAATCAGCCCTACACCGAGGTGCCGAGCCGCACGGTAACCCACATTGGGGCGAACCTGCGCAGCGACAGCGCACCTTGGCAATTGAGCCTGATTTGCTCCAATTGCTTCAAGGAAGTCTATGTGACGGCCATTGGCAACCGGCCGTTGGCCAAGATCAATGCCGGCGTCAGGGGCGACATGACGGCGCAGATGGCCCCGCCCCGCTTGGTGACCCTGCAGGCAACCTACAGCTTCTAACCTGCGAACGGCAGCAGCTTCAGCAAGCCCAGGTCCTCGGTGACCGCCACCTGCCGGGCGATCATCTGCGACATCCAGGCGAAGGCGCGTTCGTTGCCGGCATCCAAGGTGCCGGCAACGACGGTGGTGTAGGCCCAGTTGTAGAGCTGGCCGTGGCGGTAGTCCTCCCATGCCTCATCGAGGCCGTAGCCATCGACGCCGAGCCGCGCCAAGCCATCGACGTAGCGTTCGAGCAGCGCCCGTTCATGGCGCCGGCGCACGTCGGTTTGGGTGCTCTGGCCGAGCAGCAGCGTCACATCCTGCATGCCGCGCCCGAGCAACGGCCCCTGCCAATCGATGATCGCCATGGGGTGGTGTTCGGGCGCGGTGCCGTAGAGCAGGTTTTCCATGCGGAAATCGCCGTGGGCCAAGGTGATGGGCGGCCGGTCAAGGAATGCCTGCAACGGCGCCACCGAGCGTTGGATGTCCGCCCGGGCCGCCAGCACCGGCGCGCTTAGGTAGTCGCCGAACACCGACACCATCTGCTCCCAGCCGGACACCGTGCCCATCTGCATGTTGCTGGCGTGCTGGCTGCCGCAGACGTGGGGAATCCAGGCAATGCCGTCCACCTGCTCCCAAAAGGCGGCGTGCAGCTTGGCCAGTTCGTCGATGGCGAGTTCGGTCTCCTCAAGGGTGGCGCCGACAATCTGGTCACCCACTCGGTAGTCGGCCAAGTCCTCCATCAGGATGATGAAGTTGTCGCCATCGAGTTCCGTGAGATAGGTCTGCGGGCAAACCGCCGTGGTCAGCGGGTCCAGTTCGGCGAAGTAGCGCACCTCCCGTTCGTAGAGATTGAAGTCCATGGCGATTTGCCGATTGGTCGGGTTTTGCGACGGGTACTTGGCGATGAAGGAAGCCGGCGCGCCGGCGAAGGGGCCTGAGTAGGCGGGCACCAAGCGCGAGAGCTCGCTCATCATGCCCACGCCCTCCCCAACTTGGCGGACTTCCAGCGCCTCGATGGCGACGTCCTCCGCCAGCAAGCCAGTTCCCCGCAGCGCCTCGGTCAGCCATTCCGGGGAAAGGCCCGAGGGCATCGGCGGCAGGGGGGCGCCGGTCATCGCAGGACGTGACTCAGGGCCGCTTGGGCAAGCGGCCTTCGATGTAGTCGTCGATCAGTTCGTGGTAGCGGCGCACCCGGCTTTCCTGTCTTGAAAGATAAACGCCGGTGAAGCCCCTGGAGCGAAACCCCCGCTGCTGGCGGACGAACACCTCCACGTCTTCGTCGATGGCGGCGCCGACCCACTTCTCGCCGTAGTCGAAGACCTCGGTTTCGACTTCGGCGTCACGCTCCACCAAGCCAATGCCCGTTGGCACCGGGTGCAGGTCGCCCTCGGGACAGCTCGCGTACCACCAGTTGTCGAACACGCACCGCTCCGGGTCCGAGGCGTGGGGCCGGGCGCGCAGGAAGTGGAAGCCGTCGGACCAAATGGAGACGGCGAAGTTGGGAAACAGGGTGTAGTGGAAGGCGTCGGTCAACTGCTCGTCCGGCACCTTGTCGTAGTGGGTGTAGCCGCGTCCCGGGCCGAGCCGGCGCTTGGCTTGCTGGATGGCCGCCCGGGTCGCCTCGGGCCGGCCCTTGAAATCCGCAGGGTCAAGCTCCCAGTGGCGCAGGTTGCTCGCCAGCGGCTCCAGGATGTTGCCCTCCTTGTCGGTGGAGCCGACGCCGTAGCCGCCCTCCATGACCATCCGGTTGTGGCCCTCATCGGACAGGTCGAAGCGGGTCTCCCGGTAGTTGGTGTTGATCTGGCCTTGGATCTTGGTGCGGTCGAACTTGGTGGTCGCGCCCATGTGCACGGTGGGCACGTGATAGGACTCGTTGAAGTTGTCGAGCACCACCTTCCAGTTACAGGGCAGGTGCACGGTGCGGGCTTGGTAGCGCCGCCAGGACTCCAAGTCGTAGCGGCTCCACTCGTCCCAGATGGGACCGAGGAAGGACTTCAGGCTCATGCACTCGGTGTCCATGTTCACCCAGACGAAGCCGGCAAAGGTTTCGCAGGCCAGCTCCGCCAGCCGCACCTTGCCGCAGGGGTTGCCCTCGGGGAAGTCCTCCCGATCCGGCACGAAGTTGAGTTCCCCATCGGGCATGAAGGCCCAACTGTGGTACTTGCAGACAAACCGCCGAACGCTGCCCTTCTCGCCGTCCACCAACGGATTGCCGCGATGCTGGCAGACGTTGTAGAAGGCCTTCACGCCGCCGTCCTTCTGCCGCACCATGAGGATCGACTCCGAGCCGAGCTGCTCGCATTGCCAGTCGCCGGGGTTGGGCAGCTCCTCCTCGCGGCCAAGCAGCAACCAAACCTTGGTCCACATGCCCTCCCATTCTTGCTCCGCGAACTCCCGCGAGGTGTAGCGATAGCCCTGAATGCGGTGACCGCGCAGCCTCTGTTCGGGCCAACTGAGAATTTCCCGTGACGGTAGGGGCTCGGCCATGACGTTCCTCCAATCTCGAACCACTGCTTGCCTATAGTATGCTTGGCGGCATGAAAAAACCCAACCTTCTCTCCCGCATGGGGCTCGCGATCACTCGCGCGCGCAATTTCGTCATCAACGCGATCTTCCTGCTGCTGGTCGTCGCCGTGGTAGTCGGGCTGGTCCAAGGCCTGACCGAGTCCAAAGTCCCGGATGACGGTGTACTCGTGATCGACCCGGCCGGCGTGCTGGTCGAGGAGGCGCGTCCCGAATACAACCTGCTGGGCTTGGTCAGCCAGTCGGAGCCGCTGCGTCAGACCGGCATCAACGAATTGTTGAAGGCCGTGGACCACGCCGCCGATGATGACCGCATCCGGGCGATCGTGCTCCGGCTCGATGACTTGATCGCGGCCGACAGCGCCCACGCTCGGCAACTCGGCAAGGCCTTGGAGCGCTTCAAGGCGGCCGGCAAGGAGGTCATCGCCTTCGGCCAAGGCTACGGCCAAGGCCAGTACGCCATCGCCAGCTTCGCCGACGCGATCTACATGCATCCGTTCGGCCATGTCAGCTTCCCCGGCTACGGACGCTACAGCCCCTACTTCAAGGGATTGCTGGAAGGGTTCGGCATCAACGTGCACCTGTTCCGCGTCGGCAAGTACAAGGAGGCCGCTGAGCCCTTCACCCGGGAAGACATGTCGCCGGAAGCCCGGGAAGTGAATCAGGCCATGGTGAACGACGTCTGGGACGCCTATCGCCGCATGGTGCTGGCCAACCGTTCGCTGGACGCGGACGCATTCGACCGTTACACCCGCGCCTATGAGGAGGTGCTTGAGGAGTTCAGCGGCGACACCGCCCGGGCGGCCCTGGAGTTCCGCCTGGTCGATGAACTGATGACCCCCGACCATGCGCGTGACCGCATTGCAGCGAGCGTTGGCCAGTCGGGAGAGAGCGAAGAATTCCGGATTGGCTTTCAACGCTATCTCCAAGCATTGCCCCCGGATCCCCCTTCCCCCCGGAACATCGCGCTGATCACCGCCCAAGGCCCCTTGATCATGGGCAAGGACCGCAACGCCGCGGCAGCGGACGACTTGGTGGCACTCGTGCGCGAGGCGCGTGAAGACTCCTCGGTGGCGGCCTTGGTGCTGCGCATCGACTCCCCTGGCGGCAGTGCCTTGGCTTCCGAGTTGATTCGCGAGGAGCTTGAAGTCGCGCAGCAGCACGACAAGCCGGTGGTCGCTTCGATGGGGCCGGTGGCCGCCTCCGGCGGCTACTGGATCGCAGCCACCGCCAATCGCATCATCGCCCATCCCACCACCATTACCGGCTCCATCGGGGTGGTTGGCCTGTTCCTCACCTTCGAGCGGACGCTAGCCGACATCGGTGTGCAGTCCGACGGTGTGGGCAGCCTGCCGCTGACCGGGGACGCCAACCCGGTTCTCGGAATAAGCGAATCCGGCAAACGGGTCATTCAAGCCAATGTTGGCGGCGTCTATGACCGCTTCGTCAACTTGGTCGCCAGAGGCCGCGACATGACGCCCGAGGCGGTGGATGAGATCGGCCAAGGCCGGGTGTGGTTGGGCAGCCAAGCCCTTGACCTCGGCTTGGTGGACGGGCTCGGCGACCTAGCCGATGCCGTCGAGACTGCCGCTGAACTCGCTGGTCTCGAGGACTACGGCGTCAAGCGCTTCGCCCCGCCAACGCCGCCCGGGGAGCAATTCCTGCGGGAGCTGATGGAATCCCAGGCCGTGGGTCCGCCATCCGGCGCACTATCCTCGGCGAGCCGCCAACTGAGCAGCGCTTGGGCGCTGGCTGGCCGGCTGAACGATCCGGGCAGCCTCTACGCGATCTGCGAATTCTGCCTGGCGCTGGATTGATTCGCTAGAACAATCGGAAACGCGGCCGGGTGGTGCCCTTGGAGGCCCGGCGCATGGTGGTCCGACGCCGCCGCATGCGCTGCTGCAAATCGCGGCGCTTGTGGTCGAGGTAGTCCTCGCGGGACACCTTGTCATCGCGCTTGCGGGCCAACTCGCCAGCCCGGAACCGGGAAAAGTCCTCGAAGGCGTCAATTTCGTGCCGAAGTTCCTTGACCACCAGCTCGATCATGATGGCGTCGTCGATGTAGCCGAGCACCGGCACGTTGTCCGGAATGATGTCCTCCGGGTCGGCGAAATAGGAGAGCGCGGTGAGGATGTCGCCACGCTCCTCCTGGGCCAGCGGCCATTCCTCATCGCGCAGCATATCGATCAGGCGCGATAGCCTTTCGAGGCGCTGCTGCACGAAGGCCGGCGTCGCCGGTGTGCTGACCTGCTCGATCATGGCTAGCGCACTGCCTATGATCTCGTCCTCGCTGGCGCTCTCAGCGGATTTTCGCGCCCGCTGCATGCTCGCCTTGAAATACTCCAGATCCTTGTCTTCAAGGTCAAAAACGACTCTCAATGGCATGATGTTCCCTTCCTAACTCGGATTTGCGTCAAGCTGCCCAATCGGCTGCTCCCGCCCGGCTTCACTCGACAGCGCCATACCATACTACAAACCGCCGCCTTTGGACTTGCGCCAATAGCCGTTGATCAACGCCTTGATTTCCTTGGCGCCGAGCAGCAGCGCCACTAGATTGGGAATGGTCATCAAGGCCAGGGTCACGGCGGAAATGAGCCAGACCAGCGACGTGTCGACAATGGTCGCCAGGAAAAACCCGGCGACGTACAAGACCCGGTACGGCGTGACCCAACGTACGCCAAGCAGGTAGGTCATGGCCCGGTCGCCGTAGTACGACCACGCGATGGCAGTGGAAAACGCGAACAGCACCAACCCCAAGGTAACCGCATATTGGCCATAGTGGCCGAAGAAGCTGCGCTTGAAGGCTTCAGCGGTCAGCGGCACGGAGTGCAACAGGGACCGGCCCCTGAGGTCGATGCCCGCGGTGGCTAGCTGGCCGGACTCGACTTCCGCTACCCCCGTGAACGGCTCGCCGTCCAACAGAAACCGGACATCCTCGGCAATGGAGCGATTGTGCAGCACGGTGATGCCCGCCAAGGCCCCAACGCCATCCACCACGTCGATCCGACCGGCGTAGCGTGGCGCCGATTCGCCGCCACTGAGATGGGTGAACAGGGATTGCACGTCATCCGCATCCGCCTCGCTGTACGTTCCAGCCAGGAACTCCGTATCGAAGGCCGCGAAGTCGGTTTCAAACTTCTCCGTCCATACGCCCGACGAGAGGATCACCAAACCCGTCAAGGTACAGATGACCAAGGTGTCGATGAACGGCTCGAGCAGGGACACCATGCCCTCGGCGGCCGGATCCTCGGTGCGCGCCGAGGCGTGGGCGATGGGCGCCGATCCCTGGCCGGCCTCATTGGAGAACAGGCCCCGATTGACGCCCCGGTTGAAGGCGTAGGCGAAGGTCGCGCCAAGGAAGCCGCCGGTCGCCGCCGACCCGTTGAACGCGCCCTCGAACACCGCCGCCAACGATGGGCCAATGTTCTCAAAGTTGGTAGCGGCCACCGCCAATGCGCCCACCGCGTAAAGCAATCCCATGAGCGGTACGATGGCGGCAGCGACCAAGGCGATGCGGCGGATGCCGCCGACGATGACCAAGCCCAGCAGAGTCGCGAGCGCCAAGCCCGATAGCCAGGTGGGCACGCCGAATGAGGCCTCAAGACCGGTCGCCATGTTGTTGCTCTGCGGCAGGTTGCCGGTGCCGAAGGCGCTGAACACCGTGGCCACCGCGAAGAACACGGCCAGCCACTTCAGGTTCAGGCCCCGCTCCATGAAGTACATGGGCCCGCCGGCAATTTTTCCCTGCTCATCGGTGACCCGGTAGCGGTGGCTGATGGTCACTTCCACGCATTTGGTGGTCATGCCCAGAAACGCCGTCATCCACATCCAGAACAGAGCTGCCGGGCCGCCGAGAAAGATGGCGAAGGCGACGCCACCGATGTTGCCGGTGCCCACGGTGCCGGACAGGGCGGTGGAGAGTGCTTGAAAGTGGCTGGTGTCCCCCGGCGCGCCTGCCTTGGAATGCCTCCCCAACAGCACGCTCCAAGCATGGCGGAAGTAGCGGATCTGCGGAAACCCCAGATAGAGCGTGAAGAACAGGCCAACGCCCAGCAGCAGGAACGGGAAGTAGAAGGCCCCGCCAAGCAGGCCATCGAGAAAGTGGATCGCCGCTTCAAGCACGAAGTCAGTCTTTTCGCATGGGTGGCGGGTGCCCGAACAGGCCCTCGAACAGCACGTCGTAAAGCCGATTCTGCTCCATGACCCCCGCCACGCCAGCAGCGCCCGGACCCTTGGCGTAGGCGGCCACGTCCTCACCGGCATGGGTTTCGATTCCGGTGGGAACGGCAGCGACCTGCTGGTAGTCCGCCGCCTCGGTGTCCATGTCCGTCAAATCGACGGGTTCCGCCAGCCAACCTGGGCCGTTGGCGTAGCCCAGCGTGGTGTAGGGATGGCCCAACTCGTCCGTCATGAACTCCCCCGGTGCAACTTCGACCTTACCCAAAATGGGGTTGCCGCGCCTTGGGTAGCCGCTGATCGTCAAGGTGTGGCTGTGGTCGGCGGTCACCAACGTCAAGGTGTTGGCGCTGTCGGTCATCGCTTGTGCCCGGGCCACGGCCGCATCCAGAGCCAGCGTGTCGTGCAGCGCACGGTAAGCGTTGCCGAAGTGGTGCGCATGGTCGATGCGCCCGCCCTCGACCATGAGGAAGTAGCCCGGACCCTGGCCCATGAGCCGCTTGAGCGCAAATTCGGTCATGTCGGCCAAGGACGGCTCGGCGTCCTCGGCCCGATCCACTTCGAATTGCATGTGCGAGGGTTCGAACAGGCCGAGAACCTGCCCTGCGGACGTTGTATCGGCAGCCATCAGTTGTTCCAGATTCCAAGCGTAGGCACGCCCGTCACCGGCCAGCCATTGCGCGACCAAGTTTCGCCCATCGGTGCGAAAGCCCGCCTGATCCGGGTACTCCGGATCCGGTTCACCGGTCGGCAGAAAGTGCCCTCGCCCGCCGCCCAACGCCACTTCGATGCCGTCGCCCACTTCGAACTCGACCAGTTGGCGAGCAATGTCCCGGCAACCCGCCGCGGCGGCCTCGTCGGGCAGCTCCGAGTCGTCCTCCCAGTTCCGGTCCGCTGCATGGGCGTAAGTGGCCCCTGGGGTGGCGTGAGTGATGGTCGCCGTGGAAACGATGCCGGTGGCGAAGCCCGCTGCCTCAGCTTGCTCGAGCAGAGTGGTGAGCGGTTGAGCCAAACCCGCCACGCAGTCGCCCCGCTCAACTTCGGCACTGACGCTCAACACCCCCGCGCGGGTCTTCTCGCCAGTGACAATGGCGGTCATGGTGCCGGCACTGTCCGGCACTTGAAGGTCCACGTTGTAGGTCTTGACGAGCGCCACATGGGGAAAGCCCTCGAAGGAGAGGTTGTGGTCCTCCCCGGGTCCCCCGGCAAGCTGTCCGGCAAAGATGCGTGCCGCGGTCACGGTCGAGACGCCCATGCCATCACCCATGAAGAGGATGACACCCCTTGGCGCGGAGGGCTCAGCCCGTTCTGCGGTAGCTCGGGGCTCCCCGCAGCCTGCCAAGACGCCGACGACGAGCGCCAGCGAAATGAAAACCCTTCCAGTCAAGCGCATGTTCGAGCCTCCCGCATGGTGACAAACTCCTCAGCGGCGGTGGGGTGAATGCCGACCGTGGCATCGAACTGCCGCTTGGTGGCCCCGGCGGTCACCGCCACGGCCATTCCTTGAATGATCTCGCCGGCCTCCGGACCGACCATGTGAATGCCAACCACCCGGTCGTTCCCGGCGTCCACGATCAACTTCATGAAGGTGCGCTCCGAACGTCCGGTCAGCGTGTGCTTCATGGGCCGGAAAGCGGATTCGTACACCTCGACGCGCTCCAAGCGCTGCCGGGCTTCAGCCTCGGTCACGCCGACCGTGCCGATGTTGGGCTGGCAAAACACCGCCGTGGCGATGTTCTCATAGTTCAAGCGACGCGATGCGCCTTCGCCAAACAAGTTGTGCGCCACGCACATCGCTTCGGCGATGGCCACTGGCGTCAGTTGCAGCCGATCAATGACATCACCGATGGCCAGAATGTGTGGTACCGAGCTGCGGTAGGCCTCGTCCACCAGCACCGCGCCGTTGCCGCCCAAGTCAACCCCGCATTCCGCCAATCCCAAGCCTTCAACGTTTGGGTGGCGTCCAGTGGCGAACATCACTAGGTCCGTGCGCAGCGTACTGCCATCGGAAAGCGTCACGAGCCGCTCCTCGCCATCGAGTTCGATGTTCACCACCTCGGTGTTGAACTGCAGGACAACGCCCTTCTCAACCAACTGCTCAGCGACGAATTCCCGCACCCCATCATCAAACCCGCGCAGGAACAGCGGGCCGCGATAGGCCAGTCGGGCCTCAGCGCCGAGGCCAGCGAAGATGCCGGCGAACTCCACGGCGATGTAGCCGCCGCCGACCACGAGGACCCGGCGCGGGAAGCGCGGCAGGTAGAAGGCGTCATCGGAACAGATGACGTGCTCGGCGCCGGGAAACTCCGGCATCCAAGGACGGCTGCCGGTGGCCACCAAGACCCGTTCAGCGGTGTATGAACGACCGTTGATCTCAACGCGGTGCGGGTCGCCCAACCGCGCCCGGCCCTCGTGGATATCAACCCCGGCGTTGGTCAGCAGGTTGCGATAGACGCCATTGAGGCGCTTGACTTCAGTGGTCTTGTTGTCGCGCAAGGTGGGCCAGTCAAAACTTGGCGGGGCGGCGCTCCAGCCATAGGCCCGAGCGTCGCCAAAATCCTCGGCGAAGTGCGAACCGTAAACGAAGAGCTTCTTCGGCACACAGCCGACATTGACGCAGGTGCCGCCGAGATGGGTGGACTCAGCCACCGCCACCCGAGCGCCGAGCTGCGCGGCGACGCGGCTGGCCCGAACGCCGCCGGAGCCGGCGCCAATCACGTAAAGATCGTAGTCGTACTTCCTCGCCACCCCAAGCCTCGCCACGCCTATCGCTATCGCTGTTGAGACGCTAGTTTACTTGATCGCTCGTTTTCGCAGCACCGCCCGGATTCCCGGGATCCATGCCGCATCGACGAGCTCGCAGCTATCCTATGCAGGCCAGCGATCTGTTGAGAACAAATAAATTGTCCGGTCCTGTAACACATGAACTGTCCGGTTTCAGACTGTCCCGAACTTCATCGGTTTGGGGATGGTCATGGGCATTGTTCAAGTCAACCAGGACAGGAGGATGGCGGTGTTCGAGGAC